>DATCYF010000030.1:0-33459 GCA_036570425.1 Rhizorhapis sp. | reverse complement strand
CGGGCGAATGGCGTCGGACGCACTCTGGTCGTTTAATGCTTCGGCAAAAGCTGGCGACCGGAGGCCAGGCTAGCTCGGAGAATGAGACTTCCGGGCCAAGTATAGCCCGGAAGTCAGATCGTTTTAGCGCAGCTTGCGGATTTCTGACTTGGTCAGCGAAGTGACCAGACCCTTGTCCGATTGCGACAGAGTGGAGACTGGAATGTAAACGAAGCGCGAATCGAAGATAACTGAGACGGTGGTTGGCGCTCCGTTTTCGTCCTTGAGCTGACGCTGGATGGTGCCGATCCGGCTTCCCTCGGCAGAACGCAGGGTCGAGCCAACCTTGATGACCGGAGCGCTCGCTGATGCGGCCGCTGCTGGAGCGGCTTCATTCTCAGCATAGGCAGTGGTGGAGGCAAGCAAACCGGCAACGGCAACGCAGAACAGTGAATAACGCATGTTAATTAACTCCCTTTGACGGTTGCGCTTTGCAACATTGGGAGCGAACGTCAAGCGTTAAGATAACTCCGGTAACAGAAAATTTTTATTTGGCGTCCAATCGTGTATGAGGCGGCCCGGAAGTTGAAGAGGGTAGGCGACCTCCATCCATGGTCGCAGAACGATGTTACCGCGGTGCAACTATCACCGCGAAGATCGTGCATAAATCATCATCTGATGCATTTTAATCTTGTCACCCATCCGGGGCAGCATTAGAGTGATACGGCACTTGAAAGGAACGGTTATATGAAGGTGTCATATCTCGGCATGACAGGCTATGACGGGCCAGCGCCCGGTTTCGAGGTTTGGCCAGCGCCCTCGACTTATTGCGATCCGGCGATCGCACATGCATCAATCGAAAGAACGCTGACGTTATGCGAAAAGGCTGACGCGCTCGGGTTCGATTGGGTAAGCGTTTCCGAACATCACTATGCCCCTTATATGATGACGCCCAATCCGGCAGTCATGGCGGCGGCCCTGACGCAACGGGTGAAGAGGGCGAAGATCGCGCTGCTGGGCCCGCTGGTTCCGCTGAGCAATCCTGTCCGACTTGCGGAAGAATTGGCCATGCTCGATGCCATGAGCGGAGGTCGTCTGGTGGTGCTGTTCCTGCGTGGGACGCCCAATGAGCATCATACCTATGATACGCCCGCTGAAAAGACACGTGGCATGACGCAGGAGGGGATCGACCTTATCCTGAAGGCCTGGCAGGAGGATGAGCCCTTTGCCTGGAAGGGTGAGAATTACGATTTCAGCACGATTTCCATATGGCCGCGCGTTATGCAGAAACCGCATCCTGTCGTTTATGGTTCGGGTAATTCCGAAGAATCCATTCGGTTTGCTGCGACTCGCCGATTGGGCATCGCCTTTTCCTTTGCACCGCCCGAAGCTGTCCAAAAATGGATAGAGATGTACAGGCGGGAAGCAGCGAAGGAAGGATGGGAGCCTACGCCAGAACATGTCATGTACCGCGGTTTGACCTATATTGCGGAAACGGATGAGCAAGCCGAAGCCGAAATGGGTGCCTTTTTTGGAGCCAAGGCTGCCGAGCAAGCCAAGCTGCGTTCAGAGACTATGGGCGGTCCGCCCCTCAATTCCTTGATACTGAAGCCCTATTTCGTCGGCGGCCCGGAAACCGTGACTGGTGCTTTTGATGTGCTGCGCCAATGCGGCGTCGGCGTCGTTGACATGGTGTTCACCATTGGCACGCATGAACAGCAAGTTCATGCCCTGGATCTATTTGCTGAACGGATCCTGCCTACATTGCACTCATGGGATCACTCATCTTTCCCCAGCGACATGGGACAGCTTGCCAGCGCCGCAGAATAAAGAATGAGAGGCCGCCGATCTCATCAATGCGGCAGGAGATCGGCGGTCGAGTGTCAGGTAGCGGTCAATTTAGCCATCATTTCTTTCTCCCATTGCAGGACGCGCTGGACAGATGGCCTTTCTTCCATTCGCGCAATGTGCCGGGCAAGATTGGGAAAGTCCTTGATATCGGCGTTGATCCGGTTCGCGGCGCATTCGATATAATATAGGTAAGCATCGGCGATGGACCATTGGCCGACCCACCAGTCCCGGCCATCCAGATGCTTGTCCGCCAGCGTGAGCCCGGCCAATATCTCTTGGGTAGCCAAGGCCTTTATTCTGTCCTCAGTCCCTTCAACGTCACAGATGTTGGCCGGCCGGAACACGCGTCCATAGGCCGGGAGCAGAGAAGAACTCAGCCAGGCAACCGCCGAAAACGCCTGCGCCCGGCGGAAAGCATCAGTGATTGGTGGCAGAAGTCCAGAGTCCGGAAAGCTATCGGCCAGAAATCCCAGAATAGCGATGTTTTCCGTGAGCGGTTCGCCATCGACCACCAGAACAGGGACCTTCCCTTTGGGATTGACCGCCAGATACTCCGGCGATTTCTGCTCATTCTTCATCATGTTCGGCACATGCGTCGAATACGCCGCGCCGGTTTCTTCCAGCGAGATCATGGTTGCCCGGGAGCATGCTCCGGGGAAGCAATAAAGCGTAAGTTTCATGATTACAGCTCCTTCATTTCCTGTGTTTGGCGCGAATTTTTGCGGGACTCTGTCGTGACCGCGCTAATCCAGGGGGCGTCGTAATCGCCATCTGTTTCAATAACGCCATTTGCTCCGGCTTGTATCGCCTTCGTCTGCGCGCGCGGCATATAAAATTGCGAATACCACTGCCGATAACGACGAAATGGTCCGTCACCGGGAACCTGCACCACCTTCAGGGTAGGGCGCTTGCGCTTGAAAATCTCCATATCCTGATTGAACTGGGACAGGCTCAGTTTGCGAAGCTCCTGATATGTCGTGAAGTCATCATCATCCGGCCGTTCGCCCCGTGCCTGCAACGCAACGCCATGCCATCCCCGGATTTTGCCGTCCTCGACCGGCGTATGCGCGAAAAAGAAAAGCGCAGGTTGCTCACTTTCCACTTCGGCAAGAAGCAAGGCCGGGCCGGTATAGCGTGAATGGATCGTCATGGGCGCGCCGGGCTGCCCATCCGGTCCGAACTGCACGCTGGTGCTGCTCGTCTGCGCGCGATGCTCATCAAAGGAGACACGGTGGCCGATAAGGCGGTCCTGACCGTGAACATTTGCATTATGGATCTTGTCCACGCCATGTTCGGCCAGCTCAAGCTGATGAACGTCCATTTCCTCCAGCTCATCGATGGTCCAGCGAATCCAGCGCGGATCGTCCCACTCCTGGAAAAGCGGCAGATCATAAGTCGGATCGCCTCCTTCCGGATCATGCCAGGCGAAAATGCAACCCGCCCGTTCCTCAAGTTGCCACGCTTTTATGCCAAGCGTCTGTGGAAGCGGCATTGTGGAATAGGGAATTTGATTACAACGCCCGTCTGGACCAAAACGCCAGCCATGATTGGGGCATCGGATCATATCCCCTTCCACCTGGACGCCATGCAAGGCCGTAGCACCAGATGCGCCGACCGCCAGATGCGCCCCCATGTGCGGGCAGTAAGCCTCGAGCATTACCGGTCGTCCGCTGGCGCCACGATAGAGCACGACATCTTCACCAAAGAAGCGCGCTTCGCTGGGTATAGTGGTGACGCTGACCGACGCAGCAACCATCAGCCATCCGCGGGGGTAAGTGAAGTCGCCTATGCCATATTCCGCTGTCTTCGCCATGCCGCTATCCTCTCCTGGTTTTGGCTATTCGTATTTTCCGTGTAAACTTGCGGTTTGACAGCCTGAACCTCAATATCCGGAGATCAGCATGTCGAGAGCGTTCCCGATGGTGATACCCTGCTCGCTCAATGACATGACCAGCGTCCTGAGTTCCGAAGAGGGGACTGTCGCGGCGAACTGTGTCACCATCATATATTGCTCACCCTGTATTTCGAATATTGGATTCAGTCTGGCCGCTGGTTTGGGCGCTGTATCAACCGGCAGCAGAGGAACGACAAATCGCGTATTGAGATCTCTGAGCAGATCAGCCTGGCAGTCCAGCAAATATCCGTTTCCGTCCCGCAAGCGATAGACGCCGAACTTGGCCATCAGAACTGGCGGAAACCTGAGAGGGGCAGGCCGTTACGTTCGACATAGCGATTGGACGACGCCAGCGCTTCCGCGTTTTCCGCCCGCCACCGTTCGGCGCGGGACTCTGCAATCTGCTCGGCAAGGCCTCGCTCACAGGCGCGTGATATGTTGATATTGAACGCACGCGCCTGTTCCAGCAGGCTCATGTCGAGAGAGATGTTGGTCGCCTTACGATTGGAAGAGATGGCGGATCTGCTCATGAGGCCCTCACTATTTATGCGCAATATATATGCGCATGATCGGCAACGCAAGCAGCCCATCGTAGAGCCGGTTTTTTCCTGCTGAGTTGCTCAATGCCAATGCGAACCGGACGGCTGCTCACGCTCCGAACAGCTTCCTGGCCTCGAAAGCGGTCGGAATGTGGGCGAAGATGCCGCCATCGACACCCAGAATCTGGCCAGTGACGAACTGCGCCTTGTCGGAGGCGAGGAACGCCACCATTTCCGCAATATCCGCCGGTTGGCCGAGCTGCTGCGTCAGGCTGTGATTCCGAAACACTTCCCTCGCCGGTTCGTCCAGAGCGTTCAACAGCGCTTCAGTCATGATAATACCCGGCGCAATGGCGTTGCAGCGAATGCCCTGCGCACCGTATTGCGTGGCGACATATTTCGTAAATGTATTGATGGCGCCTTTGCTGGCGGCATAGGCGGTCGCATAGAAATCGCCCCCCTGTGCCGTGCCCGAACTGATGTTGATGATGGAGCCGCCGCCCTGCGCTATCATGAGCGGCAGTGCATGCTTGCACATCAACATCGCCCCGCGTGCGTTCACGCTCATGATCTTGTCCCAAAGTTCGACCGTCATGGAGAGAACATCACCATCATTTACATCGCCATGATAGGCGGCATTATTGTCAAGGATATCCAGCCGTCCGAAGAGGTCGCGCGTAAACGCCATCAGGGCCTTGGCCTGGCTTTCATCGGAAATGTCGACCGCACGCGCCGCCACTTCGAAACCTTCATCCTTTAGCGTCGCGGCCGAGTCATGAACCGGCGTGGATTCGAGGTCGACAAGCACGATCCGGGCACCCTCACGGGCTAGCGTTCTGGCGGTTGTCACGCCTATTCCGTGGGGATTTCCAGCGCCGGTGACGATGGCCACCTTGCCGCTCAGACTTCCAGCTACCATCCTTCAGATCTCCCCTTTTATTGCACCATGCAAGATGTGGATCGCAGTGCCTCTTAATGACTCGTGGCGCTATCTCCGTCAGCCAAGAAGCCTCTGTCAATAAACGCTGCCCGCCTTAAGCCGATCAACCATTGTTTGCGAATATGAAACATTCAGATGAACCGCTCTTGCGTGATGACGCTGCTTATATACGATGAGCCGTCAGATTAATGACGTGGAGTTTTCCTTCGATAAGGCCACAATCCTGCATCGATGAAATACCAGCGATATGAAAGGGAAGAGGATTTATGGGCATGCTCGACAATCGCGTGGCGATCGTCACCGGATCAGGCGGGATAGGCGACGCGACCGCCCAACGATTGGCGGAGGAAGGCGCAAAGGTTGTCATTGGCGATATAAATTTTCCCGGAGCGGAACGGGGGGCCGCCGCAATCGTCGCTAATGGAGGAGAGGCTGATGCGCGGCACCTCGACATTTCGGACGAAGAGTCCATCCGCCAATTCTACCGTTTTGTGCAGGACCGTCATGGTCGCCTGGACATCCTTCATAATAATGCCGCAGCATCGCAAGGCGAAGAAATCCTGCGTGACATGGCTATCGAACATATGGACGCCGCCGTCTGGGATCGGGCCTTTATCGTCAACACCCGCGGCACAATGCTGATGATCAAGCATGCGATTCCAATGATGCGCGAAGCTGGCGGAGGTTCCATCATCAACACCAGTTCGGGCGCATCGCTGACCGGCGATCTCTTCGCTCCAGCCTATGCATCATCAAAATCGGCGATCAATACGCTCACGAAATATGTCGCCACACAATATGGGAAGATCAATATTCGCTGCAATGTGGTCTCGCCTGGGCTCATCCTCACTCAGACAGCGCGAGACAACGCAGCACCAGGTCAGTTCGATACTTATGAAAGTCATTCACTGACCCCGTTCCTGGGCGATCCCATGGACATTGCCTCGGCTGTCGTGTTCCTCGCGTCCGACAACGCCCGCTTCTATACAGGGCAGGTGATGGTTGTGGACGGTGGGTACACCGCGCATTTCCCGCATGTTGCGCAACACAGAGAGGCTTTTGAGGCCAATCCCAAGCGGCGGAATGGCTAGGGAAGAAGTCCCAAGACTCTGAACGCCGATAGGGATAATAATTATGCGTAACTTCAACGCTTGGAAGCAGTAGGGCAGGAGCCATGGCGAGCATCAACGAACCGCATGAGGAGCGCAGCTTTTGCAGGATCTGTACAGCGGCGTGCGGGGTCATCGTATCCATTGGTTCCGATGGCCGCATTGCTACGATCCGTGGTGATCGCGACGATCCGCAGTCTCTGGGCTTTGTCTGCTCCAAGGGGACCAGTGCGCCCGAAGAGCACAACGGCGGCAAGCGGCTGCTTCATCCAT
The DNA here is from genome assembly GCA_036570425.1 of Rhizorhapis sp. Classification (GTDB taxonomy): domain Bacteria; phylum Pseudomonadota; class Alphaproteobacteria; order Sphingomonadales; family Sphingomonadaceae; genus Rhizorhapis. The sequence continues at coordinate 26,874 of DATCYF010000030.1, read as the reverse complement.
TGAAGCGAATGCCGGACGGAAACTTTGAACGTATTTCGCTGGAGCAGGCGCTGGAGGAGATTGCTGCCAAGCTGCGGGAAATCATCGATCGCGATGGCCCGGAGGCGGTTTCGGCGTTCAAGGGATCGGGCGGGTTTCTCACTGCGGCATCGCTGATGTTGACGCGTGACTGGCTGTCCGCACTTGGTTCTCACAACTATTATTCGACGCTGACTATCGATCAATCCGCGAAGGTGGTCACGGCCGAACGGATCGGGACGTGGCAGGCGGGCAAGCAGAATTTTACGGGCAACGATGTGGCGATGCTGTTTGGCGCCAATCCGTTGGTGTCCATTACCCAGCTTGACCCCCGCAATCCGGTGAAGCGCTTGAAAGAAGCCAAGGCGCGGGGCCTGAAGCTGATCGTCATAGATCCGCGCAGAACGGAAACGGCACGCTATGCCGACGTTTTCGTCCAGCCTTTGCCTGGCCATGATGCCGCTATCGCCGCATCGATGTTGCGCATCATTATGGCTGAAGGTTGGCACGATGCCGCGTTCTGTGCGCAGCATGTCGCCGATCTCGACCTGCTACGGGAAGCGGTGGAACCTTTCACGGTTGAATATGTCTCGGGCATTGCAGGGGTCACACCCCGGATCCTGCGCGAAGCGGCGGAAGCCTTCGCCTGCACAGGTACGCGGGGCATTGCGACCACAGGGACGGGCACTGACATGAGCCCTCATTCCAACCTTTCGGAACATCTGATCGAATGCCTTAATGTGGTGTGTGGTCGCTTCGTTCGCGAAGGCGAGGAGATCGGAAATCCCGGATTTATTTTCCGACGCGAAGGCTTGCGTGCCCAGGTGGATTCGCCAACCCGATCATGGGAGCACGGGCCACGCACGCGCACAGGAGGCTATGGTCCTATTGGCGGAGAAATGGCGACTGGTGTGCTCGCTGATGAAATATTGAAGCCTGGTCCCGGACGTATTCGGGCGATGATCAATCATGGGGGCAATCCGGCTGTTACAGTGCCTGATCAGCGCAAGATCGTGGAAGCACTCCGCTCGCTTGAACTGCTGGTGAGCATTGATCCCTTCATGACGCCGACGGCCCGGCTCTCGCACTATATCTTACCGCCGAAGCTGTCCTATGAGCGCGCCGACCTGCCGATCTTCATCTTCGAACCGTATATGTTTCCAAAGCCCTACACGCGCTACACGCCTGCGCTGGTCCCTCCGCCAGAAGAGGCGGAAGTATGCGACGAACATTATGTGTTCTGGTCATTGGCGAAGCGGTTGGGCAAGTCGCTGGCGTTCATGGGCACTCCCCTGGACATGGACCGGCCGCCATCCGACGATGAAATGCTCGCGATAGTTGCAGGGGGTGCGCCGCTACCCTTCGACGTGATACGCAATCAGCCGCTTGGCACCTTTTTTGACAGCGGGTCCCAGATTGCCTTGCCGCCCGATCCACTCACTGCTGGCCGCTTTGCCGTCATGCCTGACGATGTGCGGGGGGATATTGAGATGCTGTTGGGCGAATATGCCGCTGGCCAGCGGGGGCGTGGCTATACGCACCGGCTTTCCAACCGCCGCAATCGCCATCGCTTCAACTCCTATGGCTTCGCGGTCGATGAGCTGAAGAAGTTACTGCCGCGCAATCTGGCTTACCTCAATCCTGACGAGATGGCGGAGCGCGGGCTTGTCAATGGCGACTGGATTGAGATTGCTTCCGATAACGGAACGATCGATGCAATGGTAGAGGCGGACGAAACAATCCGTCCAGGCGTCGTGTCGATGTCACATGGCTTTGGTGGTCTGCCGGAAGATGGCGATTATCTGACTAACGGCGCGTCGGCCAATCTGCTTATCAGCACAGAGCGGGATCGGCAGGCAATCAACGGGATGCCGCGCATGTCCGGCATCCCTGTCAACATCCGTCCAACCAATGGCCCGCAAGGAGTGGCTGCTCCCCCCTAACGCACTTCGCGATTGTCGGGGTCCGCCTCAAAAGCCGCGCGGAATTCCGCGACATGAGGCATGTGCGCTGTAATGCCGCCGTCGACGCACAGCAACTGTGCAGTGACGAAACGAGAGTCATCCGACGCAAGATAGACCGCTGCGTTTGCGATGTCGTCAGGCCTGCCGAGATAAGGCGTCAGCTTGTGCTTTTCGATAGTCGCGAACTGTTCATCGGTCATGGTCGCAATGGATTTCTCCGTCTTGATCATGCCCGGTGACACCGTGTTGCAGCGTATGCCGCGCTTGCCATATTGGGTCGCGACATATCGCGTGAGGGAATTTACCGCTGCCTTGGAGGCGGCATAGGCCGGGTTAATGAAATCTCCCGTCAGCGATGCGCCCGAACTGGTATTGATGATGGAACCGCCGCCTGCGGCGATCATGGGAGCAATCGCATATTTGGTCATCAGCATCGTGCCGCGGGCGTTGATGGTAAAAGCGCGATCCCAGATGTCAGTGGACATTGCGGCGACGGCCATGTCCTTGCCCAGTTGTTCGGCGCGCGTGTCGGCTGCATTGTTGTGCAGGATATCAACGCGCCCGCAATGTTCCAGAACCTGTTCATAAAAGCCGCGCACGCTATCCTCGTCGGCAAGATCCAGCGGCAGCGCAAATGCCTTGCCGCCATTGCGAACGATCTGGTCCGCCGTGCTGTTGGCGCCTTCAATGTCTATGTCGCCAATGACAACCTGGGCGCCTTCCTCAGCAAATCGTTCGGCACATCGCCGCCCGATTCCCGATGCTGCACCTGTTACGATTGCGATCTTGCCATCCAGCTTGCCCATTGATCATCCTCTCATTTCAAGCAATTTTGATCCATTCGTGTGATGAGTGGCATGCCAGCCGCCGGCGATCAAACGAAACATCGTCATGCAGAAAATTGGTCATTGCGCATAACATTCATGAAATACTATGATCCTTTCATTCGATTGCTCCTATCAACATCGCAATCGGGAATGGGAGGCGGATATGTGGCGGCTAGCGGCGCTGAACGTTGCTAAACCTGGCGTGGAGTCCAAGGCGTTTGTTTCCGGTTGGCTCGAGGAGCTTGGCCCGGCCATCATCGAAGCCATCCGTGGCGACAACCGCTTGCGCAAGCTGATCGTCAATCTTCCACCCGAGAGCATGCATCCCGATGTGGCGAAGGTCTTTCCTCCGCGATTTGACGGTCTGGCCGAATTCTGGTTCGACAGCGCCGAGGACGCAGTGAACGTCCTCAATGATCTTTCGACCAATGCGCACGTGCTTGCCGCGGCGGAAAAACTGATTGATGGAGACAAGGGCGTGGCCTGGCTGGCCGAGGTGAAGCCTTGGAAGCCAGAAACCGGGGGTACTGGCATCAAATTCCTGGCGGGCGGCGATGTGGCCGAAGGCTGGACGGTCGAGGACGCGCAGAGATATTGGCACGACAAGCACCCGGTTCTGGCCCGAACCGTCCCCGAAATGTGGGAGCGGCTGACGCGCTATACGCAATTTCATGGCCATAAGGTATCAGGTCTGGAGCTGGGAAACTGGCTTGCTGTCGCGCGTTTCGTGCCGATGTGTTCGGATATGGGGCTGGAAACCCAACAATCCTTTATCGACGCCTATACAAGCGAACCCTATTTGCGGATCATCCGCCCGGATGAGGAAAAGTTTTCCCGCCCGGGGGAAATGTTGGCCTTTGTCAGCGGCGAGGAACGGGAGTTGATTGGCGGGCAGGCCGTTTGAAATCGCCCTTGCCGAACAGAACAAAGTGGGCTGTGATGAAAATGCAGCTTGAACGTCTGCTAATCGAGATTAAATGCCTTTGCTGATGGAAGATACAAGCATCACTGGAAGAGCCTATCACCTCCTGCGCGCGGAGTTGATCAGTTGTCGCCTTAAACCGGGCACAAGACTTAATATCTCGTCCTTGCAAAAAAAGCTCTCGCTGAGTCAGGCGGCGGTACGCGAAGCACTGTCGCGCCTCACGTCGGAGGGTCTGGTCGAAATTGAGCGTCATCGCGGTTTCCGTGTGGCGTCGATTTCTCAGAAAGGCTATCGGGAACTCGCGCAGGCCTGCCTGACAGTAGAGCTTCCTTGCCTCCGTTCGTCCATAGAAAATGGCGATGTTCAGTGGGAACTGAACCTTGTGGCGACCTATCATCGTGCCGTACGCACGCTTGAGCTGGTGGTGGCAGGGAAAGAGGATCTCGAAGCCTATTCGACCGAGCGCCTCGCTTTTTATGAAGCCCTGCTTGGAGCTTGCACGAACCCCTGGCTGCTGGGCGCCTGGCGACTTCTGTATGCGCAGAACATGCGTTACCGGCATATGTACATGCCGCTGGCTCGTTTTGAACTGGAACTTGGCCCGCAACATGCGGACACCATGAAGGTGATTTTGGCACGCGATGTTGAAGCGGCCGAAGCGAACGCCATTGCGATTTATGACAAGGTCACGGAATTTATAGAGAACTTCTTGCATGAGAGCGAAAAGGACGGGGAGACATCCACGGCCGACGCGCCCGCGCGTGCAAGAAGGGCGCCGACAAAGAAGGCGGCTGCGACTCCCAAGGCAACAAAGACCGCAAAGAAGCCGCGGGCCAAAAGAACTGTTCGTTCGAAGCAGACCGTCGCGGCGACCTGAACAGGATTCGTGCCGACGCGGCGCGTTAGCGCGGAGCGCGGCCCGAATTCGCTTTTACGAAGTCGTTCATGTGATAGGTTGTCTGCCCACTGAACAGTGAGCCAGACTGCTATGAACGACATCTTCGAGACGAACAAACCAGTTGAAATCATCGATCGGTTTATCATCAAGCCAGGCCATCAGCGTTCCCTCCACGATCTGATGACGCAGGAATATGCGCGGCATGTGCAATCCCGCGGGCTTCGTCTTGCTGGGGCATGGCTGACGCCACCCTTTGAACGGTCGGATGCCGATTCCGAACTGACGGTGGTTTGGGAATATCCGACACTGGGTGCCTTATGGGCAGCGCGGATGGCAGAGGAAGACGATCCGGTCGTGCGCGACATCTGGGCAAAGGCCGAAAAGATGACCACTGCGCGTAGCCGGCAACTGGCTCGTTCCTGGTCGATGGATTTGCCGCCCCCTGACGACAGTGGTGAGATTGCCGTAGGGGTGAAAGGACAGCGAACCATCCTGTTCGTCCGACCGACGGGAGCGCTGAATGAGGCTGAAGAACCGATGTGGATAGCAGCGATCGAAGGGCTGGCACGCGCCGATGCCAGAATATTGCACAGCCGGGCGGGCTTTCATCAGGAATATAGTTTCATGCCGGGCCATTTTACCTGGGATATGGTTGCGATCGAACCTATGGACGAAGCAGCACTGCTTGCCGCCCTTCCGGGAGCGGCGGAAATTGTGGAGGCAGTAGCCCTTGGCGAACCATTGGACGCAGGACTCCGGAATCCAGATATTGGAGGCACAAAACGAACCATATTGGTGCGTACCGAAGATGGGCTGGACGGCCCAGCGGTCGCTGCATTCGAAAAGGCGATGATCGATACGCCGCGATATATTACCGCGATCCGGAATTGGCGGGTTACGCGCGTCACGTCGAGCCGTGGAGGCTGGACGCTCTGCCTTGAACAGGAGGTGCCCGACGCATCGGTGTTCGTCGGCGACTATCTGAATCATCCCTATCATTGGGCCGTGGTCGAACGGCTGTTTCATCCCGACGCACCGGAACGATTAGCTAACGGCTTTTGCCACACGCTCTATCCCGTCGCGCGGTCCGTGTTGGCAGAAATTTAATCCACCCCAGATCGCAGAGCATCGGCGTTAATACTGCCGCGACAGGCGCCCTTTGACTTCGAACGACTAATGTATAAACTGCCATGTTGTTAATTATGGTGCAGCTTGCGCCCTGGGTAATGAAAGTCCCGAGGGGAGCACAATCAGGGAGAAGATGCTGATGGATCTAGGAATCGCGGGCAAGGTCGCAATCGTAACGGGCGGATCGCACGGCATTGGCAGGGCTGTTTCCGAGGAACTCGGGCGCAATGGCTGTCGCGTGGTGGTCGTCGCGCGTGGGCAGGAGCAACTGGACAGCACAGTAGATGCCATCAGAAGTGAAGGAGGCGAAGCAATCGCCGTTTCGGCTGACCTTACTGCATTCGACTGTTTCCCGCGGATGGTGGCAGAAGCCGAAGACGTGTTCGGCCCCCCCGATATTGCGATCTATTCCCCGGTGGCTCCGCCTTCCGGCATGTTCGACGAATTTACAGACGAAGATTTCGATCGGGCTTATGCTTATGTCGTCAAGGGTTTTGCGCATTTCGCCCGCGCTGTCGTGCCGAACATGAAGGCCAATCGTTGGGGCCGCATTGTCACCATTGGATCGGGCCACGCAAAGCTGCCGGGACGCCGTTCGGCCCTGGGCTTCGACTATGTGCTGGCGAACACTGTCAGGCCTGCAGGATTGGGGCTGAGCCGTAGTCTGGCCGATGAACTGGCTCCCTTTGGCATAACGGTCAATACGATCCCGCCGGGCTTCATCGACACGGGGGAGAATTACGAGGCATTTTTCCAACGGTGCGCGGAAACGGTCGGTCTGACTTATGATCAATTCATGGCGAATCTCATCAGGCGCATTCCCATGAATCGCTTCGGCCGTCCTGAAGAAGTGGCCAGCCTCTGCGCTTATCTATGCTCCCAGAACGCCAGTTACATAACGGGCCAATATCTTGTGGTGGATGGCGGAAACATGGAAACCTATTTTTAGTTCGACGAGATGTATGTGAGGCTAATCGGGATCGAGCAGGCGCGGTCCCGATCCTTGTTCGGACAGCTCATCATAGGGATTGCGCAAGGGGCACTCATCGATAGAGAGGCAGCCGCAGCCGATACAGGAGCTCATCTGATCGCGGAGCCGGGTGAGACGTGCGATGCGATCATCCAGTTCGTTGCGCCATTCGGTCGAAAGATGCGCCCAATCGGCAGCGGTGACTCTGGTGTTGGAGGGCAAGGTCTGGAGCCGGTCCCTGATGGCGGCAAGCGGAATGCCGGCACGCTGGGCGACCTTGATGATGGCAATGGCTCGAAGGACACCGCGCCCGTACCGACGCTGATTTCCATTGGTTCGCATGCTCCAGATGAGTCCCTGCGCTTCGTAGAAATGCAGCGTAGAGATCGGTACGCCTGCACGTTGGGCCACTTCGCCGATGCTCAGGAAGCGGTTCACATCTTCTGGCGTGACCTTTGCCAATGAAATTCCCTCTTTACCTCAACTAATGTTGAGGTTCTATAGAAGGGCTCCCGATTCGAAAACAGGGAGAAATTTTGGTGCGTTCTTGTCCGATCATTGGCCGAAGACTAGCGGTAGCCTATCATGCGGATATACAAATCCGCGATCATTGGGCCGATAGGTTTATCAACATTCTCTGCGACAATGGCTTCATCGACCGCGCCGTGCAAACCATGGAACATGATCACTGCGACATAAAGCGGGTCCATGATGCTCCAGGCTCCGGCGGCCTCTCCATCCATGAGTAGCCCGGCGAGGTTCTTGACGACGGGTTCGTCTCCCATCGCGTGTCGGAGCGGCAGTTCCGCGCTATGGAACACCACATCGTGAAGTGCGCGCATATCCAGATAGGCATCGACGGCCGTGATCAGCCAGCACTTCAACTTGGCTTCCCATGCGTCCGCCGGACAATGAGCGATTGCGCTCGCGATACGGCTGATAAACTGATCGGAAAAGCGCTCCCGAAGTGCATCGAGCATGCAGGCTTTGCTGCCGAAATAATGGTAGAAGGTTCCTTTGGCGACACCGGCGCCTTTGGCAATGTCATCAACAGTCGTGGCGTCCACGCCCTGTTCCACAAACAAGGTGCCAGCCGCTTCGATGAGCGCGCCACGCCTGACCTCGGACCGCCGCGGCGCACTGGGCGAACTGGACGGGCGAAGGCACCGCTGGAGGATGCGGCGGCGGGAACTATGTCCTTTTTTCGTCATGTTTCCATTCTAACGCGCCTGACTTGATAGAAGCGAGCCTCTTGATCAGTCTGGCGCTACATAATAGTCGTTCGCAATAAAATTGACTCGTGGTCGATTTAGGTTACAGGATTTTCCATGTCCAATCTGTTCAGTCGTGTTTCCGCTTCGGATCGCCCATCCGTGCCCCATTTACGTTCCATGGTCATTGCTGCGGTGGCCGTTCTCGTGATTTTCGGGGGGCTCTACGTCTGGCGGGCGACGAAATCGGCCGCCGCGCCGCGGGAAGCGCCGCCCGCCGTCGCGGTTATCGCTACGATCGTAAAGCCTACCGACGTTCCGGCCACGCTTGAGGCGGTGGGATCAGTGCGCGCCGTGCGTGAGGTGATGCTTGCGCCGGAGGTTGCCGGACGAGTGGTCGGCATAAAGTTTGAGGCGGGCAGCCGTGTCGGGGCGGGAGCGTTGCTGGTACAGCTTTATGACACGCCGGAGCGCGCGGACCGCAGAGCGGCAAAGGCCCGCGCTGATTTCGCTGGCGTGCAACTCGCCCGTTCGCAGGAGCTTGCGCCCACTGGCGCGGAGCCTCGCGAACTCCTGCAGCAGCGGCGTGCCGAGCGCGACCAGGCGATTGCGGAGGTGCAGCAGTTCGACGCGCGCATCACCCAGAAGCAAATCCGTGCGCCCTTCGCTGGCGAACTCGGCATCCGTCGCGTCAATCTGGGCCAATATCTCAATCCGGGCGATCCCGTCGCCACGCTGACGGCGCTCGACCGGCTTTTCGTCGATTTTACCTTGCCGCAACAGGATCTTGCCAAGCTGCATGTGGGCGCCCCCGTGACCATCAAGGCGGATGCCTGGCCGGAACGCAGCTTCACGGGCCATGTCAATGCGATCGAGCCCCGGATTGGCGAGGACACTCGCAATGTGACGGTGCAGGCGGTGGTTGCCAATCCCGATCATGCCCTGCGCCCTGGCATGTATGTCGCCACGGCGCTGAATCTTCCACCGCAGCATGGCGCACTTGTGGTTCCTGCAACCGCTATTCAGACCTCGGCTTCGGGGGATAGCGTTACGGTCGTGCGTGGCCGCAATGGGCGCTCCGGTGGCAAGGCCGAGACTATCGCGGTCACGACCGGCCGGCGTGTCGGTGACAGTGTCATTGTCACCCGTGGCCTGAAGGCGGGCGACGTCGTCGTGACGGAGGGCCAGCTTCGCATTCAGCCCGGCGCTGAGGTCAAGGTGACGCGCCTGATCCAGGCAGGAGTCCGGTAAGATGCGTTTTACCGATCTCTTCATCCGGCGGCCGATACTCTCGATCGTTGTCAGCCTCCTGATTCTCCTGACCGGGGGTGCGGCGCTCTTCGCGCTGCAGGTGCGGGAATATCCCAACATGGAAAGCGCAACGATTGTAGTCGATACCAGCTATCCTGGTGCGACGCAGGAGGTGATGCAGGGTTTCGTTACGACGCCTATCGCTCAGGCAATCGCGACCGCAAACGGCATTGAATATCTGACATCGATATCAAGCCAGGGGAAAAGCCAGGTCAAGGCCAAGCTCGTCCTCAATGCGAATGCCGATCGGTCGATGACCGAGGTTCTCGCAAAGGTGCAGCAGGTAAAATACCGCCTTCCGCCGGGCGCCACGGATCCCGTCATCACCAAGATCACTGATGGCGCGTCGGAAATCCAATATATATCGTTCATGAGTGACACGCTTACCGTGCCTCAAATGACGGATTTCGCCACCCGTGTCGCGCAACCCCTGATTACCGCTGTTCCCGGAGTAGCCTCGGCTGAGGTGGGCGGTGGTCAGACCCTTGCCATGCGGATCTGGATCGATCCCGTGAAGCTGGCCGCGCGAGGGCTTTCCGCCAGCGATCTGGCGGCGGCGCTGCGCGCGAACAACGTCCAGTCAGCGCCGGGCCAGATCAAGGGCAAGAACACGGCAATCAATATCACTGCCGCCACCGATTTGCGGGGCATTGATGATTTCCGGAACATGGTGGTGAAGAGTACGTCGGGCGGGCAGGTGCGTCTTGGCGATGTCGCCACTGTCGAGCTTGGGGGTCAGAATTATGACTCCGACGCCATGGCCGAAGGGCATCGCGCCGTATTCATCGGGGTCGCGCCCACGCCCGATGGCAATCCACTTGAAATCGTCAAGGCAGTCAATGACCTCCTCCCGGGCATTCAACGAGTAGCGCCGCCGGGTCTGAAAGTTTTCAATCAGTTCGATGTGGCGCACTTCGTCAACGCTTCAATCGACGAAGTCACGCATACACTTATCGAGGCGATCCTCATCGTCGTCGTCGTGATCTTCCTGTTCCTGGGATCTCTTCGTGCGGTGCTGATCCCGGTGGTGACAATCCCGCTGTCGCTGGTCGGCTCAGCCGCGCTGATGCTGGCGTTCGGCTTTTCTCTCAATCTTTTGACCTTACTGGCGATGGTGCTTGCGATCGGCCTCGTCGTCGACGATGCCATCGTAGTCGTCGAAAACATCCATCGTCATATCGAGAAAGGCCTGTCGCCAGTGCAGGCAGCACTCATCGGCGCGCGGGAGATTGTCACGCCTGTCATTGCGATGACCATTACGCTCGCCGCCGTCTATGCGCCTATCGGCCTGATGGGCGGGCTGACGGGGGCACTGTTCCGTGAATTCGCCTTCACATTGGCGGGGTCGGTGATCGTCTCGGGCGTGATCGCGCTCACCCTCTCGCCTATGATGAGCAGTTGGCTGCTGAGCGCAAAAGTCTCCGAAGGTCGTTTCGCTCAAACAGTCGAGCATCGCATGGAGCGCCTGGCCCAAGGCTATGATCGGCTGCTCCAGAAGACGCTGGCGGCCCGCCCCGCCGTGCTGCTCTTTGGCGGCGCTGTGCTGATCGCAATCGTGATCCTGTTCACCGGTGCTCGACGTGAACTCGCGCCTCAGGAGGATCAGGGCTATGTGTTCGTGGCAACCAAGGGCCCACAATATGCGAACATCGACTATACCGCACGGTACAGCAAGGATGTCGAAGATATCTTTCAAGGCCTTCCGGAATATCGCAGCAGTTGGTTCAGCAACGGCACCGACGGCACCAACAATGGCTTCGGTGGCGTTATCCTGAAGGAATGGTCAGAGCGTGACCGCAGCACCGACGAAATTCAGGCCGAAATCAACGGAAAGGGTGCGGCGATCACTGGTGTCTATGCAACGGCATTCCAGCCAACGCCCCTGCCAGCAGGAAGCGGCGGTCTGCCAGTCCAGATGGTCATCCGCTCGTCGGACGATTTCCCGGCGATTTACGCGCAGATGGAGAAAATCAAAGGCGCAGCCTGGGGCAGTGGTTTGTTTGCCTTTGTCGACAGTGACCTCGCGTTCGACAGCCCGGAAGCGCGCATCACTATCGATCGGGCAAAAGCGGGCGAGGTCGGCGTTTCCATGGAGGCGATTGCAGACACGCTCGCCATCCTTGTGGGCGAAAATTATGTCAATCGCTTCAACTGGCATGACCGCTCTTATGATGTCATCGCCCAAGTGCCCCGCACCGAGCGGCTCACGCCCGACGATCTGGGCCGCTATTATGTGAAGGCCTCCTCCGGTGAGCTGGTTCCGCTTTCGACCGTGGTCAAGGTCGTCATGCGGCCCCAGGCAAACAAGCTGCCCCAGTTCAACCAGATGAACGCAGCCACGCTTTCGGCGGTGCTGGCGCCGGGAGTGACTATGGGTCAGGCCGTGGATTTCCTGAAAAGCCAGCCTCTTCCCGTGGGGACCACAGTCGACTGGCTATCGGACAGCCGCCAATATGTGACGGAGGGCAACCGTTTAACCGTCTCCTTCGGTTTCGCGCTCATCGTTATCTTCCTGGTGCTGGCGGCGCAGTTCGAAAGCTTCCGCGATCCTCTCGTGATCCTTGTCACCGTGCCGCTGGCGGTTTGTGGGGCTCTGATACCCCTTTATCTGGGCTTCACCACGCTTAACATCTATACGCAGATCGGGTTGGTGACGCTGATCGGCCTGATTTCGAAGCACGGCATCCTGATGGTGTCTTTCGCCAACGAGATGCAGCGCCACGAAGGGCTCGACCGGACTCAGGCGATCCGCCAGGCCGCGGCCGTCCGGATGCGGCCTGTGCTGATGACGACGGCGGCGATGGTGGCGGGTCTCCTGCCGCTGCTGTTCGCGGGTGGTGCAGGGGCATCAAGCCGTTTCGCCATCGGGATCGTCGTAGTGATGGGGATGCTGATCGGAACCCTGTTCACGCTGTTCGTCCTGCCGACCATTTACAGCTTCATCGCCCGCGATCACCGGGTCGAGACGGAAAGTCCGCGTCAGCGGGAATTGCGGACGGCGGAGGCGGAACATGCGTAAGGCCATCACATTCCTCCTTCCGCTGCTGGCGGGTGCTTGCGCAGCGGGCCCCGACTATCATCCTCCGGCAACGCCCGCCGCGTCCGGGGAGGCTTTCGTCACCACGACTTCCGCGACGGACCCTACATTGCCGCTGCCCGATGCCTGGTGGCGTCTCTATGATGATCCGGCTCTTGATCGTTTGATCACACGCGCCTTCGCGGCCAATACCGATCTCCGGGTCGCGATGGCCAATCTCGCGCGGGCCCGGGCTGTTCTCGGCGAAGCGCGTGCCGGCCGTCTGCCGAGCACGGACGTGTCGGGCGGCATCAGTTATGGAGACGGGTTTCAGGGCGGCTTCTCGCAAGGAGGCGGGAACACGCAATGGACCTATAGTGGCGACCTCTCCGTTGCCTGGGAGGCCGATCTGTTCGGCCGTGTGACCCGCACGATTGAGGCTGCGCGGGCCGATACGCAGGCAATCGAAGCGGCACGCGATATGGTTCGGGTGACCGTCGCAGCCGAAACCGCCAGATCCTATACCAATGCATGTTCCTTCGCGCAGGCGGCAGCGATCGCACGGACATCCTTGGCAACAGCTGAGAACAGCTTGCGACTGGTGACAGCGCAGGAGAGAGCCGGATCAGTGGGACGCTTCGAGGTAGAGCAAGCGGCGACAGCCGTTGCCAATGCCCGCGCAGCAGTCGCGCCGCTGGATGCGCAGCGACGCGTAGCTCTGTTCGAACTCGCCGCTCTCATTGGTGAAACGCCGGCGGGCGTGCCGGAAGAGGCCCTCAAATGCACCCATCCACCGGCTCCTTCGGCGGCATTGCCGGTTGGCGACGGAACGGCGCTACTGCGGCGTCGGCCTGACTTGCGGGAGGCGGAACGCAGGCTTGCCGCCGATACGGCTCGTATCGGCATTGCCACTGCCGATCTTTATCCGCGTATTTCACTTGGTGGATCAGGTAGTTTTCTCAGGAACCAGGATGTGCGGGGATCAAACTCGTTGTCTTTTTCGGTGGGGCCGCTTCTGACCTGGTCCTTCCCTAACGTTGCGGTAGCGCGTGCGCGTATCCGGCAGGCGGAGGCGCAGGGCGATGCCTCGCTCGCGGCGTTGGATGGCAAAGTGCTGACTGCGCTGAAGGAGGTGGAGCAGGTGCTTAGCCTCTATGGCGCCGAGGAAGATCGCAATCGCGCGCTTGCAGACGCCAGCGCACGCGCGGAGGCAGCCTACAAGCTTGCCGATGTCCGCTATCGCGCTGGCTCCATCTCTTACCTTGAGCTGCTGGTGGCCCAGCGCAGCCTCACGGATGCACGCGCGGCGCTGGCGGATTCGACGCAAAAGCTCGGTTCCACGCGTATCGACTTATTCAAGGCGCTGGGCGGCGGTTGGGGAACAAACGAGGGTTGACGACTATCTTCATGCCTTTGATCGACATCAGCCTGGCGTGTTGCCCTGGCGGGAATGGAGCGGAGAACAGCGTTGAGGCATGAACTGTCGCTTGTGCCAGTGCTTGGCGTCATGATGCTTGCGGCCTGCGCAGCACCGGATGCCGGACAGGCGGTTAAGCCAATCCCTGTCTCAACGCTCGGTCTGGGAAGCGTCAGCAGCCCCAATATCGATGCGACCTGGTGGACCAGCCTGGGTGATCCGCAACTCGACCGGATCATGAGCGATGCCCTTTCCGGTAGTCCGCGCCTGGACGCAGCGTTGGCTCGCGTGCGACAGGCTCGATCCGTTCTTGCCGCCCGCAGCGCGGAGGATTTGCCGCAGATCGCCCTCGATGCGAATGAACAGCGCACACGGCTCAGCGAAAAATACACCATTCCGCCGCCTTATGGCGGTTCGACGCGATGGGTAGGGCAGGCTGAGGTCAATCTTGGCTGGAATCTCGATTTCTGGGGGCGTCAGGCGGATGCCATTGCGCAGGCGCGTGCCTCCTCGCGAGCGGCCGATTTCGACTATGCAGCGGCGCGACTGGCCTTGGCCGGGGCGGTCGCCCAGACTTATGTGGAGCTTGCACGGGCTGAGCGGCAGGCCGCCATCGGCAAGGCTAATGTGGAACAGCGCGAGCGATCGTTGAAGCTCGTACAGACACGCATCCGGAGCAAACTTGCAAGCGATCTGGATGCACGCGCCGCCGAAACGGTGCTTGCCCAGGCGCGACAGGCGCTCGTCAGGGCGGAGGGACAGCGTGTATTGCTCGTTCACGCCCTTGCACTGCTGGCGGGGCAGGGCGCCCATTATTATGCGACGATCAGGCCGACCACCATCAGGCTTGATGCGATCCTGCCGCTGCCTTCCACACTGCCCGCCGATCTGCTTGCGCGCCGGCCGGATATATCAAGCGCGCAGGAACGCATCGCCGCCGCTGCTGCCGGGCGGGAGGTCGCGCGCAAGGCGTTTTACCCTGACATTAACCTTCAGGCTTTGGTCGGAGTGCAGGCAATCGGCTTGGGCAATCTGTTTTCAGACGATGCCGTCACCTATGGCGCTGGTCCGGCCATTCACCTGCCGATTTTTCAGGGCGGTAAACTTCGCGCGGAGCATGCAGGAGCGACGGCGCGGTTGGACGAAGCCGTGGCTGATTATAACAACGCGATCCTTACCGCTGTGCGCGAAGCGGCGGATGCCCTGGCGCAGATCGAGAGTAGCCGCAGGGATCTTGCCCAGCAGCAGCAGGCGCTGACCGGCCTTTCAGAGGTGACACGACTTAATCGCGTGCGTGTCGCGGCTGGACTCGATTCACGGCTCGACATCATCGGGGCAGACATTCGCCTGCTCCAGGCACAGCAGGATGAAGCCAATCTTCAGGCCCAGGCTGCCATCCATGCCATTCAGTTGCTTGTCGCTATCGGTGGGGGATTCGATCCGGCGGCTAATGTTCTTGAAACCACCTCCGTCCCAGCAAGGACCACTCCATGACTGACGCACATTCCGCCGAGCCAGAGACTCCCTCCCGGCGAGCCGGAGCGGTTAACAACGGCAACCCTCCTGCGCGGCGCAAATGGCTCCTTATTCTGGCGATCGTGGTTGTGCTGGCTGCGATTATTTATGGCGTCTACCTGTTTTTCCAGGCCCCAAGCGAGGAAACCGATGACGCCTATGTTGCGGGCGATACGGTGACGATCACCGCGCGTGATCCGGGCAATGTGCTCGCTCTCTATGCAGATAATACGCAGATGGTGCGGGCGGGGCAGCCTCTGGCCGATCTCGACCCGGCTACGGCCGATGTGGAGCTTGCTGCCGCCGAGGCGCAGCTTGCGCGGGCCATTCGTGATGTGCGTGCCGATTTTTCCAAAGTAAGCGAGAGTAGCGCCGCCATTGCGCAGGCCCGTGCGGAACTTGATCGTGCGCGGCATGACCTTTCGCGGCGGCGGCAAGCGGCCGCGGAAGGCGCTGTCTCCGGCGAGGAGGTTGCTCACGCGGCGAATGCGGTGAAGACAGCCGAGGCTTCTTTGAACCTGGCTCAGAGCCAGTATAAGCAGGCGAACACACAGGTGCAGGGCACCAGCATTTCCTCCAACCCGGCTGTGCTGTCGGCCATCGCCAATTACCGTCGCGCGGCGATCCGGCGCAGTCATATGCATATCGTTGCACCTGTCACAGGCGTCGTCGCCCAGCGGACTGTCCAGATCGGTCAACAGATCGCGGCTGGCACGCCATTGATGGCCGTCGTACCGCTTCGACGGGTGTGGGTGGACGCCAATTTTCGCGAAACCCAGCTCAATCGGCTGCGCATTGGACAGCCCGCAACCATCACTTCCGATACATATGGCGGTGACGTTGTCTTTCATGGCCATGTCGTCGGACTGGCGGCGGGCAGCGGCAATGCCTTTGCCCTGTTGCCGCCGCAGAATGCCAGCGGCAACTGGATCAAGATCGTTCAGCGCGTGCCCGTCCGCATCGCGCTCGATCCGCGTGAATTGGACAAATATCCGCTGCGCATCGGTCTTTCCGTAAATGTGAAGGTCGATACCAGCGACATATCGGACACTTTGATTGGCAAACCGGCAAAGGCAGCCTTTTCAAGACAGGCAAGCGTAGGGGAAGACCCTGCGGTCGAGGCGCGGATTGCACAGATCATTGCCGCCAATCGCGGTTCCACCGAGTGAGTCAGGCCGGCCCGGCGCCGCTGAGGGGAGGGGTCCTTGCCCTGACGGCCTTTGCGCTTGCCCTTGGAACCTTCATGCAGGTTCTCGATTCGACGATCGCGAATGTTTCGCTGCCGACGATCGCGGGCAATCTGGGCGTCAGTGCGGATAGCGGAACCTGGATCGTGACTTCCTTCGCGGTCGCCAATGGGGTCGCCGTCCCCCTTACCGGCTGGTTGATGGGGCGTTTCGGGGTGGTTCGGACATTCGTCGCGTCAGTCCTTCTCTTCACATTGGCTTCGTTCCTGTGCGGAATCGCGTGGAGCCTCAGCTCGCTGATCGCCTTTCGCATTCTCCAGGGAGCCGTGTCAGGTCCGATGATACCTGGTAGCCAAGCATTGCTTATCTCCATCTTTCCGGAAAGCAAGCGAACCACGGCGCTTGGCGTCTGGTCCATGACTACATTGATCGCGCCCATCGCAGGACCGATCCTTGGCGGTTACATCTCCGATAATTTCCATTGGGGATGGATATTCCTCATCAACGTGCCCGTGGGCCTCTTCTGCGCCTTCGTCTGCTGGCGCGTGATGGCAAAGCGCGAGACACCGACGCGTAAGCTGCCCATCGACACGATAGGCGTAGCCATGCTGATTGTATGGGTCGGCGCGCTTCAGATCATGCTGGACCTTGGGAAGAATGCGGACTGGTTTCAATCACCGACCATTGTCATCGCTGCGCTCATTGCTGGCATAGGCTTTCTGGCATGGCTGATCTGGGAATTGACGGACGCACATCCTGCCGTCGATCTACGATTGTTCAAGAACCGCAATTTCATGCTGGGAACGATCGCTTTCTGTCTTGGCTATGCCGTTTTCTTCGCCAATGTGCTGATCCTGCCGCTCTGGCTGCAAACACAAATGGGCTACACGGCGACCTGGGCTGGTCTGGTGGCGGCGCCCAGCGGAGCGGTCGCCGTTGTGTTGACGCCGCTTGTTGCCCGTTTCAGCGGAAAGCTGGATGCCCGGCTGCTCGCAACAATATCTTTTGCGGCATTCACCGTCTCTTATTTCATGCGGGCGGGCTACACCACTAATGCCGGCTTCTGGGATTTGACCATGCCGCTGTTGGTCAATGGCGTTGCGATGAGCACTTTCTTCGTGTCGATGCTGACCATTCAGCTCAACGGCATCCCGCCGGAACAGATACCGTCCGCTACCGGCATATCGAATTTCGCCCGCATCACGTGCGGCAGTTTTGGGGCATCGCTCATCACCACGGCCTGGGACAGGCGGGAGGCGGTTCATCAAAGCCAGTTGGCTGATCACCTGACCATATTTTCACCCATTTACCACAATGCAGCGGAAATACTGACAGGATTGGGTGCCAGCGACCTTCAGGCCGCAGGCGCCATCACGCGTCAGATGGTGCAGCAGGCCTATCTTTTGGCCGCGAATGATCTGTTCTGGATTTCGGCCTGGTTGTCGCTCGCCATGATCCCGTTGATATGGTTTGCACGGCGCACATATGGAGGAGGCGGCGCAGTTGCGGCGGACTAGGAACTTGGTCAATCACTCTGAAGCATCGCCTCTAGGCCTCTGTTTCTTTTCGTGGCTCAGCGTCTCGTAACGGCCCCTGCTCAAGCATCGTCCTGCGCGCCACCGTCAGATCCCGCAAGGTCGCGGCGGTGACGGAGCCCCAGACGAGATGAGCGCTGATCATGAGCTTGTTGCGTCGCCACGGATGAGTTTCAGCAGAGCGAAGCACGCCAAAGGCGGGTATCCAACCAAAATAGCTGGCGACCCAGGTGGCCACCCCCGCAACCGCGCCGAAAGCGGGACGCGGAGTGGGATCGATGACCGCAAGCAATGCCCCTGTCACGGCCCCATAGCCGAAATGCGCCGCAGTCGCTTTGTCCTTCAGCGCCGCTTCCGACTGGCTCCCGAGCATCCGCTCGGTGATTTCCCGTGGCGGCAGGGGATAACGATCCTTTGGCGGCAGACGCTGGTGCAGGCGGTTCATCGCTGCCGTCATCGCCGCAGTTCCCGCCATCCCTGCGAGCGCGCCCAGAAGCAGGCGACTGCCAAGACCCACAGATTGATCGTTGACCCGGGATTCCATAGCCAAATTCC
This sequence comes from Rhizorhapis sp., assembly GCA_036570425.1. GTDB lineage: Bacteria > Pseudomonadota > Alphaproteobacteria > Sphingomonadales > Sphingomonadaceae > Rhizorhapis. Next base: position 8,397 of record DATCYF010000030.1, on the reverse strand, counting down.
TTTTCGGCACAACAACATGAATATGCGTCTGCAACGTTTGGAAACATTGCAAGTTGCCTGAAATTGGCTCAACGCCGACGCAATAGCCGGTCAAGCGTTTCACGAGCGCTGCGGTCACCCTCTGCCTGATCCTCCAGCGCCTTGCGTATCTCCTCCACTTCTGATTCCCCCAAATGTTCGATCCCAATGAACCTGTCGCGCGCGCCAGTGGCGCAGCGTATCAGTTCGTCCAACTTCGCCTGCAGGGCTGCTCCGTCGCGGTTTTGGGCGTTCTGGATCACGAATACCATCAGGAAGGTGATAATGGTGGTCGCGGTATTTACTACAAGCTGCCAAGTATCGGAGAATTGGAATATCGGTCCGCAAATAATCCACAAGACAATCAAAAGTAGAGCAAAGATAAACGCCAGCGGCTGTCCAGTCCAGCTTGCGATAGTTCTTGCGAAAGCTGTAAAGATGCGATCCATCCGATCCTCCGTTGATAAATGAGAGGACCGCAATGAGGCCTCTCTTGCGCCACCAACGTCTGAAGGCTCTTTCTTATCCGTTATGACTTTCCGGGCGTCATCCAATCTCCTGCTGCCTTCGATATTACGGAAACGCCAGACCGTTCTCGGCCCGCGACTGCCTGACAGCAAAAGCCCTCGGTTCACGCGTTGGGTGCCTGCCAAGGAGACATGACATGACAAAGACACTGGCTCAGTTTGCCATCAGCCGTTCGGGAGACGATTACATCCTGCTTATAGAAGATGACAGCGGAGATACTTTGGAACTGGCGGCTACTTTTGATCAGCTCGATCTGATCAGTGAAGCGATAGACGAGCAATTGGACCGAGATGAAGAAGGCGCTCTCTTGGCCGATGACGACATAAGCGCTGATCTGGATGCCGATTTAGATGATGAAGATGAATAGGTCGGAGATCTTCTAGTTATCGAAGCTGCATTTTCTCGCCTATGCTGAAGAGTGACGTTCCCTTGGGATATCGCGGCAGCGGCCGATGTGGCGAGGGTTCCAGGTTCCGGGCGCGGCAGGCGAATAACGCTGCTGCCGCGCCCGGCTCTTCCCCCTAAAAGCGGTAACGCGCCATCAGGCCCCAGGTCCTTGGTTCGCCGACGTAAACGGAACTGGTCGGAAAATTAAGAAGCAGGACGCTTGGCGAGACATAGTAATGCTCACCGAACAGATTACGGACGTAGCCCCCCAGGTCCAGACCGGTCCCGGCTACGTTGTTCCAGTCCAGTCGTACGTTCGTTGCCGTATATCCGGGCAGATTTTCGCCATTCTGGCCGCCGAAATCGTCCGTCATGTAGATATCGCTGTTAAACACGACATCTCCTTCGGCAAGCTTGAAGGGCAACACCCAGTTCAGGCTCACCGTGCCGGCAAAGGTGGGCGTAGGAAGATTGACCTGCGCCTTGGTGGCGACGGGGGGCGGAACGCCGGGACCAAAGCTTACCTGCCCAAGGCTTTTGACCTTCTCATGCGTATAGGCCCCGTTGAAGGATACCGTAACATCTCTCACCGGGCTCACGGACGTTTCGAGTTCTATGCCCCATATTTCGAGATCAGCGATGTTGGCCGCCACGGATCCGTTGGTCGGCTGATCAGGGGTCGTGAACGGCAGGCCAACATTCTGCGCGTTGAGAAACTGAAGCGCATTCTTGTAGGATGTGTAAAAAGCAGCGATGTTGAACCGGCCCCGCCCATTTCCCAGGCGGAAATCGGTCTTGGCGCCCACTTCCACGTCGGTAAGTTTTTCCTCGCCCGTCTTCTGGAAAGGCCGCAGGTCCGGACAGGCTCCGCCTGGATTATTGCAACCTGTGCCGCCGGTGGTGAAGGCGCTTTCGAAGGCGGGGGTGTTGACGTTGGCGCCACGATAGCCCCGCCGACTGACGATATATAGCAAGACGTCATCGTTCAGCTTATAATCAAGTCCGATTGTCCAACTAGGCTCTTCGCCTTTGTTGCGGACGATACCAACGCCATCGGTAAGGCCAAGAGCAGCCTGCTCATCACAGGTTTCACGATCCACATAGTCTGTCCAAAAGCCGCCGCCGCATGCATTGACCTTGTCCCAGCTATAGCGGCCGCCAAGATTGAGCTTGAGCTTCTCGGTGATATTGACCCCGACCTGGCCATAAATAGCATAATTCTTGTTTTCTACATGAGCCGTTACAGGCACGCCCGGCACGTCGCCGACCGCAAAGGCGCGGAACGTCGATCCCATCGCTCCGGCTGAGCGATCATGGCTTAGAAAGCCGCCAACTATGAAATCAAAGCCCTCAAACTTACCGAGGACCTGAATTTCTTCGGTCAAATATTCGCGGTTATATTGCTCCCCGGCATGGAATATTGAAAATTGCGTTCCGTCCGGGAGGAAGAGCGGGCCAGTCGCGCCCGTATTGATGAGCTGATCCACCCAGTTGTGGCGATAACCGAAAATATTGCGAACGGTAATGTTGCCGAAGGAGATAGAGGTATCATTGCTGATGCCGATCTGCTTGCGATAGGCTTGGCCGCCATTAATGCCATCATCGAAGGCTCCATAGAAATTGCGTTTCTGGATGGTCCGATAATTGGCGATCTGGCTGTCGAGAAAATCGCCCAACGCTGGACTACCAAAAATTGCCCCCAGCACGCCCGGCTGCTGACGGTAAAGGTGGAGGCCTCCCGCACGTTCATCTGCGCGAAAATAATCGAAAATCGTGGTGCTCTTGATCGTGTCGGTTGGTTCGACCAGCAATGACGCCCTGATCGAATCCTGATGGACGTTGTCGAAATCCGGTCCTCCATTGAGATTTTCAGTGCGGCCGTCCTGCCGCCGAACCTGACCCGCGACACGAAGCGCGACATGGTTGGCGATGATCGGGATGTTAATCGCGCCTTGCAATTCCCGATAATCGAACCGCCCGTATGTACCCTCAATATAGCCACCCAGATCATAGATTGGGGCCTGTGGACTGATCAACACCGCGCCGCCCAGGGTATTGCGTCCGAAGAGAGTGCCCTGTGGTCCTTTGAGAACCTGTATGCTGGAAAGATCAAAGGTCGGAATATTGGAACCGAAGGACGGCAACGGAATATCGGCGAAATATGTGACGACGCCGGGCGAGGCCTCGCCAAGCGGAACTTGCCCGATACCGCGCAAGGAAATGGAGGCATTTTCTTTGCCTCCTTCGGCTCCAGCCCGGAAACCAGGGGTGATCGTGTTGATGTCGGCAACGGTTTGAATGGTACTGCGCGCCAGTGCTTCAGCTGAAAAAGCGCTAACTGAAACGGGTACATCCTGGAGCCGTTCGTCGCGACGACGAGCCGTAACCACGATTTCACGGTACATGATGGGCGTTTCATCGTCAGCCGATAAAGGAGGTTGCGACTGAGCTTCGCTTCCGGTGTCCTGCGCCCAAAGAATAGAAGGCATAAGCAACATGGCGCCTGCGACAAAGCCAGCGCGATAGAAAGCTTTCTGTGTGAATCTGGACATAGCCGACATCCCCCTCCTGATGTTTATCGTTACTGCTATCCTTCGGCCGAACCCATCAATCGCCTCTTGCATGAAGCGTTTCGATAGATCCGCGTCAGAAGTCGCCTGTTGAAGTCAAGAATATCTGGATGCGCCCTGATTTATCCTGGTTTCGGAATGCAACTCCTACAGACCAGGTCATCCGCTTACCAAAAAGACGCAACAGCGACTGACACGAAGCTTTTGGACCTCTGGATTCATACCGCACCCGATTCCCTGACGCTACGGGGATGACCTGCGGACCAAACAGTTGACCGATTGGAAACACTTCCTTGCACTGCCCCCGTAAGACGCAATCGGCCAAGTTGATGCAGTGGTCCGATTGCGCGAGGATTTCGAATGACGACATATGTGCTTGTACATGGCGGCGGAATGGGGGGCTGGGTCTGGAAGTATGTGGCCGCGCCCTTGCGTGCCGAGGGGCATATCGTCCACACGCCAACGCTGACGGGCTTTGGCGAGCGCCATCATCTGATTTCACGCGATATCACGACGGCCACGCATGTAGCCGATGTCGTAAACCTGACGCGGTTCGAAGATGTCGAGAATGCAGTTCTTGTCGTGCACAGCTATGCCGGCACGATTGCCCCCGGCATTCTTGCTGAAGCGGGTGACCGGATCAGCCATGTCGTGTATATTGATGCGATAGTGCCGCGCGCCGGTGAAAGCGTAGTGGAGGCGCTGGGCTTCATGAGTCCGGAGCAAGCAGCCGGGATACGTGCCCTGCACGCGCGCGGGGAAGGGCCGGTCGGCGCGGGTGTTCCGGAACAGGTCCGCAGGATGGCGGAAATCGAGCCCCAGCGCATGTCACCTGAACGTGACAAATGGATGTTCGAACATATGACCGACATGCCCCTCAGCGCGAATATATGTCCAATTCCCCTGGGAGCGGACTCGATACGCCGCGCGGTCGATTATCTTGCCGTTCCCTTTACTATGATGACACCGATGCACGCGCGCGCTGAGGCTTTGGGCTGGAATGTGCATCAACTTGGCGGGGAGCGGGACCACATGGTTCATTTAGGAGACCCCGAAAGCGTGCTCCAGCACTTGCGCCCGAAGACATAAGACAGATCAGGAGAGTTCAGTATGGAAGATGTGTTAACCGCCATGCCTTCATCATCGATCCCGGCGCATGTCCCGCCTGAACTTGTGGTCGAATATCCTCTGACGGTAAGCCGTAAGACGAAGGAGAATCCTTTCGATCGGATCATTCCCGAAATTGCGGCGGGGCCGATCGCTTTCTACGCGCCGGAAGCGGTTCCGACCGGAGACGCGGCCTGGGTATTCAGGCGTGCGGAAGATTTGAGGGCGATCTTCAAGGACAGCGAGCACTTTACGGCACGCGGCTGGTCCAGTTTCAGCCAACTGATTGGCGATAGCTGGTATCAGGTGCCGGTGGAATATGATCCGCCCGAACATACGCCGCTTCGGGGTCTTTTGAACCCCCTGCTTGCGCCGCAGCGCATGGCTGCTCTGGACGAAAAAGTTCGCATCTATGCGCGGGACTATATCGATCAGTTCAAGGATCGCGGCTCATGTGAATTCATGGGTGAGTTCGCCTTCAAATTTCCTATCGCTGTATTCCTTGAATTGATGGGTCTGCCGCAGGAGGATGTGGAGCAGTTGCTTGCCTGGGAGATGAACCTGCTTCACCAACCCGATGTTGCCCAGATCGCGGGCGCAACGCGGTCGGTGCGGGATTATCTGCTTGAGAAGCTGGAGGACCGGCGGAAAAATCCGAGAGATGACTTCATCAGCTTCGCCGCCAATGCCAAGATCGATGGACGTCCGCTAAGCCTGGACGAGCAGGTCGGGATTGCGTTCAACCTCTACACAGGGGGTCTCGATACCGTCTCCACCAATATCGGGTTGCACTTCCGTCATCTTGCCGAAAGGCAGGATCATCAGGCTTACCTTCGTGAGCATCCCGACATGATTCCGTTGGCGACTGAAGAATTTCTCCGGGCTTACGCTGCTGTCACGACCTTTCGTATCTGCGTGAAGGAAATAGAGATCGCTGGCGTGCGCGTCATGCCGGGCGACCGCGTCGCCATGAGCACTACGCTGGCCGGGCGGGACGAGGGCAAATATGATAAGCCTAACGAAGTGCGGCTGGATCGCGGTCCCTCACATGAGAGTTTCGCTCATGGCCCGCACAGATGCGTCGGCATGCATCTGGCGCGGCGGGAACTTCATGCTGCAATAGAAGAGTTCCTCAAGGCTGTCCCCACATTCCATATCGCGCCGGGCGCTGAAATCGTGTCGACCCTGGGTCCGATCATCCAGCCTGAAACACTGCCGTTGGTATGGGAGAAGGTGTGACTTGCCCAGCCGTCCGATCACGCAAAGCGATGGCCGATTGAACGGCCCGAGCGCTGTTGCGGCCATCTTGCCCCGGCCCATAATGCCAAGGACGCAAGGGTCGTTCATGGCAACGGCATAAGCGGCTTCATAACGAGATCACGGGATTTTTGATGTTGGTCCAATTTCCAGACAAGGCACAGGCTGGAGCCAGATGGGCATTCGATGAAGAGGCGGGGGAGGAAGTGGTGAATGCCGCCATTTCTCTCCGCCCGCTGCTTCAGGAGAATGCCGCAAAAGGCGATGTCCAGCGCTATCCCGCTCCAGAAGTGATCGCGGCCTTTGACAAGGCGGACCTCTGGGCCGTGGCCGTGCCGCAGCGGCTTGGCGGACGGGGCGTTTCGGCGACCGCACTGGTTCGCATGGGGGCCGAACTGGCAAAGGGGGACCCGTCGGCCGCATGGGTGTCGCAGATCATCAATGGCACGACCTGGGTCACGTCACTGGGGCCAGATGCGCTGCAGGAGGAACTGTTTGCCAACGGCGTTCCGAAGATCGCGGGTGCCTTCAATCCGCCGGGCACCGCAATTCCCGTCGAGGGAGGCTATCGCGTAACCGGCAAATGGCCTTACGCATCCGGCATTCGCCACGCCGACTGGGGGCAGTGGGGAATCAAGATCGTGCATGCCGACGGAACAGTCGTTCCGGGCAATTTCTGCTATATTCCCGCAGCCGAACTGAAACTGGAAGATAGCTGGTATGTGACCGGCCTGCAGGGGACCGGGTCCGACACCATCGTGGTCGAAGATGTCTTCGTCCCCGAAAACCGGGTGGTCCACGCTGCGCGTTCGTTCAATTATGTGGAGCCGGGAAAGAAGCATTACGGTGCGCCATCCGATTTTTTTGCGCAGATGGCGCTAGTGCACCGGACGATGACCGGCGTGCCCCTGGGAGCGGCCGAGGGTCTTCTGGCCACGATCAGCGATGCAGCGCAGGTCCGGCCCCTGGTCGGCACCGTTTTCGCCCGGCAGGCGGATTCTCAGGTGGTGGCCCGCGACATCGGCGAGGCTGCGATAAAGATCGAATCTGCCCGTCTGCTTATCGAGGATGCGACCTCCGCCCTTGACAGGGCCGCGCTCGATCGCCGGACCTTATCCGAGCGGGAGAGGGCGCGTAACAAGGCGCAGGCGAACTACGCCATGCAAATATTGGGCGAGGCTGTCCAATCGCTGATGATGGTCGGGGGCTCATCCGCCTTCAATAACGCGAACCCTGCCTGCCGTTACTGGCGGGACTTCAGCATGGTCGCACGGCATTTCGGTAACATTCCGAATGTGGGGCATGAGGTTTATGGCCGCTCCATATTAGGCGTCACCCCCAACGCGGTGCCTCCTCATATGTATTAAGACCTCTCATCACTCTCCAGCCCCTGAAAGTCGCTGAAAGGGGGCGGCATGCGGTACAAGACATCGCAGCAGCGACATTCGAGCAATTTGGGAAAGGATCCAAAGACAATGATCAATGTCGAAGAGTTCAAACATACGCCGGAACGCAGGGCGGAACTGGTCAAGAACTTGACGCCTAAACAGGCCAAGATGGCCAATCACTGGATGGATTTGTTCGATCTGGCCTTCAATGTCGGCGACTTCGTCAAGATGGACGAGTTCTTCCATCCAGACATGAAATACGGCAATCCCAATCGTCTCGACATTCCGACCTATGCGTCATGGAAGACATCCCCCATGGCGCTGTACAAGACCTTTCCGCCATCAGTTTATCGGGTGCTGGAAGTCTTTGGCGACGGCGACGACAAGATTTGCGTCTACTGCAACCATCAGGGTGAACAGACCGGGGGACCCTATATGGGCATCCCGCCCCAAGGTCAGAAAATCAACGTCCACTGGTTTTCGATCCTGACGTTCAAGGACGACAAGATCATTCACATCTATTCGATTTCGGACGTGCTGACGATGCTGATCGATATTGGCGTCATCGACAAGGACAAGCAGCCGGTCGATCCTTATAAATAACGCTATTCCGGCGTGCGGCTCCACTGGGAGTTCGCACGCCGGCAATAAAAATAACACACCGCCGTGGCAGAGCGAATGGAGAGCGAAGTGAACAGTTCGACATCCCAAGGATTCGTAGGCAAACAGTTCGATCAGGTGGCGTTCGTTGTCGATGAGCTCGAAAGCGCCCAGAAGCGTTTTGGTCGCCTCTACGGCATCGAAACCTGGAACGTGTGGACTAATCTGGCCGACGGGCAATCGAACAAGATTTATCGGGGACATCCGGGCACTTACCAGTTCAGTTGCGCTTACGCCTTTGTGGGCGACCTGATGGTCGAACTGTGCCAGCATGACGGTGGTCGCAGCGTTTACAAGGATTGGCTGGACAGCCGTGGACCGGGCCTGCATCATCTGGGTTTCCGGCTCGATACCCGCGAAGAGTTCGACGCCGCGGGCGCTGCGTTCGAACGCGAAGGCGCTCCGCTCGCGATGGGCGGGGAAATAGAAGGCGCGGGCGTATGGGCCTATTATGACACGGTCGATCAGCTTGGCTGCTATAC
>DATCYF010000029.1:0-34932 GCA_036570425.1 Rhizorhapis sp. | reverse complement strand
TAAGCATCTTTATGATGATCACAGCCGCTCGACGGGCTGACCGTCCAACCGCGAGCTTTATGTTTTTCCGCCTGTTGGCCGTCGTTTTCCTCGCCATTGATCTGGTAAAGGGCGCAACCATGGAGGAATGGGCTGGGTCCGAGTTCTGGCTCTTCGTGGTGATCGCTGAGTACGCCGCCACAATCCGAACGCTACCGCCTGTGGAGGCCTCTAAAATCGCAGCAAGGGCTTCTGTTGCAAAGTAGCTCGGCCAGCGGTCAGTGACTAGACTGGTTGGCTTTCTGTCCGGCAGCTATTGGGTGGTTAGCGACCGTCAGCTTTTGGCACCGGTGTTGCTCAGTCTGCCGCAGCAAAATGCGCCATCTGGTCTGCGTGTGCGTTTACGAAGGACGGGCGGACCGGGGCGTGCACAGCATAGGCACGACGGGCAGGATATCCCGCCAGCTCGTCGAACCGATCGACAAGGCGCAGCACATCCGCCATGAGGATGTCAGCGACGAAGAAGGTCTCCGCCAACCATTCGCGTCCTGCCAACACCGGCTCCAGGTGCTGGAGCCGGGCCTTGAGGAATTCGTCCAAACGCTTCCATGCCGGCGTATCACCGTTGTCGCCAGAGAACGCCAATATGGACCAGGGCAGGCTCGCCATCTCGACTGAATTGAGCGCTGCGAACAGCCATTCCATAGCCTCGCTGCGACGGCGCGGATCGGCAGGCATAAGCGCATCACTACGCTCGCCTAGATGAAGCAGGATCGCGCCGCTCTCGAAGATCGAGATGTCTCCTCAATCAGCCGCGGCACTTGGCCGAAGGGCTGGTGCGCAAAATGCTCGGCATTCCGAACGCCAAATTGCACGCTCTCGATGCGATAGGGCAACCCGGCCTCTTCAGTGCCCAAGGCATAGGTATGTCACGCACATAGCCTCGCGGCGTCTCGGGAACCTAATCGCAGGTGGTGAGAATCAGATCGACCATTTGGTATCTCCATCCGCCGACGCCGACCTATGACCGCTTTCGGGCACTGAAGAAAGAGGGCCGAGCTACCGACACTGGTCGGCTCGTTCGCTTCCGTCGGCATGATATTTCCCCCTGAACCGGTTTTCCGGAGCCGACACCTACGTAAAGATTTCAGAATTAATAATTGGTCAATGCGCGGTCTGGTTAGTCGGATATTCAATATGGATATCGCCATTATGGTCACCTCGGAATCGATAACGTCGGCACTGTGTTGATGTCAGGTGATGCTGTCGTCGGTTTAGCTCCCTGGTTCACATGAAGCAGATGACTGCATTGGCAGACAGCACCGGTATGAAAATGCTATGGGAAATGGCTTAGTGTGGCGGTTCCTCTCATGGACGCACCTGAGAACAGTCGCTAAAGCCCCCCAATGCTAAATGAATGGTCTGATCGTCAACCCGAACCACCGCGTAACCATGTGTGGGAATTTCTGGCTACGATAAGCGCCGTGGCGCTGGCCATCATTCTGGGGATCACTCTGATGAAGAGTGTCTTGTGAGTGCCCTTGCTGCGCTCGTTCTCGCTGCTGTCACCCACTGCACCGCGAGCGATGGTGACACCATCAGATGCGGCAGCGAACGCATCCGTTTGCTTGGTATCGATGCGCCCGAAATGCCGGGGCACTGCCGCAAGGGCCGTCAGTGCGCGCCGGGAAATCCGCGCGCCGCAAAAGCAGGCCTTGCGAGGGCGATCAGTCAAGCGCCAATCCGTATAGATTGGATCACTGTCGATCGCTATGGTCGCACAATTGCCGTGGTGTATGCCGGGAAGGTCAATGTCTCCTGTTTGCTACTTCGCTAGGTCCGCGCGCTCTACAAGCCAAAGTGAAATAATGGTCAGCGGATTCGAAGAGAGTGCGGATTGCAATGAAATCCGCACCCCCCAACCAGCACAAGGCACATAATCGAAGATCATGTTCAATCGCATTATCCCCGATCACAATATTTGAGCTTCACGCGGACCAGCCACTCTGCCGAAGCGGCTGAGAGTTTTCTACATAGCAACGTTGCCACGCAAGATGTGCCGAAACCGAAACGAGCCCCTATTCAGCTATGTTGTTATAGGAATATTAATCGAACCTCAGCATGATGAGCATCATGCTTCAGTCAGACAAACTCAGAGATCACGACGTTTCGTCAACCGATCGCTTGGCGAAGATCACTTCCATCATAGACCAGCTAGATGTTCTCATGGCTGAGTTGGATGCTTTGAATATGCCTGTCCCCGCTAATCATCTCTCCCTGGGAAGAGACCTTCTTCGCGAGGCTATTCCTTCGCCATCCAAGCTTCAATAAGTTCATCCATTTGGCGCTTGGTCTCGCTGACTAGCTGAATGAATATCCTGCGACCGTCCGATGGATCAGCGCGTCTGGATATCAGCTGCAAGTCCTCGAAAGTTTTGATCCATCGCAAAGCTGTGGTCGCGGGGACGGCTGAGGCGATGCACAGGCTTGAGATCGAAACCGGACGCGTATTCCGTTCTGCAGCCAGATAGAGATCCAGCAGCATGTCCCATGCGGGGTCGGCGAAGAGATCTCCATCGAAATATCTGTCCCTGAGTCGACGGCAGCGTATAAGATTTTGGACGAACAGGGCCCTGGTCTTATGCCCTCGAACGATCGTTCTGCCGCCGGCGGTTGTGACATCTGATGCAATAGGGACGGGCTCATGCATTTGTGAGCAATCCACTTTGAGGCCATATGTCTTCGCCAGTGCGACAATCAAATCCACCACATTCTGGTCTGGGAAATTGTCCCCCTTCTTTAGCCTTCCGCCTTTATGGGCAAGTAGCGTGTCCACTGATCCCATAATCTTAGGCTCCTACCAAAGAAGCGGTGTGCTGCGCCTGATAGCTCCGCACGAGCTGCTGTTGTTCGTCGGTAAGCAAGTCAGTGAAAGAGAGATGCCGTGGCGTACTCCCCTTGAGCAGAACGGAGGGGCACTGGCCTTCATAGTTCCCAAGCGTCGGTGCCAACTGACGGTAGCCAACAAGATCTGCCAGTTCGGGGCTGAAGGTACGGGCGATCTCGGGAGGATAAGCGAGCCATTGGTTCTCCCAAGGTTTGAGCCACGCCTGGCAATAGCTGATGATCATGCCGCGGCGCGCGCGCTCTGAAATGTTTGCGCCACCTGCGTGAAGCGTAGAGCCGAGGAAGATGGCAGCAGATCCGCGCGGCATGACGGCTTTCCTTGCCAGCTCTTCTGGCAGCATGATCGCGACAGTTCACGCCATCTGACGCAGCTTCCCTTTGACAGGTAGCTCGAAGCAGCCCTGTGCTATCGTTTCGGACATGATCGTAATTGCTGGCCATGCGAGCAGGATCCGCGCTGTCATGCCATGAAGCTTCAATTGCATGACAGCTGGCAGTGGGAAGAAGCCGATCAACCCAGCGCGCAAGAACAGCTCGCGCGAAGGCTTTTGCTTTGCAATGCGCCGATCGCCGGAAAGAACGCTCCAGCCGCCTTCCTTCCCAAGTCGCTCGATCCATTCGGCGTCGGGCAAGCTTCCGGTGCCAAATTTATCGCGAATATGCACAACATGATGTTCGCCCTCGAAGAGCGCCGCTAGGCCGCGGCCAAGACGTGGAGGCAAGTTGTTGTCGACCAGCAGCTTCACGCGGCTTTGCGCAGCCCCAGCTGGACTTCATAGACAAGCGCGTCTCGCACCAGGCGCGGCCTTAGCTCGTAAAGGCGTGCCACCTTCTCTACAGACCCTTCCACCTTCATCGCCTGGGCTAAAATCGCTGTCGAAATCCCATGCTCAGCGACAATGGGCTGGCCGAATGATCGCTCGGGGTCTGCAACGATGGTCTTCTTCCCATGGAGCAACCACCAACGCTCGGCACCATCGGGGCCGAAATCAAGGTCGGCTAGGCTCGGTGCCACGACACGGCGAAACACGCCCTGCTTGTGCTTCAGGTCAATCAACTCGGGCTCGTCCAGATCGCGCGTAATCTCAAGGAAAATGGATTTCCCGTCAGTTTTAAACTGCGAGGTGGAGAAGGGATGGTCCTGGCCGACGATTTCGCGAGCGCGGTTCATGCAAATCCGGATCGTCGGGAGGCCGATGCGCTTCTTGCGGAGCGCATTGACAATCCGCGTCTCAATCAAATCACGGAAGCCGAGCAGCACGCCGTCAGCCTCCTCAGGATCATACTGTGGGCGCCAAAGTGCCGGTTCGTGACGAACCTGCGCATCCTTGTCCTTGTGATCGTAGCCAAGCAGCCATCGGCGAAGGGTCTGCGCCCCCATGCCCACCATTCGCGCCGCTTCAGGAGCGGTGTAAATGCCAATGCCATAATCTGCCTGTGTCATACGCCCACGTATAATCAGATCGGCGTGAGGCTTCCCACACATATTTTCAGGCAGCGAGAAAACACCGGACCTCTTAGTCAGAAGGGATGGACTGACCTAGCCTATTATCCGCCAGCCGCGCACGCGATCGTTAATGCTTACGCTCCCAGACGTCGGAGCCGCGGCGACCGCCGGTGAGGCCCCCTATGTCCTCGACAAGCTGCTATACCATGCCACCGGCCTGTCGATCGAAGAGCATTACACCGACACCGGCGTCGCATCCGATCATGTGTTCGGCCTGATGCCCTTCTTCGGCTATCGCTTCGCGCCGCGCCTGCGCGACCTGAAGGACCGGCGCCTGCATTTGCTATCGGGCCAGGACGCCGGGCCGCTGCTGGCCCGCATGACGGGCGATCCGGTCGCCATCGGCCATGTCGCCGCCCATTGGGACGACCTGCTGCGTCTCACCACTTCGATCCGCAGCGGCACCACCACCGCTTCGGCTATGCTGCGCAGATTGTCCGCCTATCCGCGCCAGAACGGACTGGCGCTGGCCTTGCGCGAGGTTGGGCGGATCGAGCGCTCGATCTTCATGCTCGACTGGCTGCGCGATCTCGACCTGCGCCGCCGCACCCAGGCCGGACTCAACAAGGGCGAGGCCCGCAACGCGCTCGCCCGCGCACTCTTCTTCAACCAGCTCGGCGAGCTGCGCGACCGGCGGTTCGAAAACCAGACCTATTGCGCCTCCGGCCTCAATCTGCTCGTCGCCGCCATCATCCTGTGGAACACCCGCTATCTCGAACAGGCGGCCGGAGCGCTAGCGATCCCGGAGGACATCGCGCGCCACATCGCTCCGCTAGGATGGGAGCATATCTCGCTTACCGGCGACTATAGCTGGAATTTCGAAAGCCGCCCCGATCAAGGCCAGCTTCGTCCGCTGCGCTTACCGTCATCGCTCCTGGCCGCATGATGGCGCTTGCCCGCGTTCACGAGAGGTTCTCCCTTAGCGTACGTAAAACGCACTTTCGTGTAGTGACCCCGTTTAGCTGCTTTGCAAGGTTCGTCAGTACACGCATGCCGACGCTCTTTTTCTGCATCGCAGGATCAAAGTCGGGCGGAAGGCCGGTCCCTCGTCACACATTTTTGGTTCGTGCAGCCCATCCTTGATCGTGTAAATAACCTCGATCCGCCCCTCGGCCTCCTCCGCATAGAAATTACGGTGACCTGGGCACCCGCCGCATTCGTGAGATCGAGAGAATGGCTTTGCATGCTGAGCAGGCCCGAGATGAACTGCAGGCTGTTCATGACGCGGTGATCGATCTCCTTTTTCATGAGCTCGGCCCGCATGGCCGCATGGCCGCATGCCGCGCGGCAATGCGAAGCTCCATCTGGTCCATGGCAAGGGAGGACAGGTCTTCAAGATCATCGATCTGACCTTTGCTAATAGTGCGCATTTCCTTGTCGATCACACACAAGGTCCCCAGTCTGAAACCCTCACTGGTGACCAGCGGGACGCCGGCATTGAAGCGCAGACCGAACTCACCGGCAACGAAGGATTGGCAAGCACGCGCGGCTATATCTGGGACCGCGCGGGAATTTCCAAGTCCAGTTCGCCATGCCGACCGTGCTGATCGATCCGATCCATATTGACGTGGTGGCGATCACCGCCGATTTCGGCCAGTCGCTGGGTGGCTGCATGACGATTGTCCAGCAAGGCCGGTATTACTGTTATGATGGTGTCGGAGTTTGAGTAGCAGCGGAACAGAAAACCTACATAAGGTGGTCTGGGCTGGCTGCCTTCCCAACAAACCCCGGTTTTCTGGTGATCGGCAAAAGCCCTCGCCGCGCCGGGATTTCCGCTAGAAAACCCGATACTGAAATCAGCGCCAGCTTGCCTTGCGCCTACCGTCTTTCTTCGTCGTCTGGGGGATCACGCGCGGCCGGATCATTATTGTGCGTCCGTCGCGCCGATCGTGGTTTGCGTCTCACCGAATGTGCGTCTGCCGCTCCGATCCGTCTCACGCAATGTGAGCCGGAAACCGCCCTTTATTGCAGTTCCGGGCCATCATCATTGCGAGCCGCTACAGGTAGGGCAAATTCGGTAACCTATATTTACCGTCCCGCATTAAATCTTAACCCGAGAATCGCAGGCGCGGTTTTACATACGATTATCTAACTGGAGGCTCTACCTGCAAATGTGCGTTGACCTTGTAAGGCCCTTTTGGCTCCAGCCTTAATTGATAATTTGCTTCAAACCGATCTGTAGGCAGCGCTGGTCTATTAGGTTTAGGGCTAACCTCTCTCCATTGCCTGAGACCATCAGAGCTTTCCCATCTAGCACTTCTCATCCCACCTTCGGCTGAACTATAGTAAGGTTTTACCCCTTTTCCGACGAAAAGCTTGCCAAGTTTTTTAGGGCGGTTCAGTCGTCACTGGCAGCGGGCTCCTCTTCATCGGCACCACCCTCGACAATTATCTGCGCGCCTTCGATATCCGCGATGGCGAGGTGGCGCTCGTGACCGGCTCGGGAAGAATCGAGGGATTGGCGCCGCGACGGCACGCGTGCTCGGACAGGCAGACGCACGCGTGATGCTGGCCGACATTTCTGGGAGGCAAGTCGAGCAGACCGCCGCGACACTTGCCGGCGAAGGCTATGACATTGCCTGGCAGACCATCGACCTTTCGGACGAATCCACCGCCAAGGCGCTGCTAAATGCGATGGTCGCTAGGTTCGGCCGGCTGGACATCCTCGACAACAACGCTGCCAGCCAGGGTCCGACGGAAGACCGGCTTATCGCCGACATGTCGGTCGATGGCATCTAGGCATAGAACAAAAACGGACATATTCTGTATGGTAGCCTGATGGCCCAAGAGCGAAGATCGCATTCTTGAGGTATCGCCAAGAGCGGTGACCAGGCTAGGCGGCCCGCCAGCGACCCATTTTTGCTCACCCGTCCCCTCGCCGGAAGGGCAGATACCTGTGTTGGGTCCAACATGGCCGCCTAAAAATATGGAACGTCGCGCCGTCGGCACACAAGACTTGCCATCCGTCAAACGGCTGTCGCTTCCCGGATCATACCAATTGCCCTAACCCTGCTATCGAAATGCCAAAAAAGGGAGGATGTATGAACGTACCTGTAAGCAATCGAGGTGCATGGACGCCTGAGGTTGTTGACACGGCCCCTGTGCCGCGGCCCTACCTCGCACGTTCTGAAAAACTACCGTGGTCGAAAGACGAAGTCACAGCGGAGCGGCTGACGCGCTTGCTACAAAACAAATATCCAGGAATCGTCGTTGAGCACCTCAATCTCGACCGATTCATCGACAGCCACACCAGCAAGATGCTTGTCACGGTGGCGCTGAATGCTGTCGGCAAAGATGCCGGCATCCCTGAAAAGCTTTGCATCAAGTCGAATTTTTCGGGCCTGCATGACGAGATCGATATCTGTGCAATAGAGGCGCGCTTCTACCATTTCATGGTGGACCATATGAAATGCCCAACGGTGCAATGCTATTACGCCGATTGGGAAGATGACGGCAGCGGCCAAGGACTTATCATCCTTGAAGACATGGAGAAATTTGGCGGAAAATTTGGCAGCAGTCTTGATACTAATGGTGTCGACGGCGTTGCCAAAGGCCTCGAGGGTCTGGCTGTCTTGCACGGTAGCCTTTGGGGAAATCCGATATTGGATCAGCATGCCTGGCTGCAAACCTCAATGGCGACACCCATCGACAATGATCAAATCCGGATCATGTGGCCTTATATCGAGGCCAATCTGGCCGATGAGAATGTGCGTGCCATACTGCCAGAGAAATTCGTCAATGATCCAGAGCGACTGCAACGAGCTTTCGACAAGCTGGCAGAATGGGAAATGGCGCAGAAATCGCCCCGTTGCGTCAATCTGGGCGACTGTCACCAAGGTAATACCTATGTCATGCCCGACGGTGAGCGGGTCTGGCTAGACTGGCAGCTTGTACGCAAAGGGCGCCCTTGGCGAGATCTAACTTATTTCACCATCGGTGCCCTAACGATTGAAGAGCGACGCGCCTCGGAGCGTGATCTGTTGGCCCACTACCGGGCCGCACTCGTCGCAACGGGCGCCGAAGGCGTTCCCAACCTCGACAACATCTTCGAGCAATATCGACGCTGGGTTATCTATGGGATGCAGGCGTGGATCGCAAATATGGATTTCTGGGGTCAGATAGGCCTTCCCATGAACAAGCGCTTCTTCACTGCAGGAGAAGATCTCGAAACTTGGAAGTTGCTTCTCAACGATTGAGCCGGCCTATCATGGACAGGAAATACCATGACAAAAAGATTGAGTGGGCGGGTCGCGGTCGTGAGTGGATCAGGCGCGAATATCGGTGAGGCGTGCGCCAAAGCCTTGGCGGAAGCTGGCGCATCTGTGGTGCTTGCAGATATCAAGTCGACGGCGCTACTGCCATTGCCTAGGAAATCTTGAGCGCAGGTGGAACGGCTATGGCATGTGCGATAGATTTGGCCGAGGAAGAGAGTGTCCGCGACCTTTGTGCGATCACCCGCGAGCGCTTCGGCCGGATCGACATTCTCCATAACAACGCGGCGGATACCCGTATTTCGCAAATGGCGGCTGATGCCGCGATTGAGGATATGGACTGTGGAATATGGGACCGTGCCTTTACGTTGAATGTCCGTGGCACCATGCTCATGATCAAGCACTGCGTTCACTCGATGATAGAGATGGGGCACGGTTCCATTATCAATATCGGTTCTGGCGTCTCGGTCCTGGGCGATCTGTTCAACCCCGCTTACTCGACCTCAAAAGGCGCGGTGAATACTCTGACGCGTAATGTCGCGGCCAGTTTGGCAAACGAGGCATTCGATGCAATGCCATTCTTCCGGGCTTTATTCTTACCCCACACGCAGAAAAAATGATGTCCCCTTCGCTCATCGACATGATGGAGCGCCATACACTCATGCCAAGGATTGGCGCTCCTGTTGATATCGCAGAAGCTGTCGTTTTCCTCGCATCGGATGCATCCAGCTTCATCACTGGGCAGATTCTGTCGGTTGATGGTGGGATCACGACACATCAACCTTTTTTTGCGCAAGCTCTGGCGACTAATGCTCGATACTGAGGCCATGGCCAAAGGGTGCGACAAGCCCCCCAAATCATTGACAAGTTCGTTATCGCGCAGCAGGGTCTGCACGGAGCGGCGTATGAAAGCGAAAATCACAAAAACTATCGAAAATATATGTTCGGCCGCGCGCATCGAATTTGCAAGAAAAGGATTTAGCGATGCGCGATTGGAAAATGTTGCGAGGGCAGCTGGCGTATCGAAGCAACTGATTTATCACTACTTCAAATCCAAGGATGAACTTTACGGCGTCCTTTTAGAAGAAGTTGCTCGCGATACTCTGTCATACTTGGACGACAGCTCCTATGACGGTCTAACGCCTGCAGAGACGATAGAACTCTTCATAAGGCGCACTGTGGAAGCGTTCGCGCTTGAGCCTTTCATCGCAACGATGACGCTAGACGAGGGCCTGCACAATGGCGCGCATATCTCGCGTCGCAACAGCTACATTCCTCTGTTGAAGAGCTTTATCGAGCGGCGGATAGCCCCTGCGCTTTTGCGTGGAGCCGAGAGCGGAGAATTCCGTGCACATGTAGACCCCGAACGTTTTTACTGGATGGTCTTCTCGATGAGCACGGCGCCCTTTTTGAATACCCAGGTCATGTGTCAGGCGTCCGGTCTGTCTTTTGCGACCGAGAGTGGCGTGGCTCTCTGGTTGCGATCGATAACCGAGTTCGTTCTGCTCTCATTGCGCCCATGAGATTTGGCGCCTCCACACGCTCGAACTGCCTTTACCATCGTCAAACGAAGCGGCCTTTCGAACGATCTCAAGTTCCGTTAGAAGCTCTAGATGAATTCAATCCATTCGATTCAATATATCTAAGACTATAAGCAAAAAATAAGATTTATAATTCTTTAATTGGGTATTTTCTGTTTATCGTTTGAAATAAATTTCAAGAATACCCGTTTTGCGCCTGCGATTATCCTGTCTAAGACAGGGATGAATATAGAAAAAATATCAAATGGGAGATGGAACTTGGGGCATAAGGCATGGCTACTTGCATCCTCGACGGTTGCGGCATTCGTCACAACCGCCTCCAGTGCACAGACTGCGTCTGAGAACCGGTTGGAGACACCGAATGCCTCCTCAACCGCCACCGACGCGGCGTCTTCGATGGCCGCTTCAGCAGGCGATATCGTCGTTACTGCGCGACGCCGGGCAGAAGACCTGAGCAAGGTCCCGATCTCGGTGAGCGCTTTCTCCGGCGAGACGCTCGAGCGCAAGTCTGTTCTCTCCGTCCTGGATCTTACCAAGATTACCCCAGGGCTGAATATTTCGGCATCGGCCAGCCTAGCAAACCCGTTCATCACCATCCGCGGCCAGTCTCGCGGATTGGCTGGTCCGGGAACGCCTGGTGTTCTGTCCTATTTCAATGAAGTGCCGCTACCGGCGACGGGAAGCCTCATCCCGACGTTCGACATGGACAATATCCAGGTCCTCAAAGGCCCTCAGGGAACATTGTTTGGTCGCAATGCCATTGGCGGGGCCGTGTTGACCTACTCTCGCAAACCTACCTACGACTTTGGAGGTTATGGGGAAGTCGAATATGGGCGTTTCAATGCTTTACGCATCGAAGGCGCCATAAATCTGCCCATCGTAGCGGACGTTTTGGCCATCAGGGTCGCGGGACAGCAATATAGCACTGACGGCTATACCAAGACTATTGTTTATACCCCGTTCTCGCTCACCGGACCTTTCTCCGCCGCTCCTGGTATTCGCGTCAATGGTAATCGCCAATATGATGAGCTTGATAACAAGTCTCTTCGCGCGTCCATCCTCTTTGATCCTACGAGTACTGTGCGCAACATAACCGTTTTCGACTATTTCAAGACCAAAGGTGCCGCGAACATCGTGTTTGCCGGCCTTTTCCCCGGGGCGACGCCGGTCTATGCCCTGCCATCTTCAGTGCTCGACAGTGTCGGCCTCGGGACCCTTCTTAATCCTACCTTTCATTGTGGTATGTCGCCAAGTTGCGACATCGATCAGGCCATCGCCTTTGCAGATGCGAATGGAAAACGGATAGCATATACCGACCAATATCCTCAGTCCTCAGTCAGTCTGTTCGGCATATCCAACACGACCACCTTCACGCTTGGTGACACGGCCACCGTTAAAAATATTTTTGGCTATCGCGAAGTCAAGTCCGAGCAAAATGGCGACATCGACGGAACGGCGATGTCAATCATCGACACACATCAGGTTGTTCGCATGAAACAGGTCAGCGATGAGTTGCAGCTCTCCGGTGCCATCATTGATAATAAGCTTAAATATGTTGCAGGCGCTTTCTACTTCAAATCCTCCCCTAACGGCTTGGGAGGATTCCAGGGGCTGACCGACGATGTCTTCAACGGGCTGAATGACACAACCCTTGCAAACTACCTCACAGAAGAAAGCAAGGCACTGTATGGGCAGCTTGATTATGACCTGTCGGGTCTGATCAACGGTCTTGGAGTCACGGCGGGGTATCGCTATACTTGGGACAAGGCCTTTGGCTGCGGCTATTCTGCTGATTACAGTCTGTCCAATGGCGGCACGCCGCCGACGCCGGGATCGCTGGGATTTCTGCCAACTCAAAATCAATGTGAAACTGGCAGTTTTACGCCTGATTCTAGCGCGTCGCCCGGCACGACACTTGCTCAGAATTTCTCGGTGAAATCAAAAAAGGGCACCTATACGCTGGGTATCAATTGGCAGGCGACACCGGACCTTCTACTGTATGCCACTACTCGCCGCGGCTACCGTGCAGGCGGCTTCAATGTCCCCAAGCTTGATGCGTCGGTTGCGAATCTACAGAATTTTGCGCCGGAAACGCTCACTGACATTGAAGTCGGAACCAAGGGACGCTACAGCGTGTCCGGTCTGCAGGGGACGTTCAGTCTCGCCCTATATCGTGGTAAGGACAAGGGCTATCAATATTATCAGGGCACGACGGGCGTTCCACTGCTTCCGGCTGCCGGCATCATTTTCAATAAGGCCGATCTGACAACGCAAGGGTTTGAAGCTGATGTAACTATCCGTCCTCTCTCAGGACTTCTGCTTGATGCGAATGTCGCTTATACAAAGGTCAAGATCGACAGATTGACTATACCCGCCTCCCTGCTGGCAGCTTACACATCCGAGGGTCTTGAGGGCAGCTTGGCGCAGACGGTCATCCCATTTCAGCCAAAATGGCAGGCTAATGCCAGCTTTGATTATAAAATCGCCGATGTTATGATGGACACAAGCCTAATCCTAAATGGTGATTTACATTACCAAACATCTTATCGGGCAGGGGATATTACCATCCCAGGCTATAAGACGGTCGACCTCCGGGCTACATTGGCTGGCATGTTTGGAGGCGGTGTTGACATCAGCATCTTCGTCAAGAATCTCTTCGACGTGACCTATGAAACGGGTCCGGGCGCGTCATCGATTGGCGCTGGCGTGATATCCTATGTAGAAGCACCGCCGAGAACCTTCGGCGGGTCGATCCGCTATCGCTTTTAACAAGATGATGCCTTCCGTCCTCGGCTGAGCACTTCTTGGCCTGATATCGTGAAATTTGTTTTTGTGAGAAAATCTCGGTTAGATTTGGCCCTTGGCGACTCGAGGATTTTTGCCATGAAGAGGTGAGATTCACTAAGAGCAGATTGCGTTTATTCTCAAGCAATTGGCTGATCACACGACGTTGGAGATTTGCCGAAAGACCGGCATTTTGATCCAGTCATACTATCGATGGCCTATCGATGGCGCAGCAAATATGGTGGCTTGATACCATTGGCATGCGAAGCGGCAGCGATACGTCGTCCTAACACGGATGGAATGAAGCGGAGGAATAATGGGTCATTTGACAGGCAAGGTCGCGATCGTCACCGGGTCGGGCGCCAATATCGGCGAAGCATGCGTGCGGGCGCTGGCGAAAGCAGGCGCTTTGGTCGTGCTGGCGGATATCAACATCATCGGCGCCGAGCGTGTGGCCGAGGAGATCAACTCTGCCGGCGGTACTGCATTCGCCCAGCACACGGATCTTGCCGAAGAAGGCAGCATTCAGGCGATCATCGATGCCACCATATCCCGCTTCGGGAAGATCGATGTATTGCACAACAACGCCGCCGATACGCGCGTGGAACAGATGGGCGCCGACATGCGGCTGGACCAGATGGACGCTGCCGTCTGGGATCGGGCATTCCAAATCAACACACGCGGCACGATGCTGATGATCAAGCATGCCGCGCCCCACATGATCGCGAACGGTGGCGGATCGATTATTAACACCTCGACGGGCGTGGCGCTGACGGGGGACATCTTCAATCCCGCTTATTCATCGTCGAAGGCGGCGGTGAACGCCCTGACGAAGAACACGGCGGTTCAGTTCGGCCGTTACAATATCCGTTGCAACGCAATCACGCCGGGCCTGGTCCTCTCGCCGCTGGCCCGTGAGATGATGGGGGAAACACAGATCGACATGATTCAGCGCCATGTGCTGCTGCCGCGCTTCAGCCGGCCTGAGGATATCGCGGGCGCGGTGGTGTTCTTCGCTTCCGACGCATCAAACTTCATCACCGGCCAGATCCTCTCCGTCGACGGCGGCATCGTGCACCATACGCCCTATGTCGCTGACATGCTGGCCGCCATGGCTGCCGCCGAGCCGACGAACTAACGTCGCGTCGCGACATCGCAACGGGCGTCCGCACGCCTCTCCGACAGACATCAGAACGCCGAGGGACAGATGCCAGCTACCAATGCCACGGGTGACGAACGCAAATATTGGGGCGTTATTCCCATGATGTCAGCGCCGGTGCTCAGCGACATGACGAAACGCATGGAGGACATCGGCTTCGAAGGCGTTACCGCGTTGCAGATCTATGGGCCACCATGGCCAAGTCTGTCGGTAGCGGCGACGGCCACATCGCGCCTGAAGGTCGCTACAGGTATCGCGGTCGCCGCTGCTCGAAGTCCTTTCGAGACCGCGATGATTGCCATGGACATGGATCGCATCAGCCAAGGCCGCTTCATTCTGGGGCTGGGCACGGGCGTCTCGTCTGTCAACGTCGGTTCCTACGGTGTGCCAGACTACAAGCTGATAACCCACATGCGCGACACGGTAGCCGCTATCAGGCACGTCATCGGCAACGCTCACAAGGGCCTCTCTCCGTATCGAGGCGCATATTACAACGCTGACTTTCAAGAACTGATGCTAACGGCGCCACCCGAGCGGGAAAATCTTCCGATATGGGTCGCGGCGCTGCGCGAGCGCCTGACGGACACTGCCTTGGAGATCGCGGATGGGTTGATCGTCCACTCTCTCTGGTCGGTTGACTATACCGTCGAACAAGGCCCGCGCATTGCTGCAAAACTCGCTGAATTCGGAAGGGACCGCTCCGCTGTCGAGATCAATGCCTGGCCTTGGGTCGCCGTGAACGACGACGAGCAAGCTGCGATCGATGATGCGCGGCCGACAGTTGCCGGTTATGCGGGCATCAAGGAATATGAACCCTTCTTCGCAGCGCGCGGATTCCTGAAGGAAGCAAAGCTGTGCCAACAGGGCGATCAGAGCAATTCGCTCGCCGTGATGCACCATGTCCCGGACGAAATGGTCAAAGCGTTCGTCGCGTGTGGCAGTGTGGAGCAGGTGCTCGAGCAACTGGAACCGTTCTGGTCGGTGGTTAATTCCCTCTGTCCGATGTCGCCATACCGCCATCTCAGCATGGAGAAACTCACATTCTATGGCGCCGGCCTGCACCGTCTGGTGGCTGCGGCCAAGCGGTGATGTGATGATGAAAGGATAGATCAGGTCAGCGCGCGCGATTCATTGACAGAGCGCGAAGTTTGATCGCTCAGGCGCATAAGCGTCAGCGGATAGTAAATTACCACAAGGGCGCCGACGCGCCATAGTCAGGACTAGGAGCGGAAGATGCAGTGGGATGTCATCGTGGTCGGATCAGGAGCGGGTGGCTTGACGGCTGCGGTTCGCGCAGCCAAGGCTGGCCTGAAGGTGCTTGTCCTTGAAAAAGGCGAGCATTTCGGCGGCACGACTGCAGTCTCGGGCGGTGGCATCTGGATACCAGGCAGCCCTCAGGCCCAGGCGGAAGGCCTCGCCGACTCCCCGGCCATCGCACGCGACTACATCC
Organism: Rhizorhapis sp.; assembly: GCA_036570425.1. GTDB lineage: Bacteria > Pseudomonadota > Alphaproteobacteria > Sphingomonadales > Sphingomonadaceae > Rhizorhapis. Next base: position 19,394 of record DATCYF010000029.1, on the reverse strand, counting down.
TGAAGGTGATAGGCGAGAGAGCGCGCGTGGACTTGATCGACGCTTATCTGGATAACGGCCCTGAAATGGTATCGTGGTTGGCGGTGAACAGTGAGGTCGTCTTCCTGATGTCATTGCCCAGCAGCGACTGGTATCCCGAACTTCCTGGCGCCAAGCATTATGGCCGCGTTCTCAGCCCCCGCGAATATGACGGAAAGAAGCTCGGGAGCTATTTCCCGCAGCTCACCCCCGGTCGAGAGGAGTTCAACGCGCCGGGCGGATTCATGATCGACATGTTCGATCTGCCCTATCTCGCGCAGATGCCCAAGCCGAAGGCGCTCTGGCATTTTGGCAAGCTCGCCGCGCGCTTCGGCACGGACAAGCTGCGGGGATATAAGCGGGGCACGCGCCTGACGATGGGTAATGCGCTTGCGGCCGCGCTGCTGAAATCCGCGCTGGATGCGGGCGTGACATTGCGGAAGAGCGCCGCCGTCGAAGGGCTGCTGACCGAAGGGCGCCGCATTTCCGGCGTGCGGGTGTCGGCGAACGGCGGGACTGAAACGCATGAGGCACGGGTCGGCGTAGTGCTGGCGTCCGGAGGGTTTTCGGCGAATGAGCAACTGCGCAAAGCCTATATCCCCTATGCGGACCAACATGTTTCGATCCTGCCTTACGAAAATGTTGGCGATGGCATGAACATGGGCCTGGAGGTCGGCGCCTCGCTCGATGGCGAGAACCTGATCAACGCCGTATGGGCGGTGGTGTCGACCTTGCAACGGGAGGATGGGTATCTCGCCCGCTACGCGCATTTGATGGACATGTCGAAGCCGGGCTGCATCGCCGTCAACGCGAAGGGTGAGCGGTTCGGTAACGAGGCGTCGGTGCATTTCGTCGAGGCCATGCACAAGACGGGCTCAGTGCCCGCCTACATCATCAACGATGCCGCGGGCGTGAAGAAATATGGGCTAGGAATGGTCTATCCCGGCGCGCCGAACCTGAAAAAGCTGCTCCAGGCAGGATATGTCACCGAAGGCACCACGTTGCGCGCCCTCGCGCACAAGATCGGTGTCGATCCAGGTGGACTCGAGCGTACCGTTTCACGCGTCAATGAACTGGCGAAAACAGGGAAGGACGCCGACTTCGGGAAGGGCGACACGTTGATCGACCAGGAAATTGGCGATCCGAAACACACGCCCAATCCGTGCTTCGGCGCGCTGGGTAAGGGGCCATTCTACGCCGTGAAGATTCATCCCGGGGATGGTTCAACCACCGTCGGCCTGCGGATCGATCCGCAATGTCGTGTCACCGATGCGAATGGCGACCCGTTCGAAGGACTCTACGCTGCAGGTTTGGACGCCAACTCGATCTGGCGGGGCAAGTCGCCCGCCCATGGCTGTAACGTCGGTCCGGCCATGGTCCTAGGTTACATTGCGGGCAAGTCGCTCGCGGAAGCCAGAACGCGCGCCTGATGCCATACGACCCAGTATCTCGAACAAGTAGCGTCGATCACTCACGGCTGTGCATAAGCACCGTGGCAAGCGGACCTCCCTTCCCTACATGTGCGAAGCTATGCTGAGCCTCGCCGATCGTCATCCGAACGATCCGCGGACCGTCGACGTAATCGCGGAACAAATTCTGCATAAATTTTGTAAGCGCCGTTTCGGGCGGAAACGTGCTGGCGGTCGGGTAGCGATCGTTACCGGTTCGGCGGCGAACATCGGCGAGGCATGTGCGCGGGTGCACACGTTGTGGACTCATATGCAGGTAGTTTTGTCACTGGACAGGTATTCAGCGTCGACGGCGGCATTGTCCATCATGCGCCTTACTTCGCCGGCGTGATGGCAACAATGGAAGATAATTGATCCGGGAGGAACAAAGGGCTTCTACGTAATGAGCATAATGAACAAGTATGTCCTTGAAAAGTAAAAAGAATATGTGGAGCGAGGCTTCGCTTCAGACATCCCGTGCGAGGTGATATCGCAAGCGTAACAGGAGAGGAGCAGATATGAGTAGGTATACCACTATGTTTAGTCCAATCAAGATCGGCCGGATGGAGATCAAGAATCGGGTTTTCATGTCGCCGCACGGGATGGTCGGCCTGGGTATCGGAACGGATCGCCAGGTCGGTTACTTTGAGGCGCGCGCGAAAGGCGGGGCGGGCATGATGGTGATTGCCAGCTGTCAGGTTGTTCCGGCGCCCTTGGTGCCCCCTGGCTGGTTCATAGAGGCCTATAATCCCGATCACATCCCAGCGATCCGGCGGATCGTCGATGCCTCGCACAAGCATGGGGCCAAGATTGCCGTGCAGGGCGTCTGGATGATGGCCGATCCGACCAAGGCGCAGGCCTCGGCAATCGCGCCCCATACCGTGCTTGCCGATACACAGCCTCGTTCGATGACCATCGACGAGATCCAGGAACTGATCGAAGCGCATGCCGTAGCAGCAGCTCACGCCGAACAGGCCGGTGCCGACGGCTTCGAGTTTCCCATCAACGCCGGCGGCGGCCTGCAAAGCTTCACGTCCGAATTCTACAACCAGCGCAGCGATCGTTATGGCGGCAGCCTGGAAAACCGCATGCGCATCGTGACCGAGATCATCGCCGCGATCCGGGAACGCGTGCGGTCCGATTTCGCTATCGGTGTGGCGGTCAACGCTGACGAATCGACCCTAGGCGCGAGTGGCATCGACGATGGCATCGCCCAGTGCAGGATCCTGGAAGAGACCGGAATGGTCGACTGGCTGCGGATCACGGCGCGCGGCCAAAAGCCGCAGATGACGCAATATCACTATCCCTCCTCCTATATCGCCAAAGAGGGCACGCATCTAGACGCGGCGGCAGCGGTCAAGAAGGCCGTGAGCCTCCCCGTGGTCAGTGGCGGGCGCATCCTGACTCCCGCCTTTGCGGATCAGGCGATTGCCGATGGGCGCTGCGACATGGTGTTTGTCGCCCGTTCCGTAATTGCCGATCCCGAATGGCCCAACAAATGCAGGGACGATCAGACCAGCGAGATCCGTGCCTGTATCGGCGATCTTGAGGGTTGCTTCCTGCGGTCTTGCTATGGCCAGCCGGTTGGCTGCACCGTGAATCCCGATATCGGTTTCGAACATGAAGGGCCGCTGACGCCGGCCGGGAATAAGAAGCATGTACTTGTCGTTGGTGCCGGTCCTGCTGGCATGCAGGCGGCACTGGTCGCGGCAAAACGCGGTCATAGGGTCACGGTGCTGGAAAAATCCGACAGGATTGGCGGTCATGTCACCTTGCAGGCCATGCTTCCCGGCCTTGAAGATCGGGCGGACCTCATTCGCTGGCTGAAGCTTCAACTCGATAAGGCGGGCGTGGAGATCCAAATTGGAAGCGAAGCCACGCCTGAATCCATCAAGGCGATTTCGCCCGATGCCGTGATCATTGCCACGGGTGCGCGCTATTCCAAGACCGGGGTAAGCAAGGGCCAACTGACCGGCGTGCCCGGAGCGAACCTGCCGCATGTCCTGACGCCGGAGGAGCTTCTTCTGGAAAAGGCGCGGATCGGCAATCGCACCGTCGTTTATGACAACACCTCATACGAAGTCGGCCCCGGCATTGCCGAGCATCTGGCGGACCAGGGCAAGGAGGTCTTTCTTCTTACGATAGACTCCGCGATGGCCATGTCGGTCACCGAACTGGGTCTGAACAAGGTCGTCGCGCGCAGGGTCATTCCCAAGGTGACCTTCATGCCATCGACCGAAATCACCGGCATCGATGAGCATGACGTTCATGTGCGTGGCTTTCTGTCCGGCGAGAAGTCGGTCCTGGAAGGGGTCGACAACATAATTCTCGTCACCTCCAAGCCCCCTCAGGAGGACCTCTATCATGCCCTGATCACGGACATGTCCGATATTCGCATCATCGGTGACGCCCGCGAGGCTCGCTGGAGCGTATTCGCAACCGATGAGGCGATAAAGGATGGGCGAATGGCCGGGTTGGCCGTGTAATGGTCACAGAGGGCGCAATCACAACTGAAGGTCTGGTATCCACTCCTACGCGGCTAAGGCTGCCCGAAGGCCGGGGCTCTGGAAAGTCGACGACAACCGTGCGCATCGCCGCCGTTTTGTGCGGCGACATATGGAGCCTGACGAGGCCGGCGGTCAATCATGATGACAAAAGGGGAGTATTGTCATAGACTTATTAGGAAACCGGGGTAACGTTGCCTAAGCTGGGCACCTCCATCAACTCGCTGATCTAAGCGATTTTGGTATGGAGCCGTCGGATTTGGCGTAAATGATTGCCTTTGATGGCTCCATATTGCCCGTGTTTGGGCAGTTTTCCGGTTTTTCGGAAGCATCTATCCCGTCGCTGCACGTCGTTCATGGAAGATCCGGCGGTGCATGTTATTGGATGGACGTGTCCCGCTTTCCGGCCAGTAAGTAATCAACCGGATGCCCTGATTTACCTTCTCGAGTTTTCGGTGATTTTGTGATTCCATGAAGCGTTGACTGAAATGGATGGTTTATTGTCGACACAGCGAGATTTTTCGATTGGATGCGCGCTATGGGGCGCTTTCTACAGCGGGTGGTCGGACAGGCGTTGAACGAGCAGGTTGTTAGCGCGAAGCAGGCCCCTGTCCTGCTCGCGGGCATCACGCCAGGGCTGGAATGCTGGTATGACGCCCTTCAGTGTCATTGGTCGTCCGATTCCTCGCCACAGGGATCAGGCACGAGCAAGATGTCATTCTGATCACTGACCCAGTAGCGCATGAAGAAATGCTCATGGGTCTTCCCATGGACGCAGCGAAGAAGTTGCCCGTAGGCGGTCTCTATGCCAGTCATCGTTCGTCCCCATCTCACCAGCAGGGACGACAGGCTGTTTCGCGCAAGAGCGCGGCCAAACCACGAAGCCAGTCATGGTCAGCGATGGGAAGCAGCAGCAGGTGGGCGTTGGGTTCGTAGAGATAGGTTGCATCCCTAATAGCAATGAGCTCGGGGCAAACCGCAAAGCTCCAGCCGACCAGCGTGGCGATTGCCCGCACGGTTTCCATCGCCCGCGCCTCCTCCGCGCGATACGCATCGTTCTTGTAAAGGATTTTCTCCGGTTACTCCGCTGTTTCAACAGTCGACTTAAGTTGGCTGCCCTACACCATCGGCGAATATCTGGCCGACGCCTTCCCATTCGCCCTTCGCACAGCACGCCGACTTCCGGCGGATCACAAATGCACGCCCTTCCGCGACCGTACGGAGGCAGGCCCACGCGAACGGCTTAGCAAACCCCATGCAAATTCGAATTTCTTAGCAAGCGACCACATCAGCTAAGCCACCGATGTGTGGGATGGCTGGAGTCCGACGTTGAGAATTGGATCGCCAACTGCATTGCGGGAGGCGCAATGACCGCTGATTTTGGGGGTCACTGGAGCAATACTGCGCGTTAATAGTGCGCTATTTCTATGTTTTATATCAGCAATCTATTATTTCCTCCGCGCGGATTCTCATTTTGTATTGCGGCCAGTGCGCCGGCCAAGCTGAATCCGCCTAACCCGGCGGCGATCCGACGCGCATCATTCCCGCCACTGTGGCATCGCTGCCGCTGATCCGCATCACGCTGCGCTTGATCGAGACCTCGAAGACTTTGGCGGGTTCGAGCAATTCTCTGCTTCGGATGTGACGCGCAGCGTACCATCCACCCGCTCAAAAAGTGTCGCGCCAAGTGCCTGCTACCGCGCGGTTATGCGCTGTCTGACAGCGGATTCATCGACACGCAGCTTTTGCGCGGTTGTATCGTGGTTCCCATCCGGGTGACGGCCAGAAAGTAGCGGAGATCATCCCATTTCATCTGTGCCTCCCATTACTATGCTTGTTTCCGGCATTTTTGCCGCTAAGTCCGGCAAAATCCCATGTTGCGGGTGATAGCGATCGATCCTTATCTGTCTCTGGCGATCAACAGGAAAGAGAGGGGATCGCGTGGTCGGCGACTTCGAAGGAAAAATCATACTCATAACAGGCGCCGCATCCGGTCTGGGGAGGGCGGCCGGCACCGGTTTTGCTCAGGAAGGCGCAAGCTTGTGCCTGGCCGATCTCGATGCCGACGGTCTTGCGGAGATATGCCGGGCTGATCCGCGAGAATGGCGGAACCGGCTGCGTCACGGGAGTGGCCGACCTTGGTACGCAGGCGGCCTGTACCCGTGTCGTACAGGAGGCAGTGGAGGCATTCGGTGGATTGGACCTGCTTTGCAACGTCGTCGACCTGCTCCGCATGCATGCGTTGGTGGACGTAACCTCGGAAGACTGGACCCGGCTGGTTTCGGCAAACCTCACCGCTCCGTTTTTCATGATGCAGGCTGCGATCTCGCACCTGATCGCGCGCAACGGCAATGTGGTCAACGTCATCTCGGCCGCAGCTTTCATCGGGCAGGCCTATGCAGCCACCAAAGCCGGCCTGCTCAGCCTCACCAAATCGCAGGCGATGGAGCATATGCACTCCACCATCCGGATAAACGCGCTGGCGCCGGGAGGGATGCTCACCCCGATGGCGCTGGGCGCACAGTTCCCGGCGAATGCGATACCACATTGTTGCAGCGTCATTTCGAGTTTCACCCGCCCTCCGTCCCGGACGATCTCGTTGAACCACTGCTGTTTCTGGCATCCGACAAGGCACATGCGGTGCATGGCGCTTGCCATGCCGATAATGGCATCACCGCGCGTTGAGGAACCAGCACAAATTCCCGGAAGAAAAACAAAAAAAGAACAGGTGCACATAACAGATAAAATGAGAGGAAGGCCGATGAAGGGACTAAAGACGCTGGCTGCTTTGGGCATGGCCGGGATAGCTTGCGCGTCCGCGCAGGCGCAGGATGCCGGCCTCGGCTCGGCGGGGACTGGGGCTGCTTCCGCTTCCAGCCCAGCCGCTGGTACGTCGGAGACGGCAAAACAGTCCGATTCCGCGGATAGTCTGGGCGATATCGTCGTCACCGCGCGGCGGCGCGACGAGCGCCTCCAGACTGTGCCGGTATCCGTCACCGCTTTCTCCTCCGCCGCTCTCCAACAGGCCAATGTCCGTGATCTTCAGGATCTGACCGTCGTTACGCCCGGGCTCCATTTCGGTTATGTAGGCGGCAAGAACACGACGTCGGTGCTGATGCGCGGGCTCGGCAATCTGCCGGTCGGGGCGGGTACTCCGGCAGTCGTGGCCTATCTCAACAACGTGCCTCTGCCGGCCGTCGGCACCAATATTCCGACCTACGACATAGCGAACGTTCAGGTGCTCAAGGGGCCTCAAGGAACGCTGTTCGGCCGCAATACGCTGGGCGGCGCGATCCTGGTAGGAACACAGGCTCCGACCTACAATCTGGGGGGCTATGTCCAAGGCGATTATGGACGATATAATTATCGCGCGCTCGAAGGAGCGATCAACATTCCGATCGTGGACGATAAGATTGCATTGCGCCTCGCCGGCCAGATCCGCCGCCAGGATCCCAGGACCAAGAATCTTAGCGGCGGCAAGGGATTTGACGATATCCATCAGGATTCGTTCCGTGCGTCGCTGCTGGTTGAGCCGGCCGACGGCGTGAAGAGCATCACTGTCTTTGATTATTTCAAAGTGCACGAACAATCGGGTGGCGGCCTGATTTATCGGCTTAATCCCGGTGCGGTTCCTGGAATCTCGGAGTTGATCGATAGCCAGCTTGCCGCTTATTACCAGGGACAACAGAATAATTTCCACGGCACCTACAGCGATCTCGCGCCCGGCGAGGGCCATTCCTATGGACGGCAGATCGGGATCAGCAACGACACGTCCGTGGACCTCGGCGGGTTCACCATCCGCAATATCTTTGGATTTCGGAAGAATAGGAAGGATGAAGCGATCAATACGGGCGCCAACGGCCCGCTCTCCATTACCATTGATGGCGTGACCTCTCCCTTCATCCTCTTTCACGGCAGCGCCGTCGAGGAGCGGAAATATATAACCGAGGAGCTGCAATTGCTGGGGACGGCTATGGATGGCCGCCTGAACTGGATCGCCGGCGCCTTTTATGGACATGATGCGCCGACGAAAAAAGGAGAAGGGTCACACTTCCTGGCATTCGTATCACCGGCGTTCGGGTCGGGTGACGGGCCGTACGCAAGCGCCCATACTGAAAATACCAACTATGCCCTGTTTGGCCAGCTCGGCTATAAATTAACGGACCGGCTGACGTTCAATGCGGGCCTGCGCTATAGTTGGGACAGGGTGAAAGCCTGCGGCGGCGTGATCTTTACAGATCGTTACGCGACCTATGACGAGTGCAAGGCGGCCGCCACGCTGAACTTGCAGGATGGCATCGGTGTGGTCCAGGCGAAAGGCAGCGCGCCAAGCTGGACGGTCGGCCTCGACTATCAGGTGAGCGATCGCACCTTCCTGTACCTGACCAGCCGGCGTGGCTATCGCGGTGTTAACGTCAATACGCCGTTGTTCGAGACTCCCTATACAACTGGCGGGACGGTGGTGCCGCCCTTTCCCGGCGGCCCAGGCTGCACCGGACCGGACAATGTCTGCCCTGATCTGAGGCCATTCCAGACTACAAAAAAAGAAACGATCACCGATGTCGAGATCGGCGTGAAGACGGATTGGGCGATCGGCATGGTGCGGGGCCGCGCAAACGTTTCCGCTTATTACAGCAAATACAAAAATGCGCTCCAGAATTTTAATCCTCTACCGTCCGGTATCTATGCTTCGGCTCCCGATTTCCCCAATAACCAGACGCTCGGCATCAACGCGGCGGATGAGACGATCAAAGGCGTCGAGTTCGAGCTGACGGTGATTCCGTTCAGGAATCTGTCTCTGGGGTTCAACGGCTCCGCAGTAGACAGCCGGGTTGACAAGATCGCAGCACCCACTGCGCTCGGCTTCAGCCTTGACAAGAGTCAGGTTACGCTGCCGACTCCCGATTTTTCCGGCACGATCACCGGCTCCTATACCGTGCCGCTGACGCGTTTGGGCGGCAATCTCGTCTTCAGCGGAGATTATTTCTTCACCGACAAATTCGGCGGCGATCTGGGCGAGAATCTTCCCGGCTACCACCTCACCAATTTCCGGATCACTTGGAACGGCGTTGCAGGCAGCAACCTCGATGCCGCGGTGCTCGTGCGCAACGCCTTCGACAAGAAGTATATTGCCGCCTTCAACGTGCTCGGCCCGACTTTTCCGGTGAACGCCGTATCCGTCGGCGAACAACGCGTATGGGCCGTGGAGCTTCATTACCAATTTTGAGGATGCCGGGACAATTTGGACGATTTTGCAGGAGACAACCATGACGCACGAGCATCCCCTCACCGCAGCAGGCATAACGCCCAATTATTTGACCACACTGCTTGCAGACGCGTCACAGGGCACCCGCGTCGATGAGGTGTCGATCGCGGATGCAAAAACCTATGGCGAACAGTTCGTCTCGACAGCCGGCAGGGTAATCATTGATGTGCGCTATGGCGCGAACCCGGATGGATTGCCGAGCCGGCTGGTGATAAAACTTGCGCGCGACGACAAGATCATGGGTTCGATGTATGCGAACGAGGTCGCTTTTTATCGGCGAATCCGCCCGGAACTTTCCATTGAGGCGCCTGCCTGCTTCGGCGGAAATTATGATGCGGATTCGCTGTCTTTCGCGCTAGTGCTGGAGGACCTCACGAAACGGAACGTACGCTTTCCGAACGTCACCCAGCCGGTGACGCTGGAAGAGATTCGCGGGATTCTGGACGCGCTCGCCGCGCTGCATGGCCGTTTCTGGGCGAGCCCTCGCTTTGAGGACGATTTGGCCTGGGTGGAGACGCATATTGCCGGCGGCGTTGCCGATATGATGAACGGGCTGGCGCCCACCTATATCCAGCATGAGGTGGATCACGAGAATTTCAAGCGTGAGCTGGTGCAGCGGCTACGCACCACACCCGCCAAGATGTTGGCCGCCGTCCAGGCGGTGCAGCGCCACCAGTCCACGCTCCCGCAGACGCTACTTCACGGCGACACCCATCTCGGGAACACCTATCTCCTGCCCGGATCCGGAGGTGGACTGCTCGATTGGCAATTGATGGTGCGCGGGTATCACATTCACGACGTCAATTATCTGATCACTACGGCACTGCCGATAGGCGAGCGGAGGGCACAGGAGCGGGATCTGCTCTGTTATTATCTCGATCGTCTCGCTGCCGAAGGTGGCCGGCCGTTGTCGTTCGACGATACCTGGCTGGAATATCGCCGCGCCTTGATGTGGGGCGTCTATATAGGCTGGCTGACCACGCCCGTCGTGAATTACGGTTGGGAGATCAATGTTCTCAATCACCTAAGGCTGACCACCGCTTTCGAGGACCACGAAACCTCGCAGGCGATATCGGACCTGCTTTGATCCATCAGTATCGGCGCAGGCAAATGTAGAGGAGGAGCGGAAATGAAGCTTGGCACGATCCATAATTGGGGAGAGAATCTCGAAGCATATCGCAGCGATCTGCGGCTCTGCTCCGATCTCGGCTACGATTATATCGGCATCGGCGACTCTCCAGCGGGCTGGCACGAAATGTTCCTCAGCATGGCGATCGCAGTCGAAGAAACGCAAATGGCGACGGTGGTGCCGATGGTGACGTCCCCGTTCCTACGTCACCCGATCGTCACCGCGAATGGCATAGCATCGCTGCACGCGATGAGCAGCGGGCGTGCAATGCTGGGTTTCGCGAGCGGCGGCAGCTCGGTGATGTCGATCGGCCGTGAACCCGCGACGCTCGCGCAAATGGCACGGGAAATCACCACATTCAGGGATTTGTTTGCGGGGCGGGGATCGGAGTTCGAAGGCAGGGAGGTCAAGCCGCTGCGCTATCCGCGCAACGTGCCGATCATGCTGTCCGCTTTCGGACCCAAGGCTGTAAAACTTGCTGGCGAGATCGCAGACGGTGTGATCCTGTTCTCCGGCGCCAAGCAACTCGACAAGCTCGCGCAGCAGATCGCGCTCTTCCGCGATGCAGCGAGGTCCGTCGGACGCGATCCCTCGCAGATGCATATCTGGGTGACAAGCTTCTGCTCCGTGCAGGAAACACGCGCCCAGGCAATCGACGATATCAAGGCTTTCCTTGCCAGTTCTCCCGCAGCGTTTCCTCGCACCAGGGAGGCACTCGAGGCTTTGCCGGTAGTCTATCGGGAAAGAATACTCGAATATCGGTCGCGCTACGATCCTACCGAACATGTCGTGCCCGGTGGCCGCAATGCAGCCGCGATCGACGAACTCGGTCTCGCCGAGTTCCTGGCGGATTTTGACACGGTGATCGGTACCCCCAAAGATGTCGGAGAAGCGCTGGACGAAATGGAGGCGCTGGGCGTCGATGTTTTCTTCGCAGCACTCCCTGGCCTAGTCGATCGACAGAACACGATTCGGGCGCTCGCCGCGTTGCCCGGTAGAGGACTGGTCTCATCCCGATGAAACCAGGGACCTGATCTGGATTGCGGCAGCGGCTCCGGAGCACATTTCAAACTCGAGCACGAACATTTCTGCAATGATCCTGACAAAAGGGGCGCCGACGATGGCTTTACGCCAACCGTCGATAAGAACGTATTCCTGCGGTATGGCCTCGGCCTGTCGCCGTTCGACCGGATCGGCAGACGAAGGGTATCGGGCCATTCTATATCGCAGATGGACGAATGTGGCGTCCCTTAAAGGTGGCTGAAGCCGATCAATGGCTCAACCGCCGAGGAAAATATGTGGTTTATGCCGCTTGTCTTTCGCTTTCCCTTCCCTCAATCATTGCGATTAAGGCAGTCACGGGATCGGAGCGGCGGAGCCATTATCTGGAGCCTGGCCCCGCCATGCCCCTGCTATGTCGACGACGCTCTGCAAAGCATCAGAGCGGGACTTGGACACTGGGACGAGCGCATTCATCGGGGATAGGCATAACCCTGCATGTGCAGTCAGATAGAATTCATGCCGCGATACTCTTTCCGGTCGCGGCGTTGTAGGGCAGGCGGCAATTCGCCGGGCTTCCACGTCTTTTGCCAAGGGCCGTGCCCTGTTTCAGTTGCTCAATGATGGGCCCTGCGGCTTCCTCCGCATAATCCTTATTCATGGCGCATTATTCTGGCCGCCGTTACCCGACTTCCTCGCGATCATGATGGCCGTCGCGTGAAGCGCAACCAAGGTCGAAACCCAGAAAACGCAGCCAGCTCAGCCGATTCCGGATCAGATACTCCATCTGTGCATCGCTGACATTATTCTGGGCGGCCAGGATCAGCACCTTGAGCATCGCCACCGGATCATAGGGCTGACGGCCGCCCTTTGCTCCACCTCATAGGCCAGCGCCGCCCTCAGAGTGGGACGAAATGCCTCAAAATCGATGATCCGGCCCAACTCTTCCAGAGAGTCGCCATAAGCCGAAAGCCGCTTCAGATGGTCCGATAGACCAAACAATCCTGCCTGACGCTTCGCCACCTCATCAGATGGAGTGATCAAATTATGCACCGATTGACGAGAAGGTTTTGGAAGTGCCCAGTTAGTCTGGTTACGATACCTCATTGGCATAATAATAGGATGTCATGGACTTTGGTCATAAGGTCGTCTTATTTGGCGGTCTGTTCAAATGCTGGCCGAGCTTTCTCGTTGGAGCTGTGCGAAGGGAAGCGAGGCTGTCATCCCGCCATCGGCGAAATATAGTGATCCATTGACATATTCGGCCTCTTCGGACGCAAGAAATGCAGCAACGCCCGCGATATCGTCCGGCTTGCCAAGACGGGGGACGTTGTTCAGCCTGAGAAAGCCCTCTTCGACCTCAGGAGTTATCCAAGCTTCCAGAGCGGGGGTCTGGATCAGGCCGGGGACAATCCCGTTACAGCGAATTCCCTGCTTGCCGAAGGTCGTCGCGATGGTCTTGATATACCAGTTCACCATGGCCTTAGAGGCGCCATATGAGAACTGGCCCACGTCGCCTGCAAAGGCGCTGGTCGATGAAGTGAACAGGATCGCCCCCATACCCCGGGCAAGCATGTGCGGAAGGGCATATTTGCACGCCCATACGCCGCCGAGTACATTGACTCTGACAATGCGCTCAAAGACGCTTGTGTCGAACGCCATTAAATCGCGCTCCGAGGGTTCGGAAGAGGCGGCACTGTGGACGGCGTTGTTGAACAGGATGTCGATCCGTCCAAAGGCGGAAAGAGTCGCATCAATCATGTCGCGGACTTGTTCTTCGATGCCGACGTCGACCTCGAGTGCAACCGCATTACCTCCGAACCCACGGATCTCCTCGGCCACTTGCGCGACTGTGGACTGACGGCGTCCCGCGAGGAGGACATGGGCGCCCTCTTTGGCGAATCGCAACGCGGTTGCGCGGCCGATTCCTGATCCGGCACCCGTGACGATGGCAGCTTTATCCTTGAGACGAGACATCTTGGATTCTCCAAATATGAGGTTGGCGGCAGCTCATTGGGGGACGACAGCGCTGGCGAGCAGTGCTTCAAGATCCTTCACATGGGGGTGATGCGCCATCACCCCCCCGTCGATGGCGATCGTCTCCCCATTGATGTAGCGCGCCTCATCCGAAGCCAGGAAGGTGACCAGCGCGGCGACGTCTTCTGGCCTGCCAAGCTCACGCATTGGCGTGTGTTGCTCGATTAGATCGAACAGCGGCCCGGCGAGCGCCCGTGAATGCGCAGTCACGATCGCACCTGGAGCAATCGCGGTGCAGCGGATCCGATCCTTTCCATGTTGGGTGGCGATATACTTCGTCAAGGCAATTACCCCGGCTTTGGATACGCCGTAGGCTACGCGTGCGAGGTCAGCGAGCATTCCACCACCCGAAGCGGTGTTGATGATACACCCGCCACCGTTGCGGACCATCAGCGGAATGGCGTAGCGGCAGCACAACATGTACCCAGTTGTGTTGACCTGAAGCGTTTGAGTCCAGACGTCCACCGGCGTGGTGGTGACATCGGCGTCCTGCGACTGAGTCTTCTGATCCGTAAGCGCGGCATTGTTGAACAGGATGTCGAGGCGACTGCCGAAATGGGCTGTGCCGGCGTTTACGCCGGCAGCCACCGAGGCCTCGTCGCCGATATCCATGCCGATCGGGAATGCCCAGACGCCCAGCTTTTCGGCCAGGTGTTGGGCCGCCTCTTCATTCTTGTCTGCGAGTATCACCCGCGCACCTTCGGCCACGAAGCGCTCCGCGGTTGCAGAACCGATGCCGCCAGCCGCACCGGTGATCAGCGCTACCTTATTCTCCAGTTTCTTCATTGGATCCTCTTCCATTGTTGTTGTTTTACGCCATGGGGTATGAATTTGGTCGGGCCCCGTTCGCGGTGATCGAGATATCTATCGAAGCTCTTCAGCGGAGGAGCCCAACAATCACCGTCAGCCGCCCGCGACGACTGCGGCTGTCCGTCGCTGATATTCAGCTTCATATCGCCTCCGGATTTCATCTCCGGTTCCTTCTTTTCTTGTTGCCATCCGGCGACTGTCTTGGACGGTCGTGTGGGTATAAACACATTCGCCTTCCCGGAAATTAAGGCAACTATCTTAAGACAGGTTATTTAAAATGCGAGATAGTTGATTTGAAGAGATGATCAGTCACCTACCGGGTAAAGTCGGGAGAATGGCATGCTCAAAAAAACAAGTGAGGGAGAGGGGTGTCATGAAACCAAGCGAGTCAGTCGTGTCGATAGCCGCGATCGCGGTTATGGCTTTGCCGTCACAGGCAGCCGCACAGAAAGCGGCGGCGGCGGCGAGTCGAGAGCCGTCAACAGTCGAAGTGAAACAAGCGCCTTTGAATTCCGGCTTCGAAGACATCGTCGTCACTGCGCGTCGGACCGAAGAACGCCTCCAATCCGTCCCCGTTTCCGTCGTCGCGTTTACGCAAGAGAGCCTCCGTGCCGCCAACGTGTCCTCGACCGAGGATCTGATGGTAAAGACGCCCGGTGTCTTTCTCATGGGATCCTCGTCTCGCGTGAACACCGTCTTTCAAATCCGCGGACAGTCGAAGGCCCAAGCAGGAAACAGCGCACCTGCGGTCATCAGCTATTTCGCGGATGTGCCCAGCCCCAACCTGGCAAGCGGCATCGCCACCTACGACCTCGATTCGGTGCAGGTGCTGAAAGGGCCGCAGGGCACACTTTTCGGCCGCAACACCACTGGCGGTGCCGTCCTCTATTATCCAGTGACACCCGATTACGAACTGGGAGGATCGGTTGAGGTTCAGTATGGCAATTATGACGAGCGCCGGCTTGAGGCTGCACTGAACATCCCCCTTATGAAGGATGTCGCGGCCCTCCGTGTTGCCGGGCTCTATGAAAAGCGCGACGGCTACACCGAGGTGATCGGTCCAATCGGGGCCTATGACAGCACGAATGCACGCGGCTTTCGCGCCTCGCTGCTGCTCGAGCCGGGCACGAGCGTTAAGAACGTGCTAATTTTCGACTATTTCCGTGACTTCGGTACGAACAATGCGAACGTGCTGATCGAAATTGATCCCAATCCGGGTCTCATCGATGCGATCGGAGTCAGGGGCCCCTTAACCGCCGAGCTGGCGGCCCAGCAGGCACGCGGCCCCCGCAAATTCAACAGTGACATCGATGGGTATCAGCATGTTCACCGCATCGGCCTAACCAACCGAACGGATTGGGATCTGGGTCCGGTTCAACTCGTCAACATTTTCGGCTATCGAAATACGAAACTGCGTTATAATACGAACACCGACGGCGTGGGCATCCTGACCAGCGACGGAAGCGTGCCCGGACTGGAGGGCGTCCCGTTCCAACTGATCGATGCCACGCTCGTTTCGGAAGTAAAGCAATATAGTGACGAAATCCAGCTTCACGGCACGCTGTTCGACGGGCGACTCTCTTGGCTGCTGGGCGGCTTCTATCTGAAGAGCAAGCCCGTCGGACCGAATGGTAGCGTTATCTCTGTTGCCACAGTGCCCGGCGTGTCATTCACGCCCTTCTCCTATGGTTTTTATGAAGAGGAAAGCAAGGCGGTCTTTACCAATCTGGCATATGATCTGGGGGGCGGCCTCAAGGTAAATGTCGGTTTCCGCTACACGTGGGACAAGATCAATGGATGCACTGCGATAGGCAGCACATCCGAGGCAGTCGCATCCGAAGCGGAATGCATTAACGGTGCCGCGAGCCTGACAGCAGCAAGCCAAAATCGCGTACGCACCGATGCCCCGACCTGGCAGGTCGGCCTCGACTGGCAGGTGACACCCGACCTGTTCGCCTATGCCGTGACCCGGCGCGGATACCGGACAGGCGCCGTCAATAGCCCGACCTTTTCGGGCAGGCTGAGGCCGTATCAAACCGTGGATCCGGAAACGGTGACCGACATAGAAATCGGCGTTCGGTCTGATTGGCGCGTGGGCGATGTACGAGGACGATTTAACGTGTCCGGCTTCATTGGATGGTACAAGGGAGTCCAGGCGCCCTTGTCCGGCGTGATCACCAATGCCGCCGCCTGCAATCCTTCTATTCCGGCCACCTTGCAACCGCCGATTTCGCCGGACGGTGACTGCGATCCCGGAAATGACCCGAATGGCGGCAGCCTACTGATTAACTCTGGAAAATCGCAGGTATCCGGTATCGATTTGGAGGGGACGATATCGCCAACTGAATGGTTAACCTTGAATTTCGGAGGAACGATCCTCGATCTCAAGACCCGGTCGCTCGACATACCGTCGGAGCTGCTACCTTATGCGCCGCCGAACAACCCGCAATTTAACTTGGTCGCGGACAAAACTTTCACTGCCGGTTTCCGTATCCACAACGACCTCCCCAACAATCTCGGCGCGATCACCCTGAATGCGGATTATTATTGGTCAGACGACCTTATCTACACGACGACGCGGCTACCATCATATGACGTCGTCAATGCTCGCCTGGAATGGAGTGACGTGGCTGGTCGGCCGATCGATCTGTCGGTCTTCGCGAAGAACCTCTTCGACAAGGAATATCTTTCGACCGGGGGAGTAGCAGGCGTCGGTCTGGGTTGGGTGTCGGCAGTCTACGGTGCCCCACGGATGTACGGTTTGGGATTGCGTGTGCGCTTCGGTGACTGACCAACCCGCCCGCAACAATATTCACTCATCTATAAGGAGAATAGCTATGACTCGTGTTGCGTTGAAAGGTGAGCTTGGACGGAGCGAACGCCTCCCAATGGAATTCGAAGCCGTCGATGCGGAATGTCTTACGAGGATACTGCGCAACCGCTACCCGGAAGTCACGATAGATAAACTCGATATTGTAGAGTTTATTCCCGGCCATACGACAAAGGCGCGGATCGCCGTGTCCTACGGTCCCGGTTCCGAGGCCGGCCTTCCCGAGAGTCTTTGTCTGAAGGCGAACTGGTCGGGCAACAACATGAGCAGCGACGCATGCGTCAATGAGGCGCGTTTCTACAAGGAACTGGCAAGTCGGCTCCCCCTCCCTGCGCCGACCTGCTTCTATGCGGACTGGGACGACGACGCCGAGGGCCAGCAGGGGCTGCTCGTACTTGAAGACATGATACTGCGCGGCGGGCGTTTCGATACGTCGGCCCGCGCCATCTCGATCGAAGAGATGCGGCATTCGCTGGAGGGCATGGCCGCCCTGCACGGTTCGTCCTGGGAGCACCCGGAACTCGAACGTCACCAATGGCTACAGATCGCGATGGGCCCAGACACATGGGGCGACGATTACTGGACGATGATGGAATCCTATTTTGCGGCGCATAATCGCATTCCTGAGCGCATCGCGATCTTTCCGCGGTGGATGTCCGAAGATCCGGATCGGCTACGATCCGCGTGGCGTCAGCTCCGCCTTAATGACCAGCAGAGTTCGGCTCCCCGTTGCCTCGTCCATGGCGATGCACATCTCGGTAACAGTTATGGATTGCCGAATGGAGAGCGCCTCTGGTTTGACTGGCAGATAGTGCGACGGGGTCGGCCATGGCGGGACTACAGTTATTTTCTGATCGGTTCGTTGACTATCCAAGACCGGCGCGACGCCGAAAGGGACCTTCTGCGCCATTATCTCGATCATCTCGCCAAATTTGGCGTCCACATCGATTTTGATACTGCATTCGAAGAATATAGCCGGTGGGTAATATGGGGCCTTGTCGCGTGGCAGTCGAACATCAATCCGAAGGAAGAAACGATGCCGCCGCTGGAGCGGTTCTGCCGCGCAGCGGATGATCTGGACGTTCAGAGATTCTACAGCCTGTGATGATCTCACCCCGGGGCGGCGGGAATAGGCACCGTCTTGATTTAACGGCGCCCGCCCGCCATCGTTTCGGGACGATCAATGATGGAAGTCAGTTCTGAATGCAAAGCCGCTGTTTCGAGGACTATCCAGAAGGCGCGCAGCAGATTCTGCTCGTGGCGGAAAAGCTGTTCGGCGATCATGGTCTGACGGGCGTGTCGCTGCGGCAAATTACCACCGCCGCGGGACAGGCAAACAATTCCATCATCCATCACTATTTTGGATCACGGGCCGGGTTGGTTCAGGCTGTATATGAGATGCGCTTGCCGGCGCTTGATCGTGACCGACAGAAGTTGCTCGACGCGTTCAGCAGTGAGGGGGATCCTACCGTCGATCAGCTATTCGGGGCGCTCGTGTTACCGATTCTGATGATCAAGGATCGCGTTACGCGAGAGCGGTTTTCAATGTTTTCGGCACAGGTAACCAATCTTCCGCTTGAGCACGATCCCTTTCCCGCTGCGTTGCGCATCATGCCTGCCGCAAGGGAGATCAACCGGCAGATTCTGGTGAAGATGGCACTCTCCGCTGAGATAACAGACGTCCGTCTCCGCCTTGCATCGCGGGCATTTGTCACCGGAGTGGCCGATTTTACTCGAATCAAATCTTTACCTCATGCGACAGAAGATTGGGAAACGGGATATTGGGCCCACCTCTTTGGGCTTTCCTGCGCGATCCTGAAGGCACCTTATCCTTCCCAGCCGCTTCCGTATCCGATGACGCCTGGACCGTAAGGAGAGTCGCTGTTTAGAATAGCCACGCCGATAAGCTCGGACGTCCTGAAGGCAGTGTTTCAGGTCCACGGAATAGACGCGGCAGATGGCTCGTTCGGCCTCGTCGGCAAATCGGTGCAGCAACCTGCGGCTTTCGCGCAAATTGTCCAACCCCGCACTGCCGTTCATGAATACATTGAGACCGATCAAAGACCGGTAGCCATCCCTGGCACTCCTCGCCAATGCGACGCAAGGCTGCATCTGATGAACCGCGGAGCTGTGCGGCTCAGTGTTGGGACGTGGTTCAAGCAAAACCGGCGGAAGTATGAAAAACTCTCCCTCCAAGGAGAAGGCGTTTTCGGATCATCTGCGCCAACTCACCGCAGGCCAAGGGCCGGGTCGAGCGGGCCAACGGCACGTTACAGGACCGATTGGTCAAGGCGATGCGCTTGGACGGCATCTCGTCCATCGCGGAGGCCAACACTTTCCTCGACAGCTATAT
>DATCYF010000028.1:0-2635 GCA_036570425.1 Rhizorhapis sp. | reverse complement strand
TTCTTCGGCGGCGATGAAGCTGTCAGCGCTCTGGTTCTGCCTCGCTGCGAAGTCACGCACCTCCTGCGTAATCTTCATTGAGCAGAACTTTGGCCCGCACATGCTACAGAAATGCGCCGTCTTTGCGCCTTCCGCAGGAAGTGTCTGGTCGTGATATTGCTCGGCCGTATCGGGATCGAGCGACAGGTTGAACTGGTCGCGCCAGCGGAATTCAAAACGGGCCTTGCTAAGCGCATCGTCGCGAACCTTGGCGGCAGGGTGGCCCTTGGCGAGGTCGGCGGCATGGGCCGCGAGCTTGTAGGTGACGACGCCGACCTTCACATCATCGCGGTCGGGCAGCCCGAGATGCTCCTTGGGCGTGACATAGCAAAGCATCGCCGTGCCATACCAGCCGATCATCGCGGCACCAATGCCGCTCGTGATATGATCATAGCCCGGCGCGATATCGGTGGTGAGCGGCCCAAGCGTGTAGAAGGGCGCTTCGCCGCAGGCCTCCAGCTGCTTGTCCATATTCTCCTTGATCTTGTGCATGGGCACATGGCCGGGGCCTTCGATCATCACCTGCACATCGTGCTCCCAGGCCTTTTTGGTAAGCTCGCCAAGGGTGTAGAGTTCGGAGAACTGCGCTTCGTCGTTCGCGTCCGCGATGCTGCCGGGGCGGAG
This sequence comes from Rhizorhapis sp., assembly GCA_036570425.1. Classification (GTDB taxonomy): domain Bacteria; phylum Pseudomonadota; class Alphaproteobacteria; order Sphingomonadales; family Sphingomonadaceae; genus Rhizorhapis. The sequence continues at coordinate 1,972 of DATCYF010000028.1, read as the reverse complement.
GCCATCGCCGAGCGAGAATGCAATATCATAGGCCTTCATGATCTCGCAGATTTCCTCGAAATTATCGTAGAGGAAACTCTCCTTGTGGTGAGCAAGGCACCATTTGGCCATGATGGAGCCGCCGCGCGATACGATGCCGGTAACGCGCTTCGCCGTCATCGGAATATAAGGCAGACGCACGCCCGCATGGATGGTGAAATAATCGACGCCCTGTTCGGCTTGCTCGATCAGCGTATCGCGGAAGATGTCCCAGGTCAGATCCTCGGCAATGCCGCCGACCTTCTCCAGCGCCTGATAGATGGGCACAGTACCGATGGGGACAGGTGAGTTCCGGATGATCCATTCACGCGTGTCGTGAATGTTACGGCCGGTGGACAGATCCATGACGGTATCTGCGCCCCAGCGGATCGACCAGACCATTTTGTCGACTTCGGAAGCCACATCGGACGCGACGGCGCTGTTGCCGATATTGGCGTTTATCTTCACCAGGAAATTGCGCCCGATCGCCATGGGTTCGGATTCCGGGTGGTTGATGTTGTTGGGGATGATGGCACGGCCGCGTGCGACTTCATCCCTGACGAATTCGGGCGTGACATAATCGGGGATGGCAGCGCCCCAGTCCTGCCCGTCGCGGGTATATTCCTTTAGGCGTTCACGGCCCAGATTCTCGCGCTCGGCGACATACTCCATTTCCGGCGTGATGATGCCGCGTTTCGCATAGTGCATCTGGCTGACGTTCGTGCCGGGTTTGGCGCGAAGCGGGCGCTGGACGATCTTTGGGAAGGGCGCGACTCCGGCTGAACGGTCGGGACCTTTCAGGCCATTATCTTCCGGCTTTACCGCGCGGGCGTCATATTCCTCGACGTCGCCGCGCGCCATGATCCAATCGCGGCGAAGCTGGGGCAGGCCTGCCATGATATCGATGTGAACATCGGGATCGCTATAGGGCCCGGAGGTGTCGTAGACGCGAACGGGCGGTTCGCCACCTTCCAGAACGATTTCGCGCATGGCGACCTTTCGATCCCCGACATGGATCTTGCGGCTCCCGCGAATCGGGCCGGTCGTGACGCGCATTTCGGTGCGAGCTGGAATATCTGCCATCGTGTCTCTCCAATTTCGGAGGGGCCGGTGGCCGTACTCGCCAGTCCCTCGGACTGGCTGCGTGCGCCCACTCCCTCCGCCAGTGTCAACTGGATCAGGTTCAGCGGGTCGCGGCTGCATCGGCCGCCTCTCAACCGCCTGGCAAGCGGTCCCCCGGGGATGGGCGGCAATGTAGGATGTTTCCTATGGCGGGGGAAGGGTAATAATCCCGCGCGTCTGGTCTTATTGATCCTTGGTGAGGCTGCGAACGAAACCGATAAGACCGGTTTGCCGGCTGCGACGTAGGCGTTCGGCGGCGAGTATCGTTTTCACCTGCTCGAAGCAGGACTCGATATCCTTGTTGATGAGGACATAATCATAGCCATCCCAGTGGCCGATTTCAGCGGCCGCTCGCTCCATACGGGCAGCAATCACCTCATCGCTGTCGGTGGCGCGAGAGCGCAGGCGGCGCTCCAGCTCTCTCAGCGATGGGGGCAGGATGAACACTCGGACGACGTCACCGCCAGCCTGTTGGTAGAGCTGTTGCGCACCCTGCCAATCTATGTCGAAAAGGATGTCCTGCCCGTCGGCCAGCATGGCTTCGACAGGCGCGCGCGGGGTGCCGTAGCGGTGGCCGAACACATGCGCCCATTCCAGGAATGCGCCGTCCCCCGCCATTTTCCGGAACGCCTGCTCATTGACGAAATGATAGTCGACTCCGTCCTTTTCACCGGGGCGCATGGGGCGGGTGGTGGCCGATATGGACATGCAGATATGGCCGTCCGCATTCAGCAGCTTCCGCGCTATTGTGGATTTCCCTGCGCCGGAAGGGGAGGAGAGAACGAACAGAAGGCCGCGGCGGGCGGGCGGGTCAGTCAATGCCATGGCCGCT
>DATCYF010000027.1:0-9549 GCA_036570425.1 Rhizorhapis sp. | reverse complement strand
CAAGGCCAAGGCTTTGAAGGCCCGCAAGGTCCAGCAACTCGGCGAGCTGGTCACGTCCACCGGGGCCGATGCGCTCGATCTGGACACGCTCGCCGGTGCGCTGCTCGCCGCTGTGGAAGCGGCCGACGCGAACGAAAAGGGGTGACTACACGAAAGTGACGTATCTGCACGCTAAGGGCGAACGGATAGCGAACTTCACGCGGCGAGCAGGGAGCTGACGGCGCGCAGCGGCCGCAAGGCATCCGGATCGGGCCGATCTTCGACATTCCAGCTATAGTCCCCCGTCAGCGAGATATGCTCCCAGCCCAATGGCGCGACGTGGCGCGCGATCTCGTCGGGCGTGCCGATGTCAGCCAGCGCCATTTCGAGATAGCGAGTGTTCCACAGGATGATGGCGGCGACGAGCAGGTTGAGGCCGGAGGCGCGATAAGTCTGGTTTTCGAACCGCCGATCACGCAATTCGCCGAGCTGGTTAAAGAAGAGCGCGCGGGCGAGCGCGTTGCGGGCTTCGCCCTTGTTGAGGCCCGCCTGGGTGCGCCGGCGCAGGTCGATGTCGCGCAGCCAGTCGAGCATGAAGATCGAGCGTTCGAGGCGGCCAAGCTCGCGCAGCGCGAGGGCCAGTCCGTTCTGTCGCGGATAGCCGGATAGCCGGCGCAGCATCGCCGAAGCAGTGACGGTGCCGGTGCGGATCGACGTGGCGAACCGTAGCAGTTCGTCCCAATGCGCCGCGACATGGCCCAATGCGATCGGTTCGGTCGTCATGCCGGCGAGCAAGGGGCCGGATTCCTGGCCGGGAAGGAGGTGCAAACGACGCTCCTTAATGTCGCGCAAGCGCGGCGCGAAGCGGTAGCCGAAGAAGGGCATGAGACCGAACACATGGTCCGATGCTCCACCCGTATCGGTGTAGTGCTCCTCGATCGTCATGCCGGTCTGGTGATACAGCAAGCCATCCAGGACATAGGGCGCTTCGCCTGCGGTCGCCGCGATCACCCGGCTCGCAAAGGGATCATATCGATCCGAGACATGGGTGTAGAAGGCGACGCCCGGTTCGTTGCCGCTGCGCGCGTTGATGTCACCGATCGCGGCCCCACGACCGCCGGCATGAAACTGCTGTCCGTCGCTCGACGAGGTGGTGCCGTCTCCCCACAGCGCGGCGAGCGGCATGGTGCGATGGGCGTTGATCAGCCTTCCCAGCGCCTCGCCATAGGCGGCCTCGCTGATGTGCCAGTCATGCAAGTGAGCAAGCTGGCGCAGACTTGCGCCCCGGCAGGTTTCCGCCATGCGCGTGAGGCCGAGATTGATGCCATCGGCGAGGATGACGGTGAGAAGCGCATTGCGATCGTCGGCCTCCCGGCCCGAACGTCGGTGGATGAAGCATTCGCTGAACCCGGTCCAAGCATCGACCTCAAGCAGCAGGTCGGTGATCTTCACCCGTGGCAGGCGATCATAGGCTGCGCGACGGGCAATTTCGGTAGCGGGCGGCGTTGCCGCCTTCAGCGGCGAGATGATGAGGCCGTTTTCGTCAAGCCTGACCTGGGGCAGCTCGCCTTGTCGCGCGAGGACCGTTACCTGTTCGATGGCCGTGTCGAGCCTGGTGCGCCTTTCCTCAATATGGCGCTCGAAATCCGTTTCGATGGCGAGCGGCAGTGGTCCCTTCTCGCGAAGCGCCGCATAGGTGGCCGGTGGGATGAGGTAGCTGTCGAAATCGCGAAACTGGCGGCTGCCCGCGACCCATATGTCTCCCGCTCGCAGCCGCTCACGTAGCTGCGACAGAGCGCATAGTTCATAGGCGGCGCGGTCGACGATGCCATCGCGCAGGATGAACGGCCGCCATGCGGACGGCACAAAGCGCAGCGGCACGCGATCAGGCAAGCGCCGTTTGCCGGTCCGGTATAGCTCCGCGATAATGGCCAGCGCCGACAGAAGTCCCTGCACCGCACCGGCACCGCGAAATTCGAAGGTGTTGAGAAAGGCGCCGGCAAAGAGCTTTACCGTGCGATGCCGCTCAATCAATTCAGCGGTGCGATCGACGGTTTCCGGTCGGCTGAGCACTTCGGCTTGCTCGACCGACACGGCGAAGCGCTGCCAGTCCAGCGCCTCGATCTGCGCCAGCGAGTCCACGCCGTTGGTTCGCGCGTCGATGAGGATGCGGCAAGACCCTGTGAGCGTCCGGAGATGACCCTGCAGCTCGCGCACCGTCTTGAGGGCTTTGTCGCGGGTCCGGTTTTCGGCGCGGCGCACCATGCTGCCCAACAGCTTGTCGAACATCGTCAGGGTTGCGTCGGTCAGGTCTTCCTCAAGGCGGATGCCGGTTGCCGCCAGCGTCGCATGTCGGCGCAGGGCATTGAGTTCGCCAAGATGCTGGGGCGTGATGCGGCTGCCCTCGTCCGCGAGCCTGTCAAAAGTCGAAGCCGGAATCATGTCAGCCCGCCCGCGATCGAGGCCCAGTGCGCGGACATAGGCGAGCCGTTCGATCAGGCGCAGAATGTTGCGCGCTGCCGGCGATTGTGACGCATTGCGAAGCCAGGATAGCCATGTCGCGGCTTGCCCCGTTCGTCGGGCCAGCAAATCGTCCAGGTCCTGAAGGGTGTCGGGCCGCAGACCGTTTGTGAGCACTTCATAGGTAAGCTGTTCGGCTTGCTGGCGAGCCCGCCGCAGCACCGCTTCTAGAATCGAAGAAGAAGGTAGGAGGATCTGCCGACGCCGGAGTTCGTCGACGATGACGCCTGCCATCTGGCCGGGGTGGATGATGGTCTGTGCGATAGGGATCGAGAAGGCGACGACTTCGCGGAATGCGTCGCGATCGAAAATCCTGAACCCGTGCGATCGTCGGATTTCGACAAGATGCTCGCGGCGGGTCTGATCCCGACGAGCATAGTCCGCAAAGGCGTCGGGCGCGACGCCGAGTTGGCGGGCCACATAACCGAGCACAGGGGCGGGCGGGACTTCGCCCGCTTCCAGCGCACGGCCAGGCCATCTCATGGTGAGCAGGAGCATCGCGAAACCGAGCCGGGTGGCATCGCCGCGACGGCGACCGACAATTTCCAGGTCGTCACTGGTCAGCGTATAGTGACGTGCAATCTCGCGCTCATCGAGCGGCGCGTCATAATGCCCCGCCCAGATTTCCAGGCTCACCAGTCGCCGCCTCGCCAAGCATCATCTCCTTCGCTGTGCCTGTCCGTCAGACGGTCCTCTGGCGGCCAGGATGAATATGTCCGTCAACTCTGGACCTGTGATGGCGATTCGGACAAGATCGCAAAATGATGGGAAAACGGACACGATCGGGCAGCATGTGGCGCTGATCGGCTATGCGCGCGTCTCGACCGCAGACCAGAAGCTGGCGCTCCAGCTCGACGCGTTGAGCGCTGCCGGTTGCGATCGCATATTCGACGATTATGCATCTGGAGCAAAAGCCGATCGGCCCGGCCTGGCCGAGGCGCTCACCTATCTGCGTACCGGCGACACGCTGGTGGTCTGGAAACTCGATCGTCTTGGGCGTTCGATGAGCCACCTGATCGAGAAAGTCGGCGAGCTGGCGGCGCGCGGCGTGGGTTTCCGCTCGCTCACCGAGCAGATCGATACCACCACGTCAGGCGGGATGCTGGTATTCAACATCTTCGGCTCGCTTGCCCAATTCGAGCGCGATCTGATCCGGGAACGCACCCATGCTGGCCTGCGAGCCGCGCGCGAGCGCGGTAGTCAGGGCGGTCGCCGCCCTGTCGTCACTCCCGACAAGCTGCGCAAGGCGCGGGCGCACATCGCAGCGGGCCTAACTGTTCGTGAGGCGGCGGCTCGGCTCAAGATCGGGAAAACCGCCCTGTACAAGGCTCTGGAAAGCGCATGAAACCGCTGCCGATCCAGAACTCGTGGGTGCTGGTTACAGGGGCCTCAACCGGTTTGGGCAGGGCGTCAGCCCTCCGTTTGGCGGCATCGTACCAGGCCAAGCCCCTGATTGTTGGGCGAAGGCTCGACAACTTGCGGGAGCTACAATCCGAAATTGGCGAGCGGTTTAATGTCCCGTGCGAGATCATAGTGGCCGATCAACGTGAAATTGAGGGCAGGGAGAAGATTGCGGCCAAGGTTATAGAATTGAAAGTCAATGCGGCTTTCTTGGCTGCCGGGCTGACGAGCGCCGGTCCGTTTGATGCTAGCCGTGCCGACGCCTATGCCGAGGTGATTGGAACAAACGTAGCCGGCTTCACGGATTTGCTGGCCCGCCTGATTGCGATCTTCCGGCAGCAGCCGTTTGAATCCTCAATAATCGCAGTGTCGAGCCTGGCGGGCGAAACATCCGTACCCTTCCAAGCGGTCTACGGCGCGTCGAAGGCCTATGTGAGTACCCTCATGCGGGCACTTTCCATCGAGCTTGCCGGGACGGGTGTGAGCGTTGGGTCTTTTGCACCCGGTGGCATTGACACCGACATGGCTGCCCTCAGCGATTTGAAGTGGGGAAAGTTGGGCTTGATGAACGTTGATCGCTGCGCGACCCTTGCCGTCGACGCTCTGGTTCATCGGCGATCCTTCGCCATACCGGGGATGGGCAACCGACTCACATACTTGGCGAGCAGGGCTCTACCTCGATCGTTGGTGAGCCGGCTTGCGGCACTCCCATATCGGCGCCCGCAATGATCGACACATGCTCAAAGGATAGGTTGAACACGCCGTTGAGTACCTACAGGTAGCCTCTGCTGGCATTGTACCGGATTTGTTCGCTCTTAGCGTGCAGATACGTCACTTTCGTGTAGTCACCCCTTCAGGGATTTGAAGAAGGTCTCGACGGACGCATTGTCGTAGCAATTTCCCTTGCCGCTCATCGATGGACGCAGGCCATAGGCCTGCAGCTTTTTTTTGATAGTCGTAAGAGCAACATTGGCTGCCGCGATCACCCCGCACCACGACCAGCACGATCTGGTCGCCGGCGCGCAAAGACAGGGGCTTGGCGATGCGCACCGGCAGCTTCCAAAACCGTCGCCGTGCTTACGTCTTAGTCGATGATCGCGACGTCGGGCGCATGCGCCGCGAAGAAGGCACGGACCGATTGTGCGCTCATGCGCCCTCGCGTGCGCCCAGCTGGCGCTCCCAGGCGAGCGCATGACGCACGATCAGGTCGAGATCGGCATAGCGCGGCTCCCACGGGAAGGTGGCGAGGATAGCGCGATTGTCGGAAATGAGCGCGGCGGGATCGCCCGCGCGACGTGGCTCCAAGGTGCGCTTGATTGGCATATTGGTCACGCGATCGACGGCGTCCAGCACCTCCAGCACTGAAAAGCCCCGGCCATAGCCGCAGTTGAGAAGATGGCTTCGCCCGGGTTCTGCCATAAGTGCTTCCAGCGCAAACACATGGGCGGCGGCAAGGTCGGTGACATGAATATAGTCGCGCACCCCCGTGCCATCGGGCGTATCGAAATCGGTGCCGAAAACGGCGACGCCCTCGCGCTTACCCAGCGCCGCCTCCACCGCGACCTTGATGAGGTGGGTGGCGCCGGCGGTGGACTGGCCGATGCGCCCCTGCGGGTCCGCGCCCGCGACGTTGAAATAGCGCAGCGCGCAGAAGTTCATGGGATGCGCCGCCGCCACGTCGCGCAGCATATATTCGGTCATCAGCTTCGACATGCCATAGGGGTTGATCGGCCGCTGGGGGGTATCCTCCCCTACGGCCGCGACATCGGGCGTGCCATAAGTCGCGGCGGTCGAGGAGAAGATGAAATGCGGCACGCCGGCGGCGATCGCGCTGTCGATCAGGTCGCGCGTCTTCGCGCTGTTGTTGTGATAATATTTAAGCGGATTCTCGACTGATTCCGGTACCACGACGGAGCCGGCGAAATGCATGATCGCCCTGATGCCATGGTCGCGCAGCGTTGCCTGTACCAACGGCTGGTCGGCTATGTCGCCTTCGACGAAGGGGACATCTGCGGGTACCGCCCAGCGAAAGCCGGTAACGAGGTTGTCGATGACGACCACGCCATAACCGGCGTCGCGCAGCGCCAGCACCGCATGGCTGCCGATATAGCCCGCGCCGCCCGTAACGAGGATATTGGGCTTGTCGTTCATGAGAATTAGGTCTCCCCGGATGATCGGGGAAACCTAAGCGGAGCGGGTTAACAATTACAATGGCTCATGCCACGGCGCGGACTGAAACCGGCAGGTAGAAGCGATCATTGGCCCGAGACAGGCCCCATGACATCACCTTACAACTGAATTGAGGCTCGAGCGATGGACGCCATGAGGGTCATATTCTTTCGCCATGGCGAAAACTGGCAACACCAGCGTGCCCTGTAACGATCTGTCGATGATCGAGCTGGACACCCGCAAAAACCGGCACGTTTGTGCTTCCGTTGAGGTGATGGTGGCATGACCGGGGCACGGAGCGCACTGGCGGGCGTCTTTTGATCATCGGATAGGGCATTTCATGGTCGATTCCGGGTTTCAGGGCGGACTCATGCTGTGGCGGCACGTCGTTCGTGGAAGATCAGGCGGTCGAAGTTATAGGCCAGATTGGCCAAAGTGAGCTTTGCCTCGACCCGCTTGAGGCCGACGGGGCGGATGAACAGCCCGAACCGGTTTTTCTGATGCGCAGGCACATGCTCGATCCTAGCCCGGATCGCGGACTTTGCGGCATTGGCGCGGGCGGTGGCCTTGGGCATGGACTTTCCCTTGGCCTTGCGACGGTGGATGCGACTGGTCAGCATACGATCGGCCAGCCATGTTTCGTTCGTCCTAGAGCGGTATGCTGTGTCGGCCCAGACCTTGCTGCTGCTATTCACTGCGATCACAGGCGTAACATGCGCCCATCGGCGTGCGCCGCCGAGGTGACCTCACCTGCGCGAATGAACCCGTACCGGCGATCGATGCTGATATGGCTTTTATACCCGAACACCGGCAACGCGAGCATCGGCAGCGGCGTGCCATCCTTGATGGCTTTTGCCGCTCATCATCGGTGTTGCGCTGCTTGGGCGCTGGCACCAGGCTGGCATCGATAATCTGCCCCGACATAGGATGCCGCCCTTCTTGTGCAGTTGCCAGTCGAAAGCCTTCATCACCCGCTTGAGCGTCCCGGTCTCCGTCATCCGGTTGCGGAAATGACGGATAGTGTTTTCGTCAGGGGTGCGATCACCGAGTGCAAAACCCAAAAACCGCATCCAACTCAGCCGATCCCGAATCATATACTCCGTTCGCGCATCGGACAGATTATGCTGGGCCTGCAAAATCAGGATCTTGAACATCATGACAGGGTCAAACGGCGGACGGCCGCCCTTGCTGCCATCGGCATAACCCAGTCCTTCGACCAGCCAGACCCGGAAATACTCAAAGTCCACGGTCCGTTCCAGAACCTCCAGCGGATCGCCATAGCGGCTCAGCATCTAAATATGGTCATTCAGGCTGAAAGAGACTTGGGGTCCATGGCAGATCGTCTCCAGTGGCTACCCGCTCAATGAATCATCAATGCAGCCAATCCGTCAGAGTTTTTGCGGATGTCCAGTTAACGAAGCGAGATCACAAGCAAGCGCATACAGTCGCGGCGAACTGGACCGAAACGCCAGCGCTCATCGTTACTTCGTCCTATTAAGACGGTCGCGCCGGCCGCGCGCGCTTCCCCAAAGTCGCAGTGGAAATATGACCATCGAGAAGTTCACCTATTTACCGGCGCGCTGGCCGGCACGCGCGGCGCCGAGCGCGGCCGGCCCCGCCTTGTGCGACCGGGAAGGGCGGAGAGTTTCAAGCGCTGCGATGCGGCGCTGCCCCATCTCGCAGCCATGCATGCCGGATCATTGGTCTATGTGTTCGGGCATGGGCAGCTCATCCAGGCCACCTGCGCGATCGTCGTCAATGCTCATTGGACAATCGGACCAAGATGCTCCTGTTGATATTGAGCCTTACTCACGGAATGAGCGACAGGGATTTTTGACTTTCGCATCATATCTATATTGCTGCCGGAACGGTCAGCGGCTTGTCCCAGCAAGGACTGCCAGTCACCATCGAGTGGGCGTTCGCGCGCGTCGAGGAGTGCAGGGCGATGCGGGCGCTCTGGACCAAGTTGCGCGATCGCGCGGGTGATGACCGCGACGCGCGTTTCCCAGCCAGGATGGGTGCGGCTATTGAAAATATTGGAGTCATGCGCGGGGCCATAGACGTGCCAGAAGGCGAGAGCGATATGCGGGTCATAGTTCGCGTTGGCGAGGAGCGAGACCGACAAGATATCGGCCTCCAATTCCGTCTGCCGGAAATAGCCGACATTGCGGCCGATACCCGACAACAAGCCATAATTTACCCCTTTTGCCTCCAGCCGCTCGCGGTGGCGCAGGATATTATGCGCCAATTCGTGCGCGATCGGCGCAGCAACCCATTGTGGATAATCGGCGAGGAAACGGCTACCGATCTGCACCAGCTCACCATCGGCCTGCGCGAGAAAGCTGTTGCCCAGCACCACCTCGAAGCGCGAGCGGCAAGCCGGGATGGGAGTGACGCTGCGGTCGTGATCGACCCCGTCCCGGCGCAAGCGCAGCGTCAGCTGGCGGGCAGGGGGCAGGGCCATGACCGCGCGGGTTGCATCGATCAGCGCGGCGGTGCCGGCCTTGGCCTGCCGGTCGGCGGGCTTGAAGCGCACGGCCCCGATGCCCAGCAGCGTGTCGTCGCTCCGCACGCCGGCAGTGGCAGCGGGCGATCCAGGCAGCACCGCTTCCACCCCCACTAGCCCTGCGAAACGGAAATGGCGGATCGCCTCGCCACGCACATCGCGTGCATATTGGTCGGGCGTGTGAAGCAGCAGGCCAAGGCCCGGCTCCTGCCGGTCACATAAAGGAGCATTGGCAGTGGCGAGACGGTAGCCGATCGCCGCGATGTCCGTGTCGACGCTACGAATGGCTTCGAAATCGGGCGTTTCCTGCGCGGATACCGACGCGCCCATCACATGCATCGCGGCGGCGGCCAGCAGCAGAAGCGTGCCTCCATTTTTTCGGCTCTTTATGATCGCGATCCTGCTATGCTTGGCCATTATCATCATTTTAGCGGGCTTGAGGGCCCGAAAGATATCACCGCTTTCGATGCTTGCAAAATTATTCTCCCACTTCGCCAAAGCCCCCCCTCCGCTTGCTCATGCGCCCGAGGGACGCCGCATCTATGCGATTGGCGACATTCATGGCCATCTCGATCTGCTCGACGGACTACTGGCGCAGATTTTTGCCGATGAAAGGACTGGCGGCGTATCGGGTGAGCTTATTTTCCTGGGCGACCTCATCAATCGCGGGCCGCAGTCGGCGCAGGTGATCGACCGGCTGATCAACCTGAGGGCACAGCGCCCCGAAACGCGCTTCCTGCTCGGCAATCATGAAGAGTTGTTCCTGACCGCACTCGACGGCAATCGCGAGGCGATCCGCTTTTTCGATCGCGTCGGCGGGGCCGAGACAATCCTGAGCTATGGCATCACGCCTGAGGCTTACGACGCGGCCGACTATGCCGAACTCTCAGCGATGCTGCAGGCCGTCGTTCCACCCGCGCACAGGCGCTTTCTCGATAGCTTCGAGGATATGATCGTCGAGGGCGACTATGTCT
>DATCYF010000026.1:0-37595 GCA_036570425.1 Rhizorhapis sp. | reverse complement strand
TAGGAAAACTGGAGCGGGCGAAGGGATTCGAACCCTCGACCCCAACCTTGGCAAGGTTGTGCTCTACCCCTGAGCTACGCCCGCTCTGGCGGCCTGCAAGATTGACTTGCTGGCGGGTGAGGCGCGGCAACTAGCATCGGTTCTTGATGTCGGCAAGCCCCTTTTGCGCTTTTGTGAAACAATATTGGCTCTATGGTTGCGCAGCAGGGACACAGCCCCACATAATGTGCTATTCAGAGCAGTTAGCAGGAGACGTTAATTGGCGACGCTGGGATTGAATGAGGCGGAAAAGGCGGCGGTAGAGGCATTTCGGCAGGATGTTGTCGAACCATCGATGACGCAACTGGTGATCGTTGATTTTTGGGCGGAATGGTGCGGCCCCTGCAAGCAACTTGCTCCCGTTATCGAAAAGATCGCCGCGGATTATGCCGATAAGGGCGTGAAGCTGGTCAAAGTCAATGTCGATGAAAATGGCTTCATTGCCAGTCAGTTCAGGGTTCAGTCCATCCCGACTGTCTATGCCGTTTTCCAAGGGCAACCCGTTGCCGATCTGAGCCCTGCACGTACTGAGGGGCAGTTCAAGCAGATGCTGGATCAATTGCTGGCGCAATTGCCTATCCAATCGCCGGAAAAGAGCGTGGCGGAGCAGATTGCGCCTCTCCTTGCGATGGGTGAAGAAGTTCTCGCGGGCGGCGAGGCGCAGCGGGCGCTCAGCATCTTCAGTCAGATAATCGATATGGCGCCTGGAAATGCTGAAGCCCAGGCAGGACAGCTTCGCGCGCTGATTGCACTTGGCGAAACGGGAGAAGCCGAAGTCATCTATGCAGGGTTGCCTGAGGATCTGATAAAAACCCCTCCTATGGCTCGCGTCCGCTCGGCGCTGGATCTGGCGAAGGAAGCGCGGCCGGTCGGCAATCTGGGCGAATTGCAGGAGCGGGTGGCAGCCGATCCTGACGATCATCAGGCGCGATTTGAACTGGCCGGCGGCATGATGGCGGAAGGCGATAATGATGGCGCGGCCGAGGCCCTGCTGGAGATCATTCGCCGGGACCGCGAATGGAACGACGGCGCTGCCCGAACGCTGCTTCTGAAGCTGTTTGAAGTAGTTGGGCTGGAGGATCCCTGGGTGTCGTCGCAACGTCGTCGCCTCTCTGCCATCCTGTTCGGCTGACATGGCTTTGCAGCGCATCTCGATCTTCCCCTTGGCGGGCGCGTTGCTGTTCCCGCGCATGCACTTGCCCCTGCATATATTCGAACCGCGTTATCGCGCCCTTATCAGCGATTCCATGGCACGAGACCGGCGGATCGGCATGATACAGCCGCGTGACCGAGGTTTGACGCCAGCGCTTTATGATGTCGGTTGCCTGGGCCGGATCGCTGATGTCGAGGCGTTGGAGGACGGCCGCTACAATATCGTGCTGGAAGGAATCGCCCGTTTTCGGGTGCAGCGGGAGTTGGAGGTAACCACTCCATTTCGCCAGATCGAGGCGGAGATCGAATCGCTGCCGCAGGATGGAGGCGTCCTCGCCAGCATCGAAAGGGCTGCGCTGGAGCAGGAAGCACGTCGTTTCGCAGAGTCGCAAGGCTACGCCGTCGACTGGAATGCGGTTGCGCAACTGGATGATGAGGCGCTGGTTAATGGCATAGGCCAGATGGCCCCCTTCGATGCCGCGGCCAAGCAGGCGTTGCTGGAAGTGGATGGCCTGAATGAACGGGCCGAACTCATCATTCAGCTCATGCAGTTTTTCGGCCGTCACGATGGTGATGAACGGGCCACCCTGCAATGACCGGCGTTGATCCGGCCCTATTGGAAGTCCTGGTGTGCCCCGTCACGCGTGAGCCATTGCGCTATGACGAGGAAGCGCAAGAACTGATTTCCGAGACAGCCGGACTTGCCTTTCCGGTACGCAACGGAGTGCCCGTCATGCTGGCGGACGAGGCGCGGCGGCTGGATAACCGCCGCGCTTGATGTCTTACAGGGCTGCTTCGATCGCTTGAATGACTATGGCGTCGTCGGGCGCGACATTGGGAGCGAACCGCGCCGCCACTTCGCCATTCCGGCCGACCAGGAATTTTTCGAAGTTCCAGGTGATCTCGGGTGCCGGATTGGGCGCGAGGCCGAACCCGGAAAGCTTTTCACGCATCGCCGCGCCGCCATCGGGCTGGGCAGACGGAGCAGAGCGAATCAACTCGGCGTAGAAAGGATGCTTGTCCTCTCCTGCCACGCTAATCTTGGAAAATATCGGAAATGAGACATCATAAGTGGTGCTACAAAATGTCGCGATTTCCTCATTGGTCCCGGGTTCCTGACCACCGAAATTATTGGCGGGAAAGCCCAGCACCGCAAAATCGCGACCACCATAACGCTCATAAAGTTGCTGTAGTGCCTCATATTGCGGTGTCAGGCCGCATTTGGACGCCACATTGACGATCAGCAGAACCTTGCCTGCATAATCGCCGAGTGAGGTTTGTTCACCGTCAATAGTTACAAGTGGGATATCCTTTAGGTCGGTCATTTCGTTCTCCTGAAAATGGATCAGATGATCATGGCACGCAGCAACTTGGGAATATCGCCCGACTCGCCTCGCGCTTCACTCATGAAGCGGTTCTTCATGGGCGGGATCTTGCCAATAATTCCCATGCCAAGCCGCCGGACAGCGGATGCGGTTCCGCCCGGCAGGCCGAACAGGCGAATGACGCTGTCACTGACGCCTGAAACCATAAGGTTGTCGAGGCTCCGCCACCTGTCATAACGCTTCAACACTTGTGGGTCCCCCGGGTCCAGGCCAATTCGCATTCCTTCCACCAGTACTTCCGTCAGTGCGGCGACGTCACGAAAACCCAGGTTCAGCCCCTGTCCTGCCACTGGATGAATACCGTGTCCAGCATCGCCCACCAGCGCAAGCCGGGTGTCCACGATGCGAGCGCTATGGTGAAAGCCTAAAGGAAAACTGGAACGAGGCGCGGCCAGGCTGATTTCGCCAAGGAAGCCGCCGATGCGTTTTTGCATTTCAGCGACAAATGCCCGTTCATTGAGCGCCAGCATGGCGGGCGCGCGCTTTTTCGGCACTGTCCACACAATGGCTGATCGTGTTCCGGGAAGCATTGGCAGGACGGCGAACGGGCCGTCGGGATAGAAGATTTCGTAAGCAGTGTTTTCGTGAGACTTTTCATGATGAATGGCGGTGATGATCGCCACTTCGTCATAGCCCCAGCGTGCAACATTGATATGCGCGGCCTCTCGCGTGGGGGAATGTCGTCCCTCCGCCGCGACGAGCAAAGATGCGGTCAGGACTGTTCCGTCCTCCAACGATACGCGTACTTGATCCTCATTCCATTCGACATGGGCGGGGCGAGCGGGGATATGGAGCGCGAGCGATTTTGCTTCGCGCGATGCCGCCGCCAAGGCCAGGCGCAATTCCCGATTTTCGAACATGATGCCTAGCGGATCATCATCCTCCCCGGGGGCGAAATCCAGCGTGCCGGGCGACAGACCATCGCTCACCCAGATTTTTCGGATGGGACACCCCTTGCCCTCCAGATGCTGGTCTAGCCCTATGGCGCTCAGCAAGCGATAGCTGGAACTCGAAATCGCTGAAACGCGGCCATCAAAGCCCGGGGCAACAGCTTTGCCGGGATCGATCGGGTCAATGACAGCGCAGTTCACCCCATGGGCATCCAGTGCCAGCGCCAGCGTCATCCCGGTGAGGCCGCCGCCCAAAATAATCACATCGTGCTGCATGACCGCTTCCGTCCCGCTACCTGTCAGATCAGTTCAGAACTATCTAGGGAAGCGGGACGGATATGGAAAGCAGTTCAGCGATGGCGACGATGGTGATGATCGTCGTCGTCGTCGGTGGCTGCTCCGACGATAGCACCGCCGACGGCACCGATGGCCGCGCCGGTCACAGGACTGCCGCTGACGACTTCTCCTGCGACTGCGCCAGCACCGGCACCGTACAGAGCGCCATCGCCGACGCGGCTACCCGTGCACGCCGCTGTGGACAAAGCCGCCAAGGCGGCTGAGCCGACTATTACATACCGCAACATGCGAACCCTCCTTTCTGATTATGGCTACCAAAAGGTCCAACGGCCCCACCGCCTATCCGTTCCATGACCATTGGCCGACCCTTTGATGTAGCGGTGCGGGGCAAGTGGTGCTAAGGGGGCGCATGATGCCGGGCGATCTGATCCCGGCTCCCCATTCCCGACTGGATATTGAATGTCTTTTACCAATCTGCCGTCTTCGCTCGGCGACGCACTCGCCGCGCGCGGATACACGTCCTTCACATCCGTCCAGCAGGCAGTGCTGGAGCCGGAAGCTGCTGGCCGCGACTTGATCGTTTCCGCCCAGACCGGATCGGGAAAAACCGTTGCTTTCGGTCTTGCCTGCGCCCCCGAAATTCTGGGTGATGCGGAGCGGCTGGCACCTGCCGGCGATCCGCTGGCGCTGGTAATTGCGCCCACCCGTGAACTGGCGCTGCAGGTTCAGCGTGAGTTGGAATGGCTCTACGAAAAGGCCGGAGCGCGCGTTATCGCCTGTGTCGGGGGCATGGATATACGCAATGAGCAGCGGAAGCTGGCGCAGGGGGCGCATATCGTCGTTGGTACGCCAGGCCGTTTGCGCGATCATCTGGAACGCGGCAAACTTGGCACAGGCGCATTGCGAACCGTGGTTCTCGACGAAGCCGACGAAATGCTCGACATGGGTTTTCGTGAGGAACTGGAAGAAATATTGGACGCGACGCCGGATGGCCGCCGCACGCTCCTTTTCTCTGCCACCATGCCAAAGCCGATTGCCGCGCTGGCCCGCGCTTATCAGCGCGATGCGTTGAAGATCGTCACCACGGGCACGGATCGCGGGCATGGCGACATCGCTTATCAAGCCATAGCAGTGGCGCCGAACGATATTGAACACAGCGTCGTCAACCTTCTGCGTTTCCATGAATCGGACATTGCCATTGTCTTCTGCGCGACGCGCGAAAGCGTTCGGCGCCTGCATGCCAGCCTTATTGAGCGCGGGTTCGATGCTGTCGCGCTTTCGGGCGAGCATAGCCAGAATGAGCGCAATCATGCCATGCAGGCTCTGCGGGACCGCCGTGCGCGTGTATGCGTGGCGACGGACGTGGCAGCGCGCGGTATTGATCTGCCCGATCTGCGCCTCGTCATTCACGCCGACATTCCGCGCGACGCTGAAACATTGCAGCACCGTTCCGGCCGGACCGGCCGTGCGGGCAAGAAGGGGACTGCCGTTCTCATCGTGCCTTTTACACGCCGCAAGCGAGTCGAAGGCATGTTGCGCGGCGCGAAAATTGCTGCCGAGTGGATTGCTGCCCCGTCAGCCGACGACATTCGCGCGCGTGACAATGATCGGCTGGTTGAGGTGTTGCTGCAGCCAGTAGAACTCGACGAAACCGATCGGCAGCTTGCCGCTCGCCTGCTGGAGAAGCGCAGTGCGGAGGATATCGCGGCCGCTCTGGTCCGAATGCACCGCGCCAAGCTTCCGCAGCCTGAAGATCTGCTGAGCGGGGCAGCGCCGCAACGGCGGGAACGCGGCAGCGGACCGGAAGAGCCTCGGCCCGGCTTTGAGGACAGCGCCTGGTTCCGCATGAGCGTGGGGCGTCGGCAAAAAGCGGATGCCCGCTGGCTCCTGCCGCTCTTGTGCCGTCGCGGCCATATCACCAAGCGGGAAGTTGGCGCGATCCGCATTGGGGAAAGCGAAACCTATGTGCAGATTCCTCGTATTGCCGCGAAGAAGTTCAGTGACGCACTGAAGCGCAGCGCAGGTGACGGAGAGGACGCCGACGTCCGCATTGAGGCCGCAAGCGGACCACCGGCCCAGCAACAGCGCGGCCCTCGCGCGCAGCCGAACGGCTATTCCCGTCCAAAGGGTCCGGGACGTCCGCAACGAAGTGGTCCGCCGCGTGCAAATCGAAAGATGAACGGGCCTCGATAAGGCCGGCTCATCATCGCACCATTTTTAGCGCCTGCTCGAAATCTGCGAGCAGGTCATCTGCATCCTCGACGCCGATGGAAATACGCACCATGTTGTCGTCGATCCCAAGCGCCTTTTTGCGTTCGGCAGGCACGGAGAGATGCGTCATGGCGGCGGGATGGCTCGCCAGCGTTTCGGTGCCACCCAGGCTGACGGCCAGTTTTGCGATTTTCAGCGCGTCAAGGAAAGCGAACGCCTCTTTCTCTCCGCCCTTCAGATAGAGGGAAAAGGTCGATCCTGCACCTGTGCAGTGTCGCTCGTATATATCCCGCTGCCGGTCGTTTTCGGGAAAGCCGAGATAGACCACGCGTTCCACCTCCGGCTGCTCGCGCAGCCATGCGCAGATGCGCCCCGCATTTTCTCCCGCCCGGCTCATGCGGAGTTCCAACGTTTCCAGGCTTCGCAAAAGCATCCAGGCGCTGTGTGGGTCAAGGATGGTGCCGATGGTGTTGCGCATCATCCGGACGCGGTCGATCAGGTCTTTTGCGCCCAGCACGGCACCCGCGACCAGATCACTGTGGCCGCCTGCATATTTGGTTAGGGAATAAACGACCATATCCACGCCATGCCGCAATGGCTTCTGCCAGAGCGGTCCGAGGAAGGTGTTGTCGATGACTATGGGTGGCTTTTCTTCTTCGTCGCTGAATAATGTGTTTCGGGCGGCGACTACGGCGTCAACGTCGACCAGCACATTGGTCGGATTGGCGGGGCTTTCCAGAAAGATCATGGCCAGCCGCCCCATGCCCTTGGCGCGTTCCACCGTAGCGTCAATCTCCTCGCGCGTTGCGCCTGCCGGAAAGTCCAGCCATTGCACGCCAAATTTGCCAAGGATGCGGCCGATAAGTGCTTCCGTTGCTGCATAGAGCGGGGCGCTATGGACGATGACATCGCCCGGCTGGACGATGGCAAGCAGTGTAGTGGCAATGGCGGACATGCCGCTGGAAAAGGTGAGCGCGTCTTCGGCATCCTCCCACACGCCCAGCCGGTCCTCTGCGATTTCCTGATTCGGCCCATTGAAGCGTGAATAGACCAGTCCTTCCGCGCCGCCGGGACGGACACCGGTCACGCCCTCGAAATGGCGTTTCCCCGCTGCAGCGTTTTCAAAGACAAAAGTAGACGTCAGAAAGATTGGCGGCTTCAATGCGCCTTCGGAAAGCGCGGGGTCAAAACCATGACCCATCATCAGTGTCGACGGCTTCAATCGCTTGCCGGCAATCTCCAATATCGCGGGTTTCGGTCGCCTGCGCGGCGGGGTGGCATGGGGCCCATTGTCCTTTTCATCTGTCATGCTTCGCTCCTCTCATGCTGCATACCCGTCCGCGGGGCACCGTACTCTTAGAACGCATATCGCAGATGAAGGGTAGCATGGCTGAGGATGATTGCTGTCGAAGATGCTCGTCTTGATCTTCAGCGCAGATGATCAAACCCCAAGGCCGATCAGCGAAATTTGCCGCCCATAGCCTGGCTCCCCTTGATGGCAGGACCGGCGGTAGCTGTAGAAGCGGCTAGGCTGGGAATATGTGTCTTCGCCCATTGCTTCGATCCGCGTAACACCGGCAGCGGCAAGGCGAGCGGCAACATAGGCTTCGATATCGAATTGCTGGTGCCCAGCGCGACCGGCAGCGAAGAATCGCTCGTTGGCGGGATCGTCCCGAAAGAAGTTTTCCGCGAAATCATCGGCCACTTCATAAGAGGCGCGGGCAATGCAGGGTCCGATGGCGCAGCCGATGTGTTCCCGTCGAGCACCCAGCTTTTCCATCGCCGTCAGGACGGAGTCCGTCACGCCTCCCAATGCGCCTTTCCATCCCGCGTGGGCTGCGCCAATGACGCCAGCTTCTCTGTCGGCGAACAGCACCGGCACGCAATCGGCCGTCAAAATGCCGAGCAGCAGCCCAGGGCGGTCCGTCACCATCGCATCCGCTGATGGGCGAGCATCTTCCGGAATGGGTGCTGTGACAGTGACAGTATCGGCCGAATGCACCTGATGCACCGTTACCAGCATTGAGCCGGGCAGCACTGCCTCGCGCGCCAATATCCGGTTCTGCACAATGGTGCTGTGGTCATCCGCCGAACCCAGACCAACATTCAGCCCGGCATATATGCCAATGGAGACGCCTCCCCGCCGCCCGAGAAATCCGTGCGGCACTTCGCCCAGAGCGGAACTGCGCAATATCTCAATCATCCGTTGAATCCTTCGGCCGGTGCCCAGTCGGGATGAACAAAGGCCATCGCCTTGAAGAGTGTGCCCATTTGATCGTCGGCAGTCAGCCGGGATCGTGCGCTTTCAATCTCCTCGGCTCTTTCCGATGATTTTTGCGCCAATGCCGTGGCGCGCGCATCGATGCCGAGCGCGCGCAGCCACGTTCCCTGGCCGACCGGGCCGAATACGCGGAGTCCGGCCTGCCGCGCCATATTGCCAATCGTGGTGAAATCGACATGAACAGTCAGGTCGCTTTCGCCCGGATCGGCAAAGGGATTGGCGGCCTGATGCCCACGCACGGCTTGCAGCGTGTCGCCCAGTGCAGGGCCCTCATAGCCATAATCGATGATGATCGCGGCACCGCCCTGCTTCGCCAGACGCAGCGCCAGTGCATAAGCGATAGTGGCGCTGGCGGGGGAGCTTTCCAATATGGCGCCCTCGGGTGCATGGCGGAAGGCGTCAGGCACGGCGCTGTCCATCGGGCGGTAGCCTGCCATGGGCTCGAACGCGCCTGCTTCGCCATTCAGGGCTTTTATAACCACCCGCTCGCGCCAGCCATGAGGCGTGGCCACCATTTGCCGGACGGGCAGCGCATCAAAAAATTCGTTGGCCGCCACCAGCAGAGGCCCCTTGGTGGGTAGGCTGTCCAGGTCGTGATGCCAGGCCGCGTCGGGGACATTGGCCTTCTGTTTGGCGCGCAGGGCCTCGCTTGTTTCTACGAAATGCACCTTTGGCGTAAGCGCGGCCATTTGCATGGCGCGCAATGCATCGGCCGCCAGCGTGCCTCGGCCCGGTCCAAGCTCTACATAGAGCGGATGGTCCTTTCGCCCGCTACGTATCCAAATATCCGCCAGCCACAGGCCAACAAGCTCTCCGAACATCTGGCTGATTTCGGGAGCTGTCGTGAAATCGCCTGCAGCGCCCAATGGATCGCGGCTGTTGTAATAATGGGCATTCGCTTCGGCCATATAATGGGCGACGGAAATGGGACCGCCCGCTTCAATCTGACGCGCAAGCCGCTGCGCCAGCGGCAGGGGAACGTCAGCCTGCACGGGCGCTCCCATTTGGAACCGCGTTCCGTTCCGCGCGGCCTTTGGCTGTCAGGATCAGGTAAAGGCCGCCCAGGATCATCGGCAGGGTCAGCCATTGTCCCATGTGCAGGCCGGTGCGTTCTGCAAATTCCATCAGTTGCGCATCTGCCTCGCGGAAGAATTCGACCGTGAAGCGTGCAAGGCCGTAGCCAAGCAGGAATATGCCGACGAGCTTGCCGGGTTGATAGCGCGCCCGCGTTTTCCAGAAGGCAATCCAAAGCACCAGACCAAGCAGGATGCCCTCCAGTCCCGCCTCATACAGTTGGCTGGGATGACGCGGCACCGGGCCGCCGCCGGGAAAGACGATAGCCCAGGGCACATCCGCCGCCTTGCCCCACAATTCGCCATTTACGAAATTGGTCAGCCGCCCGAAGAACAGGCCGAAGGGGACACAGCAAGCGACGTAATCATGGACGCGCAGCCAGCTCAGTCCATTCTTGCGCGCGAGGTAAAGAATGCCGAGCGACACGCCGATGACTCCGCCGTGGAAGGACATGCCACCCTGCCACAATTTGAAGATGTCGAGCGGGTGTTCAAGAATCGCTGGCTGATAGAAAAGCACATAAGCCATTCGCCCGCCCAGAATGATGCCAAGCGTAGCATAGAAGATCATGTCGTCTGCATGGCGACGAGCCATCGGAGAGCCCGGCTGCTCGATCAGCTTCAGCAAATACCAATAGCCGATCAGGATGCCCGCCAGATAGGCGAGGGAATACCATTTGATCGTAAAAAAGCCGAGATCGATCGCTACCGGATCCAGGCCCAGATTTTCGAAATGCAGATAGGCCGAAGCGGTCGTCAGGAATGTTTCTATCAAGGCTTTTCCCCGAAGGATTTTCGCCTGCATAGAGGATGCGTCCAGCAAGACCAAGGGGGGCGGATGAAAATGGGTTCATTGCCTAAGCTGGAAGTCGCGCTCTGCTGAATGTCGACAGAGCAAAGGGCAGCGATCTTGCCTGAACCGCTGCCCTCTGGATAAATTGACGAGTTCAGAAGCTCGCACCAATCGAAAAGACCAATCCGCTGTCCGAACCGGCCGGATTGGCCCATGTGTTGCCGACATCGGTATCGACGTAGGAAACGCCCAGAGTCAGCATCCGGTAGCTGGCCTCCGCGCCTACGGACCAGTCCCAGTAGTTGCCGCTCTGCGCACCGGCGAGCGGGGCGAGGCTGCCATCCGAGTATCCGACATGACCTTTGAGCTTGAACGGCGTACCCGGCACTGCTGTGCTGAGATCCGTATAGACATAAATGTCATCATCGTTGCCAAGCGCGTTTTGCCCTTCCCAGGCATAGGCCAGTCCGACTTTGGCGTTTACCGGTCCAAGGCTTCCGGATAGCGAAGCATAAGGTTCGAAAAAGTCAGTCGCGGCGTTGCCGTCCTTCGGATAGAAATAATAGAGAAGGCCGACGTCGGCCGTGACGCCGGGCATGATTTCCCTGCTGTATCCAGCATAAAAATCCAATTCCGTGTTGAGGTCTGCACCGTCGGCAGCGACCAGATCAATACTGGAGCCCCAGACGCCCGCGTAAAGGCCGCTTGAATGGCTGACGCCAATCGAGCCCTGTATGGCGGCTTCTTCGCCCGTCTGCGAAACGCCACGGAAGCGGTAATCGGATACGACTGCCGCGCTGCCGGCTATGGTGATACCGCTATTGTCGTCCTGCGCGAAGGCAGGAACTGCGGCAGTAGCGAGAAAAAAGGCCGTGAGGCCGATAATGGACTTACGCATTTCATTCCCCTTGAAGGTAATTTGCGGTCGTCCCACCTGCGTTCTGGCTGTTGCCTCTCCGGGGCAAGCTCACCTTGAACTTGCCTAGACTGCACACGGATGCCGCGTTGCACAATATTCCCGAGCCACGGCAATGGATTTTCCCCAAGACTGTTGCTCGAATGCAACTTTCGTCCTGTTGCTCCAGCAAAAAAAAGGCCTGCGGCGAATGAAAACGCCGCAGGCCCATTTTTGAGATGATTATCAGATCAGAAGCTGGCGCCGACCGAGAAGACCAGGCCGCTATCCGAACCAACGTCGTTTGCAATGCTGTTGCGAACGTCGGTGTCCACGTAGGAAACGCCGAAGGTCAGTATCTTGTAGCTGGCTTCCGCCCCGACGGACCAGTCCCAATAGTTGCCGCTTTGGGCGCCCGACCACGGAGCCATGCTTCCGTCAGTGTAGCCGACATGACCCTTCAGCGTGAATGGCGTGTTGGGAATGGCGGTGTTCAGATCGGAATAGGCATAGATGCTGTCGTCATTGCCGAGCGCGTTCTGGCCACCCCAGGCATAGTTCAGACCAACCTTTGCGTTGACTGGACCCAGGCTGCCCGAAAGCGAGACATAGGGTTCGAAGTAGTCAGTCGCGATGTTGCTGTCCTTCGGGTAATAATAATAGAGAAGGCCGACATCGGCGGTGAGGCCAGGTACGACTTCCCGCTTGTAACCTACATAGGCGTCGAGTTTAGTGTTGAGGTCATCGAAAACGACGCCGTCGGTCGCGCCAAGATCAACGCTGGAACCCCAAACGCCGGCATAAAGACCGCTTTCGTGGCTGATGCCGATAGAACCCTGAATGGCGGCTTCTTCGCCAGTCTGCGAAACGCCGCGGAAGCGGTAATCGGACACGACTGCAGCGCTGCCGGTGATGGTGATGCCGCTGTTGTCATCCTGTGCGGTGGCGGGCGTTGCGGCAAGGGCGATGGCAAGGCTGCCAAGGCCGATAAGGGTCTTACGCATAAATAATCCTTCAAAATTTCTTACAAGCCGCCCTGTCCTGGTTGAAGAAGGGGGCTCCATGCCGAGGCGGCATGAGGGGGTGTCCGGACGGCGCGTAGCTGCACCCCTGCACCGCGTTGCACAATATCAAAAATGAAGGGAAGGGTGATTAAGCTGGGTGTTGTTGCCAAGATGCAACGGATTATTTCCTAGAAAAATGGGTTGCCTGAATAGTTGGTGAATGTTGCGTTGCCAAAATGTCAATGGAGAGAGTCGCCGTCATGACGCGCCGCACATTAGCCTGATGTTCCTTGAGGAGACCGCTTCGTCTCCTCAGCGCCATTGTTCAGCAAACTCGCCGAAGGGTCCTCGATGTGAACATCCACCCGTGGGAAGGGTATTTTTACCCCATGCTCCTTGAAGAGATTCCATAGCCGATTGAGTACGTCAGACTTTATTCCGCCAACGCCGCTTTCCGGATCGCTGATCCACACCAATATTTCATGTTCCACCCTGCTCTCGCCAAATTCGCTTAGCCAGACATTGGGCTTTGGGGAGCGTAACACGCGCGGGGATTCTGTGGCCGCTTGAAGCATCAGCTTCTGTGCCAGCGGGAGGTCACTGTCATAGGAGATGCCGACCGGAATGCGCAATCGGACGTTCCGGTCGGAATAGGACCAGTTCTCCACCTCCTGCGTCATCAGGTTCTCGTTCGGGATCAGATGCTCCTTGCCGTCCCGTGTGATGATGGACACGGCGCGCACACCGATCTTGTTGACTGCGCCAGTGCTGCCGCCGATCACGATGACATCGCCGGGCTTGATCGATCGGTCCATCAACAAAATGATCCCGGCGATGAGATTTCCGAATGTCTTTTGCAGACCAAAGCCGATGGCCAGACCGGCCGCGCCCGAGAAAACCGCAAATGCGGTAAGATCGATACCCGCTATGTCGATGCCGATAAAAAAGGCGACAACGATGATTGCGAGCGCCGCCAATTTTTGCGCGAGCAATTTCTGTGCAGGATCAAAGTCGCGGACTCTCGCAATGCTATGTTCTGTAATTCGGTTTGCAAGCCGTATGCCTGCGAACAGCGCCACGACGGTTACCGAAAGCGTAAGCATGCTGAGCAGAGAGAAACGGGTGTTGCCTACATTGAAACCTACGCGTTCCAGCGCGTCGGTCAGCGGGATCAGCCCGCCCGCCCTGTTTGACACAATGGCAATCAGCACCACCAGCGCGACCGGAAGGCTGACCCAGCGGGGAATATGCAGACCCCGTAACACATGCGTGACCAGCATAGCGGTGGTGGTTCCCAGCACCGCCCCCAGAATCAATGCCGCATGATCATGCCACAGCCACATATTGGCGGCGAGCGCCAGTAGAAGCGACGCGACGCCATATCGCAGAATAGGCCCCATGCGTTCGCCAAGGCCCTCGCCATGCAGTCCAACCCTTTCCAGCCATAGCGAACGCAGGCGGGGGCAGGCCCAACTCGCCAGTAGCCAGGAGAGGACCAGCAGCAAAAGGGCAATGCCAGCGCTGATTGCCATCTCCATCGCATCGCCTCCCCGGAGTAGCGATATGTCCCATCCGGCAAGGACGTGCGGGGAAAGCATCAGCCAGTCTCCCGGAACCGTTTCAGGCCAGCCGCCAGATCGGCGATGAGGTCGGCGGGGTCTTCTATGCCGATGTGCAGACGGACGAGTGGCCCCTCGGCTTCCCAGGTCTTTGCGGTACGGTAATTTTGCGGATCGATCGGCAGAGCGAGGCTTTCATATCCGCCCCAGCTATAGCCAATGCCGAAATGCTTCAGACCGTCGATCATCGCGACCCGTCCCGCATCGCTGCCGCCATTCAGAACGAAGGAGAAGAGGCCGCTCGCCCCCGTAAAGTCCCGTTTCCAGAGTGCGTGGCCGGGGCAGCCGGGAAGGGCAGGGTGCAGAACCCGCGCTACTTCCGGCTGCTGAGCCAGCCACTGTGCTATCTCAAGAGCGCCTGCCTGATGTTGGGACAGTCGGACCTTCAAGGTGCGCAGCCCTCGGCTGGCGAGATAGCAATCATCGGGGCTGGCCGCTTGACCGAAAGCGTAAGACGTCTTGCGCAGCGCTGGCCACAGGGCCGGAGCCGCTGTTACGGAGCCCAGCATCAGGTCACTGTGCCCGGCTATATATTTGGTGCAGGCAAGAATGGACAGATCGATGCCATGGCTGACGGCCCGGAAATAGAGCGGCGTCGCCCAGGTATTGTCCATCAGCGTCACGATTCCCCGTGCCTTGGCCACCGCGACGATCGCGGGCACATCCTGCACTTCGAAGGTGAGGCTTCCAGGGCTTTCCAGGAAAATGGCGCGTGTACGCCTAGTGCAGAGCGCATCAATGCCGCCGCCGATCATCGGGTCATAATAAACGGGGGTGATGCCCATGGGCCGCAGCACATTTTCGCAAAAGGCGCGCGTGGGATCATAGGCGCTGTCAACCATCAGCAACTCGTCGCCGGGCTTCAGTACCGCCAACAGTGCGCAGGCGATCGCCGCGACGCCGGAAGGATAGAGCATTGTCCCCTCCGATCCGGGCTCCATCTCCGTCAGCGCGTCGGCGAGCGACCAGACCGTCGGTGTTCCCCGCCGCCCGTAGAAAAGACGCTCATGGGTATCGCGCACTCGGGCACGCATGTCAGCGACGCTGCTGTATAATATGGTGGAAGCGCGCCAGACTGGGGGGTTGACGATCGCGCCGGTGCCCGCCGGGTCGCTCGTCCATTCCGGCCGTCGTCCCGCCTGGACAAGCCGGGTCGCTTCGCCGATGTCGTCCTTGTCGCCTTGATCTTTGTCTTTGCTGTGCACGCCGCCTGGGTCGCCTTTTCGTCGCAGGATCGGCACCCCTATTCCGCCCAGATTGGTTTCCCGGAGGGCCAAGGCATGACCGCTGCAGTCATCGTGAGCCACAGGTGGTAATCATAGGCTTGCCCATGTCAATGCGTGGTCGACGCAAATGGCATCCGCCGAGGAATGGGATCGAGGCGCGTCTGTTCAACGGCGGGCGCAGATCCTATATGCCCACTATCATCCGGCAATGCTCGGATACCGTTCCATCCACATTGAAGAATATTGCATGACTCTCAAACATCTTGGCCAGAACAGTGCGCTTCCCACCTCCCCTGAAGAGGCAGTGCTTGACTATGTAGGCAATCCCCGTCCTGGCAGACCTTATCTGGTGCGCTTTACTGCGCCTGAGTTCACCTCACTCTGTCCAGTGACTGGACAACCGGACTTCGCGCATCTCGTCATTGACTATGCCCCTGATGAAATGATTGTAGAGTCGAAATCGCTGAAGCTGTTTCTTGGTGCATTCCGTAACCACGCGGGCTTTCATGAGGATTGCACTGTTGGCATTGGCGAGCGGCTGTTCACGGAAATGCGACCGCTCTGGCTCCGAATTGGCGGCTATTGGTATCCGCGCGGCGGCATTCCCATCGACGTGTTCTGGCAGTCGGGTGAACCGCCGGCGGGGCTATGGCTCCCGCCGCAGGATGTACCGGGCTACCGCGGCCGGGGATGAAGCTACCGGCCCCCTCATGAAGGCTCGCGGCCGCGTGATGAAAGGTGAATTTTAATCCCTGCTGTGTTCCAGCAGGCGGATCGTCTATGAAAGGCGAAAGTCGCCTGTCTGTCATCAAAGCGGCAAATCGCAGATTCGGCCCGCTTGGCAGTTTTTTTATTGTTGCGGTGCGTCAGTAAGGCAACGATTGTTCCCCAGAGTCGTTCAAAAAAAGGCATTCTAGGCAGAAGCGTTTTGGTGCGCTTGCGAAAGGATAGACATGATCGACGGTATTGCAGGGGATAAAGCTTTATCCAAACTCCCAAATCATATTGCCGTGATTGGTAACAGCGTGCCCCGCCGCTGTGGTATTGCTACCTTTACTACCGATACAGTCGATGCTCTTCGGGCGCGATTCCCGGAGATGCGCGTTGATCTTTATGCCATGGACGATGGGTGTGATAACCTCGTTTATCCGGCCGGCGTGACCACAATCTCACAGCATGATCCTGCCAGCTATATCGCGGCCGCTCGCGCTATTGAAGCAAGCGGCGCACAGGCTCTTTGGCTGCAGCACGAATATGGCATTTTCGGCGGTCCGGCGGGAGAGATGTTGCTGAAGATATTGAACCGCACAGATGTTCCATTGCTTACGACTCTCCATACCGTGCTTGACCGGCCCGATACGGACCAGCGCCGCGTGCTGGAGGCAGTCATCCGCCGTTCCGCGCGAATGATCGTCATGTCGGAAAAGGGATGCGACATATTGCGCCGGGTACATGGCGTACCGGAACGGCTGATAGAGGTCATTCCGCACGGTGTGCCGGACCGTCCCTATGCCAGCCCCGATAGTCTCAAGCCTCGCTTCGGGTTTGCCGGACGTCGAGTATTGTTGACCTTTGGCCTGATCGCGCAGGACAAGGGAATTGACCATATGATCCGCGCTCTGCCGGCTATCGTGAAGGAGCATCCCGATGTTCTTTACGTTGTGTTGGGCGCAACCCATCCCAATGTGATCCGGCACGATGGAGAGAAGCTCCGCGCCTCTCTTCAGGGGCTGGCGCAGGACCTCGGCGTTCAGAATCATGTCCGCTTCATCAACGCCTATGTAGGCATCGACGAGCTGCTGGATTATCTGCAGGCAGCGGATATTTACGTGACGCCCTATAACAATCCGGCGCAGGTCACGTCGGGCACATTGTCTTACGCCGTGGCATTGGGGAAGCCTGTGGTGTCCACGCCCTATGTGCATGCCATGGAAATACTGGATGATGATCACGGCGTACTGGTCGGCTTCCATGACAGCCAGGCAATGGCGCAGGCGATCAATGCTCTGCTATCCGACGATGGCGAAAGATCGGCGCTGGCGGCCAGAGCCTATGCCCGCGGCAGAACCATGATCTGGACCAAGATGGCGGAACGCGCCGCGGGCCTGCTCGCGGAGGTGCAAACGACACGTCCGGCTCGCCTGCCTTCGGTTCAGAGGCTGGCCAATCTGGAGCCCGATCTGAGTGCGGTCCTCCGCATGACCGACGCGACAGGAATGCTGCAGCACAGCATCTATTCAATCCCCGACCGCCTCCACGGCTATTGCCTGGATGACAACGCGCGCGCTCTCATCTTGATAAACCATATGCCTGGCATGGACGAGGGCGAACGCGACCGGCTGACAAGTATTTACGCATCATTCGTCCAGCACGCTTGGAATGGAGAGCGAGGCCGGTTCCGTAATTTCATGCATTTTGATCGGACCTGGGCCGAGGAAGAGGGATCGGAAGACAGTTTCGGCCGTGCGGTTTGGGCCGTCGGCGTCACGGCCCGCGATGCCAGCGCTGCGAAGCATCGCGACTGGGCCTCGACTCTCTTCGATCGTATCGCGGGGGAGGCAAGCGGTTTGGAGGCTCCCAGGGCGCGGGCCTTCGCTATGCTGGGCGCGGCTGCGATACAGGACGCGCATCCGGGCCATGGTCAATCGAAGCGAATTCTGGAGGAATTTGGCGAGCAGCTCCTCTCCATGCTGCACATATCGCGCCGCCCCGACTGGGCCTGGTTCGAAGCCGTGCTTTCATACGATAATGCCCGTCTGCCCGAAACCCTGCTCCGCGCCGGAAAGGCCTTGGGACGTACCGATTTCATAGAATGCGGCTTGGTCACACTGGAATGGATCGTGGCGCAGCAGACTGCGCCCGAGGGGCATTTCCGCGCCGTGGGGACGGATAGTTTTGGTCGGGAATATCAGCCGCCACTACCCTTCGATCAGCAGCCTCTGGAAGCCCATGCAACGGTCGATGCTTGCACCGCTGCTTATGAAGTGACGGGAAATGTACGTTGGAGACAGGAGGCAGAGAAGGCCTTCCACTGGTATCTTGGCCGCAATGATCTGGACCTGCCGCTGGCCACGCGCGAAGATGGCGGCTGCTATGACGGCTTGATGCCGAATGGGGTCAACCGAAATCAGGGCGCAGAATCCATTCTAGCGTTGCAATTGGCCTCTTGTGCAATTTTGCGTCTTTCCCAAGGGCGGGTGGACGTGGCACATAGCCCCGGAGTCGCTGCCTGAGCCGGAGGTGGCTCGGTAGAACTATCCGGGGACCGCGCCGTTGCTGAATATCCATAACCATCGTCTTCGCCTGTACGCTGATCCCTCGCGGGTAGTCGTTCGCCCTTTTCATATTGCCTGGCAAGCGCAAGAGATCGCCGCCAGTCGGCCCGCTCGTCTCGTCAACGAAGTGCTTCGGATGGAGGAGCATACCGCGCGCGAGCAGCTTGAGGCAGTGCTGAAGGACTTCGAAGAGCGCCATTGGCAGACGCGCCGGGTCTTCATGACGCGCTATGAAGAGATCGAAGCGCAACTGAAGCTGGACGGTAACGCTATCAGCGATGACAAGCGCCAGCTCATCGGTGCGTATTTCTGTCATGAATATAGCTATGCCGCTGCGGCCCTCATGAATCCCAGCGTGGTGCCACATCATGATCAGAGCGGTATGCCTGAAGGGTCGCAGCGGATCATCATGTCCCTGCGCGCAGTGGGGGAGGGCCACATCAGTTCGGTTGCCTTCCGGGAGGGCATCATCACAGCAAAGGGTGACCTGCGTCTTGCGCCCGAACCGCCGTTCGCAACTGCGACCGACGCGCGTGGTGAAGAAGATGCGCGGATCGAAGGTCCCGTCACCGTTTTCCGTCATCAGGATGCGACGTTGTCGGGTACAGTGATTTTCCCCATCACCAAGGCTCAAGCCAACGGACTGGAGGATCTTCGGCTCGTCAAGTTCACGCATGATGATGGCTCGGACGAATGGCTGGGGACTTATACGGCCTATAGCGGACGGGAAATCCAGTCGGAATTGCTGCGCACCCGCGATTTTCGTAGTTTTCAGCTTGTCCCTATGACCGGCCCTGCTGCCCGTAACAAGGGCATGGCTCTGTTCCCGCGCAAGATTGGCGGCCAATATATGGTGGTGGGACGGCAGGACGGGCAAAATGTCTTTCTGTTGAAATCAGATCGCCTTGGCCATTGGGAGGAAGGGGAAAAGCTGCTGGAACCCGTTTATCCTTGGGAACTGGTGCAGATCGGCAATTGCGGATCGCCTATCGAGCTTGATGAAGGCTGGTTGTTGCTTACCCATGGGGTCGGCGCGATGCGTAAATATTCCATCGGCGCGGTGTTGCTTGACAAGGAGGATCCTTCAAAGGTCATCGCGCGGAGCCGGGAGCCAATCCTCACAGCCGCTGACGAGGACCGCGAAGGCTATGTTCCCAACGTCGTCTATACATGCGGTGCGATGAAGCACGGTGACATTATTTTTATCCCTTATGGAGTCGCCGACAGTTCGGTCGCTTTTGCTTTTGTGCCTATCGCCAAGTTGCTGTCCTTGATGGATTGACACGGGCGCGGAACGTCCGGGATAAGGCCAAGGTCGTCCCGTGCCCGGAGCTTTCCCGAATGTCCTTATCGCCCGTCAGCCGCTCTGCTCTGTGGCTCGCTGCGCCGCTGGCTTTCGCCTTCGGTTCACCGACGCTCCATGCCAGGGAGGAGGCAGATCTTCCACCCGCTGCCATCGTGGGCGACGTGCCGACGCAATTGCCCGTCAATGCACGGCCCAGGCACTACGCCATTTCGATAACGCCTGATGCGGACAAACTCAGCTTCAGGGGCAAAATCGGGATAGAGATGGAGCTGCTCAAGCCATCAACAAGCGTGACCCTGAATGCTGCGGACCTGAGCTTCGCCAGCGCCAGCATCACCCCCGCCGATGGCAAAATCATGAATGCGACGGCCAGCGTCAATGCCGATGCGCAAACGGTCACGTTCACATTCCCGAAGCATCTTCCAGCCGGTAACTATCGTCTCGACATCGACTATTCGGGTAAGATTTACACACAGGCTGCCGGGCTCTTTGCTCTTGATTATGAGGCGGAGGGAAAAAAGAAGCGGGCGCTTTTCACTCAGTTCGAGGCTGCGGACGCCCGCCATGTCATTCCGAGCTGGGATGAGCCGATCTACAAAGCCACCTTCGATCTGACCGCCGTTATTCCGGCGGATCAGCTTGCCATCAGCAACATGCCGGTCAAGACCCGCCGGGAGCTTGGCGGCGGCAAGGCAGAGGTGACATTCGCCACCACTCCCAGAATGTCGTCCTATTTGCTCTTCTTCGGTCTTGGCGATCTGGAACGCGCTGCGATGATGGCTGGCAAGACCGAGGTCGGCGTGGTGACGGGGAAAGGAAATGTGAAGAAAGCGCAATATGCGCTTGAGGCGTCGGCCAAGGTCCTGCCTTACTATAATGATTATTTCGGTGTCGATTTCCCGTTGCCGAAGCTGGATAATGTGGCAGGTCCCGGCCAGAGCCAGTTTTTCAGCGCGATGGAGAACTGGGGCGCGATCTTCACCTTTGAACGCGTTTTGCTGGATGATCCCAGGATCACCACGGAAGCTGACAAGCAGCGCATTTTCGTGGTCCTGGCGCATGAAATGGCGCATCAATGGTTCGGCGATCTGGTGACTATGGCCTGGTGGGACGACCTTTGGCTCAATGAAGGCTTCGCTAGCTGGATGGAGAGCAAGGCGACCGCGCATTTCAACCCCGAATGGCATGTCAAACTCGACAAGATCGACAGCAAGGAAAAGGCCATGGCGCTGGATGCCTTCGCCACCAGCCATCCGGTCATTCAGAAGATTCAGACTGTGGATCAGACCAGCCAAGCCTTCGACTCCATCACCTATCAGAAGGGCGAAGCCGTCATCACCATGCTGGAGGGCTTTGCTGGGGCCGATGTGTGGCGCGATGGCATTCGCCATTACATCAAGAACTATGCCTATCATAATACAGTGACCGATCATCTGTGGGCCGCTGTCGAAGCTGCGGGCGCAAAGGGCATCACGCAGATTGCGCATGATTTCACTCTGCAGCCCGGCATTCCCCTCATCCGTGTGGAAAGCGCTCTCTGCAAGAACGGCAGGACGGAACTATCGCTAACCCAAGGTGAATTCACCCGCGATCGGAAGGGCAAGGCCCCGCTGCACTGGCATGTGCCCGTCATAGCGAAAATCGCTGATGGCAAGGAGAGTCGCGCCATTGTTTCGGGCGGCAAAGGCAGCATGACGGTGGACGGATGCGGTTCCCTGGTCGTTAATGCGGATCAGAGCGGCTATTATCGCGTGCTTTATAATGACGCCGAACTGACGACATTAAAAAGCAGCTTCAACAAACTGGCTACTATCGACCAGTTGGGGCTCATCGCGGATAATTTCGCCCTCGCTTATGCCGATAACCAACCGATAGCCAAAGCACTTGATCTGCTTGCCTCGGTTCCGCAGGACGCAGAACCCAAACTGCTCGATGCCGTAGCGGACAATCTCTATTCGCTTCATTCCACTTTTGCGGACGATCCGGCGCTTCGAACGAAAATTGCGGCTTATGCGTCCACAAGGCTGGAACCGGCGCTGCGCCGCCTGGGCTTTAAACCCGTCGCTGGAGAAAGCAGCGAAGACGCCATATTACGAACGGACCTGATTACCTATCTCGGCGCGATGGGTGACCGCACGGTCCTCGCCGCCGCGCAGGAGCGCTTCGCGAAGCTCGACCACGATCCCGCGGCGCTCAACGGACCGCTGCAAACGGCATGGCTGGGCGTTATTGCCCGTCACGCAAGCAAGGCTGAATGGGGAAAGCTGCGTCAGATGGCGAACGCGGCTCCGTCCCAGCTTGAAAAGAGCAGCCTCTTCGGCTTGCTGGGTGCAGCTCAGGACGACAGATTGGCGCAGACTGCCCTTGATCTGGCGCTAACCAATGAACCCGGCGTGACGAACAGCGCTGCGATCATTTCCCGGGTCAGCGGCAGCCACCCCGATCTGGCGGTGGATTTCGCCCTCGCGCATTTGCCGCAGGTGGAGAAGCTTGTCGATACATCTTCGCGCTCCCGTTACGTGGCACGACTGGCTGAGGGATCGAGGAACGTAGCCATGCCGTCCAAACTGGAGGCGTATGCTCAACAACATTTGACGCCTCAGTCGCGTAAGCCCATCGATCAGGCGATAGCCAAAATTCAGGAACGCATAGAAACGCGCGAACGGATCAAGTCCGGCGTGACTGCCTGGCTCGTCACAGCAGTTAAATAGCGGGAGCGCTCAATTTCCGTGCACCGAATAGAGCAGCGCCGACGCGGATATGAGTCGCGCCCAGCATGACGGCGGTTTCATAATCCGCCGACATGCCCATGCTTAGTCCCGCCAAGCCATGGTCCCGCGCCAATTTCGCGAGCAGAGCGAAATAAGGTGCCGCCTCCACATCTGCGGGAGGCACACACATCAGGCCGGCAAGCGGAATATCGGTACGGCGCGCCTGCGTAAGGAGCGCCGGAAGATCCGCAATGGCGCAGCCCCCTTTTTGAGCTTCCTCACCGATATTCACCTGAATGAAGCAGGGGGGACGGCGGCCTGTCTTATCCATCGCGCGGGCCAGAGCCGTCAGCAGGGAAGGGCGGTCAAGTGAGTGGATAGCGTCGAACAACGCGACGGCATCCTCGGCCTTGTTGGATTGCAACTGCCCGACCAGATGCAGTTCAACGGCAGGATTAGCGTCACGCAGTGCAGGCCATTTACCCTGCGCCTCCTGAACGCGGTTTTCGCCGAAACGCTGTTGCCCCGCCTGGATCAGCGGCACGATCTCATCGGCGGGCTTCGTCTTGGAGACGGCAATCAACGCGACATCATCAACCCTGCGCCCCGCATCGTTCGCTGCCCGCAATATCCGGCCGCGCACGTCAGCCAGCACACCGGCGGCATCATCTTTGGTTTCACTGGTCATGGCGGCTGCTATAGGCGGAGCAATGATGTGCCGCCAGCCCCGAAGCGCCCGAAAAAGGCCCTTGCCCCGCCTTTGGCTGATGACGGACGAGCGAGTTGACGACGAAACACTTCTGACAGCGATCAGGCGTCTGCCGCAAGGCTCCGGCATCATATTTCGGCACTACACCCTGCCCACAAACAAACGCCGCTTGTTATTCGCTCGCGTCCGCGCCATTGCTCAGCGGCGGAGGCTGGTTCTGCTGCTGGCTGGACCCGAAGAGATCGCACTGGCATGGAAGGCCGACGGATTTCACGGACGATCCAGCCGAAAGTGCCGCCACGCCCGGCTGATCCACACTGCCCCAGCGCATGATGTGCCGGAACTGCGGAAGGCGGAGCGCACGAATGCGGACCTGCTCTTCATCTCACCCGTCTTCCCGACCCGCTCCCACCCGAACGGCCGCACCCTCGGCCCGCTGCGCTTTGGCTTGCTGAGACAGCAAACCCCCAAGGTTGTCATTGCTCTAGGCGGCATTAACCGGAGGCGGGCGAAAAGATTGCGGGGATTGGGTGCAGACGGATGGGCGGCGATAGATGCGCTGACTTGAATGGTCTTTCTGTCGCGAAGGAACGAAGGTTTGAGAAGAATGGAGCTCCTCGGCGCAGCAACGCAAAAGCGAACCTTCGTTCAACTCCAGCGCCCGACGCCTTCGGGCCATGTTCAGCCGCTTCCGCGTCAAACTCTAATTCCCGAAAGCCGCGATCCGTTTGCGAACCTATACCTTGTGTTCGATCATTCAATTTCCAACGTTCGCCTGCTATCTTCCGCAGCAGCAATGACCATACCAGAAAACATCACGCGTCTGCACGACGGCGAAGAGAAATTGCGCGAGGAATCCTTGCGCCGGATTGAGGAGCGTTCGGACACGTCGGCGCATCTGGTGATGATCGAGCAAAGCATGAACCTTTTCCATGCCTTGCTGCCGACAATGGAAGAGCCTGATACGGACCAGCTGACGCTTGGCAATCTCGGTATCCGCTGCTTTAATTCCCTCGCGGCCTGTCTGAAACTGGCGCTCTCTGGGTATTATCAGGCGGCAACGCTGCATATCCGCGATCTGCTGGAAGTTGCTTTTTTGCTGGATCATTTCTCAACCAACCCGGCGTTAGTGACTGAATGGCGCACATTGCCTGAACGGGACCGAGAGCGGAAATTCTCGGCGCTGGCCATCAGACAGGCGCTGGACAAGCGGGACAACGTCACGGACGAGAAGCGCAGGGCCGCTTACAAGCTACTTTGCAAACTTGCGGGTCATGCGACGCCCGAAGGCGCGATCATGCTTGCTCCCGATCCCACCAAGAACACGGTGCATTGCGGTCCCTATCTCGAAACGAATACCCTGCACGCGGTTATCTCAGAAGCCGCGCTGACTGCTGTTCAGGCCGCAGGCGAATTTCGGACGCTGATAAAACCTGATGGGGTCGAATTGCTCGCGGTTCGTCTCAGCTTCATGCATGCCGAAGCGGACTGGATTAAGCGCTTCTACGGGCGAGAGCCGGACTATGCTTGTCTGGCTCAGATGCGAGAATGGCTTGCTCTGGCTCGGGCGGAGGAGGCTCAGCGTGGCAAAGGTGCCGCTTAGAAGGGCCTTCACGTGGGAACGCGCACCATGGTCGCGCTGCGCTCGCTGCGAAGAACATACCTTGGGCTTCCTGAGCGGCGGCGATCACAGCATCGTTTGGCGCTGTTCGCGCTGTCAATATCGCGTGGTTGAACCGCTGGCCCAGGTGGACAAGAAAGTCATCTACATTGACCAGTTTGTTTTCAGCGAACTGTTCAAGTTAAAGGCCGGGACGCGCCGAGAGGACAAGCTGACGCCGTTTTGGAAGGAAGTCGATACTCTCCTTCATAGGGTGGTCCATCTTCAACAAGCCGTCCTGCCGCATTCCAACATCCATCATGCCGAAACAGTAGTCTCGGCATGGCCACGCGAACTGCGCGAAGCCTACGAAGCGATGGGCGGCGATTTGCGCTTTGAAGACACGAGCGATATCCAAATGCGCGAAATAACCGAGTTCGCATCTGCATATGTCGAACAGCGCGATCCGACTGTTAGCATCGACGTGGACGACATTTTAGGCGGAGAGCGGAACAAGTGGCTTCCGAACATCCGCGTGATTGTAGGCGCGGACTATAGCCGCTTTGCAGCCTCGACGCGGCAGCGCCGGGATAGCGCTGGTGCCAGTGTTAATGAACTGATGGAGAACTGGCGTGCTCAGGGCCTTGGCTTTGATGAGGTGCTGAACATCGAGTTGAACAGCTACCATCACAGCCGCATTGAAGCGTTGAAGGCATTGCGCAAGAATTATGAGAGGGCCGAAGCCGCCGGCGACATGATGGCGATCATGAATCACAGCATGAGCCACATTTGCCGCGAGCTTTCCATGCTAAATCGCTTGTTCAAGAAAGCTGGCATTCCCGAATATAGCCATGACATTGCGCGCAACAGCTTTTGGCGATGGGAACGCAACAGCGAAATGCCGTTCGGTCGCATCATGGCCTATATGTTCGCTGCGCTCGCAGCACAGGTGAAGGCCGGGCGCAGGAAGGGCGTTTCAGCGGGTTTCATGAACGATGTGGAGGCTGTCGCGGCCTACGCGCCGTTCGTGGATGCCATGTTCATCGACAAGGAGTGCGCATTGCTGCTCACGCAGGGGCGGCCGGGGAAGGAATTGAATTTCCGGGCGCGCATATTCTCGCTGACCAACCGGGATGAGTTTCTGGATTATCTGCGTGGACTGGAGGCGCAAGCTGACGAGAAAATGCGTCGTCATGTCCAGATTATCTATGGTCTGGAGCCTGCCCCAGCGCCAGCTTGAGGAGCAGCTGGGTATCGCGATCACGCAGGTAGAAGATGAGCGCGACATCCTTACCATCGCACGATGAGTAGGCATGGCACCAGACAGGCAGCTATCCGCATCCACCCGCCGGTAGGCAGACTGGCCGCAACCGGCCAGCTTGAGCTATTGGGCCGTGAATGACCTACGGCCGCTTCGAAGAGCAGCTCGAGCGGCTCTGTAGTGTCCGGCAAGGCCTGACTTCGGGCATCGCCGTTCCGTGTTCGCTCTATACCCTTCCCGATGCAATCATGACGAAATGCAAGGGGCAACGTACTTATTCCGCGTTGCCCCTTCGAAGGACTGAACGTCAGGCTGCGGCTTTCGCCTGCTTTGCCCGGTCGATGGCTTCAATTATGATCTGCCGTGCTTCGGCGGCATTGCCCCAAGTGCCGATGCGGACCCATTTCTTGGCTTCCAAGTCCTTGTAGTGGGTGAAGAAATGCTCGATCTGCTGCATCACGATTTCGGGCAGGTGATCCTTCTCATCGACCTTTGAATAATAAGGGAAGGTCGAATCGACAGGGACGGTCAGCAGCTTTTCATCGCCGCCGGCCTCATCCTCCAGCTTCAGCACCGCAATCGGGCGGACGCGGACGACGCAGCCGGGCACGAAGGGGGATCGGGCCACCACCAGCGCGTCGAGCGGGTCGCCATCGGGTGACAAGGTGTGCGGGACGAAACCATAATTGGCAGGATAGCGCATGGGCGTATGCAGGATGCGGTCGACGAACAGCGCGCCCGATTTCTTGTCGAACTCATATTTGACGGGCTCGCCGCCCACCGGCACCTCAATGATGACATTCAGGCTGTTGGGTGGATCGTCTCCGATCGGGATCAATTCGATATTCATTTCAAGCAAATCCTGTCTGTAACTTGATGTTCAGCCACCCGCTTTCAGGAGCAGGTCTATGCCGCCTTCATCCTCACCCGTTTTTTCGAGGTGCGGATAGACGAGTCCGCCCGAATAATCGAGTTCTATGTTACGATATTTATCGCCAGATCGCACCAATAGGGCGACTGGACCTCGGTTGCCCTTATTATTTGCGACTGCCTGTTTGATCCGTTCGGAGGAAAAGCTGGTGCCGTTGACGGCGATCACGTTCATTCCGACCGTCAGGCCCGCATTGAAAGCCGGGCTGTCCCAGACGACTTCAGTCACTTCCCCACTTTTGGACAGACCAAGTCCAGCCCCGTAGGTGAGATTTACAGAGCCGCTGCTGTCCTCTGCACTGCTGACGGTGCTGTTGGGCTGACTCGTATAAACGAGTTTGTATCCGCCTTTCGCAAAGCCGCCCTTGGGTGCTTCGCCAGAGGTTTCATTCACCCGCCTGCGCAGGAAGGTAGCCCAATCATGAGGCGCGACGGAATTAAGCGCGGCCACAACATCATCGAAATTATAAGGAGATACGCCCCAATCGCCATCACGCCCGCCGAAAAAAGCCTTGGCAAAATCGTCCATGCTCTTCCGCCCGCGTGACAGCTCCCGTAGCATGCCGTCTACTTCAAGCCAGATCAGCAGCCCCTCGTTATAATAATCCTCTGATCGCTGCCAGCTTGTCCACGGCTTGGGGCGGCGGGCGGCAATGATGGGATCGTAGGTCGTGTCCTCCAGCGGCCGCCAGTTTCTTCCCTTGCGAAGATCGAGCCCTGCCGCGATGGCAGCCAGCGCATCCAACGTCTGTTCCTTGCTGTAAATGCCCGATCTTGCACCCAGCACATAACCCCAGAATTGCGTCTGCCCTTCATAGACCCACAGCAGCGTATCGCGCATTGGCGTACGGAAATCCGGCGTCGAAAGTCCCACAGGCCGGCGATATTTGCCGTTCCAGCTATGCGTCAATTCATGGGGCAGGATGTTGCGTCTGCCCGGCCCCTTGTTCCAACCTGTGAAATATTCGGGCGGCACGCCATTTTCGGAACTGCGATGGTGCTCCAGACCAATACCCCCGAGTTCATTGCTGAGAGCCAGCAGAAAATCGTAATGATCGAAATGTTCGGTTCCGAACAGTGTGCGGGATTGGCTGACCAGTTTCTTGTGCGCGGCGATCTGTTCGGCGGTGAAATTGAGGTAGCGCGCTTCGTCTGCCACGATATTCAGCGTGACTTTGGGAGACAGTTCGACTGCCTTGAAATATTTTCCGGCAAAAATCGGGGAATCGACCAAAGTGTCATAGTCGATAGTCTTGTAAGTAACGGTCGACCCCGATGTGCTCGCCGGACGGAGCGCGGTCGCCGCTTGCCACCCGTTTGGATAAATGACACTCACCGAAACCGGGATGTTCCGGGTATAATATCCAGCGGGATAGAGCGAGACTGACTGCCATTGCAGATTCAGCATGGCTGGCGTCATGACGATCCGGCCTTGATCGTCATCAGTCGCCGAAACGAATTGATATTCCAACGAAAGCTCCCGTACGCCTTCCGGCACTGACACGTGGAAGGCATAGACATTCAGGGGGTCGCGGCTCCAACGAAGGGGTTGTCCGCCTGCGCTGATCTTCAGGCCCACGAGCTTTTCAATCTGACCGCGGGGCGCGTGATGCCCCGGTAGCCACTCAGGATATAGCAGCGTCATCGGTCCGGATGAGCCAATGGGAATGATCTGCCTTATCTTGAAGATATTCTGCACCGTGTCGGTGGCATCGACCATCAGGCGCATTGTCCCGGGATAGGGAATATCCTGAGCCACTGGAATGGTGTCGGTGACGGGGAGGGTGGCCGGTGTGCTGTTCTGAGCCGGGCTGTCTTGCGCTATAGCCGTAAGCGGAGTGAAGAGAACAAGGCAAGCGGCAAGAAAAGCAGCCGGTTTCAGAGGCATGGAAGCATTCTCCGTTTCGGATCGTCGGTCGCCCCTGACCATGGCGGTGTAAGTCGCGTCCGTCTAGGCCGGGGCCTATT
This sequence comes from Rhizorhapis sp., assembly GCA_036570425.1. Taxonomy (GTDB): domain Bacteria; phylum Pseudomonadota; class Alphaproteobacteria; order Sphingomonadales; family Sphingomonadaceae; genus Rhizorhapis. Next base: position 8,970 of record DATCYF010000026.1, on the reverse strand, counting down.
TCCGTTTCGAGAGAATCCCGCTAGAGGGCGCTTCATGGCCAGAATAGAGACACCACGCCCCATACGCGGCACTCAGGACATGATCGGCGAAACGCAGGCGCGCTTCGCTCATGTGATGGCGGCTTTTGATCGCGTACGGCGGCTTTACGGCTTCTCGCGGGTAGAAGTACCGGTGTTTGAGGCTACGGCAGTCTTTGCCCGCTCGCTGGGCGAAACGACTGACGTTGTTTCGAAGGAAATGTACACCTTTCCCGATCGGGGCGGCGACAGCCTGACCTTGCGGCCGGAGTTCACGGCGGGGATCGCGCGGGCTTATCTCACTGAGGGTTGGCAGCAATTCGCACCGCTCAAGATCGCAGCCTCCGGCCCGGTCTTTCGCTATGAACGCCCGCAGAAGGGGCGATATCGCCAGTTCCATCAGATCGATGCTGAAATCATAGGTGCGGGCGAGCCAGCCGCAGACATTGAATTGCTGGTGTTCGCCGACCAGCTTTTGCGGGAGCTGGGCATTTCCGAAGGGGTGACGCTGCAACTTAATACATTGGGCGATGCGGAAACGCGTGAGGCATGGCGCGCGGCGTTGATTGAACATTTTGAGGCGCACCGGGCGGAACTGTCCGAGGACAGTCTCGATCGGCTTTCGCGCAATCCGCTGCGCATCCTGGACAGCAAGGACTCGAGGGACCGTCCCGCCGCCGACAGCGCGCCGGACATTGACGCATTTCTTACCACCGAAGCGGCTGATTTCTTCGCCAAGGTGACGGAAGGGCTGGATGCGGCGGGCGTCGGATGGACCCGCCATGCGCGACTGGTGCGCGGCCTGGATTACTATCGCCACACGGCTTTTGAGTTTGTAACCGACCGCCTGGGCGCGCAAGGGACCGTGTTGGCGGGGGGGCGCTATGACGGCCTTATCGAAGCGCTCGGCGGGCCTGAAACGCCGGGCGTTGGCTGGGCGGCGGGGATCGAGCGGCTCGCGATGCTTATTGATGCCCCACAAGAAGAAAAACCCCATGTTGTCCTGATCCCCATGGGCGCGGCGGCCGAAAAAGCGGCGACAGGCTTGCTCGCGGACCTCCGCCGTGCAGGAATCGCCAGCGACATGGGCTTTCGCGGCAATATGAAGAAACGCATGCAACGGGCCAATGCAAGCGGTGCGCAGTTTGCCGTGATCATAGGCGATGACGAACTGGCGCGGGGCGAGGCCGCTGTGAAGAACCTACAAAGCGGAGAGCAGGAAATGATCGCCATCGACGCTGTCGCCCAGAGGCTGGGCCGGAACTGATGCAGATATCCGCCGACAGGATTCGCGCCATAGAGGCACGGCGGGATGAAGTTCAGGCCAATATGGCCAGATCCGATCTTGCGGCCGAGGAGTTCGTCCGCCTGTCGAAGGAATATGCCGAACTGGAGCCAGTGGCGAAGGCCGCGCATGAGGTGCGGCGCCTGCGGCAGGAGTTGAAAGCGCTGGAACATATGACCGGCCCTGACGCCGAGCCGGACATGCGTGAAATGGCCGAGGACGAAATTCGGGCGCTGAAAGAGCAACTGCCAGAGGCCGAACGCGCGCTGGCACTGCAATTGCTGCCGCGCGATTCCGCTGACGCTCGGCCCGCCATGCTGGAAATCCGCGCCGGGACAGGTGGCGACGAGGCTGCTCTTTTCGCGGGAGATCTCTTCCGCATGTACAGCCGCTATGCCGAGGAGCAGGGTTGGAAAATAGAGCCGATCTCCGCCAGCCCTTCAGACGTGGGTGGTTTCAAGGAAATCGTCGCCGGCGTGACCGGCACGGGCGTTTTCGCCAAGCTCAAATTCGAAAGCGGGGTTCATCGCGTTCAACGCGTGCCAGTCACGGAAAGCGGCGGTCGTATCCACACCTCCGCCGCTACTGTCGCGGTTCTTCCCGAACCTGAAGAAGTCGACGTTCAAATCGCAGACAAGGACCTGCGCATCGACGTTTTTCGGGCGTCAGGTTCCGGCGGGCAGCACGTGAACACGACCGACAGCGCCGTGCGCATCACGCATCTTCCCACTGGTCTTGTGGTCAGCCAGCAAGATGAAAAGTCGCAGCATAAGAACAAGGCCAAGGCTCTGAAGATTTTACGCGCGCGTCTTTATGAACTGGAACGGGAGCGTACCGCGAGCGAGCAGGCGGGCGCCCGCAAAGCGATGGTTGGCTCCGGCGATCGCTCCGAACGTATTCGGACATATAATTTTCCGCAGGGCCGCGTCACGGACCACCGGATTAACCTGACTCTCCATCGTCTGCCCGAAATATTGGAAGGGCCGGGCCTGCAGGAGATTATTTCCGCCCTGACTGCGGAAGATGAAGCGAGCCGTCTGGCGCAACTTGACAATGCAGGCGGCTGAGGCTCTCCGCGCCGCCGCCGTCCGGCTTTCGGACAAGAGCGATACACCTCGCCTTGACGCTGAACTGTTGCTTGCCCATGCGCTCGGTATTGAGCGGCAGGAGCTGCTGCTCAAGCTTCGCGACGTCGTGGTCCCATCTGAGTTCGCGCAACTCGTGGGGCGTCGCGTGGACGGGGAACCCGTTGCCTATATCGTCGGCACCCGCGATTTCTGGACCATTACTCTTCAGGTTACGTCCGCCGTTCTTATCCCCCGCCCGGACACCGAAACATTGCTGGAGGCCGCAGTGGAGCATTTCGGCAGGGACGGACCGCGGCGCATACTTGATCTCGGGACGGGTTCGGGCGCGCTGTTGCTTGCAGCACTGGACGAATGGCGGAGTGCAAGCGGCGTGGGCGTTGACATATCGGAGGAGGCGCTTGCCGTTGCGCGGCGAAATGCAGAGCGGCTGGGCATGAGTGGCCGTTCGGAGTTTCGCCAGGGTGACTGGGGCGTGGGAATCCATGAGCGCTTCGATCTTGTTCTCATCAATCCACCTTATATCAGCACCCAAGCCAATCTCCCGCATGATGTCGTTGGGCATGAACCCCATGGCGCGCTGTTTTCCGGAAGCGATGGCCTGAATGACTATCGGCGGATCGCTCCTGAACTGTCCGCCCTCCTGAAAGAAGGAGGGATGGCGGCCATCGAGATTGGCTTCGATCAGGGCGAAAGCGCGGCGAGGCTATTTTCGGAGCAGGGACTGAATGTGTGCTGTCGCGCAGACCTGGGCGGACGTGATCGCTGCCTGATTATTATGTCTTGAGGGGTTCAAAAACGATTGGGTCATGCCTACATCGTAGGAGCGTCGGCTTTATTCATGGAGGCCATAGATTTTTCTTGGTTTCTGAACGCGGACCGTTTAACAGCGATTTTCAGGGGGCGGCTTCATCCGGCAATTGGATTTACCCGCACCTGCTCCCATGGTCATGAAGACGCTGACGTCCGGCGGCTCTGGCGAAAGGACGCATCGGCATTGCAACGCAATCCGACTCCTTCAGGGAAGATGCATCCACATTCGGGAGCAGTGCTTTTTTAGGATGTTATTGAAACAAGGACTCTACGTTGATCAATAATCGTCAGGCCGGCCGCCGTCGCGGTCGGAACAACTCGCGCCCGCAGGGTAATGGCCGGGGCGGAGATTCGGGTAATCGCATCGATAACCGTGCGCGCGGCAACGCTGCCCAGCTTCTTGAAAAGTACAAGAACTTGGCACGTGACGCGCAGACGCAAGGTGATCGTGTCAATACGGAATATTACCTCCAATTCGCCGACCATTATTTCCGCGTGCTTGCGGACAATCGCTCCCGCCAGGAAGAGCAGCAGGGCTGGCGTCGTAATCGCGACGACAATCGCTTTGATGGCGATGGTGAGGGAGAGGACGAGGCTGAAAGCGACACCGAAATGGTCCAAGGCGTGGGCGACCGTTTCCGTACGCAGGATGCCGGGGAAGAGGGCGATCGGCCCCAGCGTCAGAACCAGCGCGAACCGCGTCGCGCCCGCCGCAATCATGAGGAAACTGAAGCCGCAGAGCAGGCGCAGGTTCCTGAGGAAATCGCCGAACAATCCCAGGCTCATGATACAGATGAGGCCGCTCCCAAGCCCAAGCGTGCGCCCCGTGCAAGGCGCGCATCCAAGAGCGAAGCAGTGGCCGACGAGAGTCACACAATGGATGCGGCCATCCTGCCGCCCTCTATTTCAAGGGCGGATAATGACAGCGGCGAGGAAGAGAGCCCGACTCCCCGCAAACGCACCCGGCGCACGCGCCCGGCTACGGAAGCCGCTGAATAACAGAGTCATTTCCCATCCGTTCATCGGACGGTCAAACAACATGCTTAAGAAAAGGGCGGTGCTGCAAGGTGCCGCCCTTTTTCATTCGCGCTCAGGAAATTACTTTTCCTGCGTTGGCAAATCAGGCAGCCTCGTAATCCATAAGGAGAAAATTCTGATGCGTACTGCCCGCCTTTTTTCCCTGCTCATCTGCGCCGCGCCCTCTGCTCTCTTCGCGCAGGTAAACCCGGGAACGGCGCAGGGCGACGTGTCGGTGACCATCTATAGCAACGATCTGGCGTTGGTGCAGGATGTGCGGCAACTCAATATCAAGGCCGGAACGAACCGCCTGGAATTTCCCGATGTGTCGGCGCAGATCCGGCCCGAAACCGTTTCCTTCAGCGCTGAGGGTGCTTCTATCGTGGAGCAGAATTTCGACTTTGACCTCCTTTCACCGGACAAGCTGATGGAAAAAGCGGTGGGGCAGACCGTCACTATCGTTCGCACCAATCCCGCGTCAGGCGCTGAAACGCGGCAGCAGGCGAAGGTGTTGGCGGTCAACGGGGGCGTGGTCCTGCAGATCGGGGACCATATAGAGGTGCTGCGTGACGACGGTCTTCCCGTTCGGGTGATCTTTGACAAGGTGCCATCCAATTTGCGGCCCCGGCCGACATTGTCAGTCACTGTCGACAGCGACCGGGCCGGAGCCCGAGCGGCCTCCCTCCGTTATCTAACGCCCGGACTGGGATGGAATGCCGATTATGTCGCGCTCTATGATGAAAAGGCGAGGAAGATCGATGTTCAGGGCTGGGTAACGCTGACCAACAACAGTGGCACCACTTATAATAACGCGGAAACCCTGCTGGTGGCGGGCAGCGTCAACCAGAGCGGCAACCGCGATGTTCGTCCCATGATCTATCCTCCTCGGCCGCTGCCGCGCCAGAACATCCGTCAGGCAGGCACGGAAACGGCTGAACGCGAACAGCTTGGCGATTATTATCTTTACCCGATCAGCGGCCGCACGACGATCGCTGACCGCCAAACGAAGCAGGTAAGTTTCTTGGACGTCCAGGCCGTTCCCGCGCAACGGACGTATGAATACCGCGTGGGTTGGCTGCAGACGATGGAAGAACCCCAGAGCTTTAATACGGTTCTTAAATTCTCCTCCAGCAGCAAGGGAGGCCTCGGCGACGCCCTGCCAGCCGGCACTGTGCGCTTCTATATGAAAGATGCTAGCGGTGCGCCGCAATTTATCGGTGAAAACAGCATCGGCCATACCCCCATGGGCAGCGAACTGGCATTGGCCACGGGCGAAGCCTTTGATGTGAAGGTCAAGACGACCGTCCAAAGTCGGGAACGTCTCTCCTCATCCAAATGGCGCACCAGCATGCGGTATGAGATCAGCAATGCAAAAACGCAGCCGATCAGCGTCGATTTGACGCAGGCGGGGCTCGATTTCGCCCTAAACGACACGCGCATCATTGAGGAAAGCCAGAAGAGCCAAAGGATCAGCAGCGATGCCGCGCGCTGGACAGTGAATGTTCCGGCAAATGGCAGTATGACTGTCACCGCGACTTTTGAAACACGGTACTGAAATGCGCTTCCCAATGGGTCGTTATTCCCGCTTACGCCGGAACGTCGGCTTTATCGGGGCAGCATTTCTGCTGGGAGTGTCCGCCCAGTCCGCTCACGCCCAGATTGAAACCACGTCCTCGGGACCGGACTCCACATCCGTCACTGTCTATCGCGATCCCAGCCGGGGCGAAGGCAATATCAATCTCGATTGGCTGAATGGCTTCGCTCTCATTACGGAGCATCGGCGAATCGCCGTGCCCGCGGGGGAATCCATCATTCGCTTTGAAGGCGTGGCGAACGGAATGATCGCGGTCAGCGCTGTCGTGACGGGGCTGCCCGGCGGCGTGGTGCAGAAGAACAGGAATGCCGCGCTGCTATCGCCTGCCGCGCTGCTCGACGGCACTCTGGGAAACCGAGTAAACATCCGCCGCACTCATCCGGCCACCGGCAAGGTGACGGAGGAGGAAGCGATAATTCGGTCCGGTCCCGACAATGCTGTTGTGCTACAGACTGCCGATGGTTTTGAAGGGCTGCGCTGTTCGGGTCTGCCCGAAACGCTCGTCTACGACTCAATTCCTGCCGGACTTTCCGCGAAGCCGACATTATCAGTGACGACCCGCAGCCCGGAAGCGACGACGGCCGATGTGACGCTCACTTATCTCGCTACCGGATTCGATTGGGCCGCTCATTATGTGGCTCGGGTGAATGATGATGGAAAGACGCTCGATCTTTTCGGCTGGCTGACCGTGGCAAACAGCAACGATGTGAGCTTCGCCGATTCGCAGTTGCTCGCTGTTGCCGGCCATGTGAATCGGGAAAGCGACTATGATGCGCTGGTGGAGGAAGCGCCTTCGCCGGTCTTGAACCTGCGCTGCTGGCCCATGGATACGACCAGCACCGCGGACATCCAGAGATACGAGTCCCTGATGTTTCAGTCTTCCTCTGTCGCAGCACCCCCGCCTCCAATGGCTATGGCCAAGGCGATGGATGAAGTTGCCGTTACGGCGCAGCGTCGGGCTGTGCAGGAGGATTTGGGCGATCTGAAACTCTATCGCGTGCCGATGCGCGTGAACGTGAATGCCAATGGACAGAAACAGGTTGCACTTCTGGAGAAACCGGCCGTGCCCTTCGATCTGCTTTATGGCGCAACGATCTGGCCTGAAGCCGTGACTGAAGCAGCGCCGCTCCATATGTTGGTCCGGATGGAGAACAAGGAAAAGCAGGGGCTTGGCCTTCCTCTGCCATCTGGCGGCATCGCCTTGTTTGAAACGGTTTCAGGCGCGGACGTGCTGGTGGGCCAGGATAATCTGCGGGACCATGCCATAGGCGAAGAGGTTGAAGCACAATTGGGCGACAGCGCTCAGCTGCAATATCGGCTGGAACGGTTAAGTGAAGAAGGCGCCAAGCAGGTGCGCTATCGCCTTGAGATCACCAACGCGAATGACCGGCCCGCGCCCGCCGAAATTCGCCTGCAGCAATCTGATGGCTTCCAATATGCCAAGACAAGCGCCCGGCTTGGGATGAAAAATGGCGATCGGCTTTGGAAAGTAACGGTGCCGGCCAACGGTTCAGTCAAGCTGGACTATGTGCTGGAACGGCGCGATTAGCCGCAGGTTACGGAAGCGGTGAAGGTTGCGTGGCTTCCGGCAGAGGTCGGGGTCTGTGGTTTTCGTCCAGAGCGACAAAAGTGAAAAGGCCGCTGGTGACTCGCACCTCCTCCCGGCTTCGGCCACGCGTAGCAATGACGTCGATTCGGATTGCAACGGATGTGCGCCCGCGCCTTTCCACATGGGCATAGACGGATATGATGTCCTGCAGGAGGATGGGCGCAATGAATTGCATTGCTTCTATGGCAACGGTGGCGACCGGACCTAACGCTTCCCTGGCAGCGACAATGCCCCCGGCGATATCCATTTGGCTAAAGACCCAGCCGCCGAAGATGTGGCCGTTTGTGTTGATGTCTCCGGGCCGAGGCACAGTGCGCAATATGGGATCGCGTCCAGCAGACCCACTCGTATTCGGATCAATCGTCATTATCCATTTCCCCTTTCAAAGGATCGTGAATCTGCTCGTCATGGCCAGTGCCACTGGAAAGAAAAATCAGGCCCATAAGCGCTGCCGCCAGCATCACGGTCAAGCCTATCCCCGCAACGGTTGCAATCACCATGTGGATCGACGGAATTCCATTCCACCACCACAGCACGCCTAACGCGACCAATATGCACAATATCGCGACCAACATCATCCACCGCATGATCCGCCAATAGCGGCTCCACGCAAATGCGGCATATTCTGGATCATCCAGGCTTGTTTTTCGATCATCCATCCCTTTCCTTTGGGGCTAGGGCATGGGATCATCAACCCTGCCGAAAAAGAATAGAAGGATTCGATCATGACCATAGCGGCAATCCTGCAGCACAAGGGCACAGAAGTCATACAGGTGCAGGGCGGCGATAGCATGCGCACCGCCGTTGCGCTTCTGGCCGAGCGGAGAATCGGATGCGTCCCGGTGGTGGATGGCGACCAGGTGATCGGCATTTTTTCCGAGCGTGATGTCGTCCGCCAGATCGCGATTCATGGAGAGGCAGTTCTGGATGCTCCGTTGACGAAGGTGATGACCTCGCCTCCGCAGACCGTTTCGCCAAGCATGTCAGTGCTGACGGCGCTTTCGCTGATGACGCAACGGCGCATGCGCCATCTGCCGGTGATCGAATCGGGCCGGATGGTTGGCTTTGTTTCAATCGGCGATCTGGTCAAATATCGCATCGACCGCATAGAATCGGAAGCAACGGCATTGCGGGATTATATCCAGAGCGCCTGATCCAGCAAATCGGGCAAGCGTTTCCGCCGTCCGGGCAAGCGGATGAGTTTGCTTAATGTTCGGGGTGTCAGAAACACAAAATACCATGTGATCCCTTATCCGCTCGGCCATAATTCCCGGAATTCGGGGTTTTCGACGCAATTCCCGATTATTTTGAAACAAAAGTGTAAAAAGCCGTTGACGCCTTGGGACAGCCTCCATATATGCCCTCTCACCGGACGGGGCGGCGGCCTAGTGGCGCTGCTCCCTCGGTTGTCTCTACAGAAGCGGCGACGTTTCACCTGGTAGTTATATCGGGGTTAAGTAGGTTGGCTCTTTGACATTGTGATTTTGATGAAGGGACATGTGGGCGGCGGCTCCGGGTTCTGGCGGATTTAAGGCGCTGGACACTCGGT
>DATCYF010000025.1:0-34508 GCA_036570425.1 Rhizorhapis sp. | reverse complement strand
CTCCATAGCTGCTGGTTGAATCCGGTTTTTAGAATGCTGCAGTGGCGGTCGCGCCAACATAAGTGAGTAGCCGCGCCAGGACTCATCAACTTCCACCAGGCAAGCTCTCCAGAAAGGCGATCAGCCCACGCTCGCTCGCTGAAAGATATTTGCTTCCCCGGCAGCGGGGAAGGTTTGCATGTTTGCCTTTCTTGGCCAATGCGATGAGGGCCGGATGGACATAGGACTTGCGCGCAATCGCGGGTGTATTGCCTAAAGCCGCGGCAACCGGCGTCAGCAAGTCCCGAAGCGACACGCCTTCCTCACCAGCCAGGACAAGTATTTCATATGCTATGGCGCTGGCTGTCCAGGTGCGGAAATGCTTGGCGGTAAAATCCTCCCCCATGACCTCATGGATATATTCGTTGACGTCGGTTGATGTCACCGGATGCGCTTCGCCTGCATCGTCGACATAGCCGAAGAGATGCTGCCCCGGCAGATCCTGGCATCGCCGAACTACGCGCGCCAATAATCGATCATCCACATCGATGCGTGCCTTGCGCCCTGATTTTCCTACGAAACGCAGACTCAGCGTCGCGCCCTTCAGATTGGCGTGGCGCGTGCGCAATGTGGTGGCGCCAAAACTGCCGTTCAATTGGGTGTAGCTTTCATTACCTACGCGAATCCCGCTGGCGTCAAGCAGGCGAATAACCGCCGCGATAGCCTTTTGCCGACCGATACCCGGCTGCTTCAAGTCCCGCTCCACGCGCGCCCGCAGCTTGGGCAGCGCGCAGCCGAACCCAGCGCACCGGTCGAACTTGTCCGCTTCTTGCCGGGCGCGGAAATCGGGATGATAGCGATATTGTTTACGGCCCTTCTCGTCATACCCGATCGCCTGGATATGTCCTCGGGGATTGGCGCAGAACCACGCTCGCTCATAAGCCGGTGGCAATCCAACACTGTTAAGGCGATCTATCTCCGCTCGGCCGGTGATCCGTTGACCGTCGGCGTCCCAATAGGTCCAACCGCGTCCTGCGCGCCGCCGGGTGATGCCAGGCTTGCCGTCATCGGCAAAGACCAGCATCGCTCAGCTAAACAATATAAGGCACCGGCGCCAGCAACGTAAGGCCAGCGACGATCACTATAACAAGGACTGCCAGCACGGCGGCGGCGGATCGGCTAAGCGCGTCGCGGCGGCGGGCAACATAAATTCCCGCAAGGATGAGCCCTCCAATGATAACAATTATTAAGGCAACCGGCGCAAACATAGGCTGAACGCTCCTTCTTAGCAGGCCCCCAATGTAGGCTGGGATACGGCGGCGCTCAGAGCGGGCGGATCATCGCGCCGCCTGGTCAATGAAAGATAACTATCGTCGAATACCGCAATCTGCCGAAGCCTAGCGAGATCCGGGATGCGCAGCCATTTAGACCGCAACTCAATCAACCCCAGGTTGCGCATTTCCTGCAGGGTGCGGTTGACATGGACTGGCGTCAGACCGGTGATGTCGGCAAGGTCCAATTGCGTCAATGGCATCGCGCACTGGCCGCCATAGCAAAGGTCAACAGCCTTCAGCCGATAAAAGAATTCACAGAACAGATGGCTCAACTTTTCAATGGCGCTCTTGCGGCCCAGATTGATGATCCATTCGTCCTGAATATCGGCATGAATGAGCGCTTCGGACCAGATCATCTCCTGCACTGCTGGGCTGTCCAGCAGCATTCGTTCGAAATCACGGCTCAGGAAGCGAAGCGTTCGGACACTCGTTAACGCCACCACATGCTGAGAAGCTCGTTTGCCGTGGGCCCAGCATAATTCACAATAATCGCCCGGGAGGAAAAGCCGCGTAATCTGCCGGCGACCGTCGGGTAACAGCTTATACCTGCATGCCCAGCCTTCCATAATGTGGTGCACATATCCTTGCTGCTCACCTTCCCGAGCCAGATATTGGCCGGGCCGGATGGAATAGAGGCCCTTACGCGGTAGCGCGTTCCGGGCACCTTGCATTGCATCGTTCATGGTTACTGTTTGCGTCAGCATTGGCGGTTTCCCTGTTGGGCTTCCCCCCCGACAAGGATGAATGCAAATCCGAAATATCGCTTGCGATGATAATGCGCGGCGCGGGTTTATGGGCCCGGAAGCCATCGCTGAAACGTGCACGGAGAGAGACGAACCGTTCTGCCGTTGATTTACCGTTATCTGCGCCTCACGGGGAAAGACGTCCACGGACGGTAGGAAATGAAGCGCTGTTGGTAACCTATGCTAACGTGCCATAACGGGTGTGGCGCTACATTGATCGTTGCCCGCTCCGCCCCGGGGGCAACTGGCGGCCAGCGCCTGCAATTGTGATGGAGAGAATGAACAAGATCTGGGCTGCCTGGGCGGTAACGCCCAAGCCATCGGTCACCGCTTCTCCAGATGCTGCATCCGTGAGAGGTAACGCGCCAGTACATCAATCTCCAGATTGAAAAATCGGCCTTCAGGCAGAGAGTCGAGAGTAGTCATCTCGGCAGTATGAGGAATGATGTTGAGCCCGAAATGGACGCTTCCGTCCGGCTGGTCCTCCACTTCATTCACCGTCAGGGAAATGCCGTCGATTGCAATCGACCCCTTGGGGGCAAGACTTGCCGCTAGTTCGGCCGGCGCTGAAATGAGGAGGCGAGTGGAATCGCCCTCCTGCGTAGCTGATATCAGCCTGCCGATGCCATCGACATGGCCTGTCACGATATGGCCGCCCAATTCATCGCCCACCCGGAGAGCGCGTTCCAGATTGAGCCGCGCGCCTTTGGCCCACATGTCAGGAGCGGTACGGGACAGGCTTTCGCCCGATACGTCAACCGCGAACCAGTCCGGTCCTTTCTCCACGACCGTCAGGCACACGCCTGAGCAGGCAATGGATGCCCCGATGGCGACGCTATCCATATCGTAGCCGCTTGCGATCCGGAGATGAAGGTCGCCGCGCTGCTCAGCGCTTTCGACGCGACCGATGTCAGTGATGATGCCTGTAAACATGGCAATTCCCTATGCGTGACGAACGCGCTCGTAAAGCTCCATCCGGTCTGGGCCCCACATCCGCGTATCGGAAAGCCGCCAGCGGTCATGCGCCGAGCCGAGGCTGTCCAGCCCAATGTCGCCCAAGGCGGCCTTTCCCCCTCCAATCAATATGGGCGCGCGATAGAGCAGCAGCCGATCGACAAGGTCTTTCTTCAAAAAGGCGGAGGCTGTTTGTGCGCCCCCCTCGACCATCAGGAAATCAGTTTGGGAAAGGGTGGAAATGTCGTCTGGCGCAACTATTGCCGACCAATCCTTGGGCGGTTTGCCACCTCCCAGCATGACCCGATGGGGTGAGCGCCCCTCCAGCCCGGCCAAGCGCACGTTCAGCCTGGGCTTATCTGTCTCGACCGTGCCGTGCCCTACCAAAATGGCGTCATGGCGCGCGCGCTCCAGATGAGTATGGGCTCTCGCCTGGGGTCCTGTGATCCACTGGCTTTCACCGTCCGCCCTCGCGATTTGCCCGTCAAGAGACGTCGCGAGTTTCAGAGTAACATATGGCCTGCCGAGGGTCTGCTGGGCGAAGAAACCCATCATCGCGGCTTGCGCCTCTTGCTCCCTTATGCCCGTCGTGACGCTGATCCCCGCTTTCCGGAGTCTCCCGATACCCCGGCCGCTGGTGCGAGAATCGGGATCGTGGGAGGCCACCACTACCCGGCTCACGCCCGCTTCGATGAGCAAATGGCTGCATGTGGGTCCACGGGGCGAATCATGGAAGCAAGGTTCCAATGTGACATAGGCAGTGGCCCCGCGTGCCAGTTCGCCCGCCTGCATGAGAGCCATGGCTTCGGCGTGGGGGCGTCCTCCCGGCTGGGTCCAGCCCCGGCCTGCGATTCGCCCATCGCGGACAATGATGCAGCTGACATTGGGATTGGGCGCTGTCCTGCCACGGCCGCGTTCCGACAAAGCAATCGCGGCGGCCATGTAATGGGCGTCCGCCCGCACCGCTATTGCGCCTTTTGCTTCACGGTGCCAGCTTCTTCCTTGGCCTGGGCCTCCGCCTCAAGCTTGTCGAGCCGGGCCATCACGGCGGCGACTGCCTCCTTTTCACGGGCGTCGCCCGCCTTGGCTTCCTTGCGCCACTCAATGCCGAACTGATCCGCGACGTTGCGGAACTCTTGCTGCTTGCGGTTAATGGCGGCCACGCGTTTCAGAAGATCGACCTTCTGCTGGGCGATAATATCGGCGTCGGACCGGTCTGCGGCCCAATCCTGAACATAGATGATTTGCCGGCCGGGTGCGGTGTTCGTTTTTGAATCGATCAAAAAGCCCCAGACAATCACCCACGTCGCAGCAATCGCGAGCAGCAGGAAGAGAATCTTATGCCGACGTCCTTCCATCAGATAATCGCGCAAGTCGATCAATGCGCGTTTCGGTGAAACAGGTTGGGGAAAAATAGCCATGCCTGCTAAATAGGGCATGTGCCGTCCGAGCGCCAGTGGTCGCGCTCACGAACGATGCCTTCACATCAGCGCAATCCGTTTTCAGTTGCCAGCCGCGTCTCGAAGGCGGGCAAGGGCCGAATCTCGCCCGATGAGAGGCAGTAGAGTCGCCATGTCAGGACCATGATTGCGGCCTGTAAGAGCCAGTCGCAAAGGAAGAAAAAGCGGCTTTCCTTTCCGGCCTGTCTGTTCCTTCAGCCGAGACGTGAGGTCTTTCCACACGTCATCGCTCCAGGAAAGGGTAGCGAGCACATCTGCAGCCAGACCAGCGAACGCGCGATCTTCCAATTCGAGTGCTACGGCATCGAGCGGGCCGGTGATGATTGCCCACCAATCTGCGGCCTGACTGACTTTCTCCATATTGGGACGAATCGCATTCCAGGCGTCCTCCCCCATATTCTCAGGCAGCCGAGCCTTTACCGTCGCAAAATCGAGGAGGTGGACGATGCGCTGATTGAGTGCCGCCAGTTCCGCCTCATCGAAGCGGGCCGGAGCGCGGCCAAAGCGGGTGAAGTCGAAACTCTGAAGCAGCGGTTCCACCTCCGTGACCGGCTCAACCGGATCACTGGTTCCGATTCGGGCGAGCAGGGCGATGAGCGCTATCGGTTCGATATCCTGCTCGCGGAAAGCCGCCACGCCAAGCGATCCCAGGCGTTTGGAGAGCTTGCCCTCAGTCCCGATAAGCAGTGCCTCATGCGCGAAGACCGGCGGTCGTGCTCCCATGGCCGTGAACATCTGGATTTGCGTGGCCGTGTTGGACACATGATCTTCGCCGCGCACGACATGCGTAACGCCCATCTCAATATCATCGATTGCGGAGGGCAGCATATAAAGCCAGGAGCCATCCTCACGCCGGATCACGGGATCGCTGATCAGCCGGGGGTCAAAATGCTGCTCCCCGCGGATGAGGTCCACCCAACTGATGGGCGAGTCATGATCAAGCCTGAACCGCCAGTGCGGCCGCCGCCCTTCAGCCTCAAACGCAGCCTTGTCCTCATCGCTCAGCGCCAGTGCGCCGCGGTCATATACCGGCGGTAAACCTCGTCCAAGCAGGACCTTCCGCTTCAGGTCCAGTTCCTGCGCCGTTTCATAGCAGGGATAGACTCGCCCGGCCGCCTTCAAAGTATCGAATCTTTGCTCATAAAGCGCGAAGCGCGCCGACTGCCGTTCTTCACCATCAAACGCGAGGCCAAGCCAGCCGAGATCGGCGCGAATGGCGTCGACATATTCTTCCCGCGACCGTTCGGCATCGGTGTCGTCAAGACGAAGCAGAAAGCGCCCGCCATTCTTTCGCGCCCACATCCAGTTATGAAGCGCCGTGCGGATATTGCCGACATGCAGATTGCCGGTGGGGGAGGGAGCGAAACGAGTGGTGACGGTCAAATTCTTTCTCCCCATTGTCTCCCGCAATACGCCGCCTCGCCGAGCTCAGGGGTTCTACGGGATAAACAGATTTGTGCTCTCAAGACGTTCTGAACGCGTTCGTGATGGGATAACGACGGTCGCGGCCGAAATTGCGCGTGCCCAGCTTCACCCCCGGCGGAGCTTGGCGACGTTTATATTCGGAGACATACAGCAGGCGCTCTATGCGGGCGACGGTTTCTTCCTCAAATCCGCGTGCGACCAGTTGTGGAACGGACAATTCTTCCTCCACCAGACCATAAAGGATGGGATCTAGCACCTCATAAGGGGGCAGGCTGTCTTCATCTTTCTGGTTTTCCCGCAATTCGGCGCTGGGCGGCTTTGCAATCACGCGCTCGGGCATGATGGGCCCTTCCGGGCCAAGGCCAAATGAAGGCTTTTTTTTATTCCGCCAGCGGGAGAGGTCGAATACGGTCGTTTTATAGGCATCCTTCAGGACAGAATAGCCGCCCGCCATGTCGCCATAAATGGTGGCATAGCCTACCGACATTTCGCTCTTATTGCCTGTGGTCAGCAACATATGCCCAAATTTGTTGCTAAGTCCCATCAGCGTCACGCCCCTGATGCGGGACTGAAGATTCTCCTCGGTAAGGTCCGGGCCATGATTGCCGAAGGTGGGGGCAAGCATGGCATCGAACGCTTCCACAGCCGGAGCGATGGGAATGGTATCAAGGCGGCAACCCAGCATCCGGGCGCATTCGGCTGCATCCTCCAGGCTTTCCCGGCTGGTGAAGCGGGAAGGAAGCATCACGCACCAGACGCGATCTGCCCCGAGCGCATCAACGGCAACGGCAGCGGAAAGAGCGCTGTCGATGCCGCCCGACAGACCCAGGACGACTCCGGGAAAGCGATTGCGGTTCACATAATCGCGGAGGCCAAGCACCATCGCGCTATAGATATCTTCTGGGTACGGATCGGCTACGGCGCGTTCGCCCGGCGCGCAGACCCAGCGGCCATGCATGTTCCGGCTCCAATGCGTCTGCACTATAGCCTCTCCCCATTCGGGCAGGCGGTGCACAACGTCCCCCTCTGCTGACAATATGAAAGAGGCTCCATCGAAGACCAGCTCATCCTGACCCCCAACGCGATTGAGATAGATGATTGGCAGGCCAGTCTCCTTCACCCGTGCGCCGCAGATCGCGTCTATCCGCCGCTCATCCTTGTTGATTTCGTAGGGGCTGCCATTGGGGCTGATCAGGATATCAGCGCCCTGTTCCTTCAAATGTGCGCAGACGAAGGGGAACCAGATGTCTTCGCAGATCGGAAAGCCCAGCTTTGCGCCGCGGAATTCAACCGGGGCGGGAAGGGGCCCCGGAGCAAAGAGGCGCTTTTCGTCAAAAGTGCCGTAATTGGGTAGCTCCCGCTTCTGCCGAATCGCAGTGACTTCGCCTCCATCGAGCAGCGCCACGACATTGAACAGCACGCCATGCGCAGCAACAACAGTGCCCACCAGCATGGCGGGGCCGCCGTCGGCCGTCGCTTCGGCAAGGCGCAACAATTCCTCACCGGCGCGTTCGATCAGTGCGGGCTTCAGCACCAGATCCTCGGGCGGATAGCCGATCAGTTGCAGTTCGGGATAGACGATCAGGTCGGCTCCGCGCGCTTGTTCCCGCCAGAGCAGCATCGCATCGGCATTGCTACACAGGTCCCCCACGGATTGGGTGATCTGGGCCATCGCAATTGTCAGTTTTTCGCCGCTCGTCTCAGTCATAGCGTGGGTCCGTAGAATATTTTCACACGGCTTGGAATTGGCTTGTCGAATCTTTGCAGGTTACGGCCTTTCCCAATTCACATTTGAAGGCTACAGGGGCGCCAAATAGCAGCGTCACATTATTGTCACGGGGTACACCATGAAATTGATGTCGGGAAATTCGAACCTCCCGCTTGCGCAGGCGATTGCCGATTATATCGAGCTGCCCCTGATCGACGCGAGCGTGCGTCGTTTCGCGGACGAGGAGATTTTCGTGGAAATTCACGAAAATGTCCGGGGCGAGGATATTTTCGTCATTCAGTCGACCAGCTATCCGGCCAATGATAATTTGATGGAGCTACTGATCATGATCGACGCGCTCAGGCGCGCGTCGGCCAAGCGGATTACCGCCGTACTCCCCTATTTCGGCTATGCGCGCCAGGACCGAAAGCCCGGTCCACGCACGCCGATTTCCGCAAAGCTGGTCGCCAATCTGATCACTGTCGCCGGGGCGAATCGCGTATTATCCGTCGATTTGCACGCGGGCCAGATTCAGGGCTTCTTCGATATTCCCACCGACAATCTCTACGGTGCGCCGGTTATGTCGGCTGACATCCAGGCGCGCTTCGGTGACAAGAATCTGATGGTCGTCTCACCCGACGTTGGCGGTGTTGTCCGCGCCCGGGCTCTCGCCAAGCGACTCGACAACGCGCCGTTGGCGATTGTGGATAAGCGGCGGGAGCGGGCAGGCGAATCGGAGGTGATGAACATCATCGGCGATGTGAAGGACCGCTTCTGCATTCTCATCGATGACATCGTCGATTCGGCGGGCACGCTTTGTAACGCTGCCGCCGCATTGAAAGCCGCAGGCGCCGAGGATGTAGTGGCCTATGTCACGCATGGCGTGCTTTCCGGAGGAGCAGTGGCGCGCGTGTCCGCATCGCAGTTGCGCGAACTGGTCATCACCGATTCCATTCTGCCGACAGACGCAGCAAGGGAATCGGCCAGCATCCGACATCTTCCCATGGCTCCGCTGTTGGGTGAAGCGATCAAGCGGATTGCCGACGAAACGTCGGTTTCCAGTCTGTTCGATTAAGTTGCCCGGCGCGGGCGCACTTGCTGTTTTTGGCTGGATGAGGACGGGCGATGACAACCAAAGCCGATCTTGCGCTGGCTCAGCGGCTTGCCGACGCGGCGGGTGAAGCCATTCGTCCGTTCTATCGCGCCCGATTCGCGATTGAAACGAAGGGCGATCTGTCGCCTGTGACCCAGGCTGATCGCGCCGCTGAAGCGGCCATGCGCGCAATACTGGAGAAAGAGCGGCCCAATGACGGCATCGTGGGCGAGGAATATGGCGTCGTCAGGGAAAATGCCGGGCGCATCTGGGTTCTCGATCCGATTGACGGCACCCGCAGCTTCATCGCCGGGCGGCCGATCTTCGGCACGCTTATCGCGCTGATGCAGGATGGCTGGCCCACCATCGGTATCATTGACCAGCCAATCAGCGGCGAGCGCTGGTGCGGCATGACTGGGCAACCGACGCTGCTGAATGGCAAGCCGATTTCCACGCGTACTTGCGCCGCCCTGGACGAAGCCATTCTGGCGACGACCGGCCCGCAATATTTCAGTGGGTGTGAAGGTGAGCATTTCTCGATTCTCGCGGGCCAGTGCCGTGACACGGTATGGGGCGGGGACTGCTATAATTATGCGCTGCTCGCTAGCGGACATATCGACATCGTCGTTGAAGCCGGGCTAAAACTTTACGACCTCGCCGCCTTGGTGCCGGTGGTGGAAGGGGCTGGTGGCCAGATGTGCGACTGGTCCGGCAATCCGCTGGATCAGGACAGCCGGGGCGATGTCATTGCGATGGGCGACATCGCCCGGAGAGACGATATCATGGAAGCGTTGGCCCACGGCCATGAGGCGCATCGCTGATAGCGGCTAGAAAATTCCCAGGAACTTCTTCTTCTGTTCCTTCTTTTCGGGCTTGCTGGCCTTGCCACTTTCCGATTTGGCAGTGGTCCCCTGTCCTACGTCGTCCCGCGGTTTGCCTTTGTCGGTCCGTTGCGCCGCCGCTTTGGCACCCGTAAGCACTGGCCCGCAAGCTGCGGCCTTGGCATCGCCCACATCGACGAACGCCAATATTCCCGCCAGCGGAGTGGCAATCGCGGTCAGACCAAGGCCGCCACCTGCCCGCGCAAGCAATTCGCCGCTAATGACGTCAAGGTGCGGCTCGGCGAAATGACCGTTGACGCCAACAGGCGACTGACCCGAGAATAGGCTGAATTTCTTGCTATCAGCCCGAAAGGCAAGATCAAGCGCTTCATTCTTGAAGCTGAATCCGCCCCGGCCGAGCATCACATTCTTAGATGTGTCTATCAATATCGGATCGGCCGCAGCCACACCATTGCGGACCGTAAAGGCGATAAGGCCGCAGTTGATCTGCACCGGATCCTTCAACTTCTTTTCAAACATCTTCTGGACGAATGTGCCGATATCAAGCTCGGCCAGCTCGGTGTTGCGGGTCCAGAAGGTTCCCGCAGGCATTATGACTGCGATACGGCCATCAGAGGTCGCCAGCGACTCGCGGACTGAATCGCCCTCACCCGTCAACTCCGCCCGCGCCTTCAATGTGCCGGTTGTGCCCGATTCCACTGCCCCCCAACGGCTGAGAAGGCGGCCCATCGGTGTCGGTGCCAGACGAATGTCATAGCGCGTCTGCACTGGTCGGCGCCGCGCATTGATCTCTATGTCCGAGGAGAAAAAACCGCCCGCCATGTCAAAGGTGAGAGGGGACAGCTTGAGCAGGCTTCTGTCGAGCCCAAGGGTGAGTGCGATATTGGAAATGGGGAAGCTTTCCGCCCGCACCCGCCGTACCTTGTATTTTACGTTGGCATCGAACCGGCTGATCGCATCAAGGCGGAGGGGCGCATCCGGGAGCACGCGTGGCGTGCCGCCTACCCGTTCGATCGCGCCGCTTCCGCCCTCGCGATCCAGCCTCTCAGGACTATAGCCGATGAAGGGGCCAGCATCGATAATGTCGAGCACACGGCTGGAAAGATCGGCGTCCAGCAGCAGCCGGTTCTTGGGCATGGAAATCGTGAACCGGCCGCTCAGGTCGCTTTCGCCGAATGTGCCCTTTAGCCGCGTGAACCGCCATTCCTCCTCTGCCTTGGTGAGGCGGGACGTGATGCGATATTTTCGCGTGTCCGGTATGGCGACGCCCAGAAAATCGAATAACCTGCGGAGATTAGGTCCGCGCGCCTCTACCGTGAGATCAGCGCCCTCGATTTCCGTTGCGCCAGGTAGCGTGCCGGAGACTTCCAATATCGTAGCAGCCGATTCTGCTCGCAACGCCAGTTGGTTTTTCCCGCCGCTTATTGTGGCGTTGGGCGACAGGAGCCCGCCTGAGACGGTGAAGGGCCGTTCGCGCATTGTACCGCTACCGGAAAAGCGAATGTCATTTTCGAATTGCGTGTCGCGCGCCTTGACCGTGTCGATGTTGATATTTGCGACCAATTGCAACTGCGGGTCGCGATAGCGGATATCTGTGCCAGCCACCAATGCGCGCCGGACGATGGGAAGGTCCAGCGGTTGGGCGGTACGCTTGGGATCGCCGAAGGTCCAGCTATTGCGCTTGCCGCCCTTTTCCCATTCCAGGTTCACTTTGCCATTGATCAGGTGCAGCCAATTGATCCGGTTATTCGATGTCAGCAGCGAAAAGGTCGCTATGCGGGCTTCGATCCTGTCTGCTGTGAAAAACTGGTCCTGCGTAGCCCACTCGGGATTGGAAATGACCATGTCCTCGGCGACCAGCTTGACGTTGATGGGTGCGAAATAAAGCTGAAAATCGCCTCCTATGTCGACTTGCCTTTCAAGATTGGCAGAAACGATGGACTCGAACGGGTGCTTCAGGAACCATCCCTTGGTGATAAACAATATCGCCCAGACAAGAACGATCAGCGCCAGCAGGCCTGCAACAATTCGGAATGGCCAACTATTATACCATTTCCGATGATGCGGCTGTTCCTGGCTTCCCGCATCCTCATGCAGCGGCGCTGACTGCGGAGCATCCTCTTCCAGATCCATGGCGGCAAAACGTCCGATATTGATGCGGGGTTCCTGGAGCGGCGCCTGCGCGCTTGCCAAACCCGGTGATTCAGCTTATGGCGCGCCTTTCCGCGATTCAAGAGGGACTGCCCGGCTGGTAATGGGCTGCCGTGGCCGTCTGCAATCGTCGAACTGATAAAGGAGACAAAAATGCCCAAGCTCAAGACCAAGAGCGGTGTGAAGAAACGCTTCAAATTCACCGCGACCGGCAAGGTCAAGCACGGCGTCGCTGGCAAGCGTCACCGTTTGATCAGCCACAATGCGAAATATATTCGCCAGAACCGCGGCACCGAAGTGCTTTCGGACGCAGACGTCGCGCACGTCCGCCTCTGGGCTCCCTACGGCCTGAAGTAAGACAAGGAAGGTAGAGAGACATGGCACGCGTCAAAAGGGGTGTTACCACCCGCGCCAAGCACAAGAATATCCTGGATCAGGCGAAGGGCTATTATGGCCGCCGCAAGAACACCATCCGCATCGCGCGGCAGGCAGTCGAAAAGGCTGGCCAATACGCCTATCGCGATCGCAAGGTAAAGAAGCGCAGCTTCCGTGCGCTCTGGATTCAGCGCATCAACGCCGCCGTACGCATGGAAGGCCTGACCTATGGCCAGTTCATGCACGGTCTGAAGCTTGCGGGTGTCGAACTGGATCGCAAGGTCCTGGCCGATATCGCAATGCATGAAGGCGACGCCTTCAAGGCGATCGTTGCTCAAGCCCAGGCTGCCCTGCCGAAAGCATAAGCCAGCGATTGGTGAAGAATCGGGGTGCCGGGGCAATGCTTCGGCACCTTTTTTCTTGCTCAGTTTTAGGATAGCGGACCCTCCATGACCGACTTGACCGTTCTCAAAGCCAATCTGCTCTCACAGGTTGATGCCGCTCCGGACCTCGACGCCGTGGAGGCCTTGCGCGTGCAGGCGCTGGGCAAGCAAGGGGAGGTTACGGCACTTCTCAAGACGCTGGGCAGGATGACGGCCGAAGAACGGCTGGTCGAAGGTCCAAAAATACACGACCTTCGCGAAAGCGTCACCGCCGCCATCGCGGGCAAGAAGGAAGCGCTCGAGTCAGCGGCACTCAATGCGCGCCTGGCTTCCGAGCAACTGGATATGACTCTGCCTGCGCCGATCGAGCCGCAGGGATCGGTGCATCCAGTCAGTCAGGTGATGGACGAACTCGCCGAAATATTCGCGGACCTCGGTTTCTCCGTGGCGACGGGACCGGAGATTGAGGATGACTGGCACAATTTCAGTGCGCTTAACATCCCGGAGACCCATCCCGCGCGTGCGATGCACGACACATTCTATTTCCCGGACGAGCGCGACGGGCATCGCATGCTGTTGCGCACTCATACTTCTCCCGTGCAAATCCGCACGATGACCGGGCAGGAACCGCCGATTCGCATCATCGCGCCGGGCCGGGTTTATCGTTCCGACAGTGACGCGACGCATACGCCGATGTTCCATCAGATCGAAGGCCTTGTCATCGACAAGGGCATCAATCTGGGCCATCTCAAATGGACGCTGGAAACCTTTTTGAAGGCATTTTTTGAGCGTGACGACATCGTTCTTCGTCTGCGGCCCAGTTATTTCCCCTTCACTGAACCTTCGGTGGAGGTCGATGTCGGTTATTCGATGGAGAAGGGGCAGCGCGTCATTGGCGGGTCGGAAGGATGGATGGAAGTGCTGGGCTCCGGCATGGTTCACCCCAATGTCATCCGGGCCTGTGGGCTTGATCCGGCGGAATGGCAGGGCTTTGCCTTTGGCACCGGCGTCGACCGGCTGGCGATGCTGAAATACGGGATGAACGATTTGCGCGCCTTCTTCGACGGTGATCTGCGCTGGCTGCGGCATTATGGTTTTTCGGCGCTTGACGTGCCTACGCTGTCCGGGGGAGTTGGCGCATGAAGTTCACCCTGAGCTGGCTCAAGGAGCATCTGGAAACCGGCGCGACGCTGGACCAGATTCTGGAAAAACTGAATGCTATCGGACTTGAGGTGGAGGGTGTCGAAAACCCCGCCGAGAAGCTGGCGCCTTTCCGAATTGCCCGCGTGCTGTCGGCCGCGCCGCACCCGCAGGCCGATAAGTTGCAAATCCTATCTGTCGACGCAGGCGAGGGACCGCTGCAGGTCGTCTGCGGCGCCCCCAATGCGCGTGAGGGGCTGGTGGGTGTCTTCGGTATGCCCGGTGCTTATGTGCCGGGTGCCGGCATCACCCTGAAGGTTGCCGCCATTCGCGGCGTTGAATCCAGCGGCATGATGTGCTCCACCCGCGAACTGGAGCTGGGCGAGGATCATGATGGCATCATCGAACTGCCTGCCGATGCACCGGTGGGGGAGGTCTATGCCGAATGGGCAGGGTTCAACGATCCCGTCATTGAAGTGGCGATCACCCCCAATCGGCAGGACTGCATGGGCGTGCGCGGCATTGCGCGGGACTTGGCCGCTTCCGGTCTTGGCGCGCTGAAGTCGCTAAACGTACCGGCGATCAATGGCGAAGGTCCGGGACCGGACGTGCGGACCGAGGACCAGGAGGGCTGCCCTGCCTTCTTCGCCCGCTCGGTGAGGGGCGTGAAAAACGGTCCGTCGCCCGAGTGGCTGCAGAAGCGTTTGAAAGCCATTGGACAGAAACCGATTTCCACCTTGGTGGATATCACCAATTTCATCATGATCGACCTTGGCCGTCCGCTGCATGTCTATGACATGGCGACGCTGAAAGGCGGGCTCGTCGCGCGCAAGGCCAGGGCGGGTGAGGAAGTGCTTGCCCTTAACGGCAAGACCTACCGGCTGGATGACGGCATGACTGTCATCGCCGACAGCGAGACGGTCCATGATATTGGCGGCATTATGGGCGGCGAGCATTCGGGCGCACAGGACGGTACGACACAAGTGCTGATCGAATGCGCTTATTTCACGCCCGAAGCCATCGCGCGGACAGGGCAGAAGCTCGCGCTCACGTCCGATGCGCGCAGCCGTTTCGAACGTGGTGTCGATCCCGCTTTCCTGGAGGATGGCCTGTCTATCGCAACGCAGATGATTCTGGATCTTTGCGGCGGCACGGCCAGCGGGGCGACGAGGGCAGGGGAGCCGCCGCTGGGCCGGCGCGCGATCAGTTTCGATCCTGCCGCCGTGCTCAACCTTGCAGGTGTCGACGTCAGCCATGACCTGCAAAGAGCCATTCTCGAAAAACTCGGTTTCGCGGTGCAAGGGACTGGCATCTGGACGATTTCGATACCGTCATGGCGGCGTGACGTCGAAGGCAGCGCCGATATCGTGGAAGAGATCATAAGGATTTACGGCATCGATCAGGTGCCCTCAATCCCCTTGCCTCGCGCACCCGGCGTCGCGAGGCCCACGGCTACGGCGGAACAGATGCTGGAGCGCCGTGTCCGCCGTGCCGCTGCCGCGCGTGGGCTCAATGAAGCAGTCAACTGGTCCTTCATTTCGGAAAAGGAAGCCGCCAGCGTGGGTGGCGGAGACTGGACGCTTGCCAATCCGATTTCGGAGGAACTGAAGGTCATGCGGCCATCGCTGCTTCCCGGGCTCCTCTCTGCCACGCAGCGCAATGCGGATCGTGGCGCTTCGGCTACACGCCTGTTCGAAGTTGGGCGGCGCTACTTTTCCGATGGCGAGCGGGCAACAGTCGGCATCGTTCTTGCCGGTGACAAGACACCGCGTAGTTGGCATAGCGGCAAAGCGGCGGGCTTTGATGCCTTTGATATCAAGGCGGAGGTTATTGCCTTACTCGCCGCGGCTGGCGCGCCGGTGGAAAATGTGCAGATGATGGGCGAAGCCAGCGCTGCCTATCACCCCGGCCAGTCCGGCACCTTGCGCCTTGGGCCCAAGAAGATCCTTGCGGAATATGGCGTGCTCCACCCAAAAATGGTAAAACAATTCGATCTGTCCGGCAGCGTCGTAGCCGCCGAGATTTTCCTCGATGCCATTCCAGTCAAGCGCAAGACCGGCTTTATGCGTCCGCCTTATGCGCCGCCCGCGCTCCAGGCTGTGAAACGCGACTTCGCTTTTCTGGTGCCCCAGGCGCTGGAAGCTGATCAGCTTATCCGCGCTGTGCGCAATGCGGACAAGAAGGCCATCGTCGAAGCGCGGCTGTTCGATGTGTTCATTGGTCAAGGCGTGCCGGAGGGGCAGAAGTCACTTGCCATCGAAGCGACCCTGCAACCAGCGGACAAGAGCTTTACCGAAGAGGAGTTGAGCGCAATCAGCATGGCCATCGTCAAGGCTGCCGAGAAGCTGGGCGGAACTTTGCGGGGATGACGGGGCGTGGCTGACCTTCTGGCCATTGGATCGGGCCATCTCAGTGCCCGGATCAATCCGTTAGGGGCGGAGCTATGGTCGCTGACGGACGCCGCAGGTCGCGAACTGACGACGGACGCCGACCCGGCGTTCTGGACGGGGCACGCTCCGGTTCTTTTTCCGATCGTCGGACGGCTGCGGGGCGATAGCTATCGGCTCAATGGTCGGGAATATTCTCTGCCGCAGCATGGTTTTGCGCGCCGCTCCATGTTTCGAATTGCGGCGCAGGATGATGCTTCCGGTCTTTTCCGGCTGGATGCGGATGAGGAAACGCAGCGTGTATATCCCTTCGATTTCCGGCTGGACATGGCGTTTGCGGTGGAGGGCGTCAGTCTTAGCATGACGGCCACGGTCATGAATCGCGGGTCGGAAGACATGCCCTTCAGCTTTGGTTTCCATCCTGCCTTTGCCTGGCCTCTGCCCTATGGTGGTAAAAAGGAAGAACATCGAGTCCTCTTCGAACGGGATGAGCCTGCGCCTCTCCGAAAGGTTGGCATTGAACCCGGCCTTATCTCCCATAAGCGCGTGCCCTCGCCTGTTCGGGGGAATGCGTTGGCGCCAACCCATGACATGTTCGGGCATGACGCGCTGATCTGGGATGATCTCAACAGTCGCCGCCTGAAATGGGGCGCGCCGGGTCATCCATTGCTGGATATTGCCTTTCCCGACACCCCGTGGCTGGGTCTTTGGCAAAAGCCCGGTGCGCATTATCTTTGCATTGAACCTTGGGCCGGTATGGCCGATCCGGAGGGCTTTGATGGCGATATCTGGATGAAGCCAGGCATCATGCGCCTTGAACCGGGTGCGCAGCATAGCTTTCGCCTCAATATTCGTCTGGTGGAGAACTAACTGTCGCGTTCCCGCGAAAGCGGGAATCCATCTGCTGCCCGTCCCTGACGCGATGTCGGGGATGAATCCCGGCCTGCGCGGGGATGACGAACCTTTAGATCGAAAAGACATTTCCCATGACCATTCTCACCCGCCGTACCTTCGCTATCATCTCGCACCCGGACGCGGGTAAGACGACGCTCACTGAAAAACTGCTTCTGGAAGGTGGCGCGATTCACCTGGCCGGGGAGGTAAAGGCGCGTGGGGCCAATCGCCGCGCCCGCTCCGACTGGATGAAAATCGAGCAGCAGCGCGGTATTTCCGTCACGTCTTCGGTGATGACCTTTGAAAAGGACGGTATTACCTTCAACCTGCTCGATACGCCGGGACACGAGGATTTCTCTGAGGATACGTATCGCACGCTGACCGCCGTCGACAGCGCCGTCATGGTGATAGACGCCGCCAAGGGCATTGAGCCGCAGACGCGCAAACTATTCGAGGTGTGCCGCCTGCGCTCAGTGCCCATCATCACCTTCATCAACAAGGTCGACCGGGAAGGCCGCGATCCCTTCGCTTTGCTGGACGAGATCGCTGATATGCTGGCGCTGGATGTCTGCCCGATGAGCTGGCCCGTCGGCATGGGGGGACAGTTTGAGGGAATTTATGATCTTTATACCAATCGCCTGATGCAGCCGACCGGTGATAGCCGCATTTTTGAAGGCAAGATGAGCCAATTCAGTGGTCTCAATGATCCGCAGCTTGAGAACGTCCTCTCTGCCGAAGGCGTGGAGCGGCTGCATGAAGAGGCGGAATTGGCTCAGATAGGCTATGCCGAATTTGATGCGGCGGCTTATCGTCATGGCGACCTGACGCCTGTTTATTTCGGCTCCGCGCTCAAGCAATTCGGCATATCAGAACTGATCGCCGCGCTTGCGAAGCACGCCCCGCCCCCGCGCCCTCAACCCGCCGAACCTGAGCCGGTCGACCCTGAACGGAACGACGTCACCGGCTTCATCTTCAAGGTGCAGGCCAATATGGACCCGCAGCACCGGGATCGGATTGCCTTCATGCGCCTCTGTTCCGGTACGTTCAAGCGGGGCATGAAGCTGACGCCGAGTGGCCATGGAAAACCGATCGCGGTCCATAGTCCCATCCTCTTCTTCGCCCAAAACCGTGAGCTGGCGGATGAGGCTTATCCGGGTGATATCATCGGCATTCCCAATCATGGCACTTTGCGCGTGGGCGATACGCTCAGCGAAAAGGCGGATGTGCGCTTCACTGGCCTTCCTAACTTTGCACCGGAAATTCTGCGTCGCGTGGCCCTGAAGGACCCCACCAAAACGAAGCAGCTTCGCAAGGCGCTGGATGACTTGTCTGAAGAAGGCGTGATTCAGGTATTCTATCCCGAAATCGGGTCATCCTGGGTCGTTGGCGTGGTCGGTCAGTTGCAGCTTGATGTGCTGCTGTCCCGGCTGGAAGCGGAATACAAGGTCGATGCCGGGCTGGAGATGGCGCCCTTCGAAACTGCGCGCTGGATCAGCGGCGATGACGTGGCGATGAAAGCCTTCACTGACATCAACCGATCCAATCTCGCGAAGGACCGCGACGGCAATCCCGTTTATCTCGCCAAAAGCGCGTGGGATGTCGGCTATGTCCAGGACCGTAATCCAGACGTCCGGTTCAGCGCGACGCGGGAGCGGTAAGGCTTTAAGCGGCCCGGTTCTGCAGCGCCTTGTGCCGCCGCCTTTGGACCGACGAACCGATGCCCATGGCTTCGCGATATTTGGCAACGGTGCGGCGGGCGATGTCGAAGCCTTTTGCCCGCAGCAAGTCCACCAGCGTGTCGTCGGACAGGATTTTCTTCGGATCTTCGGCTGCGATCAGGGCCTTGATATGACTCTTGACGGCTTCGGCAGAAACGGCCTCGCCGCCGTCGCTGCTCTGGATGCCGCTCGTGAAGAAATATTTGAGTTCATAGAGCCCGCGTGCGCAGGACAGGTATTTATTGCTAGTGACGCGGCTTACCGTGGATTCATGCATTTCGATGGCTTCGGCCACGGTTTTGAGCGTCAGCGGTTTCAGATGCGCGACGCCATGGCGGAAAAAATCTTCCTGTTGTTTCACAATCTCGCTCGCAACCTTGATGATCGTGCGTTGCCGCTGGTCGAGCGCCTTGATCAGCCAGTTGGCGCTGGCGAGGCATTCGGCCAGCCAGGCTTTCGAATTCCTGTCATGCTGCCCGCCGGTCAGTTCCACATAATAGCTTCGGTTGACGAGCAAGCGCGGTAGAGTGGCGTTGTTGATTTCTATGCTCCAGCCACCTGCGCGTTCCATCACGAACAGGTCGGGAACGATGGCCTGGCTGATGTCCGATCCATATTTCAGGCCCGGCTTGGGATCGTAAGCGCGAAGCTCCCTGATCATGTCAGCCATGTCTTCATCATCTACGCCGCAGATGCGCTTTAACTGCGGCAACGCGCCGCGCCCAAGCAGTTCCAGATTATCGATGAGCCGCGCCATGGCGGGATCATAGCGATCCGCTTCCTTCGCCTGCAGTGCAATGCATTCGGCAAGGGAACGAGCGCCAACGCCGGTGGGATCGAATGTGTGGATAACCCCCAGCACCGCCTCCACCTCATTGAGCGCGACATTGAGGCGATAGGCGGTTTCCAGAAGATTGGCCTCCAGATACCCGGCCTCATCCATTTGCCCAATAAGCTGAGTGGCGATGACGAACTGCTGACCAGATAAAGCCGATCCGGCCTGAGCAAGCAGATGTTCCTGCAGCGACAGCGCGGGCGCGGAAAAGCTGTCGAAGTCCGGCCCATCCTCGCTATAGCCACTGCCGTGATCGTTTCCGGCCGTGCTGATCGTACGTTCGGCGGCAGATGGCATGTCGGCGGCGCTGTCATGGTGGAAAGTTTCGGCGTCATAATCCACATCCAGCGGATTATCAGTGTCGCCATGGCCACCCTCCAACAGCAGATCAGTGGAGGTATTTTCCGGGATTTCGGACGAATCCGTTGACTCCGGCTCGCTGATATCAGGGCTGCTATCGCCTGTTTCAAGGAGCGGATTTTTCTCCAGCTCCTCGGCAATATAGGCTTCTATTTCCAGATTTGACAGCGCCAGAAGGCGGATGGCCTGCTGCAATTGCGGCGTCATTACCAGCGACTGGCTTTGCCGCAGGTCCAGGCGAGGGGCCAGCGCCATTATGGGCGCTCCGGCTCAATAAACATGAGCGCCCCCGCGTTCATCTCAAAGCTCGAAACCTTCGCCAAGATAGAGGCGGCGCACTTCCTCATTGGCCACGAGCGCCTCTGGGCTGCCCGCAAAAAGCACCTTTCCATCATAAATGATGCAGGCGCGATCAACGATATCGAGCGTTTCCCGCACATTATGATCGGTGATGAGCACGCCGATGCCACGCTCCTTGAGCTGGCAAACGAGATCGCGAATGTCGGCGATGGAGATGGGATCGATCCCTGCGAAAGGTTCGTCAAGCAGCATGATCGAAGGGCTGGCGGCCAGCGCGCGTGCAATCTCACAGCGCCGCCGTTCTCCACCCGACAACGACATCGCAGAGGCGGCACGCAAGCGGGCAAGGCCGAATTCACCCAGCAACTGCTCCAGCCGATCGGCGCGGGCTGCCTTGTCAGGTTCTGCAAGCTCCAGCACCGCCATGATATTCTGTTCTACAGTCATGCCCCGGAAAATGGACGTTTCCTGAGGCAGATAGCCAAGCCCCAGAATGGCTCTGCGGTACATGGGCAGCGGCGTAATGTCGTCGCCGTCCAGCAAGATGCGCCCCGAATCGGGCTTCACAAGACCCATGATGGAATAAAAGCAGGTAGTTTTGCCCGCTCCATTGGGACCGAGCAGGCCAACAACCTCTCCCTTGGCGACAGACAGCGATACATCGGACAAGACCGACCGCTTGTCATAGTTTTTGGCGATGGACACGACCGACAGCCCGCTGGTTTGCGCTTGTGCGGTCAGGGCGGCGTCGGGCCTGTCTATGATGCCAAGATCGTTCATTCCAGATCCTTAGTTTCGCCTCATGCTGACATGATCTCTATTGATCAAAAGTAAACGCTTCCAATCCCTGCAGGCCGCTTGGCAGGATTTATGCATGGCCTTTGTATAAGGCCGGCATGAGGAGATTGCCAGCCGCAGGAGGAAGTGAAGACGTTATTGTTGATCGCGTTGGGGGACCGTGAAGGTTCCTGTGACCCTGCCACCCTCATTGCTGACGCCCGTTGCGTTCGCCCGACCATCAACGGTTGAACGGCCACTGCGCAGATCGATTATCAGCCGGCCGCCAGTCAGCCGATTTGTGCCCTGTGTAAGCTGAACATTGCCAATCATGGTGATGGTGCGGCGATTAAGGTCGTAAATCGCGACTGAGCCACGTGCGGTTTCATTGCCCTTCCGGACCACGACGTTGCCTGATGCATCGATCCGTTCCACCTCTATGCCATTTCCGCCGCCGCCATTGTTGTAGGCGACAGTCATCCGCGCAGCGTCCAATGTCAGGCCCGCCTGGGTCACATGGACATTCCCGGATACGACGACGCGATCGGAACGGTCCTGCACCTCTATACGGTCAGCCGAAAAATTGACTGGCGCATTGCTGTCATGATTTTTGAGCACCTGGGCGGGTGCAGTGGCCCCCAGGAAGATGGCGGCCCCGAACGCGGCACCCAGCGAAAATCCAGCAAATGTCTTCATGGCCCCCGCCCTTTGATGCCATTTTGGTCAATACGCAAGCGTGCACGCCCTTGCAATGTAACGGTTCGGGCGGACAGATCGGCTTTGAGCTGATCTCCACTGAATGTGCCGACCGGCATACGTCCGTCCACGCGCCCATGACTTTTCATGGTGCGGGCCTTCATATCGATGTCCACGTCGCGCGTGGTGAGGCGATAGCCATCGGCCGTCTGGAACTGCACGGGTCCGGGAACCGCGACCTCCTCGCGATCCATGTGGTAGATGCCCTTTTGCGCAGTCAGGACCGCCGGACCGTCGTTGAGCAGGATGCGGGCGATCATGTCATTAAGCTCTACGATCGGCTCCCGCGAAGTCTTCTGCACCGCTGAACCGGCGCGCAGGGAAAAGGGCTGACCTTTGCTGTCCTCCCCCCGATACAGGGCCTCCGTCACGCGCATGCGTTCGCGTGCAACCTCCACCTTGTTCTTGTCGAGGACAAAGCTGACTTCACTGCGATGCGTGAAAGGCGCGATGGCAAGGAAAGCCGTGAGCACGCCCATCGCGATGGGCAGAATACGCTTCAACGGACGGATTAGCCGGTCATGGCTGCTGCCGGGGGCGGCCCATATGTGGCGCTTGCCCCTCTGCCTTTCCGCCTGAAGCGACATCAGCCCACCTATATGTGCGCGAATATGTCGGTTTCAGGCCATCCCGCAAGGTCCAGCAGTGCGCGGTGGGGCAGGAAATCGAAACAGGCCTGCGCAAGCTGCGTGCGGCCTTCACGCGCCAACCGGCGATCGAGTTCCGCTCGCAACAGATGCAGATAGCGCACGTCCGACGCAGCATAATCCTTTTGCGCATCAGAGAGTTCCGGAGCGCCCCAATCGGAGCTTTGCTGCTGCTTGGAAATTTCCTGGCCCAGCAGTTCGCGCACCAACTCTTTCAATCCGTGACGGTCAGTATAGGTGCGTACCAGACGAGAGGCAGTCTTGGTGCAATAGGCCGGGGCGGCCAGAACACCCAGGTAATGCTGAATCGCTGCGATATCGAACCGGCCGAAATGATAGAGCTTGAGACGTGCCGGGTCGGCTAACACCTTCTTCAGATTGGGTGCGGCATAATCGCTGCCTGGCCTGAAGCGGACGAGATGCTCGTCCCCGTGCCCATCGCTGATCTGTACGACGCACAGGCGGTCGCGAGGGGTGATGAGCCCCATGGTTTCAGTGTCGACGGCGACCGGGCCGTCAGCAAGCACGCCTTCGGGCAGATCCTCTTCGTGGAAATGGACTGTCATGAAATTCCTTTAAGCTCGCAGCGCCTGTAACTCAATGAAGCGTTTCGTCCTGCGCTGCTGCTTCCTTCCTCGTTCGTGCGCGGCGGCCCACAATGTTGAGCATTTCGACAAAGGCGGAAAACGCCATGGCGGCATAGATGTACCCCTTCGGTACGTGTACGCCAAATCCATCGGCGATCAGAATTGCGCCGATCATCAGCAGGAATCCAAGGGCCAGCATCACCACCGTGGGATTTCGGTCAATGAACCGGGCCAGCGGATCGGCCGCCAGCAACATCACGCCGACCGCTACGACGACCGCGATCACCATCACCGGTAAATGATCGGTCATGCCCACGGCGGTCAGGATTGAATCGACCGAAAAAACCATATCCAGCAGTAATATCTGGATGATCACCGATCCGAAGCTGATCCCGGCATGCCCCTTTTTGTCGAGCAGATTGCCCGAGGGCTCCACGTCCATATTGTGGTGGATTTCCTTCGTGGCTTTCCAGACGAGAAACAGGCCGCCCGCGATCAGAATGATGTCGCGGGCTGAGAAGGCGGTCTCGTAAATCGGATGGCCGCTCATCGCGTCGACCGGTCCCGTCAGCCCCAGGTCAAACAAGGGCATGGTCAGACCCACGAGCCAGGCTATGCCCGACAGCAGTCCCAGCCGGAGGAAGAGGGCAAGTCCTATGCCCAGCCGTCGTGCCTTGCTTTGCTGATGCGGAGGCAACTTGTTCGAAAGAATGGAGATGAAGATGAGGTTGTCTATGCCAAGCACGACTTCCATCACCACAAGCGCGGTCAGGGCAGCCCAGACGGCGGGATCGGCAAATATAGAGAATATATCGGTCACGGAATTTTCTTTGCCGAAACCAACGCAAAGCTGCAACTGATTTGATCGCAAAATCTCTCCCGCGATAATGGGGCGGCGGCGGCCACGGGAATATTCGGAGCGGGATTTTATGCCAGAATCAGTGATCAGGCGTTAGGGAGGCTTTGCCGAGCAGAAAAATAGGCACCCGGTCCGTTGCGCGACGATTCGGCTTCAAATGGAGTTTTGCTGTTGCTGAACCTCTTTGAAAAAGAAGCGATTATGAATGCGAAGTCATTATTCGGGGAATCTGCATTGCTGACAGGTAAAATAGTTCGCGTAGCGGATGAAAATCAGCTATAACGAATCCTAGCTGCATGTTTTTTTGCGGCGGGTATTGTATGACTTTCGTCCGTCAGACAATCCCGATCGAATTGGGACGAAGCGAAAGTGACTAACAGGGCATGAGTTTTGATAGAGGACGCCGCAGCGGGCGCGGCAAGGATAAGCGGGATAATTTCGGCGACGAAAATTATGGCGGTTATTCGGAGCAGGGTGGCGGCCGTTTTGGCGGCGGCTTTGGTGATCGTGGAGGCTTCGGCGGCGGTTTCGGTGATCGCAGTGGTGGCGGTTTTGGCGGTGATCGCGGTGGTTTCGGCGGCGGTGCCCGAGGCGGCGCTGGCGCTGGCGGCGGGCGCGGAATGCCCGCGCAGGTCGTCGGTGAAGGCAAAGGCATTGTAAAATTCTTCAATGGACAGAAGGGTTTTGGCTTCATCGTTCGCGATGACGGCGGCGAAGACGTGTTCGTGCACATCAGCGCGGTCGAGCAGGCCGGATTGACCGGTCTTGCCGAAGGACAGCCCCTCGAATTTACATTGGTCGACCGCGGCGGCAAAGTGTCCGCTACCGACCTGAAGATCGAGGGTGAACCCCTGCCCGTGACTGATCGGCCGGCGGCTGCTCCAGCCAAGGACCGAGGCGGCTTTGGTGGGAATGATCGTGCTCCCCAGCGCCAGCTCACGGGAGAAAAGGCGAGTGGCACGGTCAAGTTCTTCAATGCTATGAAAGGCTTTGGCTTTATTCAGCGCGATGATGGGCAACCCGATGCTTTTGTACATATCAGCGCGGTAGAGCGTGCTGGCATGGCAGCGCTTAACGAAGGTGACCGGCTCGATTTCGAACTGGAAGTCGATCGTCGTGGCAAATATGCGGCTGTAAACCTGCAACCGAAGCAGGACTGACAGTCCGACACAATTATCTATTAGAGTAAAGCTGGGCTTCATCGCCCAGCTTTACTTGTGCCCTATTCCCTCCTCCAAAAATTAAAGAATATTTTACCATGCTGTCTTATCTCCGAGGAAGGAGAAAAGGCGATGAATGAACTCAAGGTCTCTCTGAGGGAGCCGGACGGCATACGCCAGACCTGGCTGACTGATGAAGAGTTGGACCTGCGTGCCGGACTGTACAATCAAGATGGCCAGTTCCAGCGCGATATCCAGCGTCTCTGGGCCGAATGCTCCGACATCATTCTGCGGATATCCGAAGAGAGTTGGCGCTGGGAATTCGAATCGGCGGACCGGATGAATATTACAGCGCAGTATCGGGATATCTGGCTGGAAAAGGCGTTGGAAGCAACGCGAATGAAATATCAACAAGGCGTTGATCGGGATTGGGTGTCCCACATAGCGCGTCCCGCACGCTATTTTTTCCAGTTTGGAATTCCCAGCCCTGCCATCGCCAGGATGCTCGTGGACGTAGCATCAAAGATCGGTCTGTCGATCCGGAAGAAATTTGAAGGCGACGCAGAGAAACAGGCGATCCTCCTTTCCAGCCTGCACAAGCTGACATTTTATGAAATGGAGATTGTCCTTTCGGAAATCACGCAACTCGAAAGACGGCAGGCGGCGGATGAACGCGGTAAAATTGGCGAAGCCTTCCGGACAGAGGTCGCGGGGCAACTGGATGTTGCGCTGAGTGATTCGGCAAAATTGCGTCGCGAAACGGAAGCCACGAGCAATGCGGCTCATCTGACGCTGACGCGGGCTTCGGAAGTCGCCATGGCTGCCCAGCAATCGTCGGCTGCGATGCTCGATGCCGCTCGGACCGCGGCAGGCCTGGCCCAATCCATAACCTTGGTTGAGCACGAAATTGACAGCACCGACATGATCTTCGCTCAGGCGGCGGCTCAGTCGGCCGAGGCTGTGGAAAATAGCCGCCAGCTTTCCGATGAAGTGCAGTCAATCGAATCCATTCTGGGCTTTATTCGCGACATTGCTGGACAAACAAATTTGCTCGCGCTTAACGCTACCATTGAAGCGGCCCGCGCGGGTGATGCCGGGCTGGGGTTCGCGGTGGTGGCGCAAGAGGTAAAATCGCTTGCCAGCCAGACGGCCCGGGCGACGGATGATATTGCAGGCAAAATATCCGCCATTCAATCGGCTACGCAACAAACGGTCTGCGCCAACGGCATCATTTGTCAAACCATGGAAAAGGTAGAGCAGTCGGCTCGGAACGTGCGTCAGGCCATTGAGAAGCAGAGCAATACTGTAACGATCATTGCGGCGTCAGTAGATGAGACAGCCCGCACGGCAGATAATATTTCAACCACTATCGCTGCAATCCGGACGGACACCGAGAAAATGGTGGAGAATGTCAGCCATCTGGAGGACGGGTTTCGCTCCGTCGACATGCGCCTTTCCGAAATGAAGCGCCAAACCGACGAGTTTGTAACCAGCTTTGCCGTCTGACTTCTTCGCCGCGCTATGGCTTCAAATAGGTCCTGAACCAGGCGAGTGCCCTAGCAAAGGCCTTCTCTGCGGCGTCCTCATTATAACTGGGACGATAGTCCGCCATGAAGCCGTGGTCAGCTTGGGGATAGACAACTAATTCGGCGGGCTTGCCCGCCCCTTGCAGGGCTGTGCGCATGGCATCCACATCGGCGACGGGTATGCCCCGGTCCAACCCACCATATTGCCCGAGCACCGGAGCCTTGATATCCGTCACAATGTCGATCGGCGATTTTGGATGGAGCGCGTCCGGCTTTCCGGTGAGCCGTCCATAAAAGGCCACTCCGGCGTCCAAAGCCGGATTATGGGCAGCATATAACCAAACGATCCTGCCGCCCCAGCAGAAGCCTGTAACACCTAATCTATCGGTATCGCCGCCATCGCCGGAAGCGAATGCGACTGTATGATCGATATCGCTCATCACTTGCGCGTCGGCGGTTTTTGGAACGAAGTTGGTCATTAATGCCTGAATATCCCGCTCCTTCGACGCGTCGCCCAAGCGGGCGAACAAATCCGGAGCAATGGCATAATATCCCGCCTTGGCGAACCGGCGGCACATGTCCCTAATCCATTCATGCTCGCCGAATATCTCGTGTACGACGATCAGGACAGGCGCGTGATTGTTTCCCTTGGGACGCGCCCGAAAGCCTGGCAGCGAAAAATCGCCGCTCGGAATCACAATGTTTTCCTCGTCCAGTCCTTCGCCATCCGTCTGTTTCGCAGTGGAGGCCACAGGGCGGCAGGCGGCTGCAAATCCAGCGGCGACGGCGGAACCGCAAAGAGCGGCGCGGCGCGACAGCCCTGTCATCGCCATCCAATTACGAGCTTCGGAAAAGGGCAGATCGTCCATCTTGGCATCCTCCGCGAGTTATGAGGGTTAGCCTCGGTTGCCGAGTCAGTCGCATCATAAGCGGAGTCGCAGGACAAATGCCATGCGCTACATCTCTGTAAACGGGAATTTGTGAATTCGAACGATCAAGTGAAAACCGCCCCAATGACTGAGTGTCAGGGGCGGTTCTTCATTCTCAAGCGAGCAGGACGGTTGAGTAAGTCAGGACATTCACTGCCACTGCAACCAAGCCAGCCGCACCGTATAGTACCAAGCGCATGTTGTGCTCCTGTCGTTCTGTGTGCAAGAACGAAATGGCGCATGACACTTCTTTTCGCAAACGCAAAAAACGCCTTCGCAGTTGCGCTAAATGCAACTGTAAGCCCGCAATCAGGTGCTTTGTTGCATGGTGCGCTGCAATAAATCGTCTGTGACGATCATGGTAAAGACGGGTTCATGGCTTGATGGTGTTTCAGCCAGGGCATCGACGAACATGGCGCGGGCCTCCTTGTCGTCATAGACCATTCTCTGTTCGAAAGCGGCGCGCCATGTGGCCTCATCGGGCCATTCGGCATAGCCTATGAAGCGGCCATCGGCGTTGCGATGCAGGCGCGAACCATAAGAACCATAGATACGCGTAATTTCCGCTGTGCCCCTCCGCCATGCTTCGCGAAACTGGTCTTCCTTGCCGGGATGCACTCGCCACCAATAAACCGCTACGAACATCTTCCTCTCCCTATGTCATTCCTGTTCAACGCGCTTCAAAAAGGCTTGTGCCGCTGCCGGTGCGCGCGCCTTTGCGCCATTGATCATGAAGAGGAAGACATTGCGCCGAATACGGTTGGCAGGCTCCCCCGAAACATAGTTTAATCCTGCGGGACTCTCTCCTTCTGACCAGGCGCGCGTGACACTGACCCAGCGGTCAAGGGCCTGCGGGGAATAGCCCTCTGCCTCCTCCTCGCGCGCGTCCTGCAAGCGGGCATAGACGAAATCCGTGGTGATATCCGCTATCTGAGGATATTTGGGTTTATCCGCAAAAACGACGGCGACCCCAGCCTCGCGTATCAACGCAATGAAGCGAGGATCGAGAAAGCTTTCGTGACGCACTTCCACCGCATGGCGCAGGGGAACGCCGTCCTGATTGGCGGGCAGCAGTTTTAGAAACGCTCCGAAATCGTCTGGATCGAAGGCTTTGGTTGGCATGAACTGCCACAAAATGGGCCCAAGCTTCTCGCCAAGTTCTGTCAGTCCTTGTCCCAGGAAGCGTTGAATGGATTCGCCCGCATCTGCCAGTATCTTGCGGTTTGTGCAGAAGCGGGTGGCCTTGATTGTGAAAACAAACCCGGGCGGCACGGCTTCGGCCCAGCGAGCAAAGCTTTCGGGCTTCTGAAGCCTGTAATAGGTTCCATTGATTTCTATGGCGGACACTCGCGAAGCTGCATGTTCCAGCTCACGCGCATGGGGCAGTCCAGGCGGGTAGAAGGTGCCCCGCCAGGGTTCGTAGGTCCATCCGCCGATGCCTGCCCGCACTTTGCCTGAATGAGTCATTGTCCGGCACTCCTCCGCACATTGCCTATTGGCGCCGGTTCAGCATCGAAGATCATTTGCGCCGGTCGCCTCTCCCCGATTTCTATCTATCTCCACCCTGTGTTCCAGCCGCAGCTTGAGGCTGGCTGTGAATAGTGGTGTCGGTGTTTGCGCGAATGTCTGGGGTGTCATACCGATGAAACGCCTGAAGTCGCGATTGCGATGCGACTGATCAAAATAGCGCAAATCCGCCGAATCCTCATCGCTCTGGCTGCCCATGTCCCGGATAACTGCCGCGACATCCAGAAAGCGGCTCCGACGAAGCACCAGCTTGGGCGTGTGGCCGAAGCTGGTCAGGCACTGCCGTTCGAACTGCCTTTCGGAAAGATCAAGTTCGGCGGCCACGTCCTTTACCTGCCGTGTGCAATCATGCCGGGCGATCTGCTCAAAAGCCTGCATGGGTGGATCGGCGCACCAGGAGCCGATTCGGGATAACTGGATCTTGAGTTCCGCCTCCATGGCGTCGACGATCTGTTGATCGGAATGCAGGCCCGGCATCCGTTCGGTCAGCCGCTTGACGGCGTCGCCCCAAATTTCCGCGAGCGGTGCAACGTCATCGGCAAATTCATGCGCGGGTGCAGGAAAGAGCGCTCGCCAGCCGGACGGCCGGATAACAATGCCGGCCATGCGGAATGGTCCCTTCACCCGCACGCGCATCGCACGGCTGTGGGAACCGAGAAGCACAGCGTCGGGACTGCGCTGCCAAATGCCGGGTTTCACCTCAATGGCGCAATCACCGCTTTGCCCAATTCCGACAAAGGCATATTCGCTGAGCACCTGATCCGTCGGTTGAGAATCGTCCGGCATATCGTCTGAAATAATATGATGCTGCGTGATGAAGGGGCGCAGCGCGGCCGAGGGTGGATAGTTGCGCGACATCAACATGCCCGTATCACCCCTTGTTGTTCATGGGACGGCTCACGGCAGGCTAGGTCCTTCCTCTCCCACGTGCAAGGTCCATGATCCACGCTGGCGACGGCCAGATCGAGCGGGAAATGGTTGCAGCGAACTTCCTGGTGCCCCATCATCGCTCAGGCAATCGGCTGAAATCGGTGCAAAGGTAAATGGGTGAGCAACCAGGTAAAAATGCACGAAAGCTGGCGGGGACCGCTCGCTACGCAATTTGAAAGCCCTTATATGCAGGCGCTGAGGGATTTTCTGACTACTCAAAAGGCGCAAGGAAAGCGAATTTTCCCCAAGGGCAGCGAATATTTCCGCGCTTTCGACCTGACACCGCTGGAGGAGGTCCGGGTGGTGATATTGGGCCAGGACCCCTATCATGCCGTCGGCCAGGCCCACGGGCTTTGCTTTTCCGTACAGCCCGGCGTGCGGCCGCCGCCTTCCTTGGTCAACATCTACAAGGAATTGCAAAGCGACCTGGGTATTGCGCCGCCGCGTCACGGCTTTCTTGAGCATTGGGCGCGTCAGGGTGTATTGCTTCTGAACAGCGTTTTGACAGTAGAGATGGGCCAGGCCGCGTCGCATCAGGGCAAAGGCTGGGAGCAGTTCACCGATGCCGTCATCGCGCAAATCAATGCGCAGGCCCGTCCGGTGGTGTTTCTGCTATGGGGAAATTACGCGCAGCGAAAGGCGGCGTTCGTCGATACCGACCGACATCTGGTGTTGAAAGCGCCTCATCCTTCGCCGTTATCGGCGCATAACGGGTTCTTCGGATGCAGGCATTTTTCCAAAACAAATGCCTTCCTGGAGGCTAACGGCATGCAGCCCATCGATTGGGCGCTACCGGAAGTAGAAGCAGCGGCCCTCACCAGGGGCTAAGTCCGCGATCCTCCGGGTTATTCGGAGGGGCAGTTTCCGGGCCGCATTTCTGTCTTGCCGTCGCTCAGATACCAGCGCGACTGCCCGTCCGGTTTGTCGTCGTCATGATAGAGGCAGACATCGGCGCTGTTGCCATCAGGCGTGATTGATATCGACCAGTTGTGATAGCCGCAATTATGCACTTCGCAGCCCCAGGCAAGTATCCGGCCATCCTTGCGGACAATCGGCGCATCCGGACCATTATAGTGGAATACAAAATCCCTAACTTTCGTATCCGGCACAGTAGCTGTAACCGCGGCCTTCACTGAAGGCTGCTCAAGGAAAGTGAGGTCGGCAACCTTTTCCGAAGGGTGCTTTCCGACATAAGCCCCAAGATCAGAGGCAAGCCCGGACGCGTTAGATTCGGATTTGGATTGCGTATCCATCGCATTACCGCTGATGTTGGTAGCCTCGCCATTATCCGCGGTCTCGGAGGGTTTCTGATTGCACCCTGTCGCCATCAGCAGGGCGGCAAAAGAAAAAGTGAAGCTTTTTACGCCGAACATGATTGCGCCTCCACTGCTCATGCCCGTTTCGAAGGGCAGCGTAGAGGAAAGTGGCACAGCTTATCCATTCCGCCAAGTTTCTCTGTTGGATGTCAAACCTTCAACCGGGTGTTCTTAACCAAAGCCTCAACATTGCCGTTTATTGACGGCCTATGCAGGTTCCCGGGCTCTTCTATCTTTCCGTCATATGGTTTGGACGATGGGTGTCGTTGAAGGTCGTCAAAACGATATCACCTGCTTCGTCCCGGCATCAGCCTTTTACCGCTTTGAGGACCTAGGAAGATGCGTCATCTCAGCGATGCCAATGCGCAGGACGGTAATTTCGGCACACAGATAAGAAGCGCCATCTTCTGGCGTTCCGGCAGCCAGATTGTCAGTCAGGTCGTTTCCTGGACGAGTACGCTCATTGTCGTTCGTCTCCTTGATCCTGCCGATTATGGCCTATTCGCCATGACGTTGGTGGTCCTCAATTTCATGGGATTCATGAACGGCTATGGGCTTGTCAGCGCACTCGTGCAGGCGCCGGTCCTGAACATTCAGCAAATTCGGCAAGCGTTCGGGCTGATGCTGGTCCTGAATGGCGGCCTGGCTCTGGCGCAACTTTTCCTCGCGGGTATCGCTGCTGATTATTACGGGCAGCCAATGGTCGCGAATTTGCTGCGTGTGCAAGCACTCATCTATCTCTCGACGCCGTTCATATCGCTGCCCGAAGTGCTCATTGGCCGAAGCCTGAATTTCAAAGCCCCTGCGTTTGTCAACATCCTGACGGCTATGGTCACTGCCGTTGTGTCGCTGACCGGCGCGTTGTTGGGATGGGGTGTCTGGACGTTGGTTTTCGCTCCGGTCCTGGGCTTTTGGGTGAAGGCAGTGGGCAATATGATTGCTACTCGCTTTTTCGTCCTGCCCAGTTTCAACTTCCGGGGCACTGGCGGCATGGTTGGGTTCGGCGCATCGTTGCTGGGTTCTCAACTGCTGATCATGGTACAGAGCCAGTCGGATATCCTGATAGGCGGACGGATGCTGAGTCCTCATGAACTTGGCCTCTATTCCGAAGCATTGTTCCTGACGCAGATATTCGTGTCGCGCTTCATTCCCCCGCTGAATGACGTTGCTTTTCCGGCCTACGCGCGAATGCAGGCCGATAAGTCGATGCTTAACCAATCTTTCTGCAAGGCGGTGCGGTTGATTCTGCTGGTCGCCTGTCCCCTTTATCTCGGCATGGCGGTGGTGGCGGAGCCCCTCATTCAGATATTGTTTGGGTCCAAATGGCTCGGCATGGCCCCGTTGGTCACAATTTTGGCGGCATCCATGCCCTGTTATGCGCTACAGGTGCTCTTCAGCCCCGCGCTCAACGCTCTTGGCCTGCCTCGGCTGACGGCCCGCATTTCCGCGATCGGAGCGCTCATCATGCCTGCCGCTTTCCTTGTCGGCGTGCAATATGGAGCCATGGGTCTGGCCTTTGCCTGGGCATTCGGCATTCCCTTGCTGACGCTGGCCACGATCCGCGTCGCGGGTTCCGCCATGGGACTATCGTTCGCGGATATCAAGCAAGCGGTCCTCCCGCCGCTGTGCGCTTCCATCCCGATGGCTCTCACAGTGCAGGCAGTGTCTTCGACCTTGCCATCGATGCCCCCCATCGCGCGACTTGGTTTGCTGGTCGCTGTGGGCGTTATTGTCTATGCCACGATCCTCATGGTCTTTTTGCGCGGAACCATATTGGATTTAGCGGCAATGCTAAAAGGGCGAAAGCTGAGCATGTCGGACGGAGGCTAAGTCAGAAACACGGCCTTCTACTGGAGCGAATAAGTCCCTTTCAAATCTGTCCCAGTGTTGCTCCGGTCACGGTTGGCATCATTTAGCGCACGAATAGCGTCACGGGAACGACGCGGGTACTCAAAGCCATGCCAGCGATATGTTCCAACAAAGTGCAGGAAGCGCACATCGGCAGATGGCGGGCTACCCCAATAATTGATGTAAGAAGCAGGCGGCAGAACACGAGCATTATCGTTATTCGCGATCACGAAGTTTGATGTCACCTGTTCCGTACCCCACTCCTTCCATCTCTGTGGACCAACCAAGGTACTGACCGCTTGAGAGAAAGCCGTGGCGATCCTGCGGTTGTTGCCCCGGGCGAAACCGGCAAATCCAGAGCATCCGCGTACATATCGCGGATGCTCCAGGTCCGGGATGCGCAACTGCGTGAGGATGGATTCCACCACGCCCTGAATATGGCCTTCAAAATCCTCTTGGCCTGGCTGCCCATCAGGGAAGAAATTCCGCGTGAATTCATCTACGCTTAAAATGCTATCGATATCGGTTTCGGCTCCCAGCAGCGTGAAACTGCTGTTGGCGGCGATCGCCTGCTGAATATGCGGGACGGGCCCGATCGTGACTGTGTCGGAATCCAACTGGATAACATAATCATCAGCACATAAGTCCAATATCGTCAGGAGGCGCTCCCAGGTGCCCCCGCGGGGACAAGGCCCCGTATCGATGTCCCGAATGGAAATGATTCGGGGATTGTCCAAATGCTGGCGGAGGACCGAACGATCGCGATCAGTAAGCGTGCCGTCGTCCATGATGACCATGCGTCCACGCTTAAGATGGTGATGCAGTGATTTTGCAGCCACCAGATAAGGTGTCATGACCTCTGTGCCGATCATGGAAAAAATGACAACGCCATCCTTATGGGATTGTACAGGGGGCGTACTGAAGATCGTCTTGCACAGATGATTGTACCATTTGCGCTTGAGACGCCACCTTATCCCTGCCCACATGGCAAAATGCTCCCAATGCATATTTAACGTCGAACGACGCCAGTAAATGCAAGTCATTCATTATTAGCTTCCAAGAAATGGTTAACTTTGCCATTTCCTCACTCGACCGCAGCGATGCGCGGCAGAGGCAACTGTGCTATCGGAAATGTCGGCAGGGATGGGAAGAGGTGTAGCGCACTCGAAGAGGCGATGAGATCAGCCTCTTTCGCACGGATAAGGAAACGGTGATGATCGCCGCATCTTACGGCGAAGCTCCCTCAATTTTTATGGAACGATATTCAAGCCCCTGCGGACGCGCGCAAAGCCAAGGTGGCATTTGCGCGCGTCCGCACGGAACAATGATGTTTTGGGTCGGATCACTTATTCTGCGGCAGGCAAGTAAATCTCTCCGCCCTTCTCCTGGAACTTCTCGCTCATCTCCTGCATGCCCTTTTCCGCTTCTTCGGCGGCGATGAAGCTGTCAGCGCTCTGGTTCTGCCTCGCTGCGAAGTCACGCACCTCCTGCGTAATCTTCATTGAGCAGAACTTTGGCCCGCACATGCTACAGAAATGCGCCGTCTTTGCGCCTTCCGCAGGAAG
>DATCYF010000024.1:0-4372 GCA_036570425.1 Rhizorhapis sp. | reverse complement strand
CTGGATCGGTAAAAATCCTGATGAGCTGAATGCAGCCGTAGCTAGCCTTTGCAACTGCTCGACCGCTTGGCGGCCAACTAGCCGACCTAGACGTTCGCTCTGAAGCAGATGTGCAGTGCGACGGGGGATGTCGCAGAACGGGGGCCTTGAGTATCGGCTTGTGGCTACAGACGGCAGATAGCGGGCGTTCCGAATGTGGACGAAGTTGCGAGCGCCAGCGAGATGCCTAGGGTGTCGAGCCTTCGAACGCGGCCAAGAGACTCGTCAGTAGCTTTCGGCTGTCCGAGAGCTTCCTGCTCTGATCCTCAATCAAGCAAATCTGCGTGCGAAGTTTCGACTGGTTTACGGGCGCATTTCCGCAGGTCAGAACGTACCTTCGGACGCTTACCGCGATACGGTCACGGTGACGGTGATATATTGAGGCTTCCCTCCCGCGAGTCGTTCGTGGAGGGCGGCTGCATCGTTCAGGAGAACCGGAAGAGCGACGGATGCCGGAAGACCGCTCAGAAGAGATATAGCTGAACATTATGTCGC
The DNA here is from genome assembly GCA_036570425.1 of Rhizorhapis sp. GTDB lineage: Bacteria > Pseudomonadota > Alphaproteobacteria > Sphingomonadales > Sphingomonadaceae > Rhizorhapis. The sequence goes on along the minus strand of DATCYF010000024.1, from coordinate 3,838 downwards.
CGCCGATTGCCGACGCGCAGAGCGGGAACGCGATCATCATGCCTCGTTGTCCACACCGGGATAGAGGAGATGATCGTCTTGCCTCATGGCAGATGATGTCATCTTGGCAGGTTCGATGCGGTCGTGTGCCATCAGGTGAAATACCGGCCGACCTGTATCGAGGAGATAATCCGCGACGATCCTGCGGTGGCAGCGCCACCAGACCGCTTCGGAGCACATGATCGCGCACGTCTTTCGTTGGCTCAACTCAAGAAGCCTTCGGAACCCCGTGTGGAAATCGCTCGATAGCGCATAATCGGCATAATTATGGAAGCTTTGATTCTGCCAAAAGCCATTCAGCTGCGGATCGATCGATCGCTGTCGGGGCCGTCGCCCGCCAAGCTCTGCGATATAGGTATGGTTGATCTGATATTCGGCGAGCGTCGTGGGAAGAACGTCGAGATTGTACTGAGGGTTGGTGCGGGACCGTGGGATCGAGCGCACATCGACGAGCTCAGTGACCTGCGCGGCGCGTAGCATCTCGACGAACTGGTCGATGGTTCGGGTGGAATGGCCGATGGTGTAGATCGGAACGGAGTCGTCGCGCCTCACACCGGTTCCTTCGACAGTGCGCCCGCGACTGCGTTCCGCAGCGTTGGAAGGAGCTCGGAATCGACCCACGGATTCTGTTGGATCCAGAGCTGGGAGCGCCATGAGGGATGCGGCAGCGGGAACAGTGAGGGCAGGTATTGACGGTAATCGCGCACCCGATGCGACATTCTGCCGCGCCCAAGCACGGCGGCCTGCGCATAGGTTCCGACCAGCATGGCAAGGCGCACGTCTGACAGATGCGCAAGAATCCGGTCCCGCCACAGCGGAGCACACTGCCGTCGCGGGGGTGCGTCGCCGTTCTTGCCGCGGCCCGGATAGCAGAAGACCATGGGCAGAAGGGCTACCGCGTTCGCATCATAGAAGGTCTCGGGCGCTATCCCTATCCACGCGCAGGCGATCACCCGAGCGGTACGAGAACAGGCGCGCCAGCGCCGATACCTGAAAGACCGGGCGGGCTCGAAGGGAAGCAGGCCGACACAGGCCCGACAGCGCCGCGCCTCATCCAGCAATGCATGAAAGCGCGCCCTTTCCAGGCTGTCATCGGCGAGAACAGGCATCGTGAGTATGAACTCGGCTGGGAAGAACAAGTTTCTTCGTGGTGCGCGCAGGAGGTGAGGGGGCAACGCCCCCACGCGCTCCGCAACCGAAGTAGCTCTCCTCAAACGGGTCGGACCATCGACTGAGGAATATCTTGCACGCTTCGAAATTTAGCTGCCGGCCGGGCGTGGACGAGGAACGCCTGCAATTGCTGAAAGCCCGTCGGAACGTGAAGATCATTTTGCTCCTTGGTTGACGGACTGGTGTTGGAAGGTTATTCCCTCTCTCGGAATGAGCGCTCATTCCGAGAGAGGGAATAATGCGGGTTGAAAAAAGCGATCAATCACGATGCCTCTCGATCCCGAGAGATCGTGTGCACCTGTTCACCGGTCCTCCGCGCGGTGGGACGTCATCTCTGTCTCCAAGTCGCCACTCTCTGGCATCCCGAAGCCGCGTGGCGTGTCTCCCTGGGCACAGGCGTCGGCGGGCAGGACCCACTCAGCATTGCTCCGGAGCTGCCTTCGCCCGTCCCAAGCGGAGACCGGCCATGCGCTCGCATGGCTTTCGGGCGAGTGATCAAGCGGCGGAAGGATGTTCGAATGAGCCATGAAATGAGCCATGATACGACCAGCCCGAACCGCCAAAGGCCGATCCTGCACCTGCGCCAAGCCAATGGCTCGACGCGCGCGGGGCCTGCCGAGCGGGGGTCGACGCAAGGCACTGACCAGGAGCGGCGTGTTGCCGCGCCCCGGGAGCCCCAAGCTGCCAGCAGCTCCGAATGATGCGCATCATACATAGTGGTACGCGGCAATTTCGAGTGCAGACCGCGCCCGTCCTCGCGCGCAGATCAGTGTTTTTCGATTCGATGGGCCGTGAAGGAGGGCCTCGCTCATGAGGCTATTTCAAAGTCCCAGAACCCCCACAGCCGCTCTTGTGGTCCTGCTGGCGTCCACTACCGTCACCCTAACGGGGTGCGGACAGGACGCCGGCAACGATGGGGCGGAGAATAATACGACCGAGAACGTGCAGGTGATGCTGCCGCCATCGATCCAAGCGAGCCACCCCTATCGCTGCGAGGACAACAGCGTCGTCACGATCGATTTCCTCTCGGACGATGTGACGATCAATCTGCGCAGTGAAGGCACTCTGTCGCAGCTTAAGGCACCTGCACCAGGCGAAGCGTTCACAGATGGCAAGCATACGGTAGATAGCGATGGGACCACCATAGAGCTCACCCGGCCGGGCAAGGAGCCCGAGACTTGCAAGATGTGACGGTATGGCGATGCCAATGGTTGTTCGAGCTGAACAGGAGCCCGCGAGCACGGCCGGGCATGGCGTCGTGGTATCCGTCCCCCTTTCAGGGGCGAGGCACGCCCCTTTCCCGAAACGATGCGAGTATCTGTACATGACTTCATCCAGCCGTATAGCGCGTCTCGCATGGCCAGTTCTGCTGCTCGCGGCGCTGGCATTTCCGGCAATTGCCAGCGCCCAGTCCGGCGATCATGTGACGCTCGGCGCTGGCGCCGGCGTCGTTCCCGACTATCAGGGCTCCGATGACTATCGGTTCCTGCCGATCCCCGTGATCGACGCGCAGTTTGGGCAGTTCTTCGTCAGCCTGCGGAACGGCATCGGGGTCAATGTCATCGAGATCGGCCCATTGACGGCGGGTGCCAGCGTGGCGCTGGTGGGCGGCTATAGACGGCGCGACGTCCCCGACGGCGTTCGGCGCGTCTCGACCACTGCCGGAGGCCGGCTCTTTGCCAACCTCAAGCTCGACAAGCTGTCCTTCACGGTCGGCGCCACGAAGGCCGTGGCGGGGGGCACCCGGGGCGTAGTGGCGGATGCCAGCCTCTCTTATGCGCTCCCCCTCTCGGACCGGATGACGGTCATCCCGACGGTCGGCACGAGCTGGGCGAACGGCAAGCATATGAATCGCTATTTCGGGATCGATGCGGGCGAAGCCATGGCCTCGGGCCTGCCCTTCTATCGCGCCGGAAGCGGCTTCAAGGACGTATCCGGCGTCATCACCGCCAGCTACCGCCTCGACGCCCATTGGAGTCTAGGCGCGACCGGCGGGGTCACCCGGCTGCTCGGTGACGCGGCGGACAGCCCTCTGAACGAGCGCCGCTGGCAACCGAGCGGCTTCATGTCCGTTGCCTACACCTTCTGAAATTCGCAGCCGGACTCCCGCCGAATCGAGATCGCCAAGGAACTGCCTCGATGAGTCTCCATCGTCGATCTCGCCACCATAGCACCCGGAACGACGGCCACCGACGCCTTCAACGATGCGGTAGCAATAGCCAGGCAGATGCCTAGGGGTATGATCGCCTCTAGTTCGCCGAGCATCGCATCGCCTCGTCGGGGGCGTCGGCCCATCCTGAACTCCTGATCGCCGCGCGAACGACGGGCATCCGTCTCGGGTCCGGAGCGGTGCTGATGAACCACTACAGCCCGTTCAAGGTGGCCGAGATGTTCAAGCAGTTGGAGGCGATGTATCCCGGTCGCATCGACCTCGGGATGGGACGCGCGACTTCGGGCCGGACCCTCGACATGGCCTTGCGCCGCGATCGCAAATCACAACCGGTGGACGACCATGCCGCGCAAGTCTTGGAAGAGCGTGATGACTAAAGACCACCTGATTGGACTCGGTCCTGCAAGTCGGTAGGCATCTCAGGCGAGCCGTACCCTCGAGCAAGACAAAGCAGGATCG
>DATCYF010000023.1:0-440753 GCA_036570425.1 Rhizorhapis sp. | reverse complement strand
CGAACTCGTCCACCGCTCCGTCGAAACGCTGATGTTCATCTCCGGCTCCTCCGCCTTCGCCCTCGATAAACCCATCAGCCGCTTCTGGCGCGATATCCACGTCGGCCTCCGTCACATCCAGAATATCCCCATGCTCGGATACGAAATCTACGGCAGAAACAGACTCGCCGTCGATAATATCACTCCACCAGGCGCATATTGATACCATCCATCTGACGCTCCGGTCCCTGCATATAGCGGGGACCGTTCAGCTGAGTTCTGACCGCGGGAATGGCAGCCTGTCGAACGGCAGGGTCGCGAAACCTTGATAATGGTCAGGATAGCACGCAAATTTTCAAGAGAGGTAAAGTTGACGCCATGAGCAAGGGTAAGGTCATTATCAGCTGCGCCGTGACCGGTGCCATTCACACACCTTCCATGTCGCCCCATCTGCCGGTTACTGCCCAAGAAATCGCAGATTCGGCGGTCGCGGCGGCTGAAGCGGGCGCGGCGATCATCCATTTGCATGCTCGAAATCCCCAGGATGGTCGTCCTGACCAAAATCCTGATCTGTTCGAGCCATTTCTGAAAGTCATCAAGCAGCGTAGCGACGCGGTGATCAATATCACAACCGGAGGACATCCCTCCATGACGCTGGAAGAACGCCTGCGTCCTGCCACGCGGTTCGCTCCCGAGGTTGCTTCGCTCAACATGGGGTCGATGGGCTTTGGCCTGTTTCCCATGCTGAATCGCTACAAGGATTTCAAATATGAGTGGGAAGCGCAGGTGCTTGAGGCATCGCGCGATCTGGTGTTCAAGAACAGCTATAAGGACATTGAGGGGCTGCTTGCGCTGCTCACCCCCCTTGGAACGCGGTTCGAGTTTGAATGCTATGACACGAGCCACCTCTATAATCTTGCCCATTTCCTGGACCGTGGATTGGTGAAAGCACCGCTCTTCGTTCAGACCTGCTTCGGCATTCTGGGCGGGATCGGCAGCCATCCCGACGATATCATGCACATGAAGCGCACCGCCGACCGACTCTTCGGCGATCAATATGAATGGTCTGTGCTCGGTGCGGGCGCGCGGCAGATGAGCATTGTCGCCATGGCAGCATCCATGGGAGGCAATGTCCGCGTGGGACTGGAGGACTCGCTTTGGGGTGGTCCCGGCAAATTGGCCGAAAGCAACGCGGAGCAGGTACGTACCGCAAGGCAAATCGTTGAAGGACTTGGCCTCAGCGTCGCCACTCCCGACGAGGCGCGGAAAATTCTGGCACTCAAAGGCGCTGACCGGACGAATATCTGATGACGAAACCAGACGGTCCGTTGGCGGGCGTTCGGCTGATCGAAATGGACGCCATCGGTCCCGTGCCGCTGGCTGGCATGCTCCTTTCGGGTCTCGGTTGTGAAATTGTGCGTGTCGCTCGTCCGGGACAAGGCGCCTGGTCGGATGTTGGCGCATCGATATTGCATCGCGGGCGACTGCATGTGGAGCTGGATCTCAAAAATGCCGCAGATAAAGCGAAACTGCTTGATCTGGTGGAATTGGCCGATGGTCTGATAGAGGGTGCGCGTCCCGGCGTTATGGAGCGCTTGGGCCTTGGCCCCGACGAATGCCTCGCGCGGAATCCTGCTTTGGTTTATGGGCGCATGACTGGCTGGGGACAGGAAGGGCCGCTCGCGCTACGAGCTGGCCACGATATCAATTATATTGCCATGACGGGTGCGCTGCACGCGATCGGAGAGCGGGATGCACCGCCGGCTGTGCCATTAAATCTCGTTGGTGATTACGGCGGAGGCACCATGTTCCTGGCGCTGGGAATGGTCTCAGCCATTCTGGCCGCGCGCACCACCGGCAAAGGCCAGGTCGTGGACGCCGCCATGGTAGACGGCGCGGCCAATCTCATGAGCCTGTTTTATGCCTTCCTGTCCACAGGCCAGTGGAAGGATCAACGGCATTCCAATCTGCTGGACGGCAGCGCACCTTTTTATCGCTGTTACACCTGCCGGGACGGCGGGCATGTCGCGGTAGGTGCCTTGGAACCCCAATTCTTTGCCATTCTGCTGGAAGGTCTTGGAATAAACGCCGACGAATTCGATCAGAATGACCCCCGCTGCTGGCCCGTCATGGAAGCGCGGTTTACCGAGACTTTCGCCAGCAGAACGCGCGATGAATGGGAAGCCGTCTTTGCTGATCGGGATGCCTGCGTATCACCTGTGCTCACGATGACGGAAGCACCCGTACACCCAGTCAATCAGGCGCGCGGCGTATTTGTTACGCATGATGAAGTGATTCAGCCTGCCCCTGCCCCGCGCTTTTCCGAGACGCCAACGACCATTCGCCCTTCGGTGAATATTTCGATCGAAGAAGCCGCCACGCGCTGGAACAAGCAACCTTAGCGCGCGCTCGTTCGATCGACGCAGGACGCTACCCGCAATAGCCCCTCTGTCTCTAAAGAGCGAAATTGGCAGTCGTCAATTTACAGAGCTCCTTATCCAGGTGCTCGCTGCAATGGATGATGGCTCCTTGGGCCGACTGCAGGTTAGTTGTTATGGCAACGAACAGGGGCCAATGAAGAGGCAAATAGTCTCTTTGTCCCTGTGAATGAGGCATGATTGGTAAAAAAGGAGGACAGCTGAGTCGGGAACATCAGTTTGTCGCCGGAAGTATTCGTCCGCCACCAGCCAACACGAAAGTTGCGCCTGTCCCCCAACCACGTCGGCGATCATATCCAAGCCCCCACATAGCGGAGCAGTCCCAACAAACAAAAGACCTAGCTGAGTATCAGCTAGGTCTTTGAAAAATTGGTGGAGCCGAGGGGGATCGAACCCCTGACCTCTACAATGCCATTGTAGCGCTCTCCCAGCTGAGCTACGGCCCCGATATCGCCCCGCCGGTCTGGTATCCGGCGGTGAGGCGCTGCCTTTAATGTAGCAAGCGCCCCCTTTGCAAGTGGCTAATGCGTCAAAAAACGATAAATTTAATTATTCTTCGTCCTTGTCATCGTCGGCGGCGGCTAAGCCCAGATCCTCGTCGCCGCCAAGATCGACGTCATTGTCTGGCGAATCGCCATCGTCGTCGACATCGATGTCGAGATCGTCTTCGCCCACCAAGTCAGCGTCGGCTTCCACATTGTCAGCCACTTTCTTGGGCGCTTCTTCAAAAGGAAGCGGCTGCTTCGATTTCAGAACCGGTTCGGGTTGCCACGCATTGCCGCATTCGATGCACTGGACTGGGTCATCCGTGCCGAGATCGTAGAAGCGCGTTCCGCATTTCGGGCAAGTCCGCTTCGTGCCCCATTCAGGCTTCACCATGTGCCGCCTCTATCCTTTTCAACAAAACCAAAGAAGTCCGCGTCATGGCCATCGCCACGCCGCAAAGTCACGCGGCCTTGCCATAGCACAGCCGCGCTGTCAAAAGCCGGTTCGCATTTTTCATCCGCGCCCCAGCGCAATCCGTAGAGTTCGGTTATTCATCCATGGAAATCCCTGCCCCGTCCAGAGCTTTCACGAAAGCACCGCCCCTTAGAGGCACCATCACTGTTCCGGGTGACAAAAGCATTTCGCACCGCGCCCTGATGCTGTCGGCGCTGGCCGTTGGGGAAAGCCGTGTAGAAGGCCTGCTGGAGGGCGAGGATGTGACCGCGACGGCTGAGGCCATGCGGGCCATGGGCGCCGATATCCACCGGGATGCGCAAGGCGTCTGGCATATTGCTGGCGTAGGTGTGGGCGGACTCATGCAGCCTGAGCAGGCGCTCGACATGGGTAATAGCGGTACATCGACTCGCTTGCTGATGGGCTTGCTCGCCAGCCATGCCTTGACCGCCACCTTTATTGGAGACGCGTCCCTGAGCAAGCGGCCAATGGGACGGGTGATCGACCCGCTTTCAATGATGGGCGCTGAGTTCACTGCAAGCCCCGGTCAGCGGCTGCCGCTGATGCTGCGGGGCATCTGCCCTGCCGTACCTATCAAATACCGGCTGCCAGTCGCTTCGGCACAGGTAAAGTCCGCTATATTGCTGGCCGGTCTCAACACGCCCGGCCTGACGCGCGTCATTGAACCGGTGCCGACGCGCGACCATAGCGAGCGGATGCTGACGGGATTCGGCGCGAAGCTGGATGTCGACGTCCAAACGGATGGTACGCGGATCATATCCATAGAGGGCGAGACCGAGTTGAAACCGCAGGATATTGTCGTGCCCGGCGATCCTTCCTCCGCCGCCTTCCCGATGGTTGCGGCACTGCTCGTACCGGGATCGCACATCGTCATCGAAAATGTGGGCCTCAATGCCACGCGCGCTGGCTTGATCGAACTGCTCCGCGATATGGGCGGAAATATTGAAATAACCAATGCAAGAGAAGCCGGCGGAGAAGCTGTGGGCGATCTCATCGTCACAGCCTCGACCCTTACGGGCGTGGAACCGGATCCGGCACATGTGCCAAGCATGGTGGATGAATTTCCTATCGCCTTCATCGCCGCCGCCATGGCAAAAGGCCGCAGCGTCTTTCGAGGGCTGGAGGAGCTGCGCGTCAAGGAATCGGATCGCATCACCACCATGGCCGAAGGGCTGCGATTGATTGGTGCCAAGGTCGAGGAACTGGAAGACGGGCTGATCATCGAAGGACGCGGAGGCGATCCGCTACCTGGTGGAGGTCCGATTGCAACGAAGCTCGATCACCGGATTGCAATGAGCTTTGCCGTAGCCGGTCTTGTGTCGCGGGATGGCGTGGTTATCGATGACATGGAACCAGTGGCCACGAGTTTCCCGGGGTTTGAGGATTTGTTCGGAACGATTGGAGCCTTTGCCTGATGATCATCGCCGTTGATGGTCCCGCTGCTTCCGGCAAGGGCACAATTGCCCGGGCGCTTGCGGCACATTACAGCTTGCCCCATCTCGACACGGGCATGCTGTATCGCGCCGTAGGCCTGTCGGTCGCGCGGGCGGGCGGCAATCCCGACAATGAGGCAGAAGCGTTCGAAGCCTGCGGTTTCGCCAATGCGCTCCTCGCCGATCCTGAATTGCGCAGCGAGGCGACCGGCACGCTGGCATCTCGCGTGTCCATTCACCCTGCTGTCCGCGGCGCGCTGGTGAAGCGGCAGCGCGATTTCGCGAACCAGCCTGGTGGCGCGGTGCTGGATGGGCGCGATATCGGAACGGTCATTGCGCCTGGCGCTGATGTGAAGCTGTTCGTGACGGCCAGTCCCGAAATGCGGGCTCTCAGGCGGATGCGCGAATTACAGCAACGCGAACTTCCCGCCGATTTCGACGCGCTGGTCGCTGATATCCGCGCGCGGGATGAGCGGGACATGAATCGTCCGATAGCGCCGCTGAAACAGGCTATCGGCGCGGCCTTGCTAGACACGAGCGATCTTAGTATAGAAGCAGCTGTCCGGCAGGCGATCGCGCTTGTGGACGCACAGGTGGAAGGTCAGAAAACAGACTGACCGGCTATGTGGCGCTAGACTGGGACAGGAGACTGACCATGTCTATGCGCCCTTTTCGCTTATTCAGCCATATGCGTCCAAAAGTCACGCTTTTCTGCGGATGCGGTGCGTACATCCGGTGCGGGCTGCGGTTTGGCCAAAGACCGCCGGAGACAACCGGCTGGCCAGCAACGACTTGTAAGGACTAAGACTTTATGGCCTCTACGGCACATCCTTCCCGCGACGATTTCGCGGCAATGTTAAACGAATCACTCGGTGGCGAAGACGGCGGTTTTGAAGGCCGCGTAGTCAAAGGCACCGTAACGGGCATCGAAAATGACATGGCTGTCATTGATGTTGGTCTCAAGAGCGAAGGCCGCGTCGCGCTACGCGAATTCGCCGCCCCTGGCCAGAAGGCCGATCTGAAAATCGGTGACGAAGTCGAAGTCTATGTCGACCGCGTGGAGAACGCCAGTGGCGAAGCCATGCTGTCGCGCGACCGCGCTCGCCGCGAAGCCGCATGGGACAAGCTGGAAACCGAATTTACCGAGAGCGCACGCGTAGAAGGCGTGATCTTCGGCCGCGTCAAGGGCGGCTTCACTGTCGATCTGGACGGCGCCGTCGCTTTCCTTCCCGGCAGCCAGGTCGATATTCGTCCTGTGCGCGACGTAACACCGCTCATGGACATCCCCCAGCCTTTCCAGATCCTCAAAATGGATCGCCGCCGTGGCAACATCGTGGTTTCGCGCCGGGCCATCCTGGAAGAAACCCGCGCCGAGCAGCGCAGCGGCCTTATCCAGACCTTGCATGAAGGCCAGGTTATCGAGGGCGTGGTCAAGAACATCACCGATTATGGCGCCTTTGTTGACCTGGGCGGCATTGATGGCCTGCTGCACGTCACGGATCTTAGCTACAAGCGGGTCAATCACCCGAATGAGATGATCAACATTGGCGACACCGTCCGCGTACAGATCATCCGCATCAATCGCGACACGCAGCGGATTTCGCTGGGCATGAAGCAGCTTGAAAGCGATCCTTGGGAAGGCGCCAGCGCCAAATACCCGGTGGGCGCGAAGCTGACCGGTCGCGTCACGAACATCACCGAATATGGCGCTTTCGTGGAACTGGAAGCGGGCATCGAAGGTCTGGTCCACGTTTCCGAAATGAGCTGGACCAAGAAAAATGTCCATCCGGGCAAGATCGTGTCCACCAGCCAGGAAGTCGACGTCATGGTGCTGGAAGTGGACGAAGACAAGCGCCGCATTTCGCTGGGCCTCAAGCAGGCACAGTCCAATCCGTGGGACAGCTTTGCTGACCGTCACCCGATTGGCAGCGTGGTCGAAGGCGAAGTCAAGAACGCCACTGAATTCGGCCTGTTCATTGGTCTCGACGGCGACGTCGATGGCATGGTCCACATGTCTGACATCGCATGGGGAATCTCCGGCGAAGACGCGCTTAACCTCCATCGCAAGGGTGAAGTCGTCCAGGCAGTCGTTCTCGACATCGATGTCGAGAAGGAGCGCATTTCGCTGGGCATGAAGCAGCTTGAAAAGGGTGCGCCGGGTGCAGGCATTTCTGCCTCGACCAGCGGCCTTAACAAGGGCGCGACCGTTACCGTCACGGTTCTTGAAGTCCGCGATGGCGGCCTTGAAGTCCAGGCCGGTGAAGACGGTGCAACTGGCTTCATCAAGCGTAGCGATCTTGGCCGCGACCGTGACGAACAGCGTCCCGACCGCTTCCAAACCGGCCAGAAGGTCGATGCGATGGTTATCGGTTTCGACCGCAGCAAGAAACCCAATTTCTCGATCAAGGCGTTGCAAATTGCCGAAGAGAAGCAAGCTGTTGCACAATATGGTTCCTCGGATTCGGGTGCGTCGCTCGGCGATATCCTGGGAGAGGCACTGAAGCAGAAGGCCGAATAATCGACCCAACCGATCGATTTAAGTCAAACAGCCCGCCAAGTTCGTCTTGGCGGGCTTATTTGTTTCATGTCCGTAATCTTTATTTCTCATAAAACCGTACAGAACGAAATATTTTGCGGTTATTCTTGTCTTTGGTCACTTTCAATATTTTCATACAATCAAGCATTTAGTATGATCGACAATGAAGAGTGGGGAGTTGGGGAACTCGGATGATCAGATCGGAATTGATTCAAAAACTGGCGGAAGAGAATCCTGAGCTGACGCTTCAGGAAGTCGAGAAGATCGTCGATCTCTTTTTTCAAGAAATTGTTGATCGTCTTGCCGCGGGGGGCCGCGTCGAATTGCGGGGATTCGGAGCATTTACCACCCGAAGCCGTGACGCACGGACCGGCCGCAATCCGCGCACCGGGGAAGCGGTGGAAGTGAACGCCAAACGCGTTCCCTATTTCAAACCGGGCAAGGAAATGCGTGAACGACTGAACACTGAATAAGCGGACATAAACCGCCGCCCTTTGTTCATGCGCAGGGATATCTCTGGCTTGACGATCTATCCGTAATTCTGCACTGCTCCGGCACGATCTGTCGTCTCTACCGGCGACGAAGTTGTGCGGACGTGGCGAAATCGGTAGACGCAGCAGACTTAAAATCTGCTTTCCGTATGGAAGTGCGGGTTCAAGTCCCGCCGTCCGCACCACATATTCCCACTTTGCTCATGGGTAGCATGTGTGCGGTCAGCGGCATTTAGGATTTGCATAATTGTGTTGTTAGGAGCCTCGCGCCTTAACGGCCACTACAGGCTTTTCCCTTCAGCGGATTTCCGGCGCGCCTTTTCCAGTTCTGCACCTTCAGGTCCGTCAAGCGCGTCGGCAGCTTCCTTCGCCTTTTCATCTACCTTGCCACCACTGGCAAATTCCTGCTGGGCTTTCTGGAATTTTTTCGAGCCTTCATAGCTTCCTTCGCCTTCGATCTGCGAACCGGATTTTCTTTCATCAGTCATAACATTAGCCCTTTCTATCCATCCTTACTGAAACGGGCTGGAATGGAATTGGTTGCGACACGCCTGCCTGTCCGACCCGCGGCGTTTAAGGTTCAGAACGCACGCTTTGGAATAGCGGGTTGGCGCAATGATCCCGACAATATACATCCAGGCTTCACACTGCGGCCAAAGCAGGGACAGTAATGCATTCCGTCATCCGATTTTCGGCGATCTTATTTGCGGCCCTCTCCGCGCTTACGCTCGGGAGTTGTTCGGATGACAAGGAAACCGGACCCGTGGCAGTCAGCATTGCAGGTTTGCCTGACGATCTGGCTCACCCGTTATCACGCCAACAGCGCCCCGCTGCCCAGCTGATGATCGGCGCAACGGGGCAGGGCCTGGTGGCATTTGATGCGCAAGGCGAAATCGAGCCAGCTCTTGCCGAACGGTGGATCGTGGAAGATGAGGGCAAAAGCTACATCTTTCGCTTGCGTAAGGCCACTTGGCCGGATGGGGAAGAAATCACCGCAGAGCAAGTCGCCCGCATCCTGTCCTCACGCGTAAAGGTTAGTGCGCGTTCCAGCCTGCGCCCCGATCTGCAATCTGTTTCCGAAATACTCGCCATGACCGGGCAGGTGATCGAAATTCGTCTTTCCGCTCCACGTCCCAACTTCTTGCAAATATTGGCGCAGCCACAGATGGGGATCAGCGGCAAGAATGGCGGCGCTGGTCCATATCGGCGCGAACGACGCGGCAAAGCATGGCTGTTGACGCCAGTGCGCGACGAATCCGACAGTGGTGAAGAGGAGCCACCCGCGCCCCGCAGCGCGCGCCGCGTGCTTCGCGCAGAACGCATAGCCGTCGGAATCGTGCGCTTTCGCAAAGGTTTGACAGGGCTCGTTCTGGGCGGTCGCTATTCGGATTTGCCGTTGCTTAGCGTCGCCAATGTGGACAAGGACGATGTGCGGGTTGATCCAGTCCACGGCTTGTTCGGCCTTGCCGTGGTTGAGGAAAAGGGATTTCTGGGCGAGCCGGGAAACCGGGAAGCGCTGTCCATGGCGATCGAACGCGAGCGCCTGCCTGCTGACTTCTCCCTGGCGGGATGGACAGTGACGGGCGCCATCTTGCCAGAACAACTGGAAATGACGCGCCCTCCTTCGCAACCGCGCTGGAACGAACTGAATATCGAAGAGCGCCGTAGCTACGCCCGCGTCGTTGTCTCAAGCTGGACAGCGCGTCATGGGCCGCTTGAACCTTTGCGCATTGCCCTTCCCGCGGGCTCGGGCAGCAACTTGCTGTTCCGCATCCTTTCTTCGGATTTTGCGCGGATTGGCGTGCCATCTGTACGAGTAGACCGTGATGCAGACGCCGATCTGCGTCTGATTGACGAAGTCGCGCCTTATGATAGCGCGCTATGGTATCTGGGGCGGATCAGTTGCGCCTATGAGATGGCTTGCAGTTCCGAGGCGACCGCAAGGCTCAGTGAGGCCCAGCAGGCGCAAAGCATTGAGGAAATGCTGCGTAAATTGGATGAGGCGGAGGTGCTCACGCTTGCTCATGGCGGTTATATTCCGTTGGCCGCACCGGTCAGGTGGTCGCTCGTTTCACGACGCCTCCAAGGCTTCCAGCCAAGCCCGCGCGGACGGCATCCATTGAACCATCTGCTACCCGAACCCAAATAGGGCATAAGGAGCAGTAATATCATGCGTGTTTCACAAAATCAGATCAACGAATTCGCCCGCCGCATGCCCGGGATGGGAACGGACCCCGCGTCCGTCCGTGCGCGGGTGGAAGCCATGGAGGCCATGCTGGAAGGATTGTTTGTCATTCCTGGCATCCGGCGCCGCGTCGGACTGGACAGCATCGTCGGCCTCATCCCGATTGTCGGCGATGTGGTGACGGCGGCCATGGGTGCCTGGATCGTCTGGGAAGCACGCAATCTAGGCATGTCGAAGTTCAAGCTCCTACGGATGGCGGCGAATGTCGGCGTTGACACGGCGATCGGAGCCATTCCCTTCGTCGGCGACGCCTTTGACCTTTTCTTTCGTTCCAACAGCAGGAATCTCAGGATGATCCGCAAACACCTGGATAAGCATCATCCGGCCGGTGTCGTTATCGAGGCCTGACGCAATTGTGCGGAATGAAGCGATTACGGCGCGCTGGTAAAATCCAGTCCAATATCGGCAGCAGGCGCGGACTGGGTCAGCCGGCCGACGCTGATATACGTCACACCAGTTTCGGCAATTTCGCGGATGGTATCCAGCCGGACGCCGCCTGATGCTTCAGTAGGAACGCGCCCGCCGACCAGCGTGACCGCGCCGCGCAACACGGCGGGCTCCATATTGTCGAGAAGCAAATGGGTCGCCCCGGCCGCAAGAGCCGGTTCGATCTGATCGACCCGATCTACCTCAACAATTATGCGCTGAATGCCCGCCGCAGCTGCACGGCGCACAGCTTCTTCGACTGATCCGGCAACCGCTACATGATTGTCCTTGATCATTGCGGCGTCCCAAAGACCCATACGGTGATTGGACGCTCCGCCCATCCGCGTGGCATATTTCTCCAGCATGCGCAGGCCCGGTATCGTCTTGCGCGTATCAAGCAAAGTCGCGCGCGTACCGGCGATGCGGTCCACATATTGACGCGCCATGGTGGCTATGCCCGTCAGGTGCTGCACCGTATTAAGCGCGGATCGCTCCGCCGTCAGCATCGCCTGCGCCTTGCCTTTCAGGCGCATGACATCTGTTCCGGCTTTAACATGGTCGCCATCTCGAACGAGAGCTTCGATCTCCACGTCGGGGTCCAGCGCCCTGAAAAAGGCTTCGGCCAGCGGAAGCCCCGCGACAACCACATCATCCCGGCTGTCCATCACCCCAGAAAACATCGCGTCGGCAGGAATTACCGCTGCAGAAGTGATATCCCCAATTTCGCCCAAATCTTCCGCCAAGGTGGAGGCGACAAAGGCATCAAGATCGAACCTGTCGAGAGTGAACGTCATCTATTTCTCCGAACGTCAGTCGCCAGAGGGCGAGGAATTTAGCTTTTAAGCTGAATTCCCCGCCCTCACAGGACTGCGTCAATAATTCAGGCTCCCGCCACCATCGGTTTGCCGACATCGCCCTGCCCCACCGTGCCACTCGCCATCTCAAGCATGCGGTCAAGGCTCTTCTTGGCGGCCAGGCGGAGCCCCTCGTCCATCTCGATGCGCGGCTCCAGGTCGCGCAGCGCGAAATACAGCTTCTCCATCGTGTTAAGCGCCATATAGGGACAGATGTTGCAGTTGCAGTTACCGTCCGCGCCAGGCGCGCCGATAAACGTCTTCTGCGGCATCGCCTTTTCCATCTGATGGATGATGTGCGGCTCTGTCGCGACGATCAGCGTGTCGCCTTCCATATTGTTCGCAAAATCCAGAATGCCGCTGGTCGAGCCGACATAATCGGCATGATCGACAATATGCGCCGGGCATTCGGGATGCGCCGCCACCGGAGTGCCGGGATATTGCGCCTTCAGCTTCAGCAGCTCGGTTTCGCTAAACGCCTCATGCACGATGCAAACGCCCGGCCAGAGCAGCATGTCGCGCCCCATCTTCCGGGAAAGATAACCGCCCAGATGCTTATCCGGACCGAAAATGATTTTCTGGTCCTGCGGAATTTGCGAGAGAATTTTTTCAGCCGACGAACTGGTGACGATGATGTCACTGAGCGCCTTCACCTCCGCTGAACAATTTATGTAGCTGAGCGCAATATGATCCGGATGAGCATCCCTGAAGGCCTTGAACTTGTCCGGCGGGCAGGAATCCTCAAGGGAGCAACCCGCGTCCATATCCGGCAGGACCACGATCTTTTCCGGCGACAGAATTTTCGCGGTTTCCGCCATGAAGCGGACGCCGCAGAAGGCGATGACATCCGCATTGGTCGCCTGCGCCTTGCGGGAAAGGTCCAGGCTGTCGCCTACGAAATCTGCGAGATCCTGGATCTCTGGCTTTTGATAATAATGAGCAAGGATGACAGCATTCCGCTCCTTGCGCAGCCGGTCGATTTCGGCGCGCAGGTCCAGCCCTTTAAGGCTCCCGCCCATTCCGCCACGTGCGTCCATTCATGCCTCCAAATGGTTCCTAGCGCCGATATAGGAATTTCGTGCGATTATGCAGCAATTTTCCAGCGATCTTTTTCACTGACTACAAGATTTCGCGCCTCAAGATCGAGGAGATGGGCCAGCACCGAACGACCGGCCGCTCCATGCAGGCGTGGATCGATGCCCTTATACATTTTCTGGACCATTTCAGGAATGCTGGCGCCGTCATGGCCACGCAAATGGCGCATGATCTGTCCCTCCCGATGTTTGCGATGCCCCATCATCGATCGCACCCAGCGCTGCGGATTTTCCACTGGTTCGCCGTGGGCTGGATAGTAGATCACATCATCCCGGCTCAGCAGCTTCTGCATGCTCGCCATATAAGCCGCCATGTCGCCATCGGGCGGGGATATGACGCTGGTGGACCAGCCCATGACGTGATCGCCGGTGAAAAGCGCTTTTTCCTCGGGGAGGCCAAAGCAAAGATGATTGGACGTGTGCCCTGGCGTAGCCACCGTTTCCAGTCTCCATCCCTCGCCTTGCACCGCCTCCCCCTCCGAAAGAACTGCATTGGGCGCGTAATCGCTGTCAAAAGAGGCGTCGGCGCGAGGACCGTCATCATCAAGGACAAGCGGAGCGCAGCCCAGTATGGGAGCGCCGGTCGCTTGTTGCAGTGGACGACTTGCCGGACTGTGATCGCGATGCGTGTGAGTACAGATGATAGCCTTCAACGGGCGGCCGGCGACGACGCGCAGGAGCGCTTCAAGGTGCGAAGGATGATCCGGCCCAGGATCAATCACCGCCAGTTCTGCCTGACCCACCACATAGGTCTGCGTACCCGTATAGGTGAAAGGGGACGGATTGGGCGCCAGCACTCGTCCAACCAACGGAGAGAGCCGCATCAATTCACCAGTGGGGAAATCATCCAGTTCCATAGCCCCCATGTGCCATTTTCTATCGGATAAACAAGGCCGGACACAGCAGCTATTTCGACGAAAGGCCTCTGCTGACGTATTCCCGCGGGTTGGCTCCGGACAGCAGCGTCGGAAATATTTACATCTGCCGCAGACCGTTAATGGGCTTTCACCATTATGTTATCCGGAAATGTGCCATTAATTGGCCTTGGCATAGGACATGCTTGTTAGATGGTATTCCGAGCGGTTTCGCTTCAATCGGGGGCCGGAGGCAATGTCTAGACCACATTGCCCCGCGCCCCCACCCGGACTTTCCCATCCAGACACAAAGAAAGCCGTAACTCCATGGCCCGGCTTTCCTGGTTGTCATTGCAAAAGCGTGACGCCGTGGGCGAGGCGAACCTCGGTTCACCTGGCGGCGCATTAGCCAGCTGTGGCGACGCCTTGGGCTGTCATGAGTTGTTGCAACTCACCGGCCTCAAACATTTCCATCATGATGTCGCTGCCGCCGACGAATTCGCCCTTCACATATAGTTGGGGGATCGTAGGCCAGTCGGAAAATTCCTTGATTCCTTGACGGACTTCCTGATCCTGCAGCACGTCAACGCTTTCATAATCAACGCCCAGGTGATCCAGAATAGCGATGGCGCGGCTGGAAAAGCCACACTGCGGAAACAGAGGCGTTCCCTTCATGAACAACACAACGTCGGAAGATTTTACAATCTCTCCGATACGCCCTTGGACATCGCTCATAAACACTCCAATTCAGCAAGGCCCGCAAAAGCGAGCGCTAATCAATGCCGCTTAGGTGGGCACGCCCGTGGTAAGTTGCAAGGCATGCAGCACCCCGCCCATGCGCCCGCCTAGCGCCGCATAAACGATCTGATGCTGCTTGACCCGGCTCATGCCTCGAAAGCTCTCTGCCACGACCCTGGCTGCATAATGGTCGCCATCGCCCGCAAGGTCGGTGATCTCCACCTCCGCGTCCGGGATGGCTTCCCGAATCATGTCCTCGATTTCTTGAGCGGCCATCGCCATGACGAATATCCTTGTTACGACTGCGCGTGTTAAGCCATGAACTGGCGGCGCGCCTCGACTGCCTTGGCTTCCAGCGCGGTGCGAACCAGCGAATCGTCCGCTTCAACGCCAGCCGAGGTCAGGTCGCCCAACACTTTGCGAATGACATCTTCATCGCCGGCTTCTTCGAAATCCGCCTGCACCACCGCCTTTGCATAGGCGTCCGTTTCCTCTGGCGTCAGGCCCATCTTTTCCGCCGCCCACACACCAACCAGACGGTTGCGACGAGCAATGATCTTGAACTGCAATTCCTCGTCATGAGCAAATTTGGCTTCAAAGCCCTGTTCGCGATCCTGAAAATTGGTCATGGCACATCCTGTGGTTTAGATACTATGACTAAGCGAAATAGGGCTGATGGCGGAATTAGGCAACGGTCACGACCACATTCCCCTCAAACCCTCGTCTAAAGCAGATAGTTATTCGGCCGGGGCCGGACGCAGCCAGGATTTATCTTTTGCAAGCCCATTCTCATAAGCTGCTATGATGCCGTCCTGCTCCAGCGTGAGGCCAATTTCATCCAATCCTTCCGCCAGGCAATGCTTACGGAAAGGATCGATGGAAAATTGAAATCGATCCTGAAAAGGCGTGGTGACGCTCTGCGTGTCGAGATCGATGTGAATGGCATCGGTTTTCGCCACCTCAAGCAACCGGTCGACGGCTTCCTGCGGCAACGCGACTGTCAATATGCCATTCTTGAACGCATTGCCCGAAAAAATGTCGGAAAAGCTCGGCGCAATGACGGCCTTCACTCCCATGTCCGCCAGCGCCCAGGCAGCGTGTTCGCGGCTGGATCCGCAGCCGAAATTATCGCCCGCGATGATAATAGGCGCGCCTGCATAGGCGGGATTATCGAAGACGTTCTCCGGGTCCTGCCGCAGCGCCTCAAAAGCGCCCTTGCCCAGTCCGGAACGGCTGATCGTCTTCAGCCATTTAGCGGCAATGATCATGTCGGTGTCGACGTTCTTCATGCCGAAGGGATAAGCGCGCCCCTCAACCGTTGATACCGCATCCATTACTTTGTATTCCCCGGCCGAACGGCCGCCACGGCCTCGTCATCGGATATCCTTCCCGCAGTGGCAAGCGCCATCGCCCCGCTGAGCAGTGTTCCTGCCAGCAGAAGGTAAAAGGCCAGCTTCATCAGGCATTCCCCATAAGTTCGCGCACATCGGTCAAACGACCCGTAATAGCAGCCGCAGCCGCCATGGCGGGCGATACCAGGTGCGTGCGCGCGCCCGGCCCCTGCCGTCCCATGAAATTGCGGTTCGATGTCGATGCGCAGCGCTCACCGCTCGGCACCTTGTCGGGATTCATGCCAAGACAGGCCGAACAGCCGGGCTCACGCCATTCGAATCCGGCTTCGGTAAAGATGCGATCAAGCCCCTCCTCCTCCGCCTGCCGCTTGACAAGGCCGGAGCCTGGAACGACGAGCGCCTGCTTGATACCGCCGGCCAGGCGATTCCCCTTCACCACGTCCGCGGCAGCGCGCAGATCCTCGATGCGGCTGTTGGTGCAGCTTCCAATAAAGATGTGCTCAACAGCCACATCCTGCATCCTCTGTCCCTTGGTGAGCCCCATATAATCCAGCGATTTCTGCGCAGCGGCGCGCTTGGATGCGTCCGAAAAGCTCTCCGGGTCGGGAACTGCCCCGGTAATAGGCACCACATCCTCGGGGCTGGTACCCCAGGTCACGTTAGGCGCGATGGCGGCTGCATCGAGATAAACCGAAGCGTCGAATTTCGCGCCTTCATCCGTGTGCAGCGTCCGCCAATAAGCGACCGCCGCATCCCAATCCGCTCCCTTGGGCGCCATCGGGCGGTCCTTCACATAGGCGAAGGTCTTTTCATCCGGCGCGAACAGGCCCGCACGCGCGCCGCCCTCGATCGACATGTTGGAAACAGTCAACCGTCCCTCGATGGACATGTCCTCAAAAGTGCTTCCGCGATATTCGATCACATAGCCAGTGCCGCCCGCCGTGCCGATCTTGCCGATGATGGCCAGGATCACATCCTTCGGCGAAACGCCAAAGCCCAAGGCGCCTTCGACCCGGATCTCCATCGCCTTGGATTGTTTCAGAAGCAGCGTCTGCGTAGCCAGGACGTGTTCGACTTCACTGGTCCCAATGCCGAACGCCAGAGCGCCCAAAGCACCGTGGGCGGCCGTATGGCTATCGCCGCAAACAAGAGTTGTGCCCGGCAGGGTAAACCCTTGTTCAGGGCCAATGACATGAACGATGCCCTGCTCGATATCCGTCGCACCGATATATTTGATACCAAATTCCGGTGCATTCCTTTCCAGCGCAGCAAGTTGCTGGGCGCTTTCCGGGTCCATTATGGGAATACGATTGCCATTGGCATCCACGCGCGCGGTCGTCGGCAGGTTATGATCCGGCACCGCCAGGGTGAGATCGGGACGACGCACCTTGCGGCCGGCAAGACGAAGCCCCTCAAATGCCTGCGGACTCGTCACTTCATGAACGAGATGCCGGTCGATATAGATAAGGCAAGTGCCATCATCGCGGCGATTCACGATATGGGCATTCCAGATTTTTTCGTAAAGAGTCAGCGGTCCATTCATGCGAGGCTCCTACCCTCTCATGAAGAAATGATAAAGAAAATTGCGCTTTCAGATCCTGTAATTTTCCTGCCCCGCAAAGAGCATCACACTCCATCTCCATTGGCGTTGCGCCCGGTCGCGCCAGATGCATAAACGGTGACAAACGCTCCTGCAGCGGCATAAAGCGTATCGCACGCCGCAGGGGGCAGCATGTCGCGAAGAAAATCGTCAAACGCCTGCCGATCGCTCCGGACCGCGGCAGTCAAAAGGTCGAGCACCATCATTTCATCGTAGCTGAGCTTCGGACAGCAAGGGGGATTGACATAGACTGGTTCGGGCCAAACCGAGCCCATGCCCCCGATCAGGTCAAGAAAGCGCTCGGCCGCCTCTTCGGACCCAAGTCGATTGGCCAGTTCCGGCCGGGGATCACGGGCCAGCTTGGTAAGCACCACCACGATGCGGGTGGATAGGGCAATGCGCGCCTGTGCGCCGGGAAGAGTCCGCAAATCAGGCGTCAGGGAGATCAGGCTCAAGTCAAACGGCATCAAATTCTCCTTTGCCTCTGGCGCAAAGGCAGCCGCCGGGCGTTACCAGCCTGGCGGCTGCCAGTATCGCGTGCATCCGGAGGAAGAGGAAGAAAGATGCACGCTTGCTTGACGATCCAAAAGGATCATATAAGGATTTATATGCTAATCACTCGCATTATCAACTCATTTGTTCGTTTGAGAGGAGAAAATCTTGTACGATCTTGTAGACCGCCCGATCGCCATGCTGCCGACGGGCAGCCTTTTTCTTCTCCGAGCGATGCGCGGATGGGCCTTGGCCTGTCGGGCGCGCGCCTGTCCGCCAGGGCCGCTGGTGACATCCTTCCTGAAAGCGGGAGCTATCGAAGCCTTGCCGCATTTTCATATCGCCATGGCCGCACTCAACAGCGACGCCCTCGGCACCCTGCATTTCAATTGCATCCACAAACCCGTGATCAGCGATGGCGAAGCTATCCTGCTGCAACTCTGGAGCGATTTGGCCAATGGCAACGAATGCGCGGCGCTGCGCGTCATGGAACTGCTGGTGAAGGCCGACGCTGTGAGTCCGGTTTTTTCTGCAATGCGGGCAACCGTCCTTGGCCTCAACATGGCTGGTCTTGCGCCCCTGATTGCTGAAATTCCGAAGGGGAATGCTTGAGCGACACGCCAGCGCCGATATAAGGATAGAAGCTCTGTAACCGGTCCGCTCGCCTGATCTTTCGTCAGTCTGATAGGTTTACGCTCTTATCGTCGCGAAATGCCGCAAGGCCGAGCAGCCATGAATGGTCAATACACCCTGTCAAGAAGCGCATCATGAAAATAAACAGGAGAGAAGAACGTAAAACGCAGCGGCGTGCCAGCATATTGGAAGTCGCGCGCCGATCCTTTTTCGAAAAAGGCTATGCTGCCACCACCATGTCAGGGATCGCGGCTACGCTCGGCGGATCGAAGAGTACTTTGTGGCGCTATTTTTCGTCGAAGGAAGAACTTTTCGCGGCAGTGCTGGATGATGCCACGGCCGAATTCAAGCGGGAACTTGGCGAATTGCTCCTTTCGCATCAAGGCGTGCGGAACACCCTGATGCGGTTGTGCCTGCACTTCATTGAGAAGCTGGTTGATCCCCGATCCATCCGGCTGCACCGTCTGATCCACGGAGAGGGCGGGCGCTTTCCGGAGATCGGCCTCATATTTTACGAACGCGCCCCTAAAAATGTGGAGGCGATACTGGCGGCCTATCTTGATCACTGCATACAGGAAGGATCGATCCGCAAAGTGGACACGATGATCGCTGCCGGAAATCTCATCGCTGTCGTTATGTCAGGAACACACCAAAAGATGCTGCTGAACGTCATAACCGAGGCAACATCCGCCGATATTCGGGCAGACGCGGAAAATGCAGTGGGCATGTTCATGCGGGCTTATGGAACCGGCGATGATGATTTGACGGCGGACTGACCGTCAAAATGCACTCCCAGCCATAAAGTCGGCTCGTCTCTGGCGGTCCAGAGCACCCGATGCAATCGACGGGCCGGAATCAGGACATGATCACCGGGCCGCAATGTGCTTTCGCCCTCCCCGTCGATCCAGAGCCCCGCAGCACCCTTCAGCAATAGCACCCATTCGTCATGGTCCTGATCATAGGGCGCATTTTCGGGCGTTGCTTGCCCGGTGGAAATGATGCGCTCTATTCTGACGCCCGGACGTAAAAGAATATCGGTGAAAATCTCCTCCGCGCTATTGGCGGGAATGCCTTCGAAGACATTGTTCATGCAAATTCGCGCACATAGGCGTCACAGCGCGCAAGATGTCCGGCCACGGCTTCGTCGGGCAGGAAAGAACCCAGAAAGCTGTTATGCGCCAGGATGATAAAATCATCCCGATCCAGCCTGCCCGTGGCGGCAAGTGCGCGAAAATTGTCGTTCACATAGCCTCCGAAATAGGCGGGATCATCCGAATTCACCGTGGCGCGCAGGCCTGATTTCAGCATTCTGCTTATCGGATGATCGTCAAGGTCATCAACCACGCAAAGCTTCAGATTCGATAACGGGCAAACCGTCAGCGTGGTGGCCCGCCGTGCCAGCTTGGCCGTAAGCAACGGGTCTTCGAGCGAGCGATTTCCATGATCAAGGCGATCGACTTTCAGCAGGTCGAGCGCTTCCCATACATATTCCGGCGGCCCTTCTTCGCCCGCATGTGCGACGCGCAACAGACCAGCATCCCCTGCTGCGGTGAAGACCCGCGCGAATTTTCCGGGTGGGTGTCCTATTTCAGAGGAATCGAGCCCCACGCCAATGATTCGATCGAAATAAGGTTCGGCCGCCCGGAAAGTTTCGAATGCGTCCGCTTCATCCAGATGGCGAAGAAAACAGAGGATCAGTCGGGAGGTCAAACCGTGTCTCGCCTCGGCCTCTCTCATTGCTGCCAGCAGCCCGTCCGCAACGACGGCGAAAGGGACGCCGCGCATCGTGTGCGTTTGTGGATCGAAGAAAATTTCTGCATGAACGACATTATCCGCCGCAGCCCTGTCAAAATAGGCCAGCGCCAGATCGCGAAAATCCTCTTCCGTCCGCAACACATTGGCGCCCTGATAATAGATATCGAGAAAATCCTGCAGGTTGGAAAAGCTGTAGGCGGCCCGCACTTCCTCCACCGTGGCAAAAGGAATTTCCACCTTGTTCCGCCGGGCAAACGCGAACATCTGCTCAGGCTCCAGACTACCTTCAATGTGCAGATGCAGTTCCGCCTTGGGAAGACCGGAAACGAAATTCGACAGGTCGTTCATCTTGTTCTTCCCTTCACCGCCAGCTTGTAAGCGGGTATTCAGTGATTATTGCACCCGTCACAGCGGCGCAAGAGCACGTCAGTCACGCTCCGGACTTCACGCGGTGCAATGTGCGCTCGCAAGATGAGCGCAATACGCCTTTTTTTGAGGATTTTGGATGGCACACACGGCGCAGGCTGCGGAAGGGAACCGATCGTGAAGCTGCTCGGCGCATTGATTGCTGGCGGACAATCGCGCCGCTTCGGCAGCGACAAGGCTCTTGCAGTGATCGAGGGCAAGCCACTGCTGAACCATGTGATCGACGCCCTGCAGCCGCAGGTGGATACATTAGTCATGTGCGGCCGGAAATGGCCAGAACTCGCCTGCCTTGCCGATCGGCCGGAGCCCGATCAGGGCCCTCTCGGCGGACTTTGTGCGGCGTTGCACCATGCCCGCGAAAATGATTTTCAGGCAGTGCTGACCGCAGGATGTGACACATTGCCTGTCCCTCACAACTTGGCTCATCTGCTGCAATATCAAGCCGGAGTTATCCGTAACCAGCCACTCTTTGGTTTCTGGCCTGCCAGCATGGCCCCCAGGCTGGATGCCTGGCTAGCGAATCAGGCTCGGCGGGACATGCGCGGCTGGATCGCTTATAGCCAGGCGCGTGAGATTGATGCGGACTTTAGCTTTTCCAATTTGAATACGCAGGCTGAATATGCGCAATTTCTCGCGTCGATTCACCGCCCCTGATTGCGCCACCTGCTCACCGTGCGCTCCAATATTTCCGTCTCGCCACCGGTCTGTTGCCAAAGGTCCGTAAAGACCGGATCGCTTGATGCCGGCCGCTTCTCCTCGGCCAGATTGTCGAATGCGACACGAATGGGAATAGCCACGCCTTCGCCGCAGATGATGCATTCGCGGTTCCGAAGAGCCGGGATGCTGTCCAGAAAGCCGCGCGCACCTTCGGGCATGGCTGCCCGCACGAACTGCTGATCGCGATCGTTATTCAGGCGCATGGCGATGATGGTGCCGCATTGTGATAAAACGCCTTCGGCAAGATCGGAAGGCCGCTGCGTAATAAGGCCTAGCGATACCCCATATTTACGGCCTTCCTTGGCGATCCGCTCCAATATTTTGCGCACGGATTGTCCACTGCCGACGGAACTGCTTGGTATGTAGCGATGCGCTTCTTCGCAAACCAGCAGGATGGGCCGCTGCGGCTCATTACGCGACCAAATGGCATAATCGAACACCATACGCGACAGAACCGCCACCACCACCGATGTTATGTCCGATGGCATGGCCGATACGTCGATAATTGAGATCGGCTTGCCGTCGCTGGGCAGCCGGAAAATCTTGGCAAGGAAACTCGCCATCGTGTCGCCGACCAGCATACCGGAGAACATGAAGGCATAACGCGGATCGGCTTTGATCTCATCGATCTTGGTCTTGAGCCGCATATAAGGCGTCGAGGTAGTGCCCTTGTCCAGCTTGCCCATCTCGTTCTGGAGGATGTTGGTCAAATCGGAGAGCAGGTAAGGGATGGGCGAATCCACGGTAATCCGCGCCATGCCCTCCGCCATACGGTTTTTTGACCGCGCCGCGAGCAGGCATTTGGCGAGAATGTCGCAGTCCATGGTGCGTTCCGCGCCTTCGGACGTCACGAAGACTTCGCAATGCTCCTCAAAATTCATCAGCCAATAGGGCATAGCGAGATTGTTGACATCATATAGCGCCCCATTGCCTTTGAAGGCGGCGCTATATTCGCCATGCGGATCGATCATGACGATATGCCCTTGCGGCGCCAGATCGCATATCTTGTGCAGGATCAGCGCGGCTGAGGTCGATTTGCCTGTACCAGTCGATCCCAGCAGCGCGAAATGCTTTCCCAGCATGGCGTCGACGTAGAGCGCCCCGCGCGTGTCTTTGGTGGGATAGACAGTTCCGATCTCGATATTGGTCCGTTCGTCCGCCGCATAAATCTGCCGCATGTCGGAACTCGAAACCGGATAGATTTGCGTGCCGGGCGTCGGGTAGCGAGTGACACCGCGACGGAACTTGTAAATTTTGCCCGTCAGCTTTTCTTCATCGCCTTCCCCCAGGAAATCGATATCAGCAACGATCAATCCCTCGGCTTGGCGATCAAGCACCAACGCACGCACATTGGCGACCAGCCAGGACGAACCCACGCGCATTTTGACCTGACTGCCAACCTGCCCGGCCATTGCTATGCAATGATCGGCATCCTCCGCGAATTGCTGCAGAGTGGCCGCATCAATCAGCACCTGAGAGCTTGATCCAGCGATCTGGAACACAGTGCCCATCGCTAATCCGTTGAACCGGGAACCGATATGGGTGGGGATATTGGAAGGCGACACAGGTTCGTGCCGCCCGAACTGCCCTGCGCCTGTCATGTCGTTCATATCGCCCTCAAATGGTGCCCGCGAACGCATGAATGTAACTTGGATGAGTAAACATGGGTTTAAGGCGCGGCCCCAGCCGACGGCCTTTCCGCTTGTTATTTCCGCCGGAAAAGATAACCGGCGGCCCAGCCCATTCCCAGGGCGAACGCAATGGCTGTGAGTCCATAAAAAATCGACCATTCGTCAGCGGCTTTGGCGACAAAGCGCTCGAAGCCGGATTTGTGAACCTCGATCTCCCTCACCGCAGCGGCGAGCACGCGGCCGTCCTGAATCAGAAAGGTTTCGGCGGTATAAGTGCCAACGACAACCCGCGCCGGCAGCGGCAAACGTGCGCGATAGAGGACGCCATCCGTAATTTCCACCGTTCCCGGCTGTTCGACATAAAGGCCATTGCGTCGACGCAGATCGACTAGCCCAGACTGGAAGCGCTGGATTTCCTCCGTGGCATTCAGGGACGATGGGGAAAGTTGCAGCTTGCCCAGACCAAGTTCGTAAATCGCCGCTGTGCGCTCATCCACAATATCGGCGATCGGGCGTGATGAAGCCATGGCGTAATAAGAGGGGGCCGATCGAAAATGCGCGCTGGCCGCATTGATCCACATGCCCGCGATCTTCTGCTTCTCCCGCATGGTAATGGACTGGCTTGGCCCCTTCAGGATGACGACGATGTCGGCGGGCTCCTTGGGCGGGCGGCCATCGGGATAAATGATCGCGCCAAAGAGAAGCAACTCCGCACCGGAGAAACTATAATATATCTCCACGGAGCGCTGCGATACATCCGGCACCAGCATCGGCTTGGCCGCAGCCCCAAGCAACAGGAGCATGGGCGCCAGAAGCAGGACACGCAAGCGGCTCACTGCACATGCACCGTGTAGATTTCGTCTGGCCGCCAGCCAAGCCCCAGCGCCATGCGAATGGCAACGATCAGCACGACAATGGCCAGGAATATCCGCAAATATTCCGGCCTGAACTTCATCGACATGCGTGCGCCGATCTGAGCCCCTGTGACGCTGCCTATCAGCAGCAGCAGGGCCAGCACCAGGTCCACCGCCTTGGTAGTGAGGCTGTGCACCATCGTCGTCGCCATGGTCACGAACAAGATCTGGAACAGGGAAGTGCCAACCACCACTTGCGTGGCCATGCCCAGAAGATACAGCATGGCCGGAACCATGATGAAGCCGCCGCCTACGCCCAAAAGCATGGTCAATATGCCCGACAATACGCCCAGGAGGAATGGTGCCAGCGGGGATATGTAAAGGCCCGAACGATAGAAACGCCACCGCATGGGGAGTGCCGAGACCAAAGGATGATGGCGGCGCTTGCGTGCCCGTGGGCGTTTACCCTGCTTCATGGCGATAATCGACGGGACGGCTTCCTTGGCCATCAACAAGCCGATGCCGCCAAGCATCAGCACATAAAGCACCGCAATTGCGGTATCGATCTGACCAATGCTCTGCAATAGCCGGAAGAGCCCTGCGCCTATGGCGGCTCCCACTATGCCCCCGCCAACCATGACACTGCCCATGCGGATATCCACCGCATTTCGATGAAGATGGGCGAACACCCCGGAAACACTGGCGCCGGTCACCTGCGTTGCCGCGGAGGCGGCAGCAACCGTCGGCGGAATGCCATAAAAGATGAGGAGCGGCGTCGTCAGGAACCCTCCTCCTACGCCGAACATGCCCGAAAGCACGCCCACAACGCCGCCAAGGCCAATAATGACAAAGGCATTGACCGACAAATTGGCGATGGGAAGGTAAAGGTACATTATAGCGGCCCTGGCACTGCACTTGGCCTAACGGCAATCCGTAGCGAATGAAAGACGTTGCCCTGAAGGAACATCAAAAATCGGATGAGAGGATCACTGCAAGCCCGGAGGGCGGCCGCGCCCTGCCTGCTATCCGTTGACGCCATTCCAGCGCCAGACGAGCATGACCTTTACCAATAGGCAGCCGAGCGGATATTTGCGGCCCAATGTCGAGCCGCGACAATGACGGCTGCGCGCCGCCCGAAAGCGCGATACCAACCATTAAATCCTTCTCTCCAGCTACGGCCTGAAGGCGGTGCCCCACCGTAATCCGGCCGTCGATGAAAGGATCGGTCCGGCTGGCACCCACTACGCCTGCCTGGGCATAGCCCTCCAGCAACACACCCTGCATCAGCGGCACGGGGCCCGCTCCTCCGGCGGCGTATGCCGCAAAGGCGTTGCGCCCGCCCTCCGCGACGGCAATCCTGCGCTCTACGGAAAAAGCAAGCGGCAAGCTGCGCGCGGGTCGCCAGGTCATGCCAAGCGCGGCCTCTGTACCGAGCGGAGATTGCAGCGCGCTTGTGACTCGCGCATGCATTGCAAGGCTGTAAGCAGCTTTGGGCGAGAGATCATAGGCAAGTCGCGCTCCAACCTGGCTCGCGCCCAGTTGCCCGGCGTTGGCGAGACTCGCATTGCCATGATCCGGACGATAGAGAAGCCAGGACGACAGCGACCAGCGATCTACCGTTCCGCGCTGGCTCATCGGAGCAGGCGGGGGAGACAAATAACCATTCCCCGGGGGGCTGTCGAAAATTCCGAGCTGCTCTGACCTTTGCCGAACGGGAACAGCGCTGATTTGCCGCCAATCCCCTCTATGGGCACCATCATTATCATTGGAGTGAATAGCTAACGAGGCTGGAGGAGATGGGATAGCCTGCACCGTGCCTGAATCTCCATCTGCAAGGCGCAATCGCAAGGGGGCATCAACGGGCCTCGGCGCATGGCGCCTTCGTAGCGAATTTTTCGATATCGCGGGTCGGCTCGATTGACCCCAACACCCCTTGTGAACTCCGGAAGCAGCCAAGTGGCGGTGCGGCCAGAAAACCACGCGCACAACACCAGAGTAAGAAATTGGAACGGTTTTCCTGGCATCATTCCTGCCGCGCGAACTCTTCGGGAAAATGATGCGTCGTCTTTTCCCAGACCGGCATCTTGCCGCGACTGATCCTGATGTAGTGAAGCATGGCGCGGCGAGCGGCCATGATAGCGATGATGTTGGCGAGCACGGCGCGCGGCGCGGACCGAACGGCTTCCCGCCAGCCATAGAACTTGCTTGCGAATATTCCTCGAACAGCCATCCGCCACACCATCAGCAGGGCGTTGCATGTGAGCAGGAGGGTAAGCACCGGAGGAAAGGGCGCCCCTTTGGTGCCGGTGACGAGGCGCGCGATTTCCGTGACGCCAAAAAGCAGGATCGCGGCATAGGCGCAGCACAATATGACGGCTGCCAACGGACCTCGACGATCACGAAAGCGCATCCACCGCTCGGCAAGACTGCCTTGCCAGCCGAGCCTGTCCCATCCTGCCAAAGCGATCCCTGTCATCCAGCGCGCTTTCTGCCTGACGGCTGCCGTCAGCGTGGCGGGAAAATATTCGCGCGTGCATACCAGATCGCCGGCGTCATCGCGCATCCGGATGAAAACGCCCCGGCCGCCGTGCGCTCCTATGCGCAGCCCCAATTCATAATCCTCGGTGAGACAGCCCGGATCGAATGGCAAGCCGCCTTGATCCTGCGCTACCTGCTCAAGGGCAGCGCGAGCAAAGGCGCAGCCCACGCCCGCCGAAGGGACTGCGGCCCCAATGGCTTCGCGCACGACCAGATATTTGCCATGCGCCTCGGCGCATTGTGCGTTAGCGTAATTGTGCAAACCGGTGGGTTACGACAGCATGTTTAGAGATTGTCGGCGCGAGGCGGATCGAATTCGTTCCGCATTAGATCTGCAAGCTTTGGATCTCGAAGCGCTCTTCTCAAATCATCCATAGTTTCAATCTGCGAATCCGGCGAGAGGGTGTCGGAAATGCCCATTATATTCTGCACCTCCAGCATTGAGAGCATTTCGCGCTCCTCATTAGGTTCTTTCTTGTGAAGAATGCGGAAAGTGACCTTCTTTATTTTTTGCAAATTGCTCCAGTCATCTCCAATTGGCTCCTTTTGGATTGCATTAGACATAATTCGTGAAAGCAAAACAGCAAGGTTGTATGAACATATTCGGAGACAAACATCGTAAGATAGGGCATTAATAAGCTCCCTAATACGGAACGTCTGCTCCATATGATCCTTTATTAAGTCGCGGCCGATAGGTAAATTTCTGTCGGGCATGTAACAAGCAATTTCAACTGTAGCCAAGCTTTTGGCGAATGCATCGCTTAACTCTGTTCGCAATTTGGTTGTGTAAGCAATCGCGGCCTCGCGCTCCAACCGATCGTGCCTTCCAAGTTCTTCTTTGAGTGATGCTGCCTGCTTGCGCATTTCAACCTGGTCGTCTCGCCAGAGCCAGAATGAGGCAGCGCCCAAACGCAAAAGCACGACAGCGACAACCGTCATCGCCACACCAAGGGCCAAGGTCTCCTGGACAGATTCAGTCATTTTCGTGCCCGTCATCCACAGAACGAGGGTCGAAAACGGCACGATCAGGATTGTGAGTTTATCGGTGAGCATCACGCTGTTGTCCGCAGCGCGCATGATCCAAAGCCTTAAGTATTTGCCCAGCATCGGCCGACCCTGCCCGAATACCGCTCTCTTGTGGAGTCGGTTTCATGTTTGGAACGGCTTGGGTGCGCTTCCTACATAATGCCGTGCGTTCCTGTGGCGATGGACAGGATTTCGTCCATCTGCCGAATCACCTCCAACACTACGCCGCGCTTCTTTTGCAGGTTGGGATGAACGACGATTCGGGCGATCATCGCGCGCAGGCGCGGGATCGCTTCGAGTTGAGCTTCCGGAACCGCCAGTGCGGCTTCAAGGTCTACAACCTGCTGGCGATAAACTTCCTCGATATGGGGATGGAGCGCCAGGACGGTGGGGACCGCTTCCATGCTCGCCAGCTCGCGGTTGAGGCGGTCCACCTCTTCGCGGGCGTTGGTGAGCATGTCGCGGATCTCGTCAAATTCACTACCGCCGTCAGCGAACGCCTTCAGCAGCCGGGTCTTGCGCCGCTCGGCTTCGTCCAACTTGCGTTCGATGCGGCCTCTGTCGCGACCAAGATCGGCCGATGCCCGGGCGAAGTCGCGGTGATATTCGCGGACGTAGGCGCTGACGACCTCGGGCGCGAGCATGCCGTTCTTCAGCTCCGTCAGCACCCGCTCCTGATAGCCCTTGTTATTGATGAGGCGGTTGTTGGTGCAGGGGCCGCCGTAGCGAAAGCGGCTGCATCCCCAGAAATCGCTGGTCGTTCGCACCCATGGTGAGCCGCATGTCCCGCAAACGCCCATGCCCGACAGGATGTGCTTCGGGCGGCGCTGGCGCTCCGGCCGGGTGGTTGTGTTCTCCGCCAGCCTCGCCTGCACCTGCTGCCACACGTCATCGCTGATGATGCGCAGCTCGGGCACGTCCTGGCGAATCACTTCTTCCTGCGCGTTCGGGCGCATCAGCCGCCGTCGCGTCTGTGGGTTTACGACCATACGGCTGTAACCATAAGCCAATATGCCCACATAAATTTCGTTGCGCAGGATCCCGCGCTTATGTTTGGTCTCACCGGCGATCGCAGTCGAATGCCAGAGATTGCCGCGCGGCGCCGGAACGCCCTCCATGTTCAGGTCGCGGGCGATAGCGAGAGGGCTTTTACCGGCCGCATATTCAAGGAAGATCCGGCGGACGATGTCGGCCCGATCGGGATCGATCTCTCGCAAGCCGCGAATCACGCCGCCCTTGTCGTCAAGGCGGTTGGCCTGCCGGTAGCCATAAGCGATGCCGCCCGATGATCGCCCCTGCTTGATCGTGCCGATCTGGCCCCGGCGAACGCGCTTCGCCAGATCAGTCCGGAACTGCGCATCCATGAAGCCTTTGACCAGGCCGATCATCGGCGTGATCGTGCCGTCGAACAGCGTAAACAGCCGCGCACCGGCGAACTCTATGCGTTCCCGGACATTATGGGCGTCCGCGATGTGGCGGGAGATACGGTCCGTCGACTCAGCCAGCACCTGATCGATCCCGCCGGCCTCCACCAATGCCAGCATCGCGTTGAGCCCCGGGCGCTGGTTCGCGTCGATGCCAGCAGCGCCGGAGATCGCGGCATCCTCGAACGTGGCCACGACGGGCCAGCCTTCCTGCTCCGCGCGCTGGCGGCACAGCGCTATCTGATCCGCTGTAGACCGGGGATTCTGGTTATCGCTGCTGAAACGTGCGTAAATGACCGTGCGCACTGGATTCTCCCTGCTGGCTAGGCCGCTGGGCGGCGCGTAGGGCCGCAATGTCTCTCGCAACCTGCGCGCGCGCAAGGGCCTCGACAAAGGCTATCATGTCGGCATCGATTCCGGGCCGGATTTTTGCCGGGGCGTTCATGGGCGCCCTCGCCGGCTGGAATAATGCAGTTGGCGTGGTGCTGGACTAATTTGATGCGATTGAGGTATCGGCGGGACGGTAGCATTTGGGTAAAAGCTCCTTTCGTAAGGGAGCTCCCCATTAGCTACACCGAACCCCAGGCGTCTAAGGTATCCGTTCGCACCGCCAAGAACCGGCATCATGCTGCCTTTCCCACCGCAACCTCATTGGGGATTGCCGACGAATAGCCTGCGGCGGTTTCCAGAAAGCGGGTGAGGCGCCAGAGATCGCGGATCTTGCGGCAGCCCTCCGGGTCCTCCGCGCCGATTGCGGCGCAAGCGGTTTTGAGCGTCGTCCGCGCGGTCCTGGCGAGGGCCGGGAGGTCGGACGGATAATAATAGATGCTGACCTTCGGATCGCCGGCATGAATGCGCATGAGCACTTCGATGTCCTGCCAAAGGGCGTTGTCCGCATCGACGCGGGCCTGGCTGACCTTGCGCTGGCCGATCATGTCGCGCCATGCCTGCTTGCGGCGGAGTCGTTCAGCCTGGGCGATGCGGACAAGGGCGGGGACATCGTGCGTCATGGCTACAGGCCCTGCCCCATCGCCAGCACGGACCAGAGCAGGCAGAACAGGCCAACAGCCGCCGCGCCGAACCATGCGAGGCGGACGGGCGAGCGCAGGCGATCCAGCTGGGCGTTGTCGAGCCCGCGCTCGGACACGCCCGCCAGACGCATGGCGTCCGCCATCAGGGCGATGGGATCGAACGCACCGCCCGTCATGCCGCGTTCCGTTCCCTTGCGCCGAGCTGGAATGCCCAGCAGCGGCCGGAGCGGACAACCTGCATGAAGCCCCGGGTGAGCAAATTACGGCTGAAGGCCATGCGGGTCATTCTGGGGACCTGAAGAAAGACGCGTTCATGCCAAGCGCAAAAATCGGCCCATGCATCGGCGGTCGGGGTCGCAGCCCCTGCCCCGACGGCGGCGACACGCTGGTCAATCCACTGATCGACGATCGGGCTGTCCTGGTGAAACGCGACGAGGTGCGCACTGGCGATGACGCGGGCTACACCCTCGCCGGTGACGAATACGTCGCCGCCCCGTTCGGCGCGGATGATCCGTACCTTGACGCCGTCAAGAAGGGCGTAACTGCCCGGATGAGGGAATTCGGATGAAGTCTTGAGCATAGTTGCCTCCATCACCGTCTTGCGAGCTGCGCCCCATGCGCAACTGATCTGGTGATGTGCTCATGCATATATGCGGATACGGATATTCACAAGCCGCAAATATCCGCTTACGTATTTTCAACTAATGAGGCATAGAGCCTGAAGTTGGGGTGCGGCACGGCCGCATGGAAAATTTTGCTGTCCTACAAGCTCGCGTTGCGACACATCGGCAGCAGAACAGAATGGGAACAAACAAGGAGTGATTCGGGTGGGCATTAATGCAAACGAGGTGCAGGCAGCGCCGGGGTGCGACATAGGATGCACCGATTGCGGCGTTCGCTGTGCTGTAACGGCTGGAACCGTGAACTATCTGGCGAGAGAACTGACGCGCCTGCTGGGCCTCTTTCCGGCCTCTTTGGAAGGGCGCGATATCATGGCTGCCGAGATACGCTCTGTGAAAGCGCACCTGGCAGCAGCTGAGCAAGCCTTCGCGCGATTACGTCCTGGCTTTTCTCGGTTTTCAGGGGCTCCAGCAGTGCAAGGAACATCTCGTGCAGAACGTCTTCACTAGGCAATTGCACGGGAAGCCACAATGTCGACGCGCCCTCGAAGGTGGCGCGCCCAACCCGCGAAGCTTGTTCGGGTAACAACTGGGTGATGAATTCGGAAGCGGAGCAACCTGCAAGTTCGGCGAGTCTGGCGAGCGATTCCGGCTTCATGTCGCCACCCCTCTCCCAACGGGCCACGGTTGCCTGGCTGACGCCGATCTGCTCGCCGAACACCGTTTGATTGGGAGCGTGGCGCTGACGCAGCAATTTTACGTTCGCAGCGATGATCTCATTCATGGCCGCAGATAAGTCGCGCATATGGGATTCTCCTATCCGCTGATGAATAACACGGTTGACACGGATATCCGTATACGCATACGTCGTAACCATGATGGATATTCGCACAGTCAGAAAGAAGCTCGGGATTTCGCAAAGCGAGCTCGGCGGCATGCTCGGTGTCGCCCAGAGCGTGGTCTCGCGATACGAAACTGGTGTTCTGCGATTGGACGCGCGCACCAGCCTCGCCCTTGAGGCCATAATATTTCGTGCAGCCAGCGCTGCTCAAGATCGGGATAAGCATCATGACGTTCCCGATACGACCCCGCCTGCCGAAACGGCGCCCGGTAAAGTTGAGCAGCTTACCGCTGCCCCGCAGGAAAAAGCGGCGTGAGCCGGACTGCCTCCCTCTCCCCTGACCTGCAATCAGGCAAGGCGGCGACCAAGGCGCTGGTGCGTGCCTTTGGCGGGCAGGAAGCAGCCGCCGAGGAAACGGGCCATCGGCAGCAACGGATATCCGATTTCGGGCTGCCCAATGTGGCGGAGTTCGCGCCGCTGGATTTCGTCGCCCTGCTGGAAGAGCGCACCGAAGGCACGGCGGGTTGGCCGCATGTCACCCGCTGGCTTGCGCGGCGGACGGGCCACGCGCTGGTGCGCCTGCCCCAAGGCGGCACCGACGAGAACGGCCTGCGCGATTCCGTGATGATCATCACCCGCGAGCTTGGCGACACGGCAGCGGCGCTGACGGAGGCCCTCAACCCCGGTAGTCCGGGCGGGGTCACGGTGACACCCGCTGAGGCCCGGGCAGTCCTGACCGAACTGGACCAGATGCTGGAAGCGGCGGCCGCGTTGCGCGTGACGCTGGAGCAGCTTGCGGCGGGAGATAGCCAGGGATGAACCGGACGGGGGACGAAGCCACGGCATTGCCGATCGAGGGCGCGGTTCGGTCCGGCTATGGCGTGCCGGTCATCGCGCCCGGATCCGTGCGCACCGTGTTGTGCAACGGCGTCCCTGTCGATCGTGTCGTCGCCTATAGCTGCAAGGGCGGCTGGGTGTGCTGTTACCTGAATGACGTGCGCGGCATCGGGCCCGCAATGCGCTTCGCGGAAATCCGGCTGGATGGCCGGGTGGCGGTATGCTGATGGCCGTCCTTTCGCGCAACGATGCCGTCAAGCCATGCGACCTGCCCCCCAGCTGGGCCGTCGCAGCGGGCGCCATAGAGGCATGGATCGTGTCGGCCGAGCCGGGCGACGAAATTGTCTATGCCAGCGGCCCTTCGCTGCCGCACGGCATGGCAAGCGTCTATATGGTGCGCGCGCTGGCCGAGGCCGGGCATGTCCGCCTGCAGTTGCGGCGAAACCGGGACACGCGCGCGCTGGAATATGTGGCCGTTCGCCGCCTGGCCGAATCGCCGATGGTCCCGATCGTACCCCATACGTGCGACCCGCGCGGCGTGGCACGGCGGATGATGAAATTGCTGAACAAAGCGGCGGTGACCTGCCGCCCCTGCCCCACCAACGCCGAACTGGCGGTGGCGCTGGGCCTGAAGAACGCGGAAGTGGCGCGCTACGAATTCAACCGGCTTGTGCGGCAGGGGAAAATTGCCGTGGCCGGCTTCGGTCCCCGCCGTCGGCGCGTGGTGACGATCGTCGCGACTGGCCAGCAGACACGGAAGGGCGGGTTGTGACCGTGCAGGCCATCTACAAACCGGCGTCTCGCGAAGTGCTGCTGGTCCTGTCCGGCGAGTATCGGGTGCTGCCCGAAGCGGAGGCTGCCAGCGCGGCCCGGGCGATCAACGTGGCGCTGTCCGTTCGCGAACATGCGCAATTGTTTGCGCCGGCCGATGCACCGATTGTCGAGATCATGTGCCCCTGCCCAGTCTGCCGGAGCGATGTCGCGGGCATCGTGCCGTGCATGGCCGTTATCCAGAATCCCGCGAGGGTCGCGGCGCCGACGGGGAGTTTCTCCCATAGCCTCTCCGTCGGCAGCGTGCGCCGCCCCGCCCATTCACCACAACAACCATAAGCCGGAACCGGCACGCCAGAGAGAAAGAGCCATTATGCCCCGAGGAAAGAAAGCAGTGTCGCCGGTTCTGCCGGAGAATGAGAACGACAGCGCCGGTGCAATCGCGCCAAGCGTCATTCAGTCGATCGCCCTGGGGCGGCTGATGCGTGCTCCGGAGAATGTCCGCCAGACGAACAAGGCAGTCGATGTCGAGAGCCTGGCCGACGATATCGCGGCGCATGGCCTGCTCCAGTCGCTGATCGGCTATGCCGGTGACACCGACATCGACGCGGCAGCGGTGTATATCGTCGGCGGTGGACGCCGCCTGCAGGCGTTGCAGCTGCTGCGGGAGCGCGGCGCCATCGACGACAGCTTCGCAGTGCCGGTGCTGCTGCGCGACCCGGACGATGCGATCAACCTGTCGCTGTCGGAAAATCTCGCCAAGCGGGACATGAACCCGGCCGACGAGTTCACTGCGTTCGCGCAGCTGATGCAGCGCGGCAGCGTTTCCCCCGCCGATCTGGCGCGGCAATTCGGTTTTTCCGAACGCTATGTGAAGCAAAGGCTGCGGCTGGCCTCGCTGGCGAGCGAAATTCTCGATGCGCTGCGGGAGGGCAAGCTGACGATCGATGCGGCGATGGCCTATGCCGGGACGCAGGACCAGCGGCTGCAGCTGCGCGTCTTCGCGGTCGAGGCGAAGAAATCCCATGAGCCGCATAAGGCATGGAATATCCGCTTCGCCTATCAGTCGCAGCAGATGACTACGTCAGACCCGCTGTTCAAACTGGTCGGCGCCAAGCGTTATGAAGAGCAGGGCGGCCAATATGAGGACGATCTGTTCGGTGCCGCCGAACGCTACGGCGATCGCAAAATTACCGACAGTGCCATCGTCCTATCGATCGCGAGAGCAGTGGCTGATGTTCAGAAGAAGCGGCTGCTCGCCACGACGCAGAAGACGTTCCCGACAACGTCAGACGTTCTCTTTCCCCCCTCGATCCGGCGGGGCCCAATGCCCAAGGTGCCCAAGGGGTTCAAGCTGGTCGACAAGGGCTATCGCTACAATCTTCCCGGCTATGAGCAGCTGCGAACGGTCGCCGCTGAGCAGAATATCGAGATCGTCGCTATCGCGAGCGTCGATCATGAGGGCGAGTTGACGATTGAGGGACGCTTCTTCGTTCCCGCGGATCGGCTGAAGGACGTGATCCCGCCTGAAGGCAGCGGTCCGCCTCCGAAGACGGCGGAGGAGATCGCGGCCGAGCGACGGGCCAAGCAAGTCCGTTCGGTGGCTGCCTGGCTGGCGGCCGCGAAAATCCGTGAGGAGAAAGTCGAGGGGCGGCAGTTCTGGGAAACGAGGCGTCCCGACCTGTGGCGGACGCATCCCGTGGACGGCGTCGGCGAATGCTACGCCGTTGGCGTGGACGTCTTCGTAACGCCCGAGGAAGTGGCCGCTCAGCTGGAAGCGGCCGAGGTAGAGTTTGACCGGCAAGAGGCGGAGAAGGCGGCGCGGCTTGAGGCCGAAGAGCAGGCCAAGGCAGCGGCGGAAGCGGCTTTCGCGGAAATATCCGCGGAGCTTCTGGCGCTTCATCCTGCCCCGGCCGTGATCGCGCTGGGCGACATGACCTTCTTCCGCTGGGAAAGCGGCGTCTGGTGCGACGAGCGCGAAGAACCGGATGCGGACCCGGTCTATGGCTTCGATGATCTGGAAGAGGCGCTGGAGTGGGCCGGAGCCGAAGGGCGACCAATCGGCGGCCACTGGGCGACGATCGCGGACCATGATCGCGGCGCCGATACCCCCAACACTAGCGATGAAGCTCAGGAGGAACTGGCGTGAGGCGCGTTCTCCCCCGTTTCGCGATCGTCGATCATGTCGCGTCCGGCATCGATGACGACGACAATTGCGCGTGGTTCGCAGGCCGGGGCCTGATGATCGAATGGGGCTCGATCCTCTTTGAAATCACCATCTATCGCAGGGAGCGCAGCGCGTGATCCAGATCAAAGTGAAAACGCTGCGGGCGGCGTTGAAATCCATCAAGGCCGTGGTCGAGACCAAGGCGACGGTGCCGATCCTTACCCATGTGCTGGTGCGATCGACGCCCGGGCAGATGACGCTGATTGGCACCGACCTGGACATCATGATCGACCAGACGGTTGATCTGGAGGATGCGGGATCGAACAAGGCCCTCACCTTCTGCATTGATGCCGGTACGTTGGCATCGATTGCGGCGAAGCTGCCGGCGGAGGGCATCGCGTGCATCGAATCCGATGGCAACACCGGCATCACGATCAAGTGCGGCCGGGCCCGGTTCAAGCTGCCGACATTGCCGGCGGATGACTTCCCGACCATTCCGGCCGGTGACTGGGATGCCCAGTGGGAGCAGGACGCGACCGAGCTGATCGCGATGATCGACAGCGTGTCCTTTGCCATGTCAACGGAAGAGACTCGCTATTATCTGAATGGCATCTTCCTGCACGTCCCCGGCGGATCGGAATCCCAGTTCGCGGCCGCAACTGATGGTAACAGGTTGGCGCGCTTCCATTGCGATGTCGCCGATGGCGCCGAGGGCATGCCGGACATCATCCTGCCGCGGAAGGCCGTGGCGGCGCTTGCGCAGCTGCTGGATGAAGAAGGCGGCACCGTCGGTATAGCGGTCAGCACGACGAAATTCCGGTTCGACGTCGGCAAGACGGTGCTGACCGGCAAGCTGATCGATGGGAAGTTTCCGGATTATGCGCGGGTCATTCCGACCGGGCATCGGCTGGCGGCCTGGTTCGAACCCGGCCCGTTGGCGGAGGCCGTCGAACGGGTGCTGACGATCAGCAGCGACAAAACGCGCTCGATCGCGCTGGAGTTCGCGACCGAGACGGTGACGTTGCAGGTCATCAGCCCGGAAAATGGTACGGCCAGCGAGGACGTGCCCTGTGACTATGATGGCGAGCCGCTGCGAATCGGCTTCAACGG
The DNA here is from genome assembly GCA_036570425.1 of Rhizorhapis sp. Lineage (GTDB taxonomy): Bacteria > Pseudomonadota > Alphaproteobacteria > Sphingomonadales > Sphingomonadaceae > Rhizorhapis. The sequence goes on along the minus strand of DATCYF010000023.1, from coordinate 404,880 downwards.
GGCCTATCTGCTCGATGTGCTGCGGCACCTGAAGGGCACGGATGCCGATGGCACGCGCGCACGCGTGTTGTTGGGCGATCCGGCGGCTCCGTCACTGTGGCAACAGAGTGACGATGCCAAGCGGCTTTACGTCCTTATGCCGATGAGGGTGTGATGATGGCCGACCAAAATGACATTTTGGCCGGGAATAAGGCCGAGAATAGCTTTTGCCCGGACACAGATCTCCGTTTGCGGTTTCTGGCGTGCCGGCGGCGTAATGGCTGGAGCCTGGCGCAGATCAGCCGCGGCATGCATGTCGTGCGGTCTTTCGATCATGTCTCGGTGGCAACGCTGGAGCGGTTCGCCCGTGGCGCGTGCTCGCTCGGGCGGGAACATGCGCGTCCGGTTTCCACCTTCATCGCCGATTGGCCGGAACCCGGACCGTTCGAGGAGTGGCGAGTGACGCTTGCCCGGGAGGCGGTGCAGCGCAAAGTTGCGGAGCTGGCCGACATCGGCGCGCGGATCGCGGCCAACGAAGCCAGGCGGCGGGCCTATGTCGAGGCGTGCCTTGCAGCGGAAAAGCCGCGCCTGCGCCTGCGGACGCCATCGGGTGTGCTGCCGCCACGGGAGGCGCGTCATGGCTGATCGTACAAAGATCGAATGGACCGATGCGACGGTGAATGCCGTCAATGGCTGCTCGGTACTCTCACCGGGTTGCACGAACTGTTATGCGATGAAGCTGGCCGGAACGCGGCTGCGCCATCATCCCTCGCGCGCCGGCCTGACGGTGGACAGCAAGGCCGGGCCGGTTTGGAGCGGCGAAGTGCGGCTCAATGAAAAGGCGCTCATGGAGCCGCTGCGCTGGGCCAGGCCGCGCAGGATATTCTGGAACGCGCATGGCGACCTGTTCCACGAGAATGTGCCGGATGAGTGGATTGATCGCTGCTTTGCCGTGATGGCGCTGACGCCGCAGCATGTTCACCAGGTGCTGACGAAGCGGCCGGAACGGATGTGGGAGTATGTGGCCGGACGGGCAAGCAAATTAGCTCGCTTCATGGTGGACGAATATCTGATCCGTGGCACGAAAGACGCGAAGCGTACTGGCCGAGCCATCAATGTGTCCTGGCCGGTGCAGTCGGTCGGCGACATCGATGCTCCAGGTGACATCACCATGCGGCAATGGCCGCTGCCGAATGTCTGGCTGGGCGTGTCTGTCGAGGACCAGAAGCGCGCCGATGAACGCATCCCGTACCTGCTGACGACGCCTGCGGCGGTACGGCTCCTATCCTGCGAGCCGCTGCTTGGTCCGGTTCGTATCCGTGATCATTGGCTCATCCATCATCACCCGGGTGATGCGGCGATTGATTGGGTCATCGTCGGCGGCGAGTCTGGCCCCGGCGCGCGGCCGATGCATCCGGATTGGGCGCGGAGCCTACGCGATCAGTGCGCGGCGGCGGGCGTGCCGTTCTTCTTCAAGCAGTGGGGTGAATGGATACCCTGCCATGCCGAGGGCGAGCTAGCGGGCACGTTCCTTTCCCGGCGCAGCGACGGTTCGAATCGCCTTGCCAGCCATGACAAGCAATTGCGCCTAATGGATGGTGTTGAATTTCGGCGGGTCGGAAAGGCTGATGCTGGCCGCCTGCTCGATGGCGTCGAGCATAATGGGATGCCCGGCCAATGATCGTCCGTAGCGAAATTGTTGGCAGGGCGACGCTGTATCTGGGCGATGCCTATGCGATCCTGCCGACATTGGGCTGGTTCGACGTGGTGTGCACGGATCCGCCTTATGCGTTCGAAACCTCCGGCGGCGGCAAGTTCCGTGCGGCGCGGAGGCATACCGACCAGATTGCATGCGAGGATTTGGATCAAGGTTTTGATCATCTGATCATCAATCCGCTGCTTTGCGGATCGGTTGTGGTCTTTTGCCACAATGACCAGGTGCCGGAGCTGTCGACCTATCTGAGCGGCAGCTTTGAGCGGTTCGCGATCTGCAACTGGATCAAGTCCAACCCGATGCCGGTCGCGAACAAACATTATCAGCCCGACTGCGAGATCTATATCCATGCATGGAATCGCGGCCATCACCCGCAAGGCGAGCTGGCCGACAAGAGGCGGCATATCGTTGCGCCGGTCGGCCGCAGGGGGGCCTTTGGCCATCCGACCGTCAAGCCTGACGCAGTGATGGACAAGATCGTCCGCAATCTGGCGCCGGGCAGCATTTGCGACCCCTTCATGGGAACGGGATCGACCGGCGTGGCTGCGGTGAAGACCGGCCGCAAGTTCGTGGGCATCGAGCATAATCCCGCGCATTTCGCGACGGCATGTCAGCGCCTGGCCAGCGCTCAAAAACTGTTGGGAGAAGGATGATGGCGGATGGCGCGACCGATCGGCACAACGTCCTGGCGCCTGAAGCGGTCAAGATGATCGTTACCGGTACGAACTATGAGGTCACCGAAGCGATGACGGTACTGGAATCCATCGTTCTCGGCGTCATCGGCTTCCACGTGCTCAGGTTCAAACCGGGCGGGGACCGGCTGCGCGCTGGCAGCGAGTATCTCGACATGCTGACGTCCCGTGTTGTCGAGCGGCTGGGATCGCTTGATTTACCTGATCCAAAGCCGGGCTGATCCACGCATCGCGCACCGGGGCGCGATTACAAGAAGGCGGCAGCCACCCGGACCAATTTGCATCTGTAGCCTGATTTTCGGGGTGGGGTTTCGTGTCTCTTTCAACTGCATTTCTTGACGAAATCCGCGCCCGGACGACGCTGTCGGCCCTGATCGGCCAGTCGCTGAAGCTGGATAAGGCCGGGCGTGAGCACAAGGCATGCTGTCCCTTCCATGGCGAGCAGACGCCCAGCTTCACCGTCAATGACGACAAGGGCTTCTATCACTGCTTTGGCTGCGGCGCGCATGGCGATGCCATCCGCTGGCTGACGGACCATGACGGCATGGACTTCATGGATGCGGTCAAGGATCTGGCCGGCCAGGCGGGGCTGGAGATGCCGGCGCGATCGCCGGAGGAAGCCGAACGCGCGCGGGCCGTCGAGAATGTCCATGATGTGCTGCATCGGGCGGCCGATTGGTATGCGGCCGAACTGGCGAAAACGCCTGTGGCAATGGACATCCTCCTGCGGCGTGGCGTGTCAGTCGCTTCGGTGGAGAAGTTCGGCCTGGGCCTGGCGCCGTCGCGCCGGTCCGTGGCGCTGTGCGGTGCGGGCGCCGATCGGCTGGAGGCGGCCGGGCTGCTGATCGATGCCGGCGACGGTCTGCGCGACAGGTTCCGTGCGCGCATCATGATCCCTGTCCATGATGCGCGTGGGCACAATGTCGGTTTCGGGGCGCGGGCCACGTCAGAGCGGCAGGAAGCCAAATATCTCAATAGTCCCGCCGCCGACCATTTCGACAAGGGACGGCTGCTGTTCAACCTGCATCGCGCGGCCCCGGCAGCGCGCACGGCGCAGCGGCTGGTGCTGGTCGAGGGCTATTTCGATGTGATCGCCCTCGATTCCGTAGGGATCGTGGAAACGGTCGCGCCGATGGGAACAGCGCTGACGGCCGAGCAGATCGCCCGGGCCTGGCGCGTGGTCTATGCGCCCGTGCTGTTGATGGATGGCGACCCCGCCGGGCGCAAGGCGGCGGTGCGGGCCTGTGAGACTGCGCTCCCCGGCATTGGTCCCGGTGGTACGTTGTCGATCGCAATCCTGCCCGATGGCGTGGATCCCGACGATCTGTTGCGCCGGCCCGTCGAAGAGGGCTGCGCGCGCGAAGGGCTGGACGCGGTGCTGTCGGCCGCCGTGCCGATTTCGCAATATCTGTGGGACGCGGCGCTGGCGATGCCCTGGGCCGTGACGCCGGAGGGCAAGGCGGCGCTGTGGCGGCGGCTCGCCAGCTGGGCGGCTGCCATCGTCGACGGGGAGACGCGGGCGCAGTATCTGAGCGACTGGCGGGCGCGGTTCGACGCGCGCTTCCCCCCGCCGCCCCCGGGGTTGATGGAAGAGGATATGCTTCCAAATGGAAGCGTGGCGGCGCGTCTTACCGATCAGGGGCCGGGGGTGCAGGCGCTGCTGAAGCGCGTGGCCGCCGCCTGGCTCGATCGCCAGCGCGACGGCGTGCATGACACGAAGGAAGCCATCGGGCGGCTCGCGTGGAATGTGGGGCGGCGGATCTCTGGCGGGCTGTTCGATCGTGAGGCCGGGTGGGCTGTCGTCGAAGAGGCGCTGGACGATATCGCGGGTGCCGATCGGCGCGACGTGGAAAAGTCGTTTGACGCGGGGCTGGCGAAGGACTTCGACGTCGCCGGCATGCTGCTCGATATGCGATGCGCTGAATTCCAGCGTACCGACATGGGCAATGCCGAACGCTGGTTTGCGCGGTTCGGCCGGGATTATCTCTATACCACGGCCAAGGGTTGGCTGGGCTGGGACGGGCGGCGCTATCGCGTGCTCAACCAGGAGAAGGACGTGACGCCGGCCGAGGTCATGGCGTCGGTGTTCGAGACCGTGCGCGCGATCCAGCGCGAATCCGCCATCATCCGCGATACCGGCGTCGATCCGCTGGGGCATGGGATCGATGATGACAGCACCGTGCGCGAAAAGGCGCACTGGCGGCTGCACCATGAGACCGGCGGTCATGTGGACGGCATGGACACTGTCGTCGATTACAAGGGTGGCAAGCCCGTCCTGCGGTCCGAACTGATCGGGCGGTGGGGCCGCGCATCGGAGGCGTCCGGCCGGATCGGCTGCATCGCTAATCTGGCCAAGCGCTGGTGCACGGTCGAGCTTTCGCAGTTCGACACGGATCCGATGCTGCTCAATTGCATGAACGGCACGCTGCGGTTCATCCGGCCGGACGGTGACGCGCCGGCGCGTGTCGAGCTGAAGCCGCACGATCGCGGCGACATGCTGACCAAGCTGACCGCGTGCGACTATGATCCGGAGGCGCAGGCCGACGAATGGGACAAGTTCGTCCTGTGGGCGCAGCCCAAGGATGGGCGGCGGCGGTATCTGCAGCAATGGATGGGCTATAACCTGACCGGCGACACCGGCGAGCAGATCTTCCATATCTGGTGGGGCCCGACCGCCGCGAACGGCAAGTCGACGTTCGGCAATGCGTGCCGGGACGCGATCGGCGACTATGGCGACATCATCAATGTCGAAACCTTCCTGGATGAGGGTGGCAAGAAGCGCGGGGACGCTGCCACGCCTGACCTGGTGCGCCTGCCCGGCGTGCGGTTCCTGACATCGGGCGAGGTGCCGGTGGGCGCCAAGATCAATGAAGCGCTGATCAATACCGTCACCGGCGGCGACGGCATGAATGTGCGCGACAATTTCCGCAGCTTCTTCCGGTTCTTCCCGATCTTCAAATGGACTTTGTGGTGCAATGAGAAGCCGGACATTCCGCGCGGCACCGAAGGCATCTGGCGGCGCGTGAAGGTGGTGCTCTGGGAATCGCATCTGGAGCCGCATCAGCGCGACCGGGCACTGCCCGACAAGCTGAAGCAGGAACATCCGGGCATTCTCGCCTGGATGGTGCGCGGGCTGCTCGACTGGATGGATCACGGATTCATCGAACCGGAGGACGTCGCGGCGGCATCGGCCGACTATAAGGACGACAGCGACCCGATCGCGTCCTTCCTGCGCATGTGTACCGAGCCTGTCCCGGATGAGCGCGTCCAGTCGTCCCACCTCTATGAGCTGTTCTGCGCCTGGGCCAAGGCCGCTGGCGAAGTGGAATGGAAGCAGAAAGGCTTCAGCCGCGCGCTCAAGGGCAAAGGCTTCAGCAACAAACAGTCCAACGGGATGCAGTGGCTTGGCCTGCGCATGGTCAGGCAGGTGCGCGACTTCGTCGATGACCATGGCAACGTGGTGACGATCGCGTCCGATATCGGCGCGCGCGGCGGCGGCGATGGCGCTCCACCCGGTCCCGATCAGAGCTGGCCAGCGGACGACGACGACTTCGTGCCGGGCTTCTAGCCGGTGTGGCCAGACAAGAAAGCTTCCGGAATGGAAGGGAGGCGGAAGCGTCGCCGGAAGGAAGAAGCGGCGGATAATTGCGGCTTTGGAATGATTGGAAGGGTTTCGAAAACGGCATGACAGGCGCGGGCGTGCGCAGGCGCAGGCATGTGCGAAGGTAGAATATTCATAATCATTCCAAAGCTTCCAAAGCTTCCAAAATCAATAATTCATCCCGTCTTTTCAACAGTTTGCAGAATGGAAGGTTGAACAATCATGGTTCCAGATGTGGAAGGGACGCAGTTCTGGACATTCGAGGCCGTACAGGAGCGGCTTGTCGAGGCCATGCTGCTGTGGCGGCGCATGCCGGACCGGGAGCGCGGGTGGCTGGCGGTCAAGGCCTATTGGCCCGATCTGCGGCGGCACAATCATTTTGGCGATTATGCGGACGCGGAGGCAACGCCCCGCCCTCTCCCGCTCTCCCGCGCGGAGATCAGGCGCATGGAGGAAGCGAGCGAGTGGCTGCTGCTGGTCAATGAGCGCGACCGGGCGCTGGTGGCGCTGGCCGTGTCATGGCTGGCCGGTGGGCGATCGCAGGTGCCTTGGCGGCGATTGCTGCAACCGCTGGGCGTGTCCTTCGGTGCCGATGGCCTGCGCATGCGCTATGGACGGGCGATCAACCGCATTGCCGTCGCCCTGGAGCGGGCTCAGGTCGCTTCAAACTGAACAACATTCCGCGCTGAGAGGCGCGGAAATCCTCCTTAACGGACGGGTCAAGCGCGGAATGCATCGGCCATGAAAATAAAGGGTGTTCGCCTCCGGGCTGTTTCCGGTCTAAATCTCGATAGCCTTGGGGTGGGCCTGTGTTCAGGTCTGTCACGGCATTCCTCTCCTAAACTGCCACGCCTCGGTTCGGACTTGCTCCGCCGGGGCGTGGCGCTTTTGGGAGTTCACAGTTCAGTGAGGCGGCATGGGTAAGCTCAAGACACTCGCTCCCCTCGTTGCTGGCCTCGCCCCTCGGGTGAAGGCCGCGCCAAAGGTGGCGGAGCAGTTCTACTCGTCTCGCGAATGGCGTTCGCTGGTCGCCAGCATCAAGCGGGAACGCGGCGATCGATGCGAGCGGCCCGGATGCACCACGCCAACGCAACGCGTCATCGCTGATCACATCGTCGAACGGAAGGACGGCGGCGCTGATCTGGACGCGGGCAACATCGAGCTGCTGTGCTTCACGCATCACCAGCGGAAGACGGCCGAGGCCCGCGCGAGGCGGGCCAGCGGTCTGGTGCGGGGGGGTGGGTCGAAAGTCTGAGGGGTGGCCGGCCCGGTTACCGCTTACTGTCTCATTCGGAGATTTTTTTCTTGGCTGATGGAATTTTGGGTCATGACCTGTTCGGCGACCCTGTCATGCCGAGCCGTGACGGGCCGGGAAGGCCCGAAATCGTCTGGAACCGCGAAACGTCAAACAAGGTGCTCTTGGCATTTGCGCGCGGCCTGACGGTCAAACAGGCGGCATCGGCGGTCGGGATGTCCGGGCCGACGCTGCGGAAAGTATATTTTGCCGAGGTCGCAAAGCGCGCCGAAGCGCGGTTGAGGCTGGAGATGACGCAGTTGGGCCGCCTCAACGCCCAGGCCGAAGCCGGAAACGTGGCCGCCGAAAAGGAGCTGATGAAACAGATGGACCGACTGCGCCAGCGCGATCAGCAACAGCAGATTGCGCCCGCGCCGACGAAGTCCACCAAGCTGGGCAAGAAGGAGGCGGCAAAGGCCGTCGCCAATGAGGTGCGCGGCCTGTATGAGCCCCCGGCCGCTCCAGCACGACTGAACTGACGTGGCGTTAACTGTCGGGCAGTTGGATCGACGTTGGTCGACCGCCTGTGTCGATTGGGAAGATCGGATCGTTGAGCGCCGTTCGCTGGTGCCGTTCGAACCGCTTTTCCCCGATCAGTCCGCCAAGGCGATCGAGATCTTCAAGTCGCTTCGCATGGTCGACGTTCCAGGCAGGCCGACGTTCGGCGAAGCCTGCGAGCCATTCGTGTTCGATTTCGTTGGCGCCATCTTCGGTTCCTATGATGCGCAGACCGGGGAACGCCTGATCAGCGACTTCATGCTGCTGATCAGCAAGAAGAACGGCAAGTCCACGATCGCGGCCGGGATCATGATCACGGCGTTGATCCTCAACTGGCGCGAGCTGGCCGAGTTGCTGATCCTCGCGCCGACGAAGGAGATCGCGCAGAACAGCTTCAAGCCTGCGGCGGCGATGGTGCGTGCGTCCCCGGAACTGTTGTTGATCCTGAAGCCGATCGACCATCAACGGACAATCAGGCACCTGGTCACGGGTGCCGAACTAATGGTTGTGGCGGCCGACGCGGATATTGTCGGCGGTAAAAAGGCTGGCTTCGTGCTGGTGGATGAACTTTGGCTATTCGGCAAGCGTGCCAATGCCGAGGCGATGCTGGAGGAAGCCACGGGCGGCCTCGCGTCGCGACCTGAAGGCTTCGTCGTTTACCTGACGACACATAGTGACGAACCGCCGGCAGGCGTGTTCAAGGATAAGCTGGATTATTTTCGCGGCGTCCGCGACGGCAAGATCGATGACCCGCGTACATTCGGCATGCTCTACGAGTGGCCGGAGGAGTTGATCGAGGCGCAGACGTACCTGAAGCCTGAGAATTTCTATGTGACCAATCCCAATATCGGGCGCTCGGTTTCCGAAAGCTACATTGAGGGCAAGCTGCGCAAGGCGGCGGGCGGTGAACTGGACGATGACGGCGACACCGGCAGCATCCAGATCGTCCTGGCGAAATATCTGAATGTCGAGATCGGATTGCGGCTTCGGCGCGATCGCTGGCGCGGCGCCGATTATTGGGAGCAAGCGGCCGACCCAACGCTGACTCTGGAAACTCTGCTTCAGAGGTCCGAAGTTGCAGTGGTTGGCGTCGACGGCGGCGGCCTGGATGATCTTTATGGCCTGTGCGTCGCCGGGCGCGAACGCGATACGGGCCGCTGGCTGTACTGGACGAAGGCCTGGGCATGGCCCGACGTCCTGCGGCGCCGGAAGTCGCTGGAATCTGTGTTGCGCGGCTTCATGGACGATGGCGATCTCGTGCTTTGCGAACTGGCGGAGGGCTCCATGGAGCTCAATGAGACCGAAGATTATGCAGTGCCGCAGGACATTCGCGAAGTTGTCGAGATCGTCCAGCAGGTGAAGGACAGCGGGCTGTTGCCGAATGAAAGCGCCATCGGCCTCGACGCGCACGGCCTGTCCGATCTGGTGGATGAACTGGCGAAAATCGGGTTGGAAGCGGGAACGGCGTCTGCGCCCGTTGTCGCGGTCGGGCAAGGCTACAGGCTGATGTCAGCCATCGTTGGTCTGGCCCGTAAACTGAAATTCGGCGGCGCTGTCCACTCGGGCTCGCGCATGATGGATTGGTGCGTCAGCAACGCGAAGGAAGAAAAAGGGCGGCAGTCGGTCATGATCGTGAAGGACGCCGCCGGCACGGCGAAGATCGACCCGCTGGTTGCCATCTTTAACGCCACGAAGATGCTGGAACGCAACCCTGCCTCCAATGGCCCGTCGGTGTATGACCAGCGCGGCGCGCGCATTCTTTAAGGATATCGGATGAGCTTATGGGACATGGTGCGCGGGCGTGGCCAGGCGGCCACGCCAAGACACGCGCCGACCGTCGATGCCGGGCTACCGCTGTCGTTCGGCCCCGCTGGAGGGCGACCGCTGGCGCAATCGGTTGTCCCGGGCGAAGGATTGTTGATCACGACGCCTGCGGAACTGGAGGCCGCGCTTCGCGGAGAATCTAGCGGCAGCGGCGAAATAGTGACGCCCGAAACGGCGCTGCGGGTCGGGGCCGTATTCGGATGCGTTCGCCTGATCGCGGGCAAGGTTGCGACCCTGCCACTGGACGTGAACCGCCGTGTCGACGACCGGACCCGCGTCGAGGCATCCGACAGCGCTGTGTGGCAGTTGATGCGGCGCAAGCCGAACCGCTGGCAGCGGCCCGCGCAGTTCAAGCGGATGTTGCAGGCCCATGTGCTGTTGCGCGGCAATGGCTATGCGTTGAAGTCAGTTTCGCGCGGTGAAGTGCGCGAGTTGATCCCGCTGCATCCTGACCGGGTCAGGGTCCGCCAGCTGGACAGCATGGAACTGGAATACGACATCGTCCGGCGGAACGGCACGCAATACACTGTGCCGCAATCAGAAATGTTCCATCTCTTCGGCCTGACGCTCAATGGCTATTGCGGCGTTTCGCCCATGACTTTCGCGCGGGAAACCATCGGCCAGGTGCGCGCCCGCGACCGGCAGGTGGCCGGGACGTTCAGGAATGGCGCTCGACCATCCGGTGCCGTGGCGATGCCGGACGGAAAGAAGCTCAGCGATCAGGCCTATAATAACCTTCAGCGGTCGCTGGACGAATTCCGCGCGGGCGGCGAGCGGGATGGCGGCGTGTTGCTGCTGGAGGAAGGGCTGAAATGGGAAACCATCTCGCTCAGCCCGATCGATCTGCAATGGATCGAAGCGCAGAAGCTGTCGCGCTCCGAGATCTGCATGTTCTTTGGCGTGCCGCCATCCATGATCGGGGACAACAGCGGGAGCGATTCAAACTGGGGCACTGGCCTGCAGCAGAAAGCAGATGGGTTCGGCGCCTATACGCTGGATGACCATCTTGTCATGTGGGAGGAAGAGATCGGCGCGATGATCGCCGACCCGAAAGTCTATGCGCGGTTCAACCGTGCGGCGATGGTGCGCACCGACATCAAAACCCGCTACGGGGCCCATGCCCAGGCGCTGCAATGGGGTTGGCTGTCGCCCAATGAGGTCCGCGCGCTGGAGGATATGAACCCCCGCGACGATGGCGACATCTATTATCCGCCGCCGAACACAGCTGGCAAAGACGGCGGCACTTCAGAAAAGGATGAGAAAGACGATGATGCGTAACGCGCCGCGCCTATTTGCGGCAGCGCGCCCTGGCGCGTTGCCCATGCCCGCCGACCGGAAGCTGCAGGCGTTCACACCGGCATCGGTACTCGACCGCTATGGCGACACGGCCGCTGGCGTCCGCGCCGTTGCGATGGGCGACAATGTCATCACCATGTTCGACAGTATCGGCGAGGATTACTGGACGGGCGGCGGCGTCACGGCGAAAAAGTTGCAGAGCCAGCTCCGCGCGATCGGCGAGCGTGACATCGAGGTGCACATCAACAGCTATGGCGGCGATATGTTCGAAGGCATCGCCTGCTATAATGTGCTGCGCGAGCACCCCCAGACTGTGACCGTCAAGGTCATGGGCATGGCGGCGTCGGCCGCGTCGATCATCGCCATGGCCGGCGACCAGATCGAAATTGGCGCCGCCAGTTTCCTGATGATCCACAATTGCTGGGTCATGGCCATGGGCAACCGACACGACATGGCCGAAACCGCCGAATGGCTGGCTCCGTTCGATGCTGCCATGGCCGATGTCTATGCGGCCCGTTCCGGTGCCGATCGCGAGGACATCGTGAAGTGGATGGATGCGGAAACGTTCATGTCCGGCAGCACCGCCGTAGAACGCGGCTTTGCGAGCGCTTTGCTCGCCGCTGACCAGGTCACAACCGATGAAGACGCGAAGGCAGAAGATCGCAGCGTCAATGAACTGCGCGCCATGGAACTCGCACTTGTGGCTGCCGGAATGACCCGCAGTCAGGCGCGGGCGCGCATCAGGAATCTGAAGGGCACGCCAGGCGCTGTCCAGGATGAACGCACCACGCCGGGCGCTGGTGAAACCAAGCTGACCGAGGCGCTTTCCGGGCTCCTCACTTCCCTCTCTTAAAGGAGACATCCTATGAAGAATATCCACCGCGCCGCCCTGTTGGCGGCGGGCGCGACGATTGGCGCGTCCACTCCCCGCGCAGTGCTCGCTGCGCCGCGTGCGGAGCCGAACGATCCGGTCGCCATGATCGCGCAGATCAACGCTGCGGTCGATGCGATGCGCGCGAAGCATGAAGAGGCACTTGCCGGTCGTGTCACCCAGGAAGAGGCCAATGCGCTGATCGAGCCCATCAACGCGGAGATTGACCGCCTGTCGGCCGCACTGACGGCGGCGCAGCTGGGTGGTGGCGCGGGCGATGGCCTGAATGCCGCCGAGCGTGAGCACCGCACGGCATTTGCCACCTGGTTCCGGCGCGGCAATGTCGATGCGGACCTTGGTCAGCTTGCGGTCAGTGCCGCACTGACCACCCAGTCCGATCCCGACGGCGGCTATGTCGTTCCGGTCGACTGGGAACAGGGCATCGATCGTGTGCTGGGCACAAATTCCATCATGCGTCAACTCGCCCGTGTCGTGCATATCTCCGGTCAGACTTACAAGAAGCTGGTGAGCATGGGTGGTGCAACGTCGGGCTGGGTCGGCGAGGAAGACGAGCGGCCGGAAACCAAGACGCCGGTTCTGCGCGAATTGGCGCTGCCCTCAGGGGAGCTTTATGCCAATCCGGCCGCGACGCAGACCATGTTGGATGATGCGCGCTTCGATGTCGCGGCGTGGTTGGCGGCAGAGATATCGACCGAGTTCGGCGAGGCCGAAAGCGAGGCGTTCATTGCGGGCAACGGCAAGAACAAGCCGCGCGGCTTTCTCTCCTACGATACGGTCGCCAACGCGTCCTACGCATGGGGCAAGGTGGGTTTCGTCAAGACCGGCGCCGCCGCTGCCTTTGCCTCGACAGACCCCGGCGACGCGCTTATCGACCTGCTCTTTTCGCTGAAACAGGGCTATCGCAACGGCGCGGCCTTCCTGACCTCCGATGCCACGATGGCAGAGATTCGCAAGTGGAAGGATGGCCAAGGCAATTATCTCTGGGCGGCGCCGTCGACCAGTGAGCAGGTCGGAACCATTCTGGGTAAGCCGATCTATACCGACGATTATATGGACGGCCTTGGCGCGGGCAAATGTCCCGTTGCCGTCGCCGACTGGAATCGCGCCTACACAATCGCTGACCGAATGGGTGTCTCGATCCTTCGTGATCCCTACACCAACAAGCCCTTTGTCCAGTTCTATGCGACGAAGCGCGTGGGTGGCGGCATCACCAACTTCGAGGCGATCAAGCTGCTGAAGTGCGCGGCCTGATCGGCTGATTTCGCCGCCGGCGGAGACGCTGGCGGCTTCATTTCCTCTACTCCTGGAGACTTTCCATGAAGGATATTCATTCCAGCCTGTTTGCGGCTGTGGCCATCGGCGTGGCCGTTCTCGATGCCGACAATACGCCTCCGGCCATAGATCTGATCGGCTATAATGGCGCGGAGATCGTGCTGATGGTCGGCGTGGGGGGCATTACCTTCACCGGCGCGAACAAGATCGAGTTCAAGCTGACCCATTCCGACGATGACGCGAGCTATGAAGCGGTAGACGTCGGCGATGTGCTGGGCGTCGAGTCTGTCGGCACCGGCGGTATCGTCAAGGCGTTGACCAGCGCCCATGCCGCAGCTTCGGCCTATCGGTTCGGCTACAAGGGCGGCAAACGCTACCTCAAGCTGCTGGCCGACTTCAGCGGCACGCATGGTGCGGGCACGCCGATCGGCGCGATCGTGCTCAAGGGCGCCGGTCATGACAATCCGCAGGTCGACCAGGCCTGATCTTCGACGGGCCGGTTCGTCCGGCCCGTCATCCTACCCGTGGTGAGGTGGCCGAATGGCTGGTGCAATTTTGCTCGATGAGGCGAAAACCTATCTTCGTATCGACGACGATGAAGAGAACGCCGTCATACAGGGCCTGATCGACGCGGCCGCGCGGCACATCGAAACCACCTATGGCGTGGTCAGCCTGGCGCGGGAGGAAAGCTTTATTTTCGACGGCTTCGCGGCGCAAATCCGTGTCCCGCGCGTGCCGGTTGATCCAGGCAACATCAGCGTGACCTTTCTGGACACGGACGGCGTCGTGCAAAACCTTGAAGGCGTCCGGGCCATAGAACGGGATGGCTGGGTCTGGCTTCATCCAGCGCTCGGAAGCCGTTGGCCCGGCAGGGTCGCCGCCGTGGGTTCCGTCACGATCACGGCAAGCGTCGGATATGCGGAAGGTGCGGCGCCAGATGACGTAAAACAGGCGACCCGAATGATTGTGGATCACTGGTATTCAGAGCGGGATTTCTCTTCTCCCGCTGCCAATGTCGATTTCCTTATCGACCATTACAGGTTTCGGAGGGTCTGATGGGCCATCCATCGTTGACGTCGGCACGGCGGAATAAGCGCGTCGTGATCGAGCGGCCAGTTCCGGACAATAGCTTCGACGGCGCAGGTTCGGGCACATGGGAAAGCGTCTGCAATCCTTGGGTGAATTATCAGGATATGTTGCCCAGTCGGGGCGAGAAGCTGGCCGACGGCATCAATGTTGCGTCCCGGCCCGCGCGGGTTCGGATGCGGTTCCGGACGGACGTCACCCCGGACATGCGCTTTGTGATCGACGGCCGCGTCATGCAGATCATCGCCGGACCAGCTGAACTCGGCCACCGCGAGGGCCTTGAATTCATGGTCGAGGAATACAGCCCGGCAGGGAACCCGGCCTGATGGCGTCGGTAAAGGGGCGCAGCGAGGTCAAATCCTTCATTGCTGGCCTGCCCGAGGCGCTGGTGAACCGCGTGTTGCGCGGTGCCGGACGCGCGGCGGCTGATGTCGTTGCTGGGGAGGCTAAGGCGCGCTCAATTTCCGACGAGGTTTCCGGGGCGATCAAGGTCGCGACCAAGCGCGAGGATGGCCGGATCATCGCCAAGGTGCAGGTGAAGGGGCCGGGCTCCTATATCGCGCCCTGGCTGGAATATGGGACGGATCCGCACTTCATCTCAGTCGACGACAGCCAACGTGACGGCATGAGCGTTCGCAAGGTCAATCAGAAAGTGACGGCGGCAGGCGGGGATGGCTCACTGGTCATCAACGGCCATTTCGTGGGCACCACGGTTTTCCATCCCGGTGCGCGGCCGCATCCGTTTCTGCGTCCGGCACTGGACATCAAAGAAGGCGCGGCGATCCAGGCTGCGCAGAATTATATCACCGCGCGCGTCAGCAAGGTCGGGATCCGTGGTGGCAGCGATGGGGATGCCGAATGACCGGATCGGACATCATCGGCGCCCTGCTGCGCGAGCATCAGCCGCTCATCAATGTCGTGCCCCTCGCCAACATTAAGGCCGGGATGCTGCCCGAGGGCCAGCCCCTCCCGGCGCTGCTGGTCCGGACGGTCAGTCTGGTCGATCGTCAGCCGTTGAAACGGGGCGGATGGTGCCGTTCCGTCGCACGCATCGCGGTGACGGTGCGTGCCGCCAGCTATCGCGACCAGGGCGCGATCATCGCTCTGGTGCGCGACTGCTGCCGAGGCCGGATCGGCGATATTGGCGGCGGAACGCGGGTTTCGATCCTGACCGCTGGCCTTGGCCCCGACGTGATCGGTCCGGGCAACAGCTTCGAACAGACACAGGATTTCCGCGTCAGTTTCGACGCGGAGGAGTGAGCAGGAGAAACGACATGACTGAGAAGATGAAAAAGGCGTTCATCGTCCGCAATTTCAAGGATGCTGGCACCGAGAAGAAGTTCACTGCAGGCGCGACGGTCGACCTACCCGAAGGCGTGTTCCGCAATTACGAGGCCGCTGGTCTCGTCCGCAGCCCGAATGCTGAAGAAAAGCCGAAGGACAAGCCTTCGGCCTAAACTGACGCTCGCACCCGCGTGCGTTCCCGCCGGGATAGCCCGGCTCGCCCAAAAGGAGAAATGACATGGGTTCCACAACTGCGGCGGGCACGGCGCTCGCCCTCTGCGCTGACACGCCAGCCACTGAAGATGCAGTCGGTTACGCCGCATTGACTTTTATCGAGGTTGGACAGGTCGAGAAGATCGGTGCGATCGGCGCAACCTTTGCCAAAGTCGAATTCCAGCCCCTCAAGGGCCCGAAGCAAAAGCACAAGGGATCGGCCGATTATGGTTCGCTCCAGCCTTCGCTGGCGCATGACGACGAGGACGCGGGGCAGACGTTGCTGCGGACGGCTTCGGACGATGCAACGTCGAAGCTCTATTCGGTTGAAGTGACATACCCGGATGGCGCCAAGCGCTATTTTGGCGGCCGGGTGTTCGGCTATCCAGAAAACACCGACAGCGCAGACAGCGTCATCATGGCGAATCCAACCATCGAGATCAGCACCAAGATCGTCAAGGTCGCTGCCACCTAACATGCATTCCGGCAACGTGCCGGTCCACGGCATCAGTCCGCCCCGCACATCGCGGGTGGCGGGGCGGATTGGTGCACCCTTCCCGCGAAAGGAAACCACAATGTTCGATATTACCAGTCAAGCTGTCGTCGATACCGCCCCAGTTCACCTCAAAGGGGCCGATGGCGAGCATTTGTTCGATGCAAAGGGGAACCCCTTGCAGATCGTCATTTTCGGACCAGGCTCCCGCCAGTTCGCCGCCATCGAAGCACGTCAAACCGCTCGTGCCGTCAAGCGCATGGCCGACAATGACGGCAAGCCGACGGTTGCAGCACCGGAACAGCGGATAACAGAGCAGGCCGAGGATCTGGCGGCCATCACCTCGGAATTTCGCCATT
This sequence comes from Rhizorhapis sp., assembly GCA_036570425.1. Taxonomy (GTDB): domain Bacteria; phylum Pseudomonadota; class Alphaproteobacteria; order Sphingomonadales; family Sphingomonadaceae; genus Rhizorhapis. The sequence goes on along the minus strand of DATCYF010000023.1, from coordinate 388,383 downwards.
TCACCTACCCGCCCGCCGAAGGCAAGCAGGGTCAGGAGCTCTTCCAGGCGTTCTATGCCGATCCGAAACTTGGTTACATGGCGCAGCAGGTGCTGAAGGCCGTGCGTGACTGGGGAAACTTCAAACCCGGCTCAGCCGGGAGCTAACGCTTTTCGTCCGGCACATGGCGTGGCTCAATGCCACGCCCAAGCCGGATGAGAGGACGAAGCGGGCGAAACACGGAACTTCCGCCCAGATCAGCCGGGCCGAGCGGTTCAAGAAGGATGGCATCACGCCGCAGATGCCGCCGAACCCGGCACCTCACATCATTGATCGACTGGTCGAGATCGGGCTGACCGAGGCGGCCGGCATGGGGGCCGCGCCCTTGAGCTGGCAATCCATCCGGTCATGGTCCGACATGACGGGCATTTACCCAGCGCCGTGGGAGGCACGGCTGATCCGCAAATTGTCGATAGAATATCTTGCGGAGGGCCGCCGCGCCGAAAGCGAGAATTGCCCGCCGCCATGGCGTGCGGAAGTCACCGAACGCGAGCGGGAAACGGAAGTGCAACGGTTGCGGATGGTTTTGGGGTGACATTGTTGTTATAGCCCCCGCCTCAATAAGGGGGTGTTATGTTATTCCAGCAAGGGACTATTTCTGTCGACGAACGCTTCGCGCGTTTCGGCGAGAAGAGCTACGCCATCAACAAGATTACCTCTGTCGAGGTGCGGTCGGAGACGAAAAAGGGCAGTAGCGCCTTTTTGGCGTGGTGGCTGATAGCTTTAACGTTCGCGGTGAGCGCCATTGCAACTCTAAGTGCTGTGTCCGCAGTTTTTGCACTGATCTTCGTCGGCGTGGGGTGGACATCATGGAAAAAGCGAGCGCCAACTACGACATATATGCTCTTTTTGGTGTCAACTGCGAGTGAGGCGCAGGCGTTTGCGTCTCAGGATGCAGGTGAAGTCCAAGCGCTTCGTGAAGCGATCGAAGGCGCAATGTCGCGTTCAAACTAGGGGGACCGCGATGAAGTTCTTTCTTCTTGTTTTTTTTACTGCCATCGCGAGTCCAGCGCTGGCAGCCGATCAATTCGATCTGGTGTGCACCAGCACCGAAGGCTCGGCCGATCGTTACCGCATCGATCTCACCAAAGGCGAGGCTTGCTCTGGTAATTGCGATCGCATCTGGAAGATGGGTGAAGCGACAACTGGCGAGTTGAAGGTGATCAACAAGCAGCCGGCCTTTCGCGGCGACATGGAAGAGAGCATGTTCGTGGATCGCCAGACGGGTCAATATCGCTATTACAATTACATAGATGGCTTGAGGCCGCACAGCCGAAAAGGCGTGTGTCAGGTAGCACCGTTCAGTGGGTTCCCAGCTCAGAAATTTTAAGCGCAGAATCAACAAAGCGGCGCGTTCCCGATCTTGGCACAGGTTTCGAGATAATCGTCTACCGCTTCGTGGAAGGCGGCGATGACCGTTTCATTATCGTCGGCGTGGAAGCTGATGTTGTCATCAATGCCGGTCAGACGGCCGACAAGGATCATGTCATCGGCGTCGAATTCAACGGAGGCGGTGTAGCCCTGGTACGTCATCAAGGTCATGATTTCACCCACGAGTAATAGCGCCTGGCGATCATTTCATCACTGCGGCGCGCAATGCCTCATTGATACGGGACTGCCAGCCCGGGCCGGTCGCCCGAAACCGGGTCAGCAAATCCTTGTCGAGCCGGATTGTGATCCGTTCCTTGTCGCTTCCCTCGGGACGGCCAACACGCCGGGCGCGCCTTGCTTCGCGCTCCGCGAGGGCCTGTTCGATCGCGGCGTCGCTGACATCGAAATCTTCAGGGTCATTCGGATCAGCCGGGAGTCCGACCGTAAGCTTTTTGTTCGCCATCGTTGCTCTTCCTTACGCTTATGAAGCGGTAGGCCGCTCCACGCATCACATAGATCGCTGTCCATAAGCGACCGTCCACATCACCGATGACCTTGAACCGATCCTCGCCGTCAACCGGACGGATCGAGGGCAGGATCACATGGTCATCGTCACCAAGCACATCGACCCCGAATGCCAGTGATACGCCATGCTTGTCGCGGTTCATGGCGTCTTTGGCGGGGTCGAACTCGATATCCATGGCCATTTATGTATGCACATAAATAGGCGTTGTCAATATTAATGTACATACGAAAACCACTGAAGGAGATCACCCATGGCGGATGCAGATGTTCCGACGCTGGAAGTCGGCTTTGCGATCGATTTCTTCGACTCCTTTGGGCAGCTCAAATCAATGGACGACCTTATCGGCGTCACCGCGGCCAATGCTGTGCGGGAGTATCAGAAGGTCGAGGCGGCGACGAAGGGGATGAGCCTGAGCGGCGCAACCGCTTCGGTCGGGACATTCGGCACTGTTACCACCCGCGAAATGAACAGAGCGGAAAAAGCCGCTGAGAAGATGGTGCGCCAGATCGAACGGCAGGTTGAGGTATTCGGCAAAAGTGCCTCCGAGGTTCGTCAGATGCGGGCAGAAATGCGGGCGCTTGCGGCCGAAGATCAGGGGCTGACCGAAGTGGCGGGACGCTTGCGAGCGGCCAATGCGGAAATGAACCGACTGGAAGCCGGCATGGTGGGCGTAGGGGCGGCTTCTGCCCGTTCGCGCGGTTCGATGATGCAGTTCGGCATGCAGATGAACGATATCGGCACAATGGCTATGCTCGGCGCGCCACCGATGCAGATTTTTGCCAGCCAGATCGGCCAGGTCGTTCAGGTCGCGCAGATGGCCGAAGGCGGTGTGAAGGGCTTTGCAGTCGAGCTGGGCGCAATGCTGGTTGCATTCGCGCCCGTCATTGCAGTGGGAGCGGCAGCCGTAGGCTGGTTAGCGTTATTCAGCCGGTCGGTGTCCGCCGGTGTCGATACGGACGCGATGGTCAGCAGCCTTGGGCTCACCACCAAGGAGATCGAGAAGCTCAAGAATACGTCGGTGAGCACAGGCGATGTGGTCACGGCAACGTTCCAGGTCGTTGCCGACCGGCTGGGCATTAATTTCAGCGACATCCGAAAATGGTTTGGCGAGTCGCTCGACTTCATGACGAAGATGGGCCGTTGGGCGCTCGCCGCCCTCTACGCCGAGTGGGTCGGCACATTCCGCGGGATCGGCGCGATCGTAAGGGGCGTCTTTTCCGGCAAAGGCATTGGCGAGATTCTGTCGGACGTTGGGGACGCGTATAAGGGCGCGTTCGATGAAGCGAATTCGGCGATGATCACGTTCGGCGAGGATGTCACCAAGCAGCTTTCATCGAACAAGCTGGAGGACCTGCGCAAACAGGCGGCCGAAATCAAGGCGGACCGAACGCCGAAGGTGGATCGCCACGCCCAACGCCTCGCCGATCAAGCCAAGGCAACCGAAGCGCAAATTCGCAACCTCTATGGCCTTGCCGATGCCTATCAGATTTCAGGCACGGCCGCGCTGATCGCAGAAGCGCGCGTGAAGGCGGAAAGCGACGCGATCAAGAAGCGTGGCGATATTACGGAAGCGGTCGAGCGGCAGGTGCGCCTATCCATTGCGCAGCGTGTCTCCGACGCGGCAAAGGGCTCGCTGGCCGTGCGCGAACAAGCGGAAGCTCAAGAACGCGTCAACGCGCTGATGACGGCTGGGCTTATACCGACAGAGCGTGCGGCTGACCTTGTGCGCGATCAGATCGCTGACCTGCCCCTGCTCGCAGCCCTTCAGGTCGCGCAACAGCGCGGCTATGGCGACGAAATCGCGGCGGCGAAACGAGCACTTGATGACCAACGCACGGCGCGGGAGCGGCTGACCCAAGCCGAGCGTGACGCTCAGTTCACCACGATCATGAAGACAGGCTCCGGGCGCATTGCGGAGCTGCAGGAAGAGCTACGCCTGATCGGCGCGACAGACGCAGCGCGTGTCCGTGCGTTGGCGACGATCAAGGCCACCCGGGAAGCTGCCGCCAATTCGTGGAGCGGAGGTCAGGCCCAGGACTATATCGACCAGCAGGTCAGAATCGCGGATATGGAGCTTCAGCGGCAGCTCAGGACCGACGCGTTCAACGACAGTCTGCGTTATCAGGCGGACCTGCTCGACGCGATGGCGAACAATGTCAGCATCGCGGCCCGGGGCATGGCCGATGCGTTCGGCGAAGCAGGCAAGGCACTGGGCGATCTGGCTTCGTCGTTTGCGGGCTATATGGCCGACCAGGACCATCTGAAAAGCGTGCGCGATGAACAGTTGCGGCAGGCGGCGCTGATGGAGAAGACTGAAGAGCGGGCGCAGCGGGAGCGACAGATCAATTCTCTCTTTGCGGCCCGCTCGCTGACGTCGCAGATCGGCCTCTACGGTGACATGACCCATGCCGCCCAAGGATTTTTCAAGGAAGGCTCATCGGGCTACAAAGCCCTCGAAACGGCTGAGAAGGCGTTCCGGGCGGTCGAGTTCGCGCTGTCCGTGCGCGCCATGGCGCAGGACGCCATTGAAACCGCCTCGTCACTCGCGAAGAGTGGCGCGCGCACCGCCACCAAGGCCGTCGAGGCTGTCGTGTCCGCCATATCGTCCCTGCCCTTTCCGCTCAACCTTGCCGCCGGTGCGGCCACCATCGCCGCGCTCGCGTCCATTGGCGTGTCGATCGCCGGTTCTTTCGGCGGCAACAAGAACACCCTCACCCCGGCGAACGATGGCACGGGCACCGTATTTGGCGACAGCGCGGCGAAGTCGGAGAGCATCAAGCGCGCGATCGACAGCCTGAAGGAGGTCGACACGCTGACGAACAGCTATGCGCGGGAGATGGCGGCATCTTTGCGGTCGATCGAAAGCCAGATCGGCGGCTTCGCCTCCCTGCTGGTGCGTGCGGGGAATATCAATGCGTCCGATGGGGTGAACACCGGCTTCAAGACCGACACCACGGGCAAGCTGCTATCCGGCATCCTGACCGGCGGTGGCCTGCTGTCGAAAGTACCGATCCTTGGCGGCCTTCTCGGCGCGATCGGCGGCGTGGTGAAATCGCTGTTCGGCACCAAGACCAGCGTGATCGGCAGCGGGCTTTACGGGGACGAGCAATCGCTTGAGGACATTCTTGGCGGCGGGTTCGACGCGTCCTATTACAGCGACATCAAGAAGAAGAAAAAGTTCTTCGGCCTGACCACGTCCACCAAATATTCGACGCAATTTTCCGCCGCAGATCCTGCTCTGGAAAACCAGTTCACGCTGATCCTGCGCGAGTTCAACAATGCGATCGCTGCGGCCGCCGGGCCGCTGGGCGTTGCGACCGATGATATCCAGGCGCGGCTCAATGGCTTTGTCGTCAGCATCGGCAAGATCGACCTTCAGGGGCTGACGGGTGAGGAAATTCAGGAGAAGCTGACCGCCGTCTTTGGCGCTGCGGCCGACAAGATGGCAATCGCTGCCTTCCCCGGCATGGAGCGTTTCCAGAAGGTCGGCGAAGGCGCATTCGATACGCTGGTCCGCGTGGCATCCGTCGTGGAAGCTGTCACCACGTCGTTCGACATGCTGGGCTTCGCAGCGAGCGGCCTCAGCATCGACATGAAGATGGCGCTGTCCGAGCAGTTCGACAGCGTGAGCGCAATGACCAGCGCGGTCGATTCTTATTTCGAGGCCTATTACACGCCCGCCGAGCAGGCCGCCGCGAAGACGGCCCAGTTCGCGAAAGTCTTCGACAGCCTGGACCTTGCCATGCCATCGACGCTGTACAGCTTCCGCGCGCTGGTCGAGGCGCAGAACCTGACTACGGCGGCGGGGCAAGCGACCTATGCCACGCTGCTCCAGCTCGCGCCCGCTTTCGCAGACCTGCAAGCGTCCATGAACGGGGCCAAGAGCGCGGCCGACATTCTGAACGAGCGTCAGGACCTGGAACGCAAGCTGCTTGAACTGCAGGGCGACACGGCGGCTATCCGTGCGCTGGACCTTGCCCAGCTGGATGCGAGCAATCGCGCGCTTCAGGAGCAGATCTATGCATTGCAGGATGCGAAGGAAGCGGCTGCAGCGGCAGAGCAGCTGCGCGATGCATGGACTTCGGTTGGCGACAGCATCATGGATGAGGTCAAGCGCATCCGTGGCCTGACGGGCGGCTCTGACACTGGCAGCTTCGCGATGCTGATGGGGCAGTTTAACGCTGCCAACATAGCGGCGCGCGGCGGCGACATGGACGTGGCGAAGACCCTGCCCGGGCTTTCCCAATCCCTTCTGAACGCGGCCGCGCTGATGGCGACAAGCCGCCAGGAGCTGAACCGGGTGCAGGCGCAGACGGCGGCCAGCCTGGAGGCCACCTATGCCGCGGTCAATGCGATCACGGGCGGCCCCGGGACCTCAACCGCAACGGACATCAATAGCCTGCTGGCCGCTGCGGCCGCATCGCAGGCGGCGACAAACCAGTCCCCGGCGAACGATGATCTGGTCGCGGAGGTCAGGGCGCTTCGTGAAGAGGTAGAGCAGCTGCGCAGCGACAATAATGCCGGGCATGCCGCGAACGCCGGGAACACCGGCGCGATCAAGCGCCATCTCGACAATGTCACGTCTGCCAGCGGCGGCGATGCGATCGCGACGGTGGTGGCAGCATGAAGGTCGTTCAGCCCGTCCCGGTAACGGACGCTATCCTTGTTGCCAGCTCCGTTGCGGAGACGGATTTCCCTGCATGGGCGGTCGGGTCGACCTATGGTCTGGGCGACAGGGTTATCTCGACGGCCACGCATCGCATCTACGAAAGCGCGGTCAGCGGCAATGCCGGGCAGGATCCTGCCGGTGCGGGCGCGGCCAGTTGGATCGATGTCGGTCCCACGCATCGCTGGGCGATGTTCGACCAGGCGGTGGGCTCGCTCACATCGGCGGCCGCCAGCCTAGAGGTTTCCCTTCATCCCGGCGTTGTGGTGGACACGCTCGCGGTGCTTGACGTCACGGGTTCGAGCGTGCGGGTGCAGGTGAGCGTCGGCGGGTCGATTGTCCATGACGAGACCCGGAATGTCACTGAAGGCGGACGCACGGCGACGACGCTGGTATTCTCCGACCTGCCACGGGATGCGAGTGCCGAACTGACGGTGACGCTCACCGGCACCGGTACAGTATCCGTCGGCACGCTGATTATCGGCCGCGCCTTCGATCTGGGCGAAACCGAAGCCGCGCCGACCATTTCCCTCACCGATTACAGCCGCCGCGAAACCGATGAATTCGGCATAACCACGGTGGTGGAGCGGTCCTGGGCCAAGCGGCTTTCCGTTCGCGTGAAGATCGAGACGGCTGCGATCGATGAGGTCCAGCGGCGCATCGCCGCCCTGCGCGCCACGCCCGCGCTCTGGATCGGTCAGGACGAGCCGGGCATCCTCACCGCCTATGGCTTTTTCCGTGACTTCTCGCTGGACCTGCAGCTGCCCGGTGTCAGCTATTGCTCGCTGACGATCGAAAGCCTGCCGACGTCAGAAGTGCTCGACGATGCCACCCTTGACCCGGCGCCGGCCGGGCAGGCCTCGACCCTGAAAGTGATCCAGTCCACGCCGGTGACGGGCGGCATGCTACTCAGCAGCAGCGTGGTGGAGAATGATTATTCCGAATGGTCGGCGGCGACGAACTATTCGGCTGGATCGCGCGTCATCAAAGCGGCGACGCACCGGATCTATGAGAGCCTGATCGCAGACAACGCGGGTAATGACCCTGCCGGCGCGGGCGCGTCCAGCTGGATCGACATTGCGCCCACGAATCGCTGGGCGATGTTCGATCAGGCGCTGGGGTCCGTCACCACGGACACCAGTGTGATTACCGTCACCATTGCGCCGGCCGCTGACATTGATGCTGTCGCCCTGCTCGATATCGATGCCCTGGCGGTCCGGGTGGAAGCGCCCGGCTATGACCAGACCAAAAGCACCGTTGTCGACGGGATGAAGATCACGTCGGTCAGCTTCCTTGATCTTCCGGGCGTGTCTGGCGACGTGACCGTGACGCTCACCGGCGCAGGCGCGGTGTCAGTCGGCACGCTGATCATAGGCCGGATCGCCGCGATGGGCCTGACCGAGGACACACCGTCTGTCGGCATCACCGATTTCAGCCGCAAGGAAACCGATGAATTCGGCCTGACTGTTCCGGTCGAGCGCGCCTGGGCGAAGCGCATGACTGTCCGGTCTCTTGTCGACAGCGGGGCAGTGGAAGACGTGCTGAGCCGGATAGCGGCCCTGCGCGCCAAGCCGTCACTCTGGATCGGCGATGAAGGCTTTGACAGCCTGACGATCTACGGCTTTTTTCGCGACTTCTCGATCGAGCTGGGGGACAATGTCAGCGTCTTCGGCCTGACGGTCGAGGGCCTGACGACGGCGGGCGCCTTTTCCCGCAACGGGACGCGCTGGACCGATATCGTCGACGATGATCCGGCGCATCCGAAGCCTGAAGATGGCGCGACGATTGGTGCGCCGGAGGGCACGCCCGTCGGGGGCGTTCCGGCCGAAGAACTCGTCGCCACGATGGAGGAGAACAAGCAGAAGGTTACGGATACGCTGGCGCAGCTGGGCGCGGCGCAGTTGTCTATTCAGGAACTGGTCGACACTTACGGTTATACTGCTTCGGCTGCCGCGAGTGCGGATGCGGCCTTGCAGTTCAAGGGCCTTGCCGAGCAGGCAAAGACCGACGCGGAGGCGGCAGCACAAAGTTCGGCGGGAAGCGCAGGCGCGTCGGCGCAGAGCGCCACGGTGGCGAGCGGATTTGCGGACGATGCGGGCGTCAGCGCCACTGTGGCGCAAGGAACGCTGTTGCAGGCCAAGACGATTGCCGCTTCGCTTCTGCCTTCCGATTTTTCGCAGGATGGATTGTTCTGGACCAACGGATTTACCGGTAACCAGAGCAATCCGCCGCCCATCAATGACGATTATACCAGCTTTGTCAGTATCCCAGGCATCGGCAAGGTGGCGCAGTTATCCGGCGATGGCACTGCTTCCACCTACGGCATCGCCCACCGTGGCTTTCAAGCGGTGCAATCCGGCCGGATTTACCAACTGTCAGCCCGAGTCCGCATTGCCTCAAATAATACGATCAACGCGGATACCAGAATACGACTGTACCTTGAGGCGTATTCTTCCGCCTACGGACTCGTTGGCGGGTTTGCGGTTGAGAATGCTCTCGCACCTACCTTGAACGAGTGGATCGTGCTTGATGGCGCCTTTACAGGCGAGGAAATCTTGGCGGCTGGCTCCGGTGTAGGCGCTTATTTCAAGGGCCTGGTGCGGGTGGAAAGTACACTCGGCAACACTGATGCCGTTATGCAGACTCACTATCTCCGCATCGACGACGTAACCGAAAGCACGGCCGCAGGAAATTCCGCCCAGATCGCGCAGACGGCATCTGCCACGGTCACGGACCTAGCGGCGCAGGTTCAAGATAATAAAAACCTCACAGCGCAATATCTGGACGCGACGGAGAGCGCTAAGAATGAAGCGGTCGCGGCATCTGGAACTGCGGTAACCGCATCGCAAGACGCGGCGGCGGCCGTCACCACGGCCACCCAGAAGGCGACAGCGGCCGGGAACAGCGCAACGATATCATCGGAACAGGCCACGATCGCCACGGACGCAGCGGCGGCGGCGGAGGCCAGTGCCATATTGGCCGCCAGCACGAGCGGCGGCGCGGCAAGCGCTGGACTGGTTAGCAATGCCAATTTTGGGGACTACCCATCTGATGCGGCCAATGCCCGGCCGCCCGGTTGGGCACTGTACGGCTCCCCGTCGCTCATCCAGCGCGTTACGGGCAATTCCACTTCGCCTTATGGCGTGCTCATCGAGACAGCAGCCAACGTCGCGGGCGGCTTGTATCATAACTTCGGTTCCGCGTCCCTGCCCACGATATCCTATAATCAATGGGTCGTTTTGGAAGCGGACATTCAACTGAATAGCGGCACGCTGGAAGGCGCCGGGCTGCTTTTCTATACGTTGAATGCGGCAAACCAGAGCGGGAACAATCCCGGCATCGATTTCTCGACGGATAAAGACACAACAGGCGTGGCGCCCGGCAATGGGCAGATAGGCAAACTCTACACCTTCAGGAAGTTGGTCCGCGTTACCGATGCCGATGCCGTATTCGGCCGCATCTACCTGATGAACGCCTACGCGAATTTTGGCAGCATCGCGGGAGCCAACGGGATTATCTGGTATCATGCCGATGTGCGCTATGCGACGGATGCGGAAATTGCATCTGGTGAGATACCCAACATCCAAGCGTCGGTCATGGCCCAGGCTGGCGCAATCACGGACCTAGAAGGCCGGACCGAATCCTATTTGAAGCTGTCCACGATCGCCGGGCAGAACGTCGCGGAGATTATGGCAGGCGCAACCGGGACTGGCTCTGTCATCGGACTTCGGGCGAAACACATTCGGCTGGGAGATGAGAATCTGGTCGCGATGGACGTCTCTGGCGGTAAGGTCCAGTTCTACGGCGACGTCCAAGTGGGATCTCTGCCTGTTCAAGATTATTCCAACATGATACCGGATGCAGGTCTTACGGACATAAATAACTGGGTAAGCGACGGACAGCCGGGATGGGCTTTCGTAACAGAAACTACTTTGGGCTGGTCGAACAGCCGCGCCGTACGCTTTTCGGGCACCTACACAGATGCGTGGTCTAACTACTATTCAGGTCTGGACACGCCTCACTTTCCTGTGACGCCCGGTGAGACGTACCTCGTTAGCTGTGACATTGATCCCAATTCAGGGGCAACAGGCACTATTGCCGTAGCCACTGCCTTTTTTAATAGTTCGGGTGCCGATGCAGGTGGAGGCAGTGGAATTAATTATGCGAATGCCCAGAGCGCAGCCAAGCAGCACATATCGTTTTTCGTAACGGCACCTGCTTTAGCGACTACTGCTTTCTTTAGGATCAGGCGCGGCTCTGCTTCCGGAAGCGGTGATACACTCTCGGGGACTATATATATCGGGAACATCACCTTCCGTCGTGCGGCTAATACTGACATGATCCCAGACGACGCGATTACAGGCCCCAAACTCATCGCCAACGCTGTCACAGCAGGACATATCAACGTAGCTAATCTGCAAGCCATATCCGCAACGATCGGTATTCTCCGCACGGCCTCAAGCGGCCAGCGGCAGGAAATCAGAGATAACGCAATCAAGGTTTTCGACGCTGCCAATGTGCTGCGAATGCAGTCTGGAAACTTGGCCATATAAGGGAAAACGCCATGTTCATTACTAAAACCACGGAAATGCCCAACGGGGCGATTGCAGAAATTCACATGATCGCAGCGGTGAATTTCTCTCCGGAAGGGGGAGTTGCCACGGTCAATTCCTACAAGGTCGGGAGCAATGTAATCTCCTGGCAGGATCGCTACGATATCCCAGAAAATGCTATGACCGGACCGCCGCTGCAATCCGTGGCCAACTTTCTCGTTAGTCCTGGGGCAGCATTTGAGGGTGGCGAGGTACTAGGCGATCAGGGCGACCTACAGGTCCAACGAAGTCTGTTGAAAAGCCGTATCAACCTCATGCGTGAAATGATGATAAAAGGTGGCGTCGACACATCCTATGGCCGTGTCGATACAAACGACGAAGGCATGCGCAACATCAGCGGGTTTGTTGCTGAGGCCACTTTATCCAAGATCAACGGTACGCCTTTTTCAATGCCCTTTAAGTTGTCGGACAACAGCATAGTGATGCTCGATGCTGACCAAATGATAGAAGTCGGTAAGGCCGTGAGCCTGCACGGTCAGAGGATGTATGCGAAAAGCTGGGAGCTTAAAGCCTTAGCCGACGCTGCCACAACAACCGAAGAACTGGACGCCATCGACATCAATGCAGGTTGGTTAGACTAATGGCATTTGGTTACTCTGTCTGGGATGCGTCCGGAGCGCTGCAAGCCACAAGTGAGGGCACCGCCCTTGGGCGTTACATTGGTTCAACCTACATCAGCGGTACGGTTGGCTCTGGAACTATTAGTGTGCCAGCCTTTACAGGGCAGAAACCTTGGTATCAGCTTCAGTTCAATCCTAACTTGAATGGCCTTACACCTCAAGCAACCATCAGCGGAACCACTATTAGCTGGTCGTTTCCCGACCCAAACTACACCTCTCCTGGTTATATTCTCTACGGGATTTACTAATGTCTTATGGCTGCAAAATTATAAATTCTGCCGGTTCGACAATGATTGATGAAAACTATACCAACCTAGCTCTTAGGCAGAAAATCACTGTTCCGCTTGAGATTGGAGACTACACCGATCCTTATCATGTTTATGCGCCGCTCACGATCGACTTTGCACCTTGTATGGTTGCTTATCGTTGTGATGCGTTCATAGGTCAATACACCTGCTATCAACCATCTGGCTCAAGCGGGAGATACTTTACTTTCGTCGGGGAGACTAATGCCGGTAACAACACCAATGGTATCCCTGTCACCTTCTATATATTTGGCCTACCTACTCTCAGTGACATTCCGACCTTTGGCATGCGAGTAAACGACAGTACAGGAAGCCCTACCTATCATAGTGGGTTAAAAGGATTGCGTATTGTCCAGATGGTTAGTGGTGACGCCACCATTTCTGTCCCAGCCGGGAAGACCTACGCAATAAGCCCTGTTAATCCAGCCAAGAGCAGAGCTATAACCATATCCAATGGGACCCGATACAGGTATGACTATATAGGCGGTGGGGAAACATCTGGTGCTATTACTGTTGGTAACGGTGTTAATCTTGTAGGAATAAGTCTCCTTCCAGCCCTTCCGAACATGGTTGCAATAGAAACTACTCCGCAGCATCTTATCATCGACGTAACAGGATACTGACATGCTGACCCGTTTCCGCCTCTGGTTCGTCGTCATGTTGATCTCATGGGATCAGTGGTTTCACTGCCTCTTCGCCGGTCCGAAATACATCATCGTCGGCGGCCCTAAACCCAATCCTGATGAGACGATCAGCAGCAAGGTCGGCCGCCAGGCGATCAGGGGCAAGCGCTGGGCGCTGCTGTGCGAGGCGGTAATTGACTGGTTCTTCTGCCGCCTGGGCAGCGACAAAGGCCATTGCCGCGCCAAGATCGAATGGACCGAAGTAAAGGGCGGCAAGCCGGTCTAGCCGACACATCATAGTTAGAAGTTCGCAGCCGGTTCCGACCGGCTTTTTTATTGCCTGCGCGGGGAGCGCGGGATTTGAGCGGAGGACAAGCGCGTGAAATGGGACGACTTCATATTGTGGATGCTGAGCCTGGCCGGTGGGCTGGCGCTGTGTGGCGCTCGGCTGGGATGGCTTCTGTTCCGGGTGGCGGCCGATCCGCCCGATGATCCGGCCGCGCTCGCCATGTGGGAACGGAAACGGCGGTGGCTCATCATTTCCGAACTGTCCGCCCTCCCCGCCTTTGCGACATTGGCCGTGCTGGTGGGCAAGCTGCGACACTGGCCGGTCGAAGGCGTCATCATCCTGTCGATGGTGCTGGGGGCGCTGGGCTTCGCCTTCTTCCTGGACGCCTTGCAGACAATCGTCCGAAAGCGGGTCGGCATGGAGAACGGCAATGCATAATCCGGGCCTTATCATCATCGCCCTCTTGTCGGTCGCCTGCGCTGTGTGCGCCTTCATCAAGGCGGTGCGGATGCATGCGCGGCTGGAGGACCATCACCCGGGCTTCAGCGACATGATGCGACGCAAAGTGCGCCGCGGTTGCCAGCGTCGACCCTGATTTTCTCGCTATTTGCAATTCAAAACGGAGGTTTAGCCATGCAGCTTTCCGAGCATTTCTCGCTTGCCGAATTCACCGCGTCCGACACGGCGCGAGCACGACACATCGCCAACGAACCGAATGCGCGTCAGATCGAATCCATGAAGGCTCTTTGTGCGAACGTCCTGGAGCCCCTGCGTTCGCATTTCGGCAAGCCAGTGCGGATTACGTCCGGATTTCGCACTCCGGAGCTTTGCCTGGCTGTCGGATCGTCAACCGGATCACAGCACGCGAAAGGCGAGGCAGCGGACTTCGAAGTGACAGGGGTAAGCAATCTGGCAGTGGCGCAATGGATCCGCGACTGCCTGACGTTCGACCAGCTCATTCTTGAGAATTACGTACGCGGCCAGCCAAATAGCGGCTGGGTGCATTGCAGCTTTCGGCGCGATCGGGCGCGCAAGAGCGTGCTCACCTATATGCGGCGGTCCTATGTGACGGGATTGGTCGTATGAGCGCGGCTTCGGCTATCCTGCGGAACGTTGAGGGCGGCGGTCTGATGTTCTGGTGCCCCGGCTGCGACAGCGTGCACATGGTGAGGGTTGGAGACGGCCCTGGTCCGCGCTGGGGATATAACGGCAATCCAGAGAGCCCTACCTTCACGCCCTCGATCCTCGTGTCCTACAATGGCCCGGACGCGGGCAGGAATGGCGCACCGCCAGCAATTTGCCACTCTTTTGTGACGGATGGTCGCATCCAGTTTCTGGGCGATTGCACGCATGCATTGGCGAGTCAGACAGTTGATCTGCCGGAGTTCAAACGATGATCCCCGCTGCTTTGACCGTACTGTCTTGGGTGCGGCGTGCTGCAGCGGCAATGATCCGTGCCGTGGTCGAGCATCCATGGCAGTTCTGTTGCCTGGTGCTGGGATGCGCCTCTCTGTTGCTCTGGAACGGGAAGCGGGAGGCTTTGGCTGATCTCGCCGTCATGACGAAGGCCCGGGACGCGGAGATCGCCGCACATCAGAAAACCAAATCGGACTACCGCTCCGCCCAGGCGGCGGCCGCCGAGCTGGACCTACAGAACATCGCGCGGGTGAAACAGGAGCAGACGGCCGCGCTCAATCAAGTGGAGAAACAATATGCGAATGATCTTTCCAGCGCTCGCGCTGCTCTGGCTGAGCGCCTGCGGACAGCAGAGACTCGAACCTGTTCTGCCGGTAGTGGCGACGGAGCGGCAATGTCCAGCGTTCCCGTCCTGTCCGGAGGAACTATGCGGCCCGGTGAAGATGCCATCGTATCAATCAACGACGCCACAATAGGGCTGGAGAATTCCGTGCGGCTTCAGGCGATTATTGATGCCTGGAAGGCGGCGGCAGCTGTCGAAGTAAGCGGACCATAAAAAGAAGGGCCGCCCGCCGTGAAGTAAGCGACCCTTCCACCTATTGCTCGATTCAGGAGCGGCACCCAGGTAGCGATTCGACAGGCTGTAGGAAAGCGCTATTTGACCGCCATCATCTGCGACGGATACGGGGCCTGCAGGGCAAGTACGTCCTCAAAGCTTCCGCGCAGCCATCGCTCATGATCATCGCTATGCAGCACGACTGGCATAGCCTTGGGATGCAAGGGTTCAACCAAAGGATTGGGATCTGTCGTCAGGAAAGCGAAGGCGGGTCCGCTCTCAGTCGGCCGCCATAGACCCGCAAAGCACGGTATCAACTGATCGTTGATCGTAAACCACCACTGCGCAGGCAGCCCCTCGGCATCCTTGCCCGGACGCGGCTCTGCAAATTGAGTGAAGGGAACGAGACAGCGCCGGGCAGGATTGCTCGCTGCGCCTTTCCAGAACGGACTTTCGATGTTCCGGGCATTGGTTACGTTCTTGATGAGTGTTTTTGTCTTGCCCTTGACCTGTGTTGGAAAGCCCCAGTTCATCGGGCCAATGCGCCGATCGCCTTCGTGCTCGATGACAACCGGCGCGACATAGCGCGGATAAATTTCCGGCTTCCACTCCACTGGCTTGGTGACCCGCGCGTTGAACAGCGCCGCCATTTCTTCCGTGCCTGTCTTTAACCGATAGAGATTACACATTTCGGTGTCCTTCAGGCCATCCTCAATATTCTCTTCGACGGCGATGGTCAGCCCCCAAGCGCGGAAAAGGTCCGGGGGAATGTCAGCACCGCAAAGAATGTTGGCAAAAGGGTGACTGAAGCCTTCCTGAACAACCTCGCGGCTGCGGAACTCTTCAATCGTTCCTGTCAGCGTGATGCGGAAATGCTGGGGCAGCTTCATGAGAACATGAAGAGAACAAACATCCGGAGTCGGTCAAGCGAATTCGCTGCCGCATCGTCGATGGGAATTCAGACATCCAATCCGCGGCGCTCGATTTCCTCTAACGCCGCTTGCGCCAGTTCGCTCAAATCCTCGTGATCTGGGGCGTTGCAGTAGATGTCAATCAGTTCCGCGTCTGCAAGCTGGCTGACGTCCATGTGCCTGCACTCCGTTCCTTGTCGGCTGCCTTATCCCGCCAGGGGCCTATAGATAGCATGTCCCTACAGATCTAATGGCGCCGGTTCCTGTCACGGTCATGTCGATCATAACGGTCGTCTCGGCGGTCATTACGATCATATCGATCATGCCGATCGCGGTCGCTTCTGTTATGCCAATCGCTATTATAGCCGGGCCGGTCATCCCTGCATGCAGATATCGAAACGCTGGTCAGCGCCATGGCCGCGATCACGGCAATTTTCATTCCCGAGTTCTTCATTGTGCTTCTCCTCGGATCGCTAAACCAACACGGCTGTGCGCTGTTCCGGAACGTCCATGTTGATCGTCATTGCCCCGCCTCAAAGGCTTCATCGGTTTGGGCACCAGAAGCTACGTTAACAGGCAATGACCTTCGGCGAACTCGTCGCAATAATGGCCGGAAATCCAGCGGGATTGCTGATCCACTAGCGGAAGCACGGGGATCTGGACCAGATCGAATCGTTCGATCATGTGGTCAAACAGACGAATTTCGCCCCGATGAACAATGTCCTCCGCATCGTGCAGCACCACGGCCTTGAAAAGCCAGCCCTGCGCTTCTTCCTTCTGCTGCATGGCTTTCCAGATGGCGTTGAGGCAATCGCCCTTTGTCGTCGGTCCGGGCTCGGGACCGATAACTATGGATATGCGACTGTCCCGTTCAGCGACCGCCATTACGGCTGATATTGTCGCCGGGTCGTTGGGATAGCAGCCAACAAAGATACGGAATGCGTCGTCTTTCCAACTTGTGAGGCAATGATGAAGCATAGCGCCGATGACACCTGCTTCATCCCAGACGGGCACGAAGATAGCCGTAACGCCGGGCTGGCGTGCGGGCGGAAGATTGGTCAAAGTCATGACCTCATGGCGTGTATAGATAAATACGCGTCGCCACAGGCTACGGCATAGCCAAATCACATCCACCAATAGATCATCAAGTGATCCAATAAGAAATCCTGCGGCCGCAAAGAGCATTATTTCATGCTGAGCGTACTCCAGCAACGATAGAATGCGGTTAAGTAGCACGGTGTGTAATCTATCCGTTAAGTATCGACATGCATTGTGCTACGAATTCGAACGGAGTTTCAGATTGGATTCGAAACTGACGGCGCTCAACATTCCGCGCGCCGGTCTATTCCGGATATGCAATTAATTGGCAAGCGAAATGTAAACCATAATACTGGATATCCTCGTCGAAGCCGCTAGAGCCTGCGAAGACACCGAACAGGAAGGACGGCAGCGAATGAAAAGAAGCGGTGCAAATTCGGCCTTGCGGAATTTCTTGGGCAGCGAAGCCGCTGGCGGTGTGCTGCTGATGCTGACAGCCGCGCTCGCCATGATCGTCGCAAACATCAATGAAGATTTATATCGCGTCTATCATGATCTGCTGCATGCCCCCATCGGACCGACTCTTTCGAGCAAACTCGGTCCGATGTCGCTCCATTTGTGGATCAATGATGGTCTGATGGCGATCTTTTTCCTGCTCGTTGGCCTGGAGATCAAAAGAGAGTTCGTTGACGGGCGCCTTTCAACCTGGGAGCGCCGCCGCCTGCCAGTGATCGCCGCCGCGGCAGGCATGCTGGTTCCGGCCTGCATCTTTCTTTTTGTGGCGCGCGGCAACCCCGCGCTGGAAAATGGCTGGGCTATCCCTGCAGCGACTGACATTGCCTTCGCCATAGGTGTGCTTGCGCTCCTCGGCAGGCGAGCGCCGACTTCACTGAAGCTATTTCTCACCACCGTGGCCATCGTCGATGACATGGGTGCAGTCGCGATCATAGCCGTCGCCTATACCAGCGGCATCAAAAGTGTCGCCCTGCTCGCTGCCGTGCTGATCCTTGTCCTCATGTATTTCCTGAACAAGAGTGGCGTGAAGTCGCTCACCATCTATTTGCTATGCTTCGCCGCGCTCTGGTATGCCGTGCTGCTGTCAGGCGTGCATGCCACCGTTGCGGGGGTCCTCGCGGCCATGATGATCCCGATCCGCAAGACTCCAGGCGCTCCTGACGCGGTCGATAGTCCGTTGCATATGCTTGAACACGCCATAGCTCCCTGGAGCGCTTTCCTCATCGTGCCGCTTTTCGGCTTTGCGAATGCCGGCGTTCGGCTCGCAGGCATGGGAGTTGAGCAACTTCTCGCGCCTCTGCCTCTCGGCATTGCCGCAGGCCTGTTCCTGGGCAAGCAGATCGGCATATTCGGTAGCGTCTGGCTATGCACACGCTGCAGACTGGCGGGAAAGATGCGCGGAGCTACCTGGCTACAGATCTATGGTATCGCGTTGCTTTGCGGAATTGGCTTCACCATGAGCCTGTTCATCGGAGCGCTGGCCTTTCCAGGCAATCCGGAATTGGTGGAGGAAGCGAAGATCGGCGTACTCATGGGTTCAGTCATATCCGCTCTAGCCGGTTTTGCCGTGCTGCGCTTTGCACCGCTCCACCCCCGCCATGACAAGATTGAAGCCGAAGAGGCATTGGGGGCCAGTGGCAATGTCAGTTCCCTGGAGAAAGCGCGGGTTTCAGTCTAAAGAACGTCGCGGCGGGCCCAAACGGCTTCACGCCATTAGGTCGACCGCATGAATCACCACGCCGACCAGTCCGCCCACGAGCGTTCCGTTGACGCGGATATATTGCAGATCGCGGCCAACGGCGTTTTCCAGCCGGCCAGTGACGGTCTTTGCGTCCCAGCCCCGCACTGTCTCGCTTACCAGCTTGACGATCCCATCGCCGTAGCTGGCTGTCGCGCCGACAGCCGTGCGGCGGGCAAAACGATTGATCATGACGCGTAGTCGCTGATCGCTCTGCAGCGTGCCGCCAAGCTGCCGCAGCGCCTCTCCAAAACGTCCGGCGGTAGCGGCCTCAGGATCGCGCGCCGCGCGAAGCAGACTGGCGCGGCCCTGTTCCCATAGACCATCGATCCAGCGCTGCATGGCCGGATTGTCGATCAGTTCATCTCTGATCTGGGCAACGCGAGTCTGCATCGCGACATCGAACTGGAGATCGGCGGCAAGTTTTTCCAGCCCCTCCTCAGCCTTCGCACGCAGCGGATGGGCGGGGTTTTCAGCCATCTCCCCAAGCAGCTTGTGCAGGCCGCCAATAATGGCGTCGGCGAGATTTTCATCAAGGCCGGTCCACCGCAGCACCTTGCCCGCTTTTTCGTGCACCATCTGCCGGATGAAATGTTCATTGGCCTCCAGAGTCTTCGCCGCCCATTTGACAATCCCATCCAGCAACGGCAGGTGCCGCCCGTCCTTCATTGCCGCCTCTAGCGCCTGGCCCAGCAGCGGGGCAATGTTGATGGCTTGCAACCGCTGACGAAGCGCTGCCTTCACCATGCCGCCCAGACGATCCTCATCCAGCGATTCCAGAATATCAGCGATCAGACGTGACGCGCCTCGCCTCAACCGCCCGTTGCCCATAGCGGGTGAGGCGAGAAAACGCCCCGCAGCAGAGGCGATGTCCAGGCGATACATCCGCCGCGCCACCACTGTTGGCGTGAGGAAATTGTCGCGCAGAAAAAGAGCCAGAGTATCGCCGATTCGATCCTTGTTGCGTGGAATGATGGCCGTATGGGGAATCGGCAGACCAAGCGGATGACGAAACAGCGCCGTCACCGCAAACCAATCAGCAAGGCCGCCCACCATCGCCGCCTCGGCGAAGGCGCGGACGAAACCCACCGCAGGATGGACACTCTCCACGCTACGCGCGGCGATGTAGATCGCGGCCATCAGGACCAGCAGGCCAGTCGCGACTATCCGCATCCGACGCGCCCCATTGGCAGGAACAGCGCCATCGCCAATATGCCGGGACCGATCAATCCTCATGCCAGCGTAACGACCTGAACGGTAGAATTGTTCATGCTGTGCGGCATATCACCTGGCTAGCAATCCCACCGCCCTCAGTCCAGCGCGCAACGACGCAGCATCCCGGAAAAGATGGGCCCTCATTCCCAACGTCGTGGCGCTATCGACATTGTCCTGCCGGTCGTCCACGAAAAGCGCCGTTTCAGCCCTGAGATCGAAGCGCTCCAGCGCCAGCCGATAGATTGCGGGATCGGGCTTGGTGAGGCGCACTTCACCCGACACCAGCACATCACGGAAATGTGCGAACATTTCGCCTTCCGCCTTCAGAAAGGCAGGCCAGAACTCATGGCTGAAATTGGTGATAGCGAAAAGAGGAACGCCGGCCTCATCCAGTTCAGCGACAAGCTCCGCCATTCCTTCGATCCGGCCCCTGATGCTGTCGTTGAAGCGCGGGCCCCATAACCCGATCAGATCGGCGTGCTGCGGATAACGTGCAGCAAGTTCGGCGCTGGTTTCCGCGAAGGGGCGGCCCGCGTCGTGCTGAAAATGCCATTCCGGCGTCACCACATCGCGCAGAAATGTGTCGAGCGCCTGCTCGTCATCGATCAGGCGCTCGTAAAGGAACCGTGGGTCCCAATCGTAGAGAACATTGCCGACGTCGAATATGACGGCGGATATGCTCACCGCGTGGTTCAGCCCTGGCGGGCCTTGAACCGGCGGTTGGTCTTGTTGATTACATAAGTGCGGCCGCGGCGACGGATCACGCGGTTGTCCCGATGACGGTCCTTGAGCGACTTCAGAGAATTGCGGATCTTCATGTCGAAACGCTTCCAATAGCTTTGGTTTGTCAGAAAATTGAAGGCCGCCAACTATGGGGAAGGACCACCAAAGTCAAGCGCTCGCTCTTATTTCACTCAATTTGCGTTCCCAGGCGAGCGCATGCGTTACGATCTGGTCCAGATCCGCGTATTGAGGCTTCCATGGAAAACGCTCCATGATCGCCCGATTATCGGAAATAAGCGAATCAGGGTCGCCGGCGCGACGACTTTCCATGCGGCGTTCGATCTTCATATTGGTGACGCGGTCGACCGCATCCAGCACTTCCAGCACGGAAAAGCCGCGCCCATAGCCGCAATTGAGGATATGGTTCCGCTCCGGTCCCGCCATCAGCGCCTCCAGTGCCAGCACATGGGCACGCGCCAGATCCGACACATGGATATAATCGCGAACCCCGGTCCCATCCGGCGTGGCATAGTCAGTACCAAAGACGCTGACATGGCTGCGTTTGCCCAGCGCTGTTTCTACCGCCACCTTGATGAGGTGGGTTGCCCCCGCTGTCGATTGTCCGGTGCGACCTTGCGGATCAGCGCCCGCCACATTGAAATAGCGCAGGGCGCAGAAGTTGAAATCATGCGCCCTTGACACATCCTCCAGCATGATCTCGGTCATCAGCTTCGACATGCCGTAAGGATTGATCGGCCGCTTCGGCGTGCTTTCCTTTACCGGGCTTTCCTCCGGCACGCCGTAGGTTGCGGCGGTCGAGGAAAAGATGAAGTGCTTCACGCCCGTCCGCACCGCGCTTTCAATAAGAGAACGGCTCTTGGCGCTGTTGTTGTGATAATATTTGAGCGGGTTTTCGACCGATTCGGGGACGATGATGGAGCCGGCGAAATGCATGATCGCCTTGATATCCTGATCAGCAATCAGTTTCTCGACGAGTGCCTGATCCTCAATGTCGCCCTCCACAAAAGCGACGTCCTGCGGGACGGCCCAACGAAAGCCAGTGGTGAGATTGTCGATGACGGCAACGCCATAGCCGGCATCGCGCAACGCCAACACGGCATGGCTGCCAATATATCCCGCGCCGCCCGTTACCAATATCACCGGTTTTTCCGCCATGTCCTATCCTTGCCTGTCTCGCCACAGCACACATAACGAGGCTTCCGCGCAAGGGAAACCGCTTGTTCATGCTATATGCAGCAAAGCGATGTGTTATGCGTTTTTGCTAATGATGATCGGCAACAGGTGAGCCGAACAAAGGAGAATTCAGTAATGCGTGCCGAAAAATGGGCCTGTATCTTGGCGGCGTCGCTCTCCCTCGCTGCTTGCCAGACCGCAATTCCGCCAGTGGAAGTCACGCGTTTCCACATTGGAGACCAGACCGGCCGGGGCACGATTGCGGTGGAGCCCCTGTCCTTTGATGACGACACAAGCCTGGAATTCCGCAGCTATGCCGCGGCTGTCGGACGTGAACTGCAACGGATTGGCTTTACGGAGCAGAGCGGGACAAACACCCAATATGTCGCCAGCGTCAATTACCGCCGCGCGGTGCGCAACCCTCTGAGGGATGGCGGCTCACCCGTCAGCGTTGGCGTGGGCGGCAGCACTGGCAGCTATGGCAGCGGATTGGGCCTGGGCATCGGCATTAATCTGTCGGGCAAGCCCAAAGCCATTGTGATCACCGAGCTTAATGTCCAGATCAAGCGGCGCGCCGACGCCACTGTCATTTGGGAAGGCCGGGCGATCACTGAAGCGAAGGAAAATGCGCCTGCCGCACAGCCTGGCATGGCAGCTGCCAAACTCGCCGGAGCTTTGTTCAAGGACTTTCCCGGGGTGTCGGGACGGACTATCACAGTCAAATGACTCTCTCGATCACCAGCGCCTTCGATGGCGGCAATATCCGCGTCCTCGATATTTCTGGCCACCGCGCCGATCTGGAGATCGTAAAGGACCAGAACAGCGACTTTCATCAATGGTTTTATTTCCGGCTGGCGGGTGCGGCCGGGGAAGAAGTGGAACTCCGCATCCTGAATTGCGGCGGCGCAGCTTATCCCGATGGGTGGCCCAGCTACAAAGCGCGCATCAGTGAGGATCGTGAAAACTGGCTGATGGCGGACACCCGCTATGAAAACGGCGTGCTGACGATTCGCGTGACCCCCGACAGCAACACTATGTGGGTCGCCTATTTCGCGCCCTATTCGATGGAGCGGCATCACGATCTTATTGCCTATGCCGCGAACCAGCCCGGCGTTGCGCAGCGGGAGCTCGGGCTTACCCTCGACAGTCAGCCGCTGGATATGTTGACATTGGGTGAGGGGCCTAAACAGGTCTGGCTATACGCACGTCAGCATCCCGGTGAGACCATGGCGGAATGGTGGATGGAAGGCGCCATAGAGCGTCTCACTGATATGGAGGATTCAGTCGCCCGGCTGTTGCGGAAAAAGGCAACTTTTCACATCGTCCCCAAC
Organism: Rhizorhapis sp.; assembly: GCA_036570425.1. Classification (GTDB taxonomy): domain Bacteria; phylum Pseudomonadota; class Alphaproteobacteria; order Sphingomonadales; family Sphingomonadaceae; genus Rhizorhapis. The sequence goes on along the minus strand of DATCYF010000023.1, from coordinate 365,194 downwards.
ATGAATCCGGACGGCAGCCGACGTGGCCATCTGCGTACAAACGCCATCGGCGTCAATCTTAACCGCGAATGGCACGAACCCAGCCTGGAACGCAGTCCGGAAGTTTTGCTCGTTCGCAATGCGATGGATGAAACCGGAGTGGACTTCGCCATGGACGTCCACGGTGACGAAGCGATTCCCGCCGTGTTTATCGCTGGGTTTGAGGGGATACCAGCGCTGAAGGAAGACCGGCTGGCACTTTACCGCCGCTATCGCGAAACGCTCGCCGGGCGGACGCCGGATTTTCAGACCGCCATTGGCTATCCCGCTGCTCCGCCGGGCCGCGCGAATCTCTCCATGTCCACAGCCCAGCTTGCACAGCGTTATGGGGCGGTATCCATGACGTTGGAAATGCCCTTCAAGGACAATGACGACTTGCCTGACCCCGATTTCGGCTGGTCGCCGGCCCGCTCCATGCAACTGGCGCGTGATTGCCTGGCGGCACTGGCGGAAATCATTGATGATCTGTAGGCGCGCTGTCCCGTTAGCGAGGAAACAGCAAGACCAGCTTCAATGAAGGATCGGTGGTGGGAACGAGCGTCAACTGCTCAAAAGTCAGGGACCCCTCCCTTTGATGATCGAACCTGCGAAACCCCCCTTCCCGTTCCAGCACCTGATGCTCGCCCCACCAGAGGCTGAATTCCTGACTGCTCCCCTGTAATTCCCTGACGAGCGCCGTCATGGTTGAGTCCTGAAAGCGGCGCCCGTAATCAAGCCTGAATTCCGCAAGCAATCGCTTGGCACGATCCGGCCAATTGTCGATCAGCCTTTTGGCCGCCTCATCCAGAAACACGAAACGGAGCATATTGCCTGCCTCTGCCATCCAGTTGCCGAACAGGGAAACGGCAACGGCGTTGGCGGCGATCACATCCCAGTGACCATCCATCAAATAGGCGGGACCTGCGAATTGATCGACGCATTGCCGGAGAGAAGCGGGGATGAGCGAGGCACTGCCGCTTTCAAATGCAGGGTCCTGCCGCCCCGCAAGCGCAAACATATGGGCTCGCTCGGCTGGGGCGAGATGCAACGCTTCGGCGATGCGGGCCAAGGCATGGCTGGATACCGACGCGGCGCGGCCCTGTTCGATACGCATGCACCAGATCGGGCTGATACCTGCACTTGCCGCTACCTCCTCCCTGCGCAGACCGGACGTGCGCCGCCTGCGCTGATGCTGGCCCGTTTCCAAAGCCACTGCGATGCGTTCTCTCTGGGCGCGGAGGAACTCGCCCAAAGCGCGTGATCGTTCAGCGGCATCCGATATCATGACGTTCGCTATACCAGTATAAATTGACCAATTTTACCATGCTAATCTTGGCCATAATAGGAAAGCCGTTGAATTGAAAAGGTGTAGATCATGACTTCCGGCAAGCAGGTGGAGCAAACGAGTCAGCAGGCGCACGTCGCGCGGCAATTTGGCCAACGGGCCGATGCCTATGTGCAAAGCGCCGTCCACGCCTCCGGCCCGGATCTGGACTGGATGGAACAGCAAATCCGAGGCAGAACGCCCAAGCGGTTGCTGGATATTGGCTGCGGCGGCGGTCACGTCGCCTATCGGATGGCACCTCATGCCGCGGAGGTCATTGCCAGCGACCTGTCGAGCGAGATGATCGCTGCCGTTGTCAGGGAAGCCGCCCAACGAGATATCGGCAATATCGCGACGGTCAAAGCCGCAGCCGAAAGCCTGCCCTTCGATAGTGGCCATTTCGATGCGGTGGTCAGCCGCTTTTCCGCTCATCACTGGGGCGACTTGACAGGTGGCCTGAGAGAAGCTGCGCGGGTACTGAAAGCGGGGGGACAAGCGCTGTTCGTCGATGGTCGTTCACCGGGTCTGCCGCTACTGGACACCCACTTGCAAGCCATCGAATTGCTCCGCGATCCCAGCCATGTGCGCGATTACGCCGCTGCCGAATGGTTGAGCGCGCTTGAAAGTGCCGGTTTCGTTCCACTGTCCGTCAGCACGCATCAACTACGGATGGACTTCCCAAGCTGGATTGGCCGCATGCGCACGCCCGCCGCCATTGCCGACGCAATCCATTATCTTCAGGAGCGGCTGCCCGAAGAGGCCCGTCGTCATTTTGCCATAGAAGCCGACGGCAGCTTCATGCTCGACACCATCTGGATTGAAGCGCGAAAGCGCTAAATTTTTCGCTCCGGTTATGCTTTCTGGGACGCCCGTTTTTGGCCGAAAATTTCGTCGAGGAAATTCGTCATGGCCTGCCAGCTTCGCCGGTCGGCATCGGGTTGATGGGCAAATCCTTGCTGGGGCATGTTCAGGCTTTCGTCAGTAAAAGCATGCCCCGTGTGGCCATAAGCATGGATCTGCCAATCCGCGCCTGACTCGGTCAGTTCCTTCGCCAGGCCGACCATCGCTTCGGGCGGAGCGATCGGATCTTCCCAGCCATGACAGACCAATATCTTCGGCTTGATGGGCGCAACATTGGGGAAAGGTGGTGCATCATAGACGCCATGAAAACTTACGACGCCCCGCAGATCCGCACCCGTGCGGGCGAGATCGAGAACGCATTTGCCGCCGAAGCAGAAACCAATTGCGGCCGTCCGCTCCGCATCGACTTCAGGCAGTGCTTTCAACTCCGCCAGCGCGCCATGCAGGCGATCACGCAGCAATGCACGGTCGGCGTTCAGCGCATTCATATACAGAGCCGGATCGGGCGATTCACGCGTGGTGCGTTTGCCCTGACCATAAAGATCGGCAACGAAACCGACATAGCCCATCGCCGCCAGCCGCTCTGCGCGAATATTATCCGATTCCTTTTGCCCCAGCACATTAGGAATAACCAAAATTCCCGCGCGCGGTTGCTTCGCCGCTACGTCCAGCGCCACCACGCCCTCAAAGGTGCCGTCTGACCCCCCATAAACTTTCGTGCGCCGTTCAATGCTCATATGCGCCTCCTCTGCTACAAATCTTCTTGGCATGGCTGGCTCGCCTGCCGCAAGTTGCAACTCCGGATTTTACCGCTAAGGAGAAGCCGCGTCAGACAGGAGTATAGACATGCCGACACTCGTCCTTATCCGCCATGGCCAATCCGCCTGGAATTTGGAAAACCGTTTCACTGGCTGGTGGGATGTCGATGTGACGGAAAAGGGCGCGGAAGAAGCCCGCGCGGCAGGAAAATTGATGGCTGAAAGGGGTCTCGACTTCGACTGCTGCTTCACCTCGGTACAGACCCGCGCGATCAAGACGCTGAATCTGGCGCTGGAGGAAATGGGGCGGCTCTGGTTGCCGATTGAAAAGGACTGGCATCTTAACGAGCGCCATTATGGCGGGCTGACGGGCCTCAACAAGGCCGAGACAGCGGCCAAGCATGGAGATGAACAGGTCCACATCTGGCGGCGCAGCTTTGACGTGCCGCCGCCGCCGCTGGAAGCAGACAGCCCTTTCGATCTTTCCAGGGACCGCCGCTATGCTGGCGTGGCCATCCCGAACACCGAAAGCCTGAAAGACACTATCGCGCGCGTTCTGCCTTATTGGGAAAGCCGCATTGCGCCGGAGTTGAGAGCGGGTAAGCGAGTTCTCATCTCTGCGCACGGCAACTCTCTCCGCGCGCTGGTAAAGCACTTGTCCGGCATTTCGGACGCCGAGATTACGGGACTCGAAATCCCCACCGGGCAGCCCATCGTTTATGAACTGAACGATGATCTGCGGGAAATCGAACGCTATTATCTGTCTGAGCGTTAATGCCGAGGCGTTGATGTCCGGCTCATTGCCGAGGGCAGGAAGCACAGCCTGCCCTCACAGAACTCCCGGCTCAGCTCTTACCGCCCTGCCCGAGCTTTCTCAATTGCGGCTTTCAAGGCGTCATAGCCGACCGCGCCTGACAACACTTGATCGCCAACGACCCAAGTGGGTGTGCCCGTCGCCTGCAAAGCCTGGGCAAGACGGACGTTGTTATCGATTTCAGCATTGATGTCGCTTGCGCTTTGTGCTGCTTTGACAGTTGCAGGATCAAGCCCTGCCTGCTTCGCGGCGGCTTCGATGCTCTCTTTCGACAATTGCTCAGCGCCATAAAGCGCACGGTGGAAGCGGCCATATTTGCCCTGCTTGGCTGCATACAGACTGGCCTTCGCCGCCTGCCCGCTTTCATCGCTCAATATGGGAAGTTCGCGATAAACCACCTTCAGCCCTTTGTCCTCCGACAGCAGGCGGTCAATGTCGGGCAGGCTGGCTTTGCAATAGCCGCAGGCATAGTCGAAGAATTCGACCAGAACGACATCGCCGTCCTTTGCCCCTTCCCAGCCCCCCGCGAAGGGGGTTTCGAGTTCAGTGCGATGGCGATCCACCAGAGAGGCCGTGCGCTTGGCCTGCAGCCGTTCGATGGCTTGCGGAATGATTTCGGGATGCGCCAGGATATAGTCATGAACAATGGTTTCAATTTGAGCGCGATTCATATTGCCGGACACCGAAGTCCCTTCGGAAGCGACCGAGGATGACGGGCCGCCCTGAATCATGAGCCCGGCAGCGGCTGCGGCAGCAATGAAGGCGGTCGCGCCTATGGTCATCTGAAATTTCCTGTTCTGCAAAAAGGATGGATCGTCCGTTCGGGTAAAAAGACCTCGCCAAAATGTCTTCTCGACTTTCTTGCTCGATGTCCGAGGTCCGACCGACGGAGGTTGAGGCGGATCGGTTCGTTGCGCCGGCTGCACGTCTGATGGCGGGATCGCTTCAGGCGCAGGGGGAGAAGACGGAGCGGAAGGCGCCGCGGCGTTTTCAATCTCTGCTGGGGGTGGCTCTTCCGTAAAAAGTGGCAGCGCGCCCTGTACAGCGCCGCGATCCAGACGAACGGGACCGGGCAGTGCTTGCCGCACGTCGCCTTCCACTGTCACGCCCTGTTCTTTCAGGAGGCGTATCAATTCCGAGGGCACAGGCTTTGGCTGAGCATCAGCGGCTTCCGTCGCTTCTCGTGCCGATCGCGTAGCCTTTCGCGCTGCCACATCGGCGCGCCGGGCGGCCAGCGTTTCACTCAGCGCAGTGGCGCGCCCGGACACGGCCTGCGCACCGGATACCATTTTCTCCCCCGCCGCCGTGAGGATCGGCCCGGCCTTTGCCTGCGTCGCGGTCAGGCTACGCCGTGATACATCGGCGGCTCCGCGCCCCGCCTTCTGGAGATTGGAACGCAGCCGCGCAGCTTTGTCCGGAAAATGCTGCGCCTCTATCCATTGGCGGGTGTCCGCAATCCGCCGCGGCATATCGATCCGCTCGACAAGATCATGCGCGTGCCCAGGCAAGGTCCGGGCAAAAGCACCCGTGCGCGCCAGCAGAGGCTTCGCCAAACGGACCAATCTTTCCGAGGCGCTCTGGCGGGATTGCGGCACAGGCCTCCTCGTGACGGGCTCATCGCGCCCCTCTTCGGGCACATCATATTTCCAGCGGTCGTCCCCCATCAAACCTTATCTCTTTCGCTTTTCCTTGGCCGCCGTACGCGCAACCATCGCAATGTCCTGAGCGTGCAGCCAGTCGGGCGTCCCCTCTTTGATTCCCGCCAGCGCAACCTTGGCGCTCGCCAGAGCGAGCTGGTCATTGCCCATCATTTGATAACGCTCCGCCGTTGCCAGCGCCGCGCGGGCCGTATCGCCCATTCGTTCATAGACTACGCCAAGCTGATACCAGGCGAAGGGATTCTCCTTGTCGCGCGCGACAGCGGATTTCAGCATCTTTTCGGCTTCCGGAAGGTAGCTGTCATCCTCCGTTGCGACCAGCGCATGACCCAGCAGCGTGGCGATAAGCGGCTCATTGCGTGACTCGTCTACCGCGCGACGTAGCGGCGGAATCGCTTCGGCGGGATGACCTGACTCCAGCAATATCTGTCCTTCCAGCTCCAGGAAATAGGGGTCGTCCGGAGCAAGGGCGACCAGCCCCTCCACTTCCTTGAGGGCCTTTTCGGGATAGGCCGACTTGTGCCAGGCATAAGCGCGGGCGTAGCGGGCGGGAATGCTCATATCGCTTTCAGGATAGAGCCGCAGTGTTTGCGCCGGATCGGAAACGAAGCCCACAAGCTTGGCCTTTACCCGTTCAAAACGCGCCTCCAGCTTTGGATCAATCGGTGCGTTCCATGCTGGGTCCTTTTGATAGACCTCCTGCAACACAGCAATACGTTCCCCGGTCAGCGGATGTGTGCGGGCATAGCTGTCGGTCTGGGGGATGGCCAGGCGAAACTCCTGATTCTGGAGCTTCTTGAAAAAGGCGATGCTACCCTTCCCGCTCACCGCTGCCTTGCTCAGGTAACGCGCGCCGGCGAGGTCGGCCGAGCTTTCCTGATTGCGCGAAAAGGAGAGATATTTGCCCATCGCAGCTTGCTGTCCCGCCGCCATGATGCCCATGCCAGCTTCGCCTCCGCCCGCGGCCATGGCAGCTGCGCCCAGTAGCAGGCTCAAAAGCGTAATGCCCGTGGCGACGCCCATCCCTTCGCTTGAACGGATGATATGGCCTCCCTCAATATGGCCCAGCTCATGAGCGATGACGCCCTGAAGCTGATTCACATTATCCGCCTTCGCCAGGAGACCGCTGTGAATCCAGACGATCTGTCCTCCGGCCACAAAGGCGTTGATTTCGGGATCGTTGATCAGCAGCACCTGAACATTGCGTGGGTCCAGGCCAGCCGCCTCTTCAAGTGGCGCGGAGATACTGTTGAACAACGCCTCCGTTTCCGCATCCCGCAAAATCTGCTGCGCCATGACAGGCCGTGCCAACAGCAGAAGGGATAGCACAAGGATGGAAAAACCGCGAAGCATTCGTCCCCTATCGGACAAAAGCGGCCACCAATCAACGGGAAGGAGCCACACCATCTGCGCTTCATCGCAGGCAGGGGCTGAATGAGGCATGAAACGATCTACCGCAAGGAATGCAGGTTCAGGGTCGCGCCGGTCCGAATGTGGTTAATTCCCCACCCGATGACAAGCTTGGCAGGACTTGTGCGGTGGAGCAATCAAAGCTCCGCATCGACATCAAAAAAGAGTAGGGAGAGGCCAACCACGGCCTCTCCACACTTCAATTCATCAAGCGCCGAAAGTGCGCTGCCACCAGCCGCGACGAGGACTTTCTTCCTCCCCCTCCGCTTCGCCCGATGCGCCGTTGGCATCATTCGCTGGTGCCTGCTCTGGTGTACCGGTATCGGGCTCAGACCGGAGTTCTGGCTCAGATTGAGGTTCCGCCTCGGACCGGGATTCCGGCTGAGCTTCCGGGCGGGCTTCGGGTGCCGCCGTTTCGGCTGCGCTTTCCGCAATCGCCTCTTCAGCAGCTACCTCGACCTTTTTCCGCCGCGTGCGCTTGGGCTTTTCCACGACGGGTTCAGCTTCAGTCGGGCTTGCCGTCGGCTCGATCTCCGCTTCCGTTTTGGGTGCGGCCTTGCGGCGGCTGCGTTTGGGCTTTTCGACAACGGGCTCTGCCGGCGTTTCCGCTGACGTAGCGTCATCCGTGGGCGCCTCGGATGCTGCCTTTTCCGGATTCACCGCTTCCGGGGCTTCAGCAGCCTCATCCTTCCGGGCGCGGGGACGACGACGCGTCTTCTTCGGCGCTGGCTCCGGCTCTTCGGCTGGAACTTCCGCAACGACGGCAGGCACTTCCCCCGCCTGCTCCTCCGCTACGGGCTCAGCTACAGCTTCGGCGGCACCTTCCTCAAAGCTCTCCGTCTCTTCCCCGCCGGGCTGTTCACCCCCGCGGCGGCGGCGGCCGCCACGGCGTCCGCGACGGCTACGGCGGCGATTGGCCTCCTCACCTTCATCGGTGGCGCCAGCGTCTATCGCAGCCTCGCCGTCTTCAGCATGTTCCGTATCTTCTTCGTGCGCCTGAGCAAGAGCTTCACCAGCATCACCAGCTTCCCCGTCAACATGTTCCGGGCGATCCTCGCGGTGCCCGCGGCGTCCGCGACGACGGCGACGGCGGCGACGTCCACCCTCGCGTTCCTCATGCTCGGCCGTGCTGCCGCTCTGGACCTCCGCCTCGACCTCTTCATCGAGTTCTTCTTCGGGGATGTCCTCTTCCTCTTCAATGATCGGCGCGTAAGTTACGACATTCGCCGGACGCGGACCGCTCGCTTCAACAGACATCCGCGCGCCTTCGGTTTCCCCATCAGGCAGGATGGTGATCTTCACACCGTAACGCGTTTCGATCTCATCAATCTCGGCGCGCTTGTTGTTGAGGACATAGAAAGCCGCTTCCTGGCTGGCGCGCAGCGTGACGAGACTGCCGCGCCCACGCGCCGCCTCTTCCTCCAGGAGGCGAAGCGCCGATAGCCCGGCGGAGGAGGCGGTACGGACAAGTCCCGTTCCTTCGCAATGCGGACATTCGCGGGTAGAGGCTTCCAGCACACCTGTGCGCAGGCGCTGCCGGCTCATTTCCATCAAGCCAAAGCCGGAAATACGACCAACCTGAATACGCGCCCGGTCGTCCTTCAATGCCTCCTTCATCGCCTTTTCGACTTTGCGGACATTGGAGTTGTTCTCCATGTCGATGAAGTCGATGACGACAAGACCGGCCATATCCCGAAGCTTCAGTTGGCGGGCAATTTCGCGGGCAGCCTCCAGATTGGTAGCCACGGCAGTCTGCTCGATCCCGTGCTCGCGGGTCGACCTTCCCGAGTTGATGTCAATCGACACCAGCGCTTCGGTCGGATTGATGACCAGGTAGCCGCCCGATTTCAACTGCACCACTGGATGATACATGGCGGCAAGCTGATCCTCCACGCCATGACGCTGGAACAGCGAAACCGCATCGGCATATTGCTTTACCCGCCGCGCATGGCTGGGCATCAGCAGTTTCATGAAGTCCTTGGCTGCCTTATAGCCATCCTCGCCCTCGACCAGCACTTCCTCGATGTCGCGATTGTAAATATCGCGAATAGCTCGCTTGATGAGGTCGCTGTCATTGTGAATGAGTTCAGGCGCGGACGCCCTCAGCGTTTTTTCGCGTATCTCGTCCCAAAGACGTGCGAGATAATCAAAATCGCGTTTGATCTCCGGCTTGGTCCGCTGAAGCCCTGCCGTCCGAACGATGCAGCCCATGGTGTTGGGCAATTTCAGCTCCGCAATGATCGACTTGAGACGCTTGCGATCAGCCGCGTTATTGATCTTGCGCGAAATTCCGCCACCATGGCTGGTATTCGGCATCAGCACGCAATAGCGGCCGGCCAGGCTCAGATAGCTGGTGAGCGCAGCCCCTTTGTTGCCGCGTTCTTCCTTGACGACTTGTACCAGCAGGACCTGGCGGCGGCGAATGACGTCCTGGATTTTGTAGCGACGGCGCAACGCCATGCGTTTGCGGCGCAGATCATCGGCAGCAGCATCGCCATTCCGGCTTTTGCCACGCGGTGTGGCCTCCTCCTCACCCTCATGGTCGTCACGGCTCTCGCCATTGTCCTCATCGTCCAGCGACGCGGGTGCGGCCAGTTCCTCAACGTCCCCCTCGGCTTCCGCGTCCTCGGCTTCGGCGCGTAGTGCGGCTTCCTCGGCAGCGTGCTCAGCCTCTTCGGCGAGCAGCGCTTCCCGGTCCTCTTTGGGGATTTGATAATAATCGGGATGAATTTCGGAAAAAGCGAGAAAGCCGTGGCGATTGCCGCCATAATCCACAAAAGCCGCCTGAAGCGACGGTTCAACCCGTGTTACCTTGGCGAGATAGATGTTTCCTTTGAGCTGTTTGTGCTCAGCGGATTCGAAATCAAATTCCTCGATCCGGTTTCCCTTGACGACGGCGACCCGGGTTTCCTCCCGGTGGCGCGCGTCGATCAGCATACGCATTGTCATTAATTATACTCCGGACATGGCGGCCCGCTGCCAGGCGACGGGGGGCCATGCGATATGAAAGCGGCGGAAGCGGCGCTTGGCGCCGGTCGTCCGCCGGGTGTTGAAAATAAGAATATGCTTCTGCTGCAAGGGCATGGCCGGCATCTCCGCCCGGCCGCGACACGCGCATTCCCACGCCAAGAGCCTCTATCGGGCTTTGGTGTTGAAACGAAAAATGCCTCATTGCAGCGTCAACCTGTCTGATCGCCATTACCAAGGCGATTCGTGGAACCGTCATTCGCCGGATGGCCACAACGGAACGCCTACCGCTAGCACCACAAGCGGATACGAGCAATGTCCCAGATGAATTTTGCACGGTTGCGGAACAAATATGTGTAAATTCAGTGTTTACCATCTCGCTTTACGGGGCACGAACGGCTATTTGCTTAACGACGCCTTCACTATAGGGGTAGCGATAAGAGCGGCGTTATGAGATTTGGCTGGGCCCGGACCTTGATAGTCCGCACATATCTGTCCGTACTAATGCTAGTCGGCCTGGCGGTCGGCCTGTTCCCTTTTGCTGCAGCAAACGCCGGCAGCATTCGCGCCGTGCAGGTCAGCGGCGACAAGGTCATTGTCCGGTTCGATGGTAGCGTTACAGGCGCGTCCGCCTTTCTTCTTGATACGCCACGACGCATTGCCCTGGACATTCATGGAGCAGAACCGGGCAGCGGCGGCATCGCTCAAGGCGCGATCGCAGCCATTCGTCAGGGCCAGTTCAATCCAACGACGGCGCGTATCGTGTTCGACCTCGCCCGTCCCACGATTATTTCCGATGGACAGTTCACGCCCGATGGTAAGACACTGACTCTTTCTCTGGAAGATGCAGATGCGGCGGATTTCGCGGCGGCGTTGAGACGCGGACGGAGCGCATTTGACCCGCCCTCGGCCAATGCCGCGCGGCCGCCCGCCCAAACGCACGGCATAACCGTAGCCATTCCGCCGCCTGCAAAAGCCATCGGCCTGCCCAAGGTGGCCGGCCCGGGCGATGATAACAGGCCTCTGGTTGTCATAGATGCAGGACATGGCGGGCATGATCCGGGCGCTCTCAATAAGGAGCTTGGAACGCGGGAAAAGGATATCACCCTTGCCATTACGAAGGCTATCCGCCGCGAATTGCTCAAGTCGGGCCGGGTGCGCGTGGCGCTTACCCGCGACGATGATCGCTTCCTCGTGCTCGAAGAGCGCTTCGGCATTGCCCGGCGCATGAAGGCTGATCTTTTCATTTCCGTTCATGCCGACGCAGCGGAGAATGAGGACGCTCACGGAGCCACTATCTATACACTCTCCGAGGTGGCCTCCGATCGTGTAGCTGCCCGACTCGCGGCGCGGGAGAACAAGGCCGACATTATCAACGGCATCAACCTTGGCGGGCAGAGCAGCGATGTATCCTCGATACTCATCGATCTTACCCAGCGCGAGACGATGAACATATCATCCGGTTTCGCCAAGCTGTTGCAACGGGAAGCATCGCCGTTCGTCGAGTTCCGCACGGCCTATCACCGCTTCGCCTCGCTCGTCGTGCTGAAGGCGCCGGACACGCCATCCGTGCTCTTCGAAACCGGCTATATCACCAATGCCGATGACGTGCGTTTTCTGACCTCCCGCGAGGGACAGTCGAAGATCGCTCGCGGCGTGGCCAAGGCTGTCAACATCCACTTCGCGCGCAGGCTGGCGCAGAATTAAGGATCAATATCCTGACTGGCAATCTCGGCAAAAATTGCTAGAGCCGGTGTGATGGTTGAGGCCGAAGAGACGAATTTGCGGTTCAAGTTGCAGCGGAATGCGGGTGGCATGGCCGCCTTTTTCCGGAATATGTGGCGCAGGTGGTGGTTCAAGCTGCTCACCATATCGCTGGGTGCAGCCCTGTTGGGACTGTTCCTCATATGGTTCATTTTTGCGCGCAATCTGCCCGACGCCACGGCGCTGCTCGCCTATGAACCGCCCTTGCCCACCATTGTGCGCGCGGCCGATGGCGAGCCCGTGCAGAGCTACGCCCGCGAACGTCGCGTCCAGCTTCAGTATGCCGATTATCCACCGCTGCTGATCCGTGCCTATATGGCGGCTGAGGACCGCACCTTTTTTCAGCATCATGGCCTGGATTATCCCGGCATCATCTCTGCGATGATCACGAACCTGACTCATAGCGGTCGTCCGATCGGGGCATCCACCATTACGCAGCAAGTCGCCAAGAATCTGCTCCTCACCAACGAAGTCAGCTATGTACGTAAGGCCAAGGAAGCGTTCCTGGCCTATCGCATCGAATCGGTGATGAGCAAGCAGCAGATATTGGAGCTGTATCTCAACCAGATTTTTCTGGGCCGCAACGCTTATGGCGTTCAGGCCGCCGCCCGCGCGTATTTCGACAAGGACGTGGGCGACCTCAAACTCCACGAAATGGCCTATCTCGCCATATTGCCGAAGGGACCATCCAACTACCGCCCGGAAAAGCACATGGACCGCGCGCTGGCGCGACGGAACTGGGTGCTGAAGGAAATGCGGAACAATGACTGGATCAACAAGACGCAATATGAGGAGGCCATTACACAACCGCTGGGCACTGTTCGACAGCAGAGCACCGCTCGTTTTGAACGGGTGGGCGGTTATTACATCGAGGAAGTCCGCAGGCGCTTGATCGACCTGTTCGGCGAAACTGCCAAGGACGGTCCGCATAGCGTCTATGCCGGTGGACTATGGGTCCGCACGCCAATCGACACGCATTTGCAGGAGTTGACGCGCAAGGCGCTGCGCGATGGCCTGATCCGTTATGATAGGGGTAAAGGCTGGTCCGGCCCTATCAGCACCATCAAAATGGATGAAGAATGGCCCCGCCGCCTCGCCTCCACCTTCATTGGCATTGACTATGAGGACTGGAAAATCGCGGTGGTCGTGGACAAATCCGGAAACAGCGCCACCATCGGCTTTCCCAACGGTACGACAGGCACATTGCCCGAAAGCGCTGCATCCATGCCTTATCGCAAGACCGGCAGTGCGGCTTTCGATGCGATGCGGCCGGGCGACCTGATCGCCGTCAAGCCGCAGGGAGATGGCTGGGTTCTCCGCAATATTCCGGGGGTCTCCGGCGGAATGGTCGTTCAAAATCCTCATAACGGCCGCATCTACGCCATGCAGGGCGGCTTCGATTCGCGCCTTAGCGCCTTCAACCGGGCGACGCAGGCCAAGCGGCAGCCTGGATCGACAATCAAGCCCTTCGTCTATGCCGCCGCGCTGGACAACGGCATGACCCCGGCTTCCATCGTCGTGGATGGCCCGTTCTGCGTCTTCCAGTCCGTGCAACTGGGCCAGAAATGTTTCCGCAACTATTCGGGACGAAGCGCCGGAGCGCAGACGCTGCGCTGGGGTGTGGAGCAATCACGCAACCTGATGACCGTGCGCACCGCATCGCAAACCGGCATGGACAAGGTTGTAAAAACCATCAAGACTATGGGCATCGGGGATTACGCCCCTTATCTCTCCTTCGCTCTGGGTGCGGGAGAGACAACGGTCGAGCGACTGGTCAATGCCTATTCTATGCTGGCCAATCACGGCCGTGAGTTGACTCCAAGGGTCATCGATTTCGTGCAGGACCGCCATGGCAAGGTCATCTGGCCGAAGAACTGGCGGCCCTGCGATGGCTGCAACAAGGCCGACTGGGACGGCAGGCCCATGCCGCGCTTCCAACCTTCGGGGCGCCAGCTTATGGACCCGATGACAGCATATCAGATCGTTCATATCGCCGAAGGCGTAGTAACCCGCGGCACGGCGCAACGGCTGCGTGACATGGACCGGCCGCTGTTCGGCAAGACCGGCACGACCAACGGCCCTACCAATGCCTGGTTCATGGGTGGATCGCCTGACTTGGTAGCGGGGGTCTATATTGGCTATGATCAGCCACGCAATCTGGGCGGTTATGTGCAGGGCGGCAACACGGCGGCGCCCATCTGGCGGCAGGCCATGGAGCCGGTTCTGGACAAGATGCCCAAACGGCCCTTCGTGGCGCCTGCAGGCATGCGCATGGTCCGCATCGATCGCCGGAGCGGCCGCCGCGTTTATGGCGCATGGCCGACGGACGAGCCTAAGGCTGCCGTCATTTGGGAAGCGTTCAAACCTGAAACAGAACCGCGCCGCACCATCCGCAGGGAAGAAATCGTCATTCGTCAAGGGAATGAGGATGCCAGCACCAGCGGCAATGCAGCGACCCGCAAGCCAAGCGATAGCGACTTCCTGCAGCGGGAAGGCGGAATTTACTGAGGGTCTGTCATTCCTGAAGAAGCCATCTGGCCACCCGAATGCAAATTGCCCGGTCAAGCGTAGATCCTGCCTTTGCTAAAGACCGCAGATACCTATATCGGGCAAAGCAATTGCCCATCACTGGAGAATGAAAAATGCGCGCCGAAGCGCAGGCACATGTTGATCGTATCAAGGCTGCGCTGGAACTGCTACGCCGCTTTCTTGATTGGGACCGGGCGCTCCGCCGCCTGGATGAACTCAATGCGCGCGTGGAGGACCCGACCCTTTGGGACGATCCCAAGAAGGCACAGGAGGTCATGCGCGAACGCACTCGGCTGGACCAGGCGATCAGCGCTACAAAAGCCATTCAGCAGGAAATGGACGACACCGTCGAACTGATGGAACTGGCCGAGGCGGAGGGCGATAATGCCTTGGTCGATGAAGGCGTCGTGACCCTGGAAGCGCTGGCGGACCGAGCCGACGATGATAAGATAAGGGCGCTTCTCGCGGGAGAGGCAGACGCCAACGACACCTATCTTGAAATCCACGCAGGCGCTGGCGGCACCGAAAGCCAGGACTGGGCCGAAATGCTGCAACGCATGTATCAGCGCTGGGGCGAGCGGCGCGGTATGAAGGTGGAGGTGGTCGACTATCATGCCGGCGAACAGGCAGGCATCAAGTCAGCGACGCTACTGCTCAAGGGTGAGAACGCCTATGGCTATGCCAAGACTGAAAGCGGCGTTCACCGGCTCGTCCGCATTTCGCCTTATGACAGCTCGGCACGGCGGCACACCAGCTTTTCGAGCGTCTGGGTTTATCCCGTGATTGACGACAATATTGATATTGAAATCAACGAAAGCGACTTGAAGATCGACACCTATCGCGCTTCCGGTGCGGGCGGGCAGCATATCAATACGACCGATTCGGCGGTGCGCATCACCCACGTTCCGACTGGAATCATCGTCGCTTGCCAAAACCAGCGATCGCAACACAAGAACAAGGCCGAAGCCATGAACATGCTGAAAGCCCGCATGTACGAGGCTGAACTGCAGCGTCGCGAAGCAGAGGCGAATGCGACTCACCAGGCGAAATCCGACATTGGATGGGGCCACCAGATCCGCTCCTATGTGCTTCAGCCCTATCAGATGGTGAAGGATCTGCGCACCGGCGTCGTTTCGACTTCTCCGGATGACGTGCTCGATGGCGCGCTTGATCCATTCATGGCAGCCGCCTTGTCGCAGCGCGTGACGGGTGAGACGGTCGAAGTGGAAGATGTCGACTGATGCGCCCCACGGCACTGGCGATCCTGGCCATTGCCATAATGCCCATTGGCGGCTGCGATCAGCTTGTTTCAAAATCCGATAAAGATCGGCCGGAAAGCGCTCGGGATTTTCCGCGTGCAGACCGGCCGGTAGCCCATATCGAATCCACGCGCTGGTCGAACGAGGAAAGCCGCGACAGGCTGAACGAAGCCGACGACATCATGAATCGCGCAGGGATCAGACCGGGTATGACCGTCGCTGATATCGGTGCGGGTGAGGGCTATTATACTGTCCGGCTTGCCAGGCGAGTTGGCCCTCGGGGGCGAGTGCTGGCTCAGGACATCTTGCCGGAAGTCCGTGACAGCCTGGCGTTGCGGGTGGCGCGGCAAAATCTTGAAAATGTCAGCGTGAAATTGGGTTCGGCAGACGATCCTATGCTGCCGGAACACAGCTTTGACCGCATTTTCATGGTCCACATGTATCATGAAATTGCCGAACCTTATGCTTTTCTCTGGCGCCTGTACCCGGCCCTGAAAATGTCGGGAGAAGTGATCGTCGTCGACGCCAATCGTCCAACAGAACAGCATGGCACCCCTCCTCGCCTGCTGAAATGCGAACTGGAGGCAGTGGGTTATCGACTTGTGGCGATAACTCCCAGACCCGACGCCGGCGGCTATCTGGCCCGTTTCAGCATCAGCGGCAATCGGCCGGAGCCTCACGACATCGTTCCTTGCGGCATCAGGCGGGAGGGCGGAAAGAAGAGCACAGAAGGAACATAACGGGTCTAAAATCACTTGAAGACAGGCTTCCGCACGTTCCGGACGTAGTTAGGATCGCAACCGGTGGTCCGACAGTCGGACAGGAGAATGCGCGCCTATGATGACCGGTTTTGGAAATCAGTTTGCGAGCGAAGCCGTCGCAGGTGCGCTACCCATCGGACGCAACAGCCCGCAAAGACCCGCCTTCGGCCTTTACACTGAACAAATTTCGGGGAGCAGCTTTACCGCGCCCCGGCAGGAGAACCGGCGGACATGGATGTACCGCATGCGTCCCTCGGCAGCGCATCCAGCCTTTGTTCCTTACAGTGGCGCGCCGCTGCTGCAGTCCGGACCTTTCCATCATCCACCAAATCCGAACCGGCTGCGCTGGGATCCGATCGGCCTACCGAAACAGAAGACTGACCTGATCGACGGAATCATCACCTATGGGGGCAACGGCGGGCCGGAAGGGGGCGCAGCAGCAGATGGTATCGCGATCCATCTCTATTCCGTCGACACGGCCATGACTCATCGCGTGTTCTGCAACGCCGATGGCGAGATGCTGTTTGTGCCTCAAATGGGAACCCTGCGCTTCTTCACCGAGCTTGGGAAAATGGACGTGGAGCCGGGGGAAATTGGGCTGATCCCACGAGGAATCAAGTTCCGCGCCGGACTGCCCCAAGGGCCCGCTCGCGGTTATATATGCGAAAATTATGGCCAGCCCTTTCGTCTGCCGGAGCTTGGTCCCATCGGTGCCGATGGCCTTGCCAACGCTCGCGACTTCGAAACGCCTGAGGCATGGTATGAGGACCGCGACGAAGCGACGCAGGTCATGCAGAAGTTTCAGGGGCTGCTCTGGACAATGACGCTGGATCATTCGCCGTTGGACGTTGTCGCCTGGCATGGCAATCTCGTTCCATACAAATATGATCTCAGCCGATTCAACACCATTGGGACGATCAGTTTCGACCATCCCGATCCCAGTATCTTCACGGTCCTGACCAGTCCCAGCGCTATTCCGGGAATCGCGAATTGCGATTTTGTCATCTTTCCCCCGCGCTGGCTGGTGGGAGAGGACACGTTTCGCCCACCCTGGTTCCACCGCAATATAATGAGCGAGTTCATGGGCCTCATTCACGGCACGTACGACGCGAAGGCCGAAGGGTTTGCGCCCGGTGGGGCTTCCCTGCACAATTGCATGAGCGCGCATGGGCCTGACAGGCGCTCTGCCGAAGCCGCGATGGCGGCGAAGCTGGAACCGCATAAGATCGACGACACTCTGACCTTCATGTTCGAAAGCAGCCGAATCATCCGCCCCACGGCCTTTGCCATGGAAACTCCTGCCCTTCAGAGCAATTATGATGCTTGCTGGGGGGATTTTGAAAAGGCGAGGCTGCCCGATGACGCCCGCAGCAATTGACGAGACTCACGCGCCCCAGGCCGAAAGCTGGCTGAGCGATGCCAATGGCCACCCTGACTTCCCGGTGCAAAACCTGCCGCTTGGAATTTTCAGCGAGGTCGGGGGCACCGCGCGGGGAGGAGTCGCAATAGGCGACCACATCATTGATCTGGCGGCCATTGTATCCCTGCTGAATGGGGAAGCGAAGCAAGCGGCGGTGGCGGCCTCCGGTCCCACTCTGAATCCATTGCTGGCGCTTGGCGCTGGCCCCCGCCGCGCGCTGCGCCGCGCTTTGTTCGCCCTGCTGACAGATTCCGCGAAGGAGGATACGGTCCGGCCAGCCCTTTACCAGGCGGCGGACTGCACTCTCCACCTGCCTGCGCAAATAGGCGATTATACCGATTTCTACTCCGGCATTCGCCACGCCGAAAATGTTGGGCGGCTGTTTCGGCCCGACGATCCGCTGCTCCCCAATTACAAATATGTGCCGATTGGCTATCATGGCCGCGCATCCTCGGTTCAAGTCAGCGGCGCGGCGCTGAAACGGCCGAAGGGACAGATCAGGACTGCCGATGCCGATGCGCCCGTCTTGGCCCCCTGCAAGCGGTTGGACTATGAGCTGGAGATGGGCATATGGGTAGGCCCCGGGAATGATCTTGGCACCCCGGTTCCGATCAATAAGGCGGCCAATCATATTGCCGGGTTTTGCCTGCTCAACGACTGGTCCGCACGCGATATCCAATCCTGGGAATATCAGCCATTGGGACCGTTTCTCGCCAAGAATTTCCTCACCACCATTTCGCCATGGATCATCACGGCAGAAGCACTGGCGCCTTATCGAACCGCCCAACCGGATCGACCGGAAGGCGATCCGAAACCCCTGCCCTATCTGTTTGACGAGATGGACCAGGCAAGCGGCGCCTATGCCATCACTATTGAAGCGCACATCCGCACCGCTGCCATGCGCGAAGCCGATCAACCATCATATCGCCTGAGCCAAGGCAGCGTGACCGCCATGTACTGGACGGCGGCGCAATTAGTGGCACATCACACGAGCAATGGGTGCAACCTCCATCCCGGCGACCTTTTTGGCACTGGCACGCTATCCGGCGAGACGGAGACAAGTTTCGGTAGTCTGCTGGAGATCAGCCGTGGCGGCACGTTGCCACTGACGTTACCAACTGGCGAAACCCGGACCTTCCTTGAGGATGGCGACGAACTCATCCTGTCCGCCTTTGCACAAGCTGCGGGTCGCCTGCGGATCGGCTTTGGTCCCTGCATAGGGCGAGTGCTGGCGGCTTGAATGACATTGTCCTGCACGGCTATTGGCAATCCGCACCCTAGATGTAGCGGACAACCCCCGCATATTGCCTTCCGTGGACCGGGCCAGCCCTGCCCGGCAGCCGAACGCCGACTGAATAGCTCAACTGACCCCGGAGAGATAAGGAAACTGCCCCTCCAGCTGACGACGCTGCATAGTCAGCCGGTTCACCATGCCCATGCTGCTCTTCAACTGATGAGGCGTGAGACCGATAAAAAATTTCAACTCGCGAATCAGGTGAGACTGATCATAAAAAAGGTCGCCCACAATGTCCCGCCAATCATCATCGCTGCTGGCGATGAGCGAAGCAACGCGCAACGCCCGATATTTACGGGCAAGCAATTTTGGTGGCGCACCATAAAGCCGATTTGTGAGCCGGGCGACCTGACGAGCGGAAAGGCCAGTGGTCTCGATCAGCGTTTCCACGCGGGGCGAACCATCTCCGGAAAGCCATTGGCCCGTGGCTTCGACAAAGGCACGGTGAGCGCTGTTCACTCGCCGGAAATGACGGCGCAGGAAATCCCACAGCCTATCGACACCTACCTGCGGATCGTCGATGAGACGCAGCGTATTCTCCAACTCGGCAAATTCCGGATGAAGATCGGCGGCATCGAAAAGGGAATCGACATATTCGCTGGCATCCAAACCTGTCAGCGCATGCCAGCCCAGCGGCAGTA
The DNA here is from genome assembly GCA_036570425.1 of Rhizorhapis sp. Classification (GTDB taxonomy): domain Bacteria; phylum Pseudomonadota; class Alphaproteobacteria; order Sphingomonadales; family Sphingomonadaceae; genus Rhizorhapis. Next base: position 345,716 of record DATCYF010000023.1, on the reverse strand, counting down.
GCGACACCCCTACGGTTTGCAACGGACCTTCCACCTCAAAGAGTGCAGACGACATGGTTGCACCCAATATGCACGTCTGGGGTGATTCCATCTGCCGACCATCGCGGAAAATATAATGACCGCGCCCTGACAGGTTGAATCGGAGCTGAGCGAAATCTGCGCGGACGTGGTCCGACACATGAGGCATGTTGGCAGTGAAAAGATAGATGGAACCGACCATTTCAATCAAATCGCTGGGCGGCTCATAATAGCGCACAGCAATCATTCCATCCGGGTTGAGCGCCGGAAAATCATGACGCATCGCGGCCATTCCCAACCATGGCAGTATTCCACGCGCTATCTCTGCGCGTCTGCCGCATGGCTGGAAAAAGATGCGCCCCCATAGCAATCTCCCCGATTTACTTATTGCTTCATAAAATTCTGACGACCTTTTCGATATTTGTAAATGGAGCTCCCGAAAACAAAAAGATGGCCCGGCTATACAGCCGAGCCATCAAGGAAAAGGTCTCTTCGTCGTCCGACCAAGAGCCCTTCGGGTCGCAAGTTCAGTCCTACGATGATTCGATGAGAAATTTATTGGACAAAATCGACATCCCAATGGAATTTTGAAGCGCGAGCGCGACATACCCCCTGATTAGTGCCATTCTGAAGCCGCTTCAGCGGCTAACCTCTGATAAAATAGTCAAGGCGCAAGCGTAACAAAGTTAGAAATTTGTTATGGACGGATCGTCAACACACTACCGTTCCTGAGGACGTCTCATATCCGATTCGGGCGGCCGGACCCTCCCGCTCTTGGATGCGTTGATCTTAAAACGGGAGAGTGGATGCCGCTGTTCGTAATCCCGTGAAGACAATTGTCCGAAACTCAGAACGCTGTTCACGGTCAATTCAATTACAGAAGCGCACGCTCTCTTAATGGAAGAATATGCGTTAGGATAAGTGTCATGAAAGCGAAATTGCCGTTCTTGGTTGCCGCAGGTCTGGCGGGTGTCCTAGCTCTAAGCGGATGTTATGGATATGACGACGGCTATGGCTATGGTGGCGTATCCGTTGGCAGCGGCTATTATGGATCGAGCTATTACGATCCCTATTACGGAGGTAATTATGGCTGGTACAACGGGTATTACTATCCCGGGGCCGGCTACTATGTTTATGACCGTGGAGGCAAACGCCATCGGTGGAACAAAGATCATCGCCGACACTGGCAAGGACGCCGCAACGGGGGAACCCGTCATCATGGGGAGCGCCCTCGCGGCGAGCATCAATGGCGTGGCAGCCGGGGTGACCGCGATCACAGCGACCGTCATGCGCGGCCATCCAGGCGCCCGCAGGGGGATACGGTTCGGCAACCGCGGAGCCGTATGGGAGGCACAACGCGCGCGCAACCTCGGGTCCAGCACGAACAGCGGCGCTCTGGTCCGCATCATCAACGGAAATCCGACTGAGTGATCGGAGCCGGTGACGAAAGTCATCGGCTCGCACGCTTCATGTGAGGGGCAGGATCACGTTTCTGAGTTTATGCTTGAAAGGCAGCCGGTATCAGGCGCCCTGGGGCGCTGCATCGCCGAATGGCCCCTTGCGGCGGCGGGTTTTCGGGATGGACGTGCCTGCTGGCGGAACCGATGCAGGCCGGACATTCACGCCGTCCTCACGGGTGAATTCGCCCGTGTCCAGCAATGCCTTGATCTCTTCCCCGCTCAGCGTTTCATACTCAAGCAGTGCATTGGCGAGCAGGTGAAGCTGCGTCTCATTTTCCGTTAATACATATTTGGCGCGATCATAGCCCGCTTCGACGATATCGCGGATCTCCGTATCGATCGCCCTCGCCGTTTCGTTCGACATGTGCATGTTCTGGCTGCGCGAATAGCCCAGGAACACCTCTTCTTCGCCTTCGCTATATTGCAGAGGGCCAAGCTTGTCGGACATGCCCCAGCGCGTCACCATGTCCCGAGCGAGCTTGGTGGCATACTGGATGTCGCCGCTCGCGCCGGAACTGACCTTGTCATAACCGAAGATGATTTCTTCGGCGACACGGCCACCCATGGACACGGCCAGGTTCGCATACATCTTGTCTCGATGGTAGCTGTAGCTATCCCGCTCCGGCAGTCGCATAACCATGCCCAAAGCGCGGCCACGTGGAATGATCGTCGCCTTGTGAATGGGATCGGATGCCGGTTCATGGACCGCAACGATGGCGTGACCGGCTTCGTGATAAGCCGTCATCTTCTTCTCGTCCTCGGTCATGACCATGGACTTGCGCTCGGTGCCCATCATGACCTTGTCCTTGGCCGCCTCAAACTCGTCCATCGCGACCAGGCGCTTGCCCCGCCGGGCTGCCAGCAGAGCCGCCTCATTGACAAGGTTGGCCAGATCGGCGCCCGAGAAGCCGGGTGTGCCGCGGGCAATGACACGCGGCTGCACGTCAGGGGCAAGCGGCACCTTCTTCATGTGCACCGCAAGGATCTTCTCCCGTCCCTCTATGTCCGGGCGCGGCACCACAACCTGCCGGTCGAAGCGGCCGGGGCGCAGCAGCGCAGGATCAAGCACGTCAGGCCGGTTGGTGGCCGCAATAATGATGATGCCTTCATTCGCTTCAAAACCGTCCATTTCGACGAGGAGCTGGTTCAGCGTCTGCTCGCGTTCATCATTGCCATTGCCCAGTCCGGCACCACGATGGCGACCGACCGCGTCGATTTCGTCAATGAAGACGATGCAAGGCGCATTTTTCTTCGCCTGCTCGAACATGTCGCGCACGCGGCTGGCGCCCACGCCGACGAACATCTCAACGAAGTCGGAGCCCGAAATGGTGAAGAAAGGCACGCCCGCTTCACCCGCAATGGCGCGGGCGAGCAGCGTTTTGCCAGTACCAGGCGAACCCACCAGCAGCGCACCCTTGGGAATTTGGCCGCCAAGGCGCGCGAACTTCGTCGGGTCTTTCAGGAACTCAACGATTTCCTGCAATTCCTCACGCGCTTCATCAATACCTGCGACGTCGTCAAAAGTTACTTTGCCCTGCTTTTCGGTAAGCAGTTTCGCCTTGGATTTACCAAAGCCCATGGCGCCCGATCCAGAACCCTTCTGCATCTGCCGCAGCACGAAGAAGGCGATCCCAAGGATCAAAAGGAAAGGCAGCGACTGATAAAGCAAAATCATCCAGAAACTGGGCTGCTCTTCGGCCTTGCCACTATATTTGACATCATAGTCATCAAGCAGATTCGCAAGGCCAGGATCGCTGACCGGAACCGTGCTGAATGTTTCATTATTGGTGAATGTGCCACTGATGCGATCAGGCGCGATGGAGATTTCCTTGACGCTGCCTTCCTGCACTTTCTGCCGGAATTCGGAATAGGCGATGGACGAGCCCGCCGGCGCCACCGATTTGGAATCGAATATGGAGACGAACAGCAGCAGGGCTACGATCACGCCCGCCCAGATCATGGCGCTCTTTATCCAGGGATTGCCCTGCGGTTCCTTGTCGTCGTTCATTTTCACTCTCTTTACCGTCGATCCCAAGATAGGAGTGCACGGGCAAATAACAATATTTGTTCAGCCGTTCGGGAGAGCCTCAGCAAGTTCGCCGCCGAGGGGCCGCCGGTTTCACCGTCCAGATCTCACCGCCCTGCAATAACAGCCCGCCCATTGTATATTTCTTACCAAGCGCAAGTTGAACGAGAGCTTGATCAAGCGCATCTCCACGCGGCTTCAGCCTTGGCTCAAGTCGCGATATCATGCGCAGCAGCAGCCTTCTCTGAATTTCGCGCGGGAAATCGATTCGGGAAAGGCGAATTTCTTGACCATAGTGATCGATAAATTGCGCAACAAGACCTTCAATGGCCCATTCCAGCGCATTTTCGGCATCAGCCAACGCCGCAGCGCTGCGACTGGCCGAAAGAGAATCGAGCCAGTCCGTTTGCTTGAGGCGTGCCCGGATCGCCGCCCGATCGAAATGCGGATCGAAATTGCTGGGGTCCTGCACCGTGGGACAGCCAGCCCGCGCCGCGACCTCGGCAAGTTCGCTACGCCGCCAGAACAATAATGGCCGCAGCAGCCGATCCGTTCGAGCCCGTACACCCGCAAGACCCGCCACGCCCGAACCCCGGTTAAGCCGCATCAGCATCGTTTCAAGCTGGTCATCGGCATGATGGGCTGTTATCAGCCAGCCTAGCCCCCGCTCTCCACACCAGTGCCAAAGAAGGCGATAACGCATTTTGCGCGCTGCCGATTGCAAGCTTCCGACAATTGGTTCTGGCGGATGGAGCGTTGCGTGAGGAATACCCTTCCCCCCGCACCATTGCGCAACCATAGCGGCTTCCTCGGCTGCTTCGGTGCGGAAACCGTGATTCACGGTCGCCGCCTCCACCTGCCCCGGATAGGTTGCGTGAGCAAGCGCGAGCAGCGCCATGCTGTCGGGTCCGCCCGATACGGCAATACCGAACCGTTCGACCTCCGCCGGACGATCAATCAGCCTTTCAGTATCATTCCTGAATCGTGAAAGGAGGGACTCATCCAGTGCATTTGGCACTGGCGCGCCCCTTGGCCACGACATCCTTCAGCCCACCCGAAGCCGTCGCGCCGTACACGTCGTCAAATTCATCATAAACCTTGCATGCATCGCTTGGCTTTTTGAGCTGGATCAATGCCTGCCCCAAATACGCCAGGCTATCGGGTGCACGTTCGCCCTTGGGCCGTTTCTGGTAATTTTCGTAAAAGGCCACAGAGGCAAGCGCAGGCTTCCCTTCGTCCAGATAAGCGCGACCGAGCAGGTTTTGCGCAAAACTGGCGCGGCGGTGCGAGGAATATTTTTCAACAACGCTTTTCAACTGCGCCTCCGCCTCCGGGTAGAATTTAGCCTCCCACAAGCGATAGCCATAAATATAGGCGTCTTCCGCGGCATCGCCGGTGTCCGGCCGTTCAACGGCAGCCACGGCAGCCTTGCGGCCTTCGTCGGGGGGCGGGGTCGTCTTGCCGGGTCCGACGGTACTTGTCACGGGAGGCGGAGCGGCTGAGCTGGTCGCGCGCGCTTCCATATCCCCCTTGTACTTATTGAACGCCTCCTCAAGCTGGCGCAACTTGAAGGCATTTTGTTCAGTCTGTCCCGTCAAGGTCGCAAGCTGAGACTCCAGCGCATTGACGCGGGCCATCAGGTCTGCAACCGGCGATGAGGCTGGCGTGCCGGGGGCTGGAGTGGGCGTTGCAGGCGCAGGGGCAATTTGTGGCTCGAAATACTGGCTTCCGCCGCCCGGAAACACTTTACGCTGAACGGCCTTCATTTCTTTTTCCAGCCTACCTACGCGGCCTTCGATATTGGATGACTGCGCGACCGCGGGGCTGGTCGAACCAATCGCCACCGCCAGCGCGATCAAGACAAAGCTGCGCATTTTACATATCCCCAGAATAGGTTGGCTGATCCTGAAAATGGACTGGCCCCAAGATACTTTCAGAGCCGACCATAGAAGATTTCATCGCAGGGTAAAGATTGACCTGCGGTGAATCCTGCAGCACCCGGCATCTGAAGATTACCGCCCCCCATCCTGCTGTTGCGTTCCGGCGGGCGCAGCTGGAGCAGGACGGGCGTTGAGCGCGGCCGCGCTGATGCCCACATCAGTGATGGTCCGGTCAGCGGGGCCCAGTGGCGCGACTTCCTTGCCGCCGATGGTCACGCGCAACGCCTGCGGACGTCCAGTCAGGATTTGTGGATTTTGTGCGTCGGCTGGAACCGTGTAGGTTTCGCCCGCCGCCATTTCCTTTTCGAACAATCTTTTGTCATTGCCGTCATATATCCGCAGCCAGACTGTGTCGGTGGCTGTCAGCACTACATTGCCCGCAGGCGGCGCCGGCGGCATCGGAGCAGTTACCGCTCCCGGCCGCAACGCTGGCCTGGTCGCTTCCGGCACTTCGGTCAGCGCAATTTCTTCATCCGTGGGCGCTGTGAAAAATTGCGTGCGCCATATGCCGTACCCAATTGCCAATATCAGCGCCAGCGCAACAGCTGTCCATGCAAGATAACGGGGCGGCACGCGTGCCGGATCGGCGGGCTCGAAGGCTTCGTAGCGGGTGCCGGTGATCGCGTCCTGCGCCTCCAGCTCAGCGCGCACTTCCCGAGCGATCTGCACTTCGTCAAGACCGACCGCGCGCGCATAGGCGCGGGAAAATCCAATGCAGTAGGTGCTGCCCGGCAGAGCGGCATAGTCGCCCTGTTCCAGTGATTTCAACATACGAACAGGCACGCGTGTGCGGGCAGCGATTTCCTCCACATCCACATGCATCGCTTCACGCGCCAGGCGAAGCTTGTCACCTGGTCTGTGAGTGTTGCGTTCGTTCTGACTGATTTCTTCTTCCACAGCCATTACCTTCTCCCGATCGGCAATGTGTGTTGCCCCGCCCGGCCTTCTCACATTGCTGACGGTTTCCTGTCAACGCGGTGAGCCGCAGTTTTTTGAATTTCTTTGCTAATTAAGCTCCACATTGTTGTTGCCGGCCCATTGGGTGAGAGCATCACGAATGTCGACGCGTCCAGCTTGCAGCATTGCGGTCAGTTCCGCCTGCAACGGCTGCACCTGCAGCGAACGGATCATCGCCCTGACCGGCCCTACGGACGCGGGTGTAATCGACAGCCGCCGTACGCCAAGGCCAAGCAGTGCCATAGCTTCCAGCGTGCGCCCACCCATTTCGCCACACACACCCATGGGAACTGCGTGCTCGCCACACGCCTTTACGATGCGATTAAGGAAACGCAGGATGGCGATGCTGAGCCAATCATAACGTTCCGCGAGTTTAGGATGCGCGCGGTCCGCTGCGAACAGAAATTGGGTCAGGTCGTTGGTGCCCACCGACAGGAAATCCAGCCTGGGGAGCAGAATGTCCAATACCTCCGCCAATGCCGGCACCTCCAGCATTGCGCCATACCGGATACATAGAGGCTGTTTCTTTTTCTGTTTCGTCAGCCAAGCATGCTGCGCTTCGAACAGCGCCTTGGCGGCATCGAATTCCCACGGTTCGGAGACAAGCGGAAACATGACGTACAAGGTCCGCCCTGCGGCTGCCTCCAGCAGCGCACGAGCCTGCGCCTTCATCAAGCCGTCCCGTTCAAGTGAAAGCCGCAGGGCCCGCCAGCCCATCGCCGGGTTGTCCTCGTTATTCTCATTATCCTGGCGCATATACGGCAGCGCCTTGTCACCGCCGATGTCGACCGTGCGAAAAATGACGGGCCGTTCGCCCGCGGCGTCGAGCACCTCCTTGTAAAGCCGTTGCTGGCGCTCACGTTGGGGCAAGGTGGCCGAAACCAGAAACTGGAATTCGGTACGAAACAGGCCAATGCCGTCAGCGCCCGAAACATCCAGAGCCGCCACATCGTCACGAAGGCCCGCATTCACCATCAGTTCGATCCGCTGCCCGTCCAACGTGACGGAAGGCAGATCGCGCATGGCCGCAAAGGCGGCGCGACGCTTCTGGCGATAGGCCAATTTGGTGGCAAAAGCCTCATCCATCGCCGGGGTCGGGCGAACGAAAAGATGGTTTTCGGTAACATCAATGAGCAGCAGATCGCCTTCGTTGACGAGATGACGAACATCGCGCACGCGCCCTAGCACCGGCACACCCATGGCGCGCGCCACAATGGTGACGTGCGCGGTCAGTGATCCTTCCTCCAGGATCACGCCTTTCAGCCGCCTGCGATCATATTCCAGCAATTCGGCGGGGCCAAGATTGCGCGCAATCAGGATCGTGTCCTGCCGGAGCCCCAGTTGCGCCGCCGTCCCCAATTGACCCGATACAATGCGGATCAGCCGGTTGGCCAAATCCTCCAGGTCATGCATCCGATCTGCCAGCAGCGGGTCGTCGATCTGGCGCATGCGCATACGGGTACGTTGCTGCACGCGCTCAATGGCAGCTTCGGCAGTCAATCCGCTATCGATTGCCTCATTAATGCGGCGAGCCCAGCCTTCGTCATAGGCGAACATCTTGTAGGTTTCGAGCACCTCTTCATGTTCGCCACCAATGCCGAATTCAGATTGTCCAGTCATCCGTTCAATCTGCTCGCGCATTTTGGCAAAGGCGGAATAAACGCGCTGGCGTTCCACCTCGATATCTTCGGCAACCGTGTGCTCTATCGTTACGCGCGGCTGATGAAATACAGCGTGACCGCGCGCCATACCCATGACGACCGCCAGTCCCGACAGCATGATGGGCGTGGTATCCTGCACGCGGACATGCGTCGGACCGTCATCGATCAGCCCGGCATTGGCGATGAGTTCGGACAGCACCATTGCAACAGTCTGCAATGCTTCAATTTCCACCTCGGCATAGCGGTGGGATTCCACATGCTGCACCGCCAGGACCCCAACCGCCTTTTCACGCCGGACGATTGGCACGCCCGCAAAGCTGTGGAACAATTCCTCGCCTGTTTCGGGATTATGGACAAAATCGGGATGGCTCGTTGCCTCATCCAGATTGAGCGTTTCAATATTCTTCGCGATGGTGCCGACAAGGCCCTGCCCCAGCGCAAGCTTGGTGACATGCACCGCTTCCTGCTTCAGACCACGCGTGGCATATAGCTCTAACGCTCCATCGCGCAGCAGATATATGGAGCAGACTTCGCTTGAAAGCTGTTCTGCGATCACCTCGACAACTTTGTTGAGCTTGGCTTGCGCATTGATGCGGGAAGCCATCACGTCATGCAGGCGGTTCAGGATTTCCCGTGCGGAAGTGGCGGCTGAAATACTCATGTTTCATCGCTATCAGAAAGCCGTCGCGGTTTCCAATGGGATGATGCGCGCAACATCGTTTTGCCAACGGAAATCTGTCGCTGATCTCAGCCCGCGCGCCTCTCCAGCGCCTCAATCGCCTCGGCTATCAGCGCCTCAAGAATCTGCGCAACCGGCTCTTCTTCCTTCACCATGCCTACCGATTGCCCGGCCATCAGCGAACCGCCTTCGACATCTCCGTCGATCACGGCCCGGCGAAGGGCGCCTGCCCAAAAATGTTCGATCTGAAGTTGGGCCTCGCCCATTTCGATCTCGCCTGCGTCAAGCAAGGCAGCGACCTCCCGCTGCTTGGCTGTAAAGGCCTCGGTCCCGGCATTTTTGAGCGCACGTACAGGAATGACGGGCAGGCGCGGATCGACCTGCACACTCGTCACCGCGTCACGGGCAGAGGCGCGAATGAACGCTTTCTTGAAGTTGGGGTGCGCTATGGATTCATCGGCGCAGACAAAACGCGTGCCAAGCTGCACGCCTGAAGCGCCCATTTCGAGATATCCGGCGATGGCCCCGCCCCGGCCAATGCCGCCCGCCACGAAAACCGGCAGTTCGCTCGCAAGCTCAGGCAGGATTTCCTGGGCCAGGACAGAGGTCGCCACCGGACCGACATGGCCGCCCGCTTCCATGCCCTCAATGACCAGCGCATCAATGCCCGACCTGACAAGCTTCTTTGCCAGCGACAATGCGGGGGCGAAGCAGATGACCTTCGCACCGCGGGCCTTGATCGCTTCAATGCTGCCTTTGGGCGGAAGTCCGCCAGCCAGCACCACATGCCCGACCTCATGTCTCGCGCAAACGTCGATGAGGTCGAAAATCTGCGGATGCATGGTGATGAGGTTTACGCCGAAAGGCTTGCTCGTGAGCTTCTTCGTTTCGGCGATTTCCGTATCAAGCAATTCCGGCGTCATCGCGCCGCACGCAATCACGCCAAAACCACCAGCATTGCTGATCGCCGAGACAAGATTGCGTTCCGAAACCCAACTCATCGCCCCGCACATGATTGCGACGTCGCAGCCCAGAAATTCCGTACCGCGCGCCATAAGGCGGTGGAGTTTGTCTTTTGCCATAAAGCCCTTCTTCGCTCCTGCACGGAGGAAGGAATGCTCCTTCATCTGTGCGAGGATGACGATCTCTATTTCAATTCAAGCAACGGGCTCTTCGGCGTCAAGACCATAGGCCGTGTGCAGCACGCGCACGGCAAGCTCCGTCTCGTCCTCATCGATAAGGACGCTGACCTTGATCTCGCTGGTTGAAATGGCGAGGATATTGATGCCGCGATCGGCAAGTGACTTGAACATCCCGGCCGCAATGCCCGCATGGCTTTTCATGCCAACGCCGACGACGGATATCTTCGCAACCTTTGTATCGGAAATGATACGGTTGAAACCGATTTCGCCCTTTTGGCTTTCCAGAATATCCAGTGATCGGGCAAGGTCGCCTGCCGGAACCGTGAAGGTCACGTCCGTTTCGCCTTTATCGCGGCCAACGTTCTGGATAATCATGTCGACATTGATCGCTGCGTCGGCCAGCGGGCCAAAGATGCTGGCCACCGCACCGGGCCGATCAGGCACGCGGGTGATCGTGATCTTCGCTTCGTTCTTGTCATGGGCGATGCCGGTGATGAGCTGCCGTTCCATACCGCTTCCTTCAATTTCCTCTTCGCTGACGATCAATGTACCGGGAAGATCGTCCTGATCCGGTGAATCGAAGGAAGAAAGCACCTGCACGCGCACTCCTTCCTTCATGGCAAGGCCGACTGAGCGGGTCTGGAGCACCTTGGCCCCGACGCTCGCCAGTTCGAGCATTTCCTCATAAGTAACCTTGTCGAGCTTGCGCGCACGGGCGACGATGCGCGGGTCGGTCGTATAGACGCCATTCACATCGGTATAGATGTCGCAGCGATCCGCCTTGACCGCCGCCGCTACGGCAACCGCCGACGTATCGGAGCCACCGCGCCCGAGCGTTGAGACACGGCCATTTTCCATCATCCCCTGAAAGCCCGGAATGACGGCGACCTGTCCGGATGCCATTGCCTTACTCAATGCATCAGTCTCAAAGCTTTCGATCCGCGCCTTCGCATGCGCATCCACTGTGCGGATGGGCAGTTGCCAGCCCAGCCAGCTTCGCGCCTCGACGCCCATGGATTTCAGCGTCATCGCCAAAAGGCCGCTCGTCACCTGTTCGCCGCTGGATACCACCACGTCATATTCAGCAGGATCGTAGAGCGAGCTGGCCTCACGGCAAAAGCCGACAAGCCGATCGGTTTCGCCGGCCATTGCCGAAACGACAACGGCGACTTCGTTGCCCTGCTCAACCACGTGCTTGACGCGCGCCGCTACGTTGCGGATTCGCTCCATGCCCGCCATCGACGTGCCGCCAAATTTCATCACTATGCGCGCCATGATTTGCGCCTTATTCTTACTGTTGCAGATAATGCCCCGGCGCGGGGCGCGCCCCTATTAGTCAGCGAGAGAAGCAATGGCAAGCAAGGCCGCAAATACGATCAATCCAGATGAAGCCGCGCATTTCGGCAAATTGGCTGAGGACTGGTGGAATCCGCAAGGGTCGAGCGCCATGTTGCACAGGCTGAACCCTGTCCGGCTACGCTATCTTCGTGAGGCGATTGATGCTCATTGGCACGGAGACGACCGGACGATGCGGCCGCTGACCGGCAAGCGCGCGCTGGATGTGGGATGCGGCGCGGGCCTGCTCTGCGAGCCGCTGGCGCGTTTGGGCGCGCACGTCATCGGCATCGACGCTGCCCCGGAGAACATCGCGGCCGCCAAGGTCCATGCCGAGCGTCAGCAACTGAACGTGGATTATCGGGCTTGCGGCATAGAGGATCTGGGCGAGACGGGTTTTGATCTTGTCACCTCCATGGAAGTAATCGAGCATGTTACCGACCCGCAGGCCTTTATCGATGGCCTTGCCGGCGCGCTTGCCCCCGGCGGGCTCATGGTCCTTTCAACGCCCAACCGGACCGCGATGTCGCGGCTTGCCATGATCACTCTGGGCGAAGGATTTGGGCAAATTCCCAAAGGCACGCACGATTGGCATAAATTCCTGACACCCGAAGAACTGCAAGAAATGCTCGCCAGGGCGGGGCTTGAGATTGTCGACCAGCGCGGCCTGTCATTCAATCCCGCTCACGGCTTCGTCCTGTCGGACAGCAAATCGCTCAATTATTTGATGAGCGTACGCAAGCAGAACTGAACCATGTCGGCGGGCTGGAGGCGCCTGATCGCTTTCAAACGGCAATCCGTCCGAAATGGCTTGCTCAGAGCAGCCTCTCCCCTACTGCTCCCCTCGCAACAGGGAACGGGAGGCCCTATGGGCCGTTGCAAGCAAAAAGTGCGGGAACACTCCTTTAATCTTTTTAGGGCCTGATGCCAGGGTCCGACCGTTGCTTTAATCAGGAGTGAAAACCGCCGGCCAACGCAGGCGAGGAGCCATCAATGGATATGTTCTTGTTCGGAGCCGGGCTGCTTTACTTATGTTTGCAGCTCCTCAGCCTGTTTCTCCTGCGCGGAAAATGGCGCAATGCCGCGTGGATCTGCGCCGCTGTCATGGCCTTGGCTATCATCGTAGGCTGGCTTGGCGGCTACAGCGGATCGGGGATGGGCTCGCTCTGGATCGTGATAGCATTGCCTATTCTTGCGGTCGTGCTTGCCATATTGCTGGTCGTGCGCGGAATCCTTAAACTCGCCGAATGAAGTCCCCGCTGCCGGGATTCATCCACTGACGCGCTGCGCTCGTCTGGCCAGCGGCGTGATCGGCACCAGTTCGAAGACGTCCAGCCGCGACTCCTTGCCCGGATCGGGAATCACGATGCGCCACTGGAACGCGCCAACGCGCTCCACATAACCGGCGAGATCACGATCGGGGTCGTCGCCATAGGCTGGGGGTTCCTTTTCGTCCCCCAGTTCCATCGCGCCCAGAAATATCTGGCGGTCGTCGCGTTCGGGCCAGATACGGCCTGAAGGTCGCTGTGATCCTGTCTGTTTGACGATCCAGAGTCGGCCCTCCTCCGCCTCCACGTGACAGGCGAAACCCTTATAAGCGATATAGTCAAGCCCGCTCTTCTTTCCCTGCGGATGCCCCAGTTTGATGACACGGCATTGGTAGGGGCCAGGTGGGGGCGCTGCGCGAGGCAGCGCTGCATCCGGTTCCAAAAGAGCGCCTTCCGCCTTTACAGCCTTCGTGTAACCTGCCTTCCGTGCCTCAGCGAGCGCATCGGTCCACGCTGCCTCAAGTCCTTCAAGCCTCATTTTATCGGCGGCCGAGATCACATTGCGCCAATCCGCGATGGGATCAGGTGGGACCAACTCCGCGGTGGGCGCAACGCTCCCCTGACTCGAGGTCGTGGTCGTGCAGGCAGCGAGCATCATCATCAACGCCAGAGGCGCCGCGATCGGGCGTATCATCATCCGCATCTTGCCGGTCCTTTTCGCCGTCCCCCAGGGACACATCGGAACGTTAAGAAAGAATGAAGCTCAAACCTTAAAAAATGGTTAACGGCTTACGGGTCGCACGACCTCTCGTCTCAGACATGCTCCGCGATCAGGGCCTTCATTCCCGAAACATACCAGCGCCATGCGGTTTCGAATTCGTCCGTCCAGCGAGAACCGGCCACCTGAGCGAGAGTATCGACCAGCACGTCCAGCAGCCTGGCATAAGCATCGGGAGGAATGTCGCCATAGGAGCGATGCGCCGCCACGAAATTCTGAACGGAATTTGTCAGCCACGCCTCATTGGACGCCAAAGCGAGAACCGAAGTTATCATTTCGTTCACCATGGTCCCGCTCGTGCTTTCAAAATGATAGAAATTCGCACGTTGCTCAGGATAGAGCGCGAAAAAGCGGTCATAAAAAAATGGAGTGATGTCTTTCCCTGCCTCCATGACCGCTTCAAGGGAGCGCTCCAGGGTTTCGACTGAACATGTTAACATTTCCGGCCCCGCTGCCCCGATTGAACATCTACTCTCTGCGGGAACTCATGGCTTACATATGGCATCATGGAATCGGCCCGCTTAATCATGCTTATGATATACATGATTAAGCGGGTGTCTTTCAACAACGCAAATGATTCGGAACGTCTTCGGGTGTTGCGTGAAAACCGCTTTCCTCTCAAAAGCGACGATAAGCCGTCAACCGAATTACTTTTGTCAAATTACATTGCATCTTCAACAGAGCGAAACGTCCCAGAAATCCAGCCATAGCAAGCTAATGGATTGATAGAGCTTCAATGGAGGCCCCTTCCGTTCGATAGGCGCAATAATACGTTTGCCTTATACGGGCCGCCATAACCAAAAATGGCCTAACGCCATCAATAAGGGGATCCTGTCATGAAGTTCTGCTTAAATTTTCGGACTGTTCTGGCTTCTTCAGCATGCGCCATCATATTCCTGCCTGCAGCCGCCACCGCACAGTCACAGACTGAGAGCGCTGAGCCGGCTCCAGTCGCCAACAGTGCGGTCATGGACGACATTGTCGTTACTGCACGCCGGACCGCAGAGAACATCCAATCAACGCCCGTGTCGGTAACGGCGTTCAGCGGGGACATGCTGCGCCAATCCTCCATACGCGACACCCAGGACCTGTTGATCAAGACGCCGGGCGTATTCCTCGCCGGATCAGGCGGGCGCGAGAACACGAACTTTTCCATTCGTGGCCAGTCGAAGGCATTGGCAGGCAACAGCGCCGCAGCCGTCATCAGCTATTTTGCCGAGGTTCCCTCGCCCACCGTGGGTTCGAGCATCCCTACCTATGATCTCGGCTCCGTGCAGGTGCTGAAAGGTCCTCAGGGCACGCTGTTTGGTCGCAACACCACCGGCGGCGCGATTCTCTACTACCCGACAGCCCCGAGCTATGAGCTCGAAGGTTATGCCATGGTTGCCTATGGCAATTATGACGCGCGCATCGCGGAAGGCGCACTGAACCTGCCGGTTGTCGATGGCAAGGCGGCGTTGCGCATTGCTGGCCAGTATCAGAAGCGTGACGGCTGGACGAAGAACATCGGGATTGGCGACGACGCCGACGATCTCAATTCGCGCGCACTCCGTGTGTCGCTGCTGCTTGAACCATTTGAAGGCCTGAAGAACACCACGATCATTGATTATTATCGTAATCATTCGACTGGCGGCGGTTCGGTTCTTACAAACGTGCTGCCCGGTCCCAATGCATTGTCGGCGACGGGCACGCTTACGGGTGCGCTGGAACAATTGGAGCTGCAGCGTGCGCGCGGCCCACGCGTGATAGATTCCGATGTCGATGCGTTCGAACGAGTGCTGCGCTTCGGTGTGACTAACCGCACCGAGATCGAGATGGGCGAAAACGTTCAATTCGTGAACATTTTCGGCTATCGCCACACCGATGTCGATTATTATTCGAGCGTCGATGGCCTGCCCACGCTTATCTCTGACGGCACTGGCGCCATTCCCGCCGGTCTGCCGGTCACGGTCGTAGGTGGACGTCAGAAATCCGACGTTGAGCAGTTCACTGATGAGGTCCAGTTCAAAGGCAAGCTATTCGATGACAAGCTCGACTGGTTGATCGGCGGCTTTTATCTGAAGAGCAAACCAGTCGGCCCGAGCGGCACGTACATTCCCACCTTCATTCTGCCAGGCATAACCGACGCGCCCTTCAACTACAGCTTCTACTCCGAAGAGAGTAAGGCGCTGTTTGCGAACATCGGGTACAAGCTCGACAATGTGTTGGACGGCCTGCGTTTCAACGCCGGCTTCCGCTACACCTGGGACAAGATCTCGGCCTGCATTGGCGGTGGAACGTCACCTGATCCGACCGTCTCGCCTGACGACTGCAAAGCCGGCGCACCGACAATCGTCAATTCGAGTGTGAACAAAACCTCATCCAAGGCCCCTACCTGGACAGTGGGGCTCGACTGGCAGGCCAATCGCGATCTGTTCCTCTATGTCGTCACGCGGCGCGGTTATCGCTCAGGCGGCATTAACGGACCGACGCTTGCTGGTCGCCTGACTCAATTCCAATCGTTCGCTCCGGAAAAGGTTACGGATATCGAATTCGGTATCCGTTCGGATTTCCAGGCGGGCGACGTCAAGATCAGGCTGAATGCTTCGCCATTCGTCGGATGGTATAGCGGCGTCCAGGTGCCGATTTCAGGCCTGAATACGCAAGCGACCTGTAGCACGACCGCTCCAGGCGGCACCGATGCACCCCTGTCGCCCGACGGCGATTGCAATGCTGCCAATGATCCCGCCGGTGGGACGCTGCTGGTCAATGCAGGCAAGACGCGCGTGGCGGGGATCGATTTGACCGGCCGTATCGCACCGACGCGCACCCTTTCGTTCGATGCGGGCGCAACCTTCCTTGACCTCAAGTCCCGTTCGCTCACTGTGCCGCAGGTCCTTCTCCCTTATCTCAGCATAGCCGAGGTGCCATTCAATCTGGTCGCCAAGACAACGCTGACGGCGGGTGCCCGCTGGGTACTGCCCCTGCCTGAAAGCATCGGGGAAGGCGTGGTGTCGGTCGATTATTACCATTCAAGCAAGGTGCGCTCATCCGACAACATCCTGCCCGCCTATGACGTGTTCAACGCCCGGCTGGATCTGAAGGGAATCGGCGGATCGAGCGTTGATGCGGGAGTCTTCGTACGAAACCTGTTCGACAAGGAGTATCTGGCATCCAGCAATGTTGGTTCAGCGGTACTTGGCATCAACAGCAGCTTCTATGGCGCGCCGCGGACCTACGGGATCGAACTGCGCTATCAGTTCGGTAACTAGGACGATTGACGGGCGGCCCTCCCACTTTCATGGGGGCGGCCGCCCGGTGTATGTTGTCCCGGGATGACATAGAGCGGACATGCGACAGGGCGGTCATCCGGCCTCTTCGGCAGACTCAGCGATATGGTATCCAAAAATATGTTGGGCCGGATTGTCATGCCCAGCCCAATAACTATCAAGCCCAGGTGAGGAGTTTCGATGAGCGACGGCACAAACGTCACACCCGTTTACGATGACGACGCAGTCGCGCGTATCCGGGCCTTCGTGGAGGAAGTCACTGGCGGTCGCATCGTCCGAATGGAACGGCAGGTCCGCTGGCGTCCGGCCTGGTTCGCAGATGTCGAAAAGAATGGCGAGATCATTGAACTTCACTTGCGCGGAGATCGCGCCGGAGACGTCGCGATCTTTCCCGAACTGAAGCGGGAAGCGGACATCATGCAAGTCTTGTTCGAGCATGGAATTCCCGTACCGAAAATTCATGGCTACCTCGTTGATCCCCCGTGCATTGTCATGGATTCTCTGCCGGGGACCCGCGACATGGCCGATGCGCCCGACGATAAAACCCGCATAGCCATCGGTCAGGACTATATGTCGGCGGTCGCACGGATGCATAGCCTTCCGGTGGAACCATTCGTTGCCGTGGGAATGCACCGCCCGGAGACCGCCGAAGATATCGCTCTCGTGGGATTACACGCTTATCTGCCGCATTACAAACGCACCAAGCGCAAGCCTGAACCCCTGCTTGAGTTCGTGATCGGCTGGTTACGACGCAATGTGCCCACCCACCGGAACAAAGCCAGTTTCATTCAGTTTGATTCCGGGCAATTCCTGTTGAAAGACGGGAAGATGACGGGTCTTTACGACTTCGAATTCTCCATGATCGGCGATCCGATGGTGGACATCGCGACGATGGGCATGCGCGACAGCATCGAGCCTCTTGGCTCTCCCCTGGCCGACCTTTGTCGCCATTATGAGGAGGTGAGCGGAGAAAAGGTCGATCATGATGTCGTCACCTTCCACGTCCTTCAATTTGCGGCGCTCGGCACCATGCAGTTTGCCGGCACGGTCGCCCAGCCCGTTCCCGGGGATCCCCACTCCATCTATCTGTTGTTCGACCTGTCGCTCCGTCAGGTCATTTTGCTGGCGTTCGAGCAACTCACTGGTGTGAAGCAATCCTCGCTACCACCGCTTGCCACGCGAACAGGCGAAAATGCCGCGCTCATTGCCAAGCTGGCGGACACGGTTGCTGGCATCAATGGGGTGGCGCTGATCGACGAAGAGCAGAAGCGGCAGGCCCAGGACCTTATCGAGTGGGTTTCACGGGCTGACCAGATGGGCGCTGAGGCTGTCGCGCGGGATCTTGCGGACGTTTCGGCCTATCTGGGCCAAAGCTTTGAGGATTGGGCATCAGCGGAAGCAGCGCTGGAGGCGCATGTACGTACTGCTGATCCGGAGGAGGACGCCGCGCTGATCCGGCTCTTTGGCGCAATAGAAGGCCGTCGGATGCAGGTATGGGGACCGACGTCCATCGGCCATGCCGCACAGCATGTGACTTTGCCTCCCACGCACTGAATGGAATTGTCGCTCCAGTGATTGCGCGCGCGAGCGCAGAGGAAAACTATATACGAGCGGAGGCTTCGTCGGCAGGTCGCTCATCGGAGACCTGCCCGATGAACATTTTAACGGTTCGTTCCAGCAAATGGATGTGATCAGCGACCTCGGCGAATGCCTTGTCTATTCCGCCCATCTGTTCCGCTGCATTGTTGGTAGCTCCGCCGATGTCGTGCACAGTGCGGGACGTTGCCGCGGCCAATACCGCTGTTTCGTTGATTGATTCGCTGATGCGTGTGGCCGTGCCGGCATGGTTCACCATGGCGCTCCGAATATTTTCGGTCGAAAGATGGACGGTTGAGATACCATCGCGGATCGTGCTCATTGCGGCAATGGCTTCCCGCGCCGCTGCCTGAATCGAGCGTATCTGTTCGGCGATTTGCCCAGTCGCTTGCGCCGTTTGCGCGGCAAGAGTTTTGACTTCCTGCGCGACGACAGCGAACCCCCGGCCTGCCTCTCCCGCTCTCGCCGCTTCAATAGCGGCATTCAGGGCCAGCAGGTTTGTCTGGCCAGCAACGCCGCGAATAAAGTCCAGCATGGACTCTATAGCTTGTGTGTGTTGCGCAAGGCTGCCCGCGCTATCGACGGCGGCGTTGGCTCCAAGTGATGCGGCCTGCGCGATCGTGGCTGCTTCCGCCACCTCGGTTTTTGCCTGCCGAAGGGCCGTGATGAGGTCCAGCGCATTTGTGGCGGTTTCGTCCATAGCCGCGGCAATCTGGTTGGAGGTCGCCGCGATCTCATGATTTCCTTTCACAATGGTCTGGGTACTGGCCGCAAATCCATCCACACGGATACGCAGATCGGCACTTTTCAGGCTGGCCTCTTCGACAGTACCAGCCACCTCACTGCGAAGCCGCTCCGTTTGTTGGCCCAGTCGCATTTTGCTCAGCGCCCGAAGATGCTCCTGGTGCACATGGGAAATGATCGCGTCCTGCACCGCGGCGAGCTTTATCATCACCAGCATCAACCGATGATAGTGATCAAGGTCGCTGCATTTGATGCGCAGAAGTTCGGCAAGGAAAAGATTGCCTTTCGTTTTTAGACTGCTGAGGAGAAGCGTCGGCGCTCCCACGCCGACATGCCTGGCAATCAAGGTTTGGCAATGATCCAACCAGCTCTGACTGCCGTCCGCCCCCAGCCAGGTTCTTACGGATTGCGCCATTTCGCCTTCGCCCGGGGATGGATGGGCTTGCTCTTCGGAAACCTCTTTCACCTCTCTCAGGGCAAGTACGCCATCCCGCATGAAACGGTTCATCTCACCCAGATCGTTCCGCACAAGCTGCCATATTTCCGCGCGGCCGCTATTGAAGGACGTATCCAGTTCAAATACGCGTTCAACCTCGCGATAATCGAGGTGGGCGGCCACTGACCCTGATTGAGCGTGCCGTTGTACACCGCTTTCCATCATCTTCTCCATCAGCGGACTTCTATCCGCAGAGGCAGCGTGTACACAAAGAGGGTAAACAGGTGCTTTACCGCATTACCCTTTCGCACGTGTTGGCCTGAGCTTCCAAACTGCGTGCGCAGTCCGGCTTGGCATTGGCAAGGTAACGACCGTAAGGACTGGAGAACGATTTCCGGTTCCAGATTGGAGAATAGATAATGCTGCCCGCCCGCACCTATAGCGTTTCCATCGATCACGAATGGCGCTCGCTCTATGACCGGATATGGCGCCCGGAATTCTTCACTAGATGGGCATCCGGATTAACGGAATCGGATCTGCGGCAGGATGGCGACGACTGGTTCGCGGATGGCCCTGAAGGTCCCGTCCGCATTCGGTTCACGGGCCACAATGATTTTGGAATCATGGATCATTTTGTGGACGTTGGGGATGGACAAAAAATCCATATCCCATTGCGCGTCATCCAGAATGACGGCGGCGCGGAGGTCATGCTGACGCTTTTTCGCCAGCCAGGAATGGATGCGGAAAAATTCGCAGCAGATGCGCGATGGATCCACCGCGATTTGAAAGCCCTAAAAGCACTGATCGAGGGCCAAAGTCGCCCAGATGCCGGTCTAGTCATTCACGACCAGCGTCTCTGACAAGAAAAAGGCGCGCCCATTTTTCAGGAGCGCGCCTCTTTTTACATTACAGGAAAGCAGATTACATCAGCTTCCAGGTAAGCGGCAGGACGACTGATGCCGCGCCGCCTGGGGGCGGTGGGAACTTGCCTACCTTGGCCGGCAGAGCCAGCGCTTCACGATCCAGCACTGATGAGCCCGAAGGTGCGACCAGTTCAACGTTTCCGATCGAGCCGTCCGCTGTGACGTTCACCTTGACCTTCGCCGTGCCCTCATCACCACGCATCTGAGCGGCCCGCGGGTAAGTCTGCTTCGCCGCGACCAGCCTGGCAACGCTACGCTGCCAATCTGCGGACTGAGCATTGGCGGGCGTTGCAACCATCAAAGCGCCTGCAACAAGGGAAAACATAGCAGCAGTTGTTTTCTTGAACATGATATTCCTCGTTTATTGTTTGAATTGCTCCCGTGTTCACTACGGAAGCCGCTACAAATTACTGTTTAACTTCGCTTGTTCTTATGTGGTTAAATCGCGTTAATTTGCTTAAAATTCCTCCCACTCTTCCTCCTGCGGCTTGAGAGCCAGATTTCCATGTTGCATCGGCATGCGCATCTTCACTTGCGCTACAGGTTGCGCTTCGTGCGATGCCTGGCCGAGTTCGAAAAAGGACAGTTGTTCGAACAGCCGTTCCGTCTCGGACGACAAGTTGCGTGCGCCCGCGGTGCTTTCCTCGACCATTGCGGCATTCTGCTGAGTGACAGTGTCCATCGACGCAACGGTCGCGCTGATTTCATGCAGGCCGCTTGCCTGCTGTTCAGCAGCCGTGGCGATTTCTTCCATGAGACCGGACACCTGAGTGACCTCAGCCACGATCTGCCGCAGCGCTTCTCCGGAATTTTCTACGAGCGCCACGCCATCGGCAACCTGGCTGCCTGATGTGGCGACAAGCGCGCGGATCCTGGCGGCCGCTTCCGCCGACCCTTGGGCCAGCAGGCGCACTTCCGCCGCAACCACGCCGAAGCCTGCTCCAGCATCGCCGGCCCGAGCCGCTTCCACGCCAGCATTGAGCGCCAGCAGGTTGGTCTGGAAAGCGAGCGCATCAATGGTGGAGATGATTGCATTCATCTCCTGGCTTGACGCTTCGATATGGCGCATCGCCTCGATAGCGCGCTTGGCAGTTGCATCGACCTCTTCAGCCGACTTGCGGGCGATGGCGACACGCTCGCTGGTCTGCCGCGCATTATCGGCAGCCAACTTCACGGAAGCAGTGAACTGCTCCAGCGTCGTGGATGTGCGCGCAAGCGATTCCGCCTGCCGCTCCGTGCGACGCGACAGATCTTCCGAAGCCTGCGCGATTTCGCCCGTGCCGATGCGAATGGTGCTGCAACCTTCGACGATCTCCGTCAGCGTGCCGAGCAAATGCCGGACTGCGCCGTTGAAATCGGCATGCAGCTTGGCCAGAGGGCCGTTGGCATCATCCGGCACCATATGCGTCAGATCGCCTTGCGCCAGTGCGGCCAGACCAGCGCCGATGGCGTCGATCGTCACCTGAGTCTGGCGATTGCGCTCCTGCTCTGCTTCCGCCCGCTCCTTGTCGGCCGCGAACAGGGCCTTGAAACCCTCCAGTGCCTTTGCAAGCTGGCCGATTTCATCACTGCGGTCTCTGCCAGGAACTTCGACATGCAGATCGCCATCGACGACCCGCGAGATCACTTGGCTCATCCGCTTCAGCGGCGTCGCAATGACACGCATCATGAGCATGCTGAGCAGGAAGGACAATATCAGTCCGCCACCCAGCGAAGCCAGGATCATCGTGCGCGACTTCTGGAAGATCGTGTCGCTCGCTGCGGAATTCGCATTGCCGCCCTTAACATTCAGGTCGATGAGCTGCAGGATGTCGTCCTCGACGATATAGAACATGTCGAGAGCCTCTCCCTTGAACAGGTCAGTCGCTCCGGCCGTGTCCTCTGCGTTGGACAGGCTCACCATTTGATCGGTGAGTTTGCCGTAGTCGCCCCAACTCGTGACAAGATTGTCATAGAGCGCCTTCTGCTCAGGCGTGACGACATGCCGCTTATAGTCATTGAGCAGCCCGGAAATGGCCGTGCTGGCATTCTTGAGCTGGATTTCAGCCTTGCGCCGGCTGCCTGGATCGACGGCCAGGACAAGGCCGCTTTGCGCAATGCGGTATTGTGACGTGTATGCGTGAAGGTCGCCAATCAACTGCGTTGCTGGCAACCAGCGGGTGCGCATTTGCGCTGACAGGTCATTGACCTCCCCTATCTTGAATACCGCAAAAGCTCCGATCCCGGCAATCATCGCCAGCAAGCCGGCGAAGGCCATGATCATTTTTGCGGAGATGCTTAGTTTCTTCATCATCCCGGAAACCCTCTTTATATTCTGATCTCCGCGCTCAGAACGGTCCCTCTTGAACAAAGTTAAATAGTAAATGCGCGACCGTTTCAGCTTTCAGCATGGGTCCGCCCGGATAGATTGGGCGCGGACACGAATGTGCGCTGTCACGCGCCACGCCCGTGTCGAATTTAACACTAATGTGGACGATCTCTGATTTTTGGCGGAATCCCGTATACGCCAGCACAACAAAGCGGTTGCAATTTTACACTTCAGAAGGAATTTAGGCCTTAAGGGGGAATTCACCACAATGTGGCTGCGGAGCATAGCATGGGGGCCGGTCAGCACCAGATGACGATCGCGTTGAAAGAAGAGACCGCATCAGCGTACGATGTTCTTGAAGACATCATCGTTGGTAATAGCGACGCTATTTGCCGGGTCCGCGACTTGATCAGACAAGTTGCGCGTTCGGACGCTTCCGTCATGATCACCGGGCCTTCCGGCAGCGGCAAGGAAATCGTTGCGACAGCCCTCCATCACGAAAGCCAGAGGGCGCATAACCGCTTCATTGCGGTAAACTGCGGCGCGGTCCCGCGCGACCTGCTGGAATCTGAGCTGTTCGGCCATGAGAAAGGCAGCTTCACTGGCGCGATCGCGCAGCGGCGCGGCCGGTTCGAGGATGCCCACCGGGGCACCCTCTTTCTCGACGAAATCGGGGACATGCCCCCCGACATGCAAGTAAAACTCCTCCGCGTGCTGGAAACACGACAGATTGAGCGCGTCGGTGGCAACGGTTTGATCGACGTCAACGCTCGGATCATTTCTGCCACCCACCAGAACCTGGATGAACGGATTGACGAGGGACTCTTTCGGGAAGACCTTTATTATCGGTTAGCCGTCTTCCCGATACAGTTGCCGCCCCTGCGCGAGCGGCCGGAAGACGTGCCTGCACTGATTCAATATTTTCTCCGGAAACTCTCTACGCCGGAAACCATATTGAACTTTACGTCCAGCGCGATGGAACGGCTCATTCATCATGAATGGCGTGGGAATGTGCGCGAACTGCGCAATGTCGTTGAACGCGCGATCATCCTGTTCCCGAATATGCAGATTAATGCTGATCAGGTGGATACGCTGTTCCGGCGGCGCAACAGCAATGCGCCAACGACGCAGCTTGTGCGGGAGCCTGGCCGCTCCAGTCCATCTTGCTCCCTGAATGGTCGGGGCATCGACCTGAAGCAGCATCTCGCAGAAATTGAACGCCAATATATAGCGGCTGCGCTGGCGCAAGCGGAAGGGGTCATTGCCGACGCCGCGCGCCTTCTGTCCATGCAGCGCACAACCTTCATCGAAAAGATGAAAAGACTGGATGTTCAGCGGGAAGAAGGCCGGATCGACGCCTGATACGCAGACCTGCTCATTGGAGCCAGGTCGATATATGAGGCGGCTGCGGCCAGGACTATCCCGTTCTGTGAAACCGTTCGTCCAAGCGAAGTGAGGGATTTTGCCGGTGTAGGATCTCGACTTCGCCGGCCCGAGCGACGGACACGTGTCTGGCGAAGACGGCTCTAACGCAATTTAACCGATTGCCGCCCAGGCCTCTGCAATTTCGTTGATGATGTGGCGCGCCTGGTGCATTTCTTCCGCCGAACGGGTCTGAAGCCCCGACACGATCAGGCGCCGCGCCTCGCGGTAGATTTGCGCGAGGCCAAGCGCGACCTGGCCGCCTTTGTCGAAGTCCAGGCTGCTCTCCAGCGCATGAAGAATCGACAGGGCCCGCGCCTGCTTTTCGGAACATTTGGACCGATCGCCTGCTTTGTCAGCCACGATCGAGGAGTCAATCGCAAGCAGAAGCTCGTCGAATAATATTTTCACAAGCTGGTGGGGATTGGCGCCCTCAACCTTGCTGCCGGTATCGATTGCAGCATAACGCCGACTAGCGCTCGCGCTATTCCCAAAATACATGATCCCGTGTCCCTTGTACTTAATTGTCAGAATTGTTCCACATGGCGATCTGCTGTTCCAGATAAGTCTGGGTGGCCTTCAATGAGGCAAGCTTCGTATCCATGGCGGAAAACGTATTGCTCAGATTCTGTTCGTAACGTTCCATATAATCTTCGAACTTTTCACGTTCCTCACCGAGCTTTTCCTTGATGCCTTTATAGCGCTCCTGCGCCCTCACCAGCGCGCCGCTATCCTCATCCTGCAACTTGTCCTGGACGGACTTCATCGCGCCAGCGAGGCCGGGATTAGCCGCATCCTCAACGGCTGGATTGATCATGGCCGTCACAGCAGCCGGATTGGCTTTCAGCGCCGCGTCCAGAGCTTCCGTATCGACCTCCAGCGTGCCATCCTTGTTGGTGTGCACCCCGATCTGGGCCAAAGTGGTATAGGGTCCGCTTGCGGCAAGCTGCGTTGAGGTCAGCTTGTTCAGCATGTTTTTCATATCGCGAATGCTGGAATCGCTCGCGAGAATGCCTCCCGCAGCGCCGTCCTTGCCCGCCACGGTCAGGGATGACAGCGCGCCCCAAAGGCTATTGTAGGCATCAGTGAATTCCATCACCAGGTCACGCATAGTCGTGGTGGGCTGCTCTTCGGAAATGGTGATGGTCGTGCCTTCGGCTGCTTTCATCAGATCGATTGTAACATTGGGAAGGGCGTCCACGATCGTGTTTCCCGAAAAGCTGGTCTCCACGCCATCCAGAACCACAACTGCATTCTGTGCCGCACGAACCTGGCTCATGCCGCCTGTCGATCCGTCCCATGTGAAGCGTGCAAGGTTTGCGTCCGCGCCACCGCCGTTGGTCAGGGTGAACGCTGCGTCCTCGCCGACACCGCCTTTCAGCACCAGCCGCGCTCCGTCGCTGTCGGTGATGATGGTGGCGGTGACGCCTGCATCGGCCACGTTGATGGCCTCCGCCAGCCCATCAAGCGTATTGTTGCTGCTGTCGATGGTGATATCATAGCTGCCCGCGGATGTCGTAAGGGTCAGCGTTCCAAGGCCGACCGCCGTGCTGCCGTCGGCCAGCGTCGTGGACTTCAGTACCTGAGAGTTTGCAAGCTGCTTGACTTCCATTTCCACCGGAAGGCCGGAAAGCGCGCCTTCCTCCGTCAGGCTTACGGCTGCGATGCTAGTGTCGCTGGAGGCTGGCTTGCCGGAATATTCGCTGGTGGAGAGGAGCTGCGTAAGGGCTGTCGCGAAGTTGTTAAGGGCCGCTGATGCATTGGCAATCGCCGAAATCTGGGCGCCCACCTTTGATTCCTTGGCGGAAAGCGCTTTGTCCTTGGGATCGCGCACCGCCGATACAAGGCCGCTGACGATGCTGGAGCTATCGATGCCATAGCCCATGTTCAGCGCCGATGTAATGGATGATGAAACACTCGAAACCATGCGTCTTTCCTTCATGAACTAGAACGGCGTTCCGGCCGATTGATTTAGGCGAGAAGGCCTTCAGCGAAGCCGCTATGGACATTGGCCTGCGCGGAAAATGCAACGGCGGCGGAGGCGCGTATTCTTTCAGCGATCTCTATCGCTTGCTGGACGGCATCACGGTTAGCGGGCGGTAAAGGCACAATGACTGTCGGCCGCGGGAGCAGCGCAGAAATCTGCGTTTCCACCGCGTCGGCATCAAAAGCCGCAGCATCCCGGACCGCGTGCAATTCAGCGAGCAACGCAGCCACTTTTGCTTGCGCTTCGGCCATTTCCGCCACGCTGGTAAGCCGCTGCTCCACATCTGCATCGTCGGCCGGGGCAGTCCCCCTCACGATAGTTGCCGCTGTCTCTCCGGATCCCGATCGCGCGTCGCTTGATGCTTTTGTTTCAAGCACAGTCTTGCCCGCCATTTCGGCACGGAAGGATTGAACATTGCTGTTGTGGGCGAGAAAATCATTCATGTGCCAATCCTAAAACTCTGCCCCATTACGTAAGGACGGCCATAGACGGAGAAAGTTTAGAAAGTTTCTCAATTCATTTTCCGCCCTTCCGCATCGAAGCGCAGATCGTCTGGAACGACGATATGCGGGCGGTCCATCTCACTTGCCATCTTGTTTTCCACCCGAAAGACAAAGGCAAGAACAGTAGCGACCGCCATGTAAAGCTGTTCGTTAATCACTTGCCCCGCCCGCGAGGTGTAATAGATGGCGCGGGCAAGCTCTGGATACTGGAGCACGGGCACGCCTTTTTCGTCCGCAAGTTCTCGAATAGCGAGCGCTGTTTCGCCGCGGCCCCGTGCGACCACCAAAGGCACGGCGTCTTCGCCCGGCCGATAGCGCAGAGCGACGGAGAAATGGGTGGGATTGGTAACAACCACGGAAGCGTCGACGATCGCCTTCCGGGCCGAACCGTTGAGCAATTCATATTGACGGCGACGAAGCATGCCCTTCAGTTCAGGGGAGCCTTCGGTTTCCTTATATTCGTCCTTCAGGTCCTGCTGGGACATGTTGAGCCGCTTGGACCGCTGGAACAGCTGCGCAGGAATGTCGATTCCGGCAATGATGAAGAGCGCGCCCGCCATGGTGAGACTTGCGACAACGAAAAGGCTGCCCAGTTCGGCCAGCGCCGGTCGGATGCCGGTCTCCCCCATCTGGACGATCGCCTCCAGCCGGTCCCAGACAACCCAGAAACCGATGCCGCCGAGCAGCGCCACCTTGGCAAGCGATTTGACGAGTTCGATCAGTCCCTGAATTCCGAAAATACGTTTGATCCCGCTCAGCGGATTGAGCTTTTCCGGTTTGGGCGCGAAAGCGTTGGCACGAAAGCCAAGCGATCCCAGCATCGCAGGCGCGGCAATGGCTGCGATGAGCGTCGCAACCATGATGCCGCCGATGGGCACAGCGATAAGGCCCAGAAGTTCATAGGCCCGCGCGGCTGGTGCAAAATTGAGAACGTCTTTCTGGTCGAAGCGCAGGCCTTGGATCAGCATGCGCGCCATCGCCTCCATGATCGCCGGGCCAGCCAGGGCGATCCAGACCATCCCGGCCATGACGACCAGAGCAGTCGCAAGCTCTTTCGACTGAAGAACGTCGCCCTTCTGCGCAGCGTCGCGCAGGCGCTTCTGGGTTGGCTTCTCTGTCTTTTCGCCGGGCGTTTCCTCTGCCATCCCTACCCTTCCGCCATGGTCTGGGCCTGATCAAGGCCAAGACGCAGCGCATCCACAACGGCGTCGCTCATCACCGGCGCGGCCATGGCGAGCAGGACCAGGCCGCAGATAAGCGCAGCGGGCAAACCGACCGAGAAAAGATTGAGCGACGGCGCTGATCGCGCCAGCATCGCCATGACGATCTGAATAAGAATCAATGCAAAACCTACTGGCAGGGCGATGGTGAGCCCCGCGCCGAACAACGTACCGCCAAAGAGGACCAGACTGTAAACCGCATCGTTCGAAAGCATCGCGCCGCCCGGGGGCATGGCTTCATAGCTTTTGACGATGAAAGTAATGAGCATCAGATGCCCATTCATGGAGAGCAACAGGAAGGTCGCAAGAACCGAAAGGAAAGTGCCGATTACCGGGCTCGACTGCCCGCTTTGCGGATCGGACATGCTGGCGAAACCAAGACCCATGGCGTTGCTGATGACTTCGCCAGCCACGAAGGCGGCGGAATAGCCGATCTGCAGTGCAAAACCGATAGCAAGCCCTGCAAGCACCTCGCCAGCGACCATCAATATGCCTGCGAACGTCGCAATACCACCCGGTGGCATGGTGATGCTGACGCTGTTGAGCGCCGCCATGCCAAGCGCCAGTGACAGCACTAGCCGGAGTTGTACGGGAACGGCGCGAGTGCCAAAAACCGGCGCTGCGAAAAAAGCCGCGCCGGGACGGATCATCGCGATCAGCCATAGCCAGAGTTGGGCCTCGACGCCTGCCAGCCCCGGTGCAATCATAGCAGCAGTTCCGGTATCCGTTCGAATATCTCTCGCGTGAAATCGGCGATCAGCAGCATGATCGATCCGCCGAACAGCGCCAGCATGACTGCAACGATGATCAGCTTGGGCACGAAGCTTAACGTCGCCTCGTTGATGGAGGTTGCCGCCTGGATCATGCCCAGGACCACGCCGGCGAGCAGCGCGGGGATCAGGATCGGCGCGGTCGCAAGCGCAGTGATATACAGTGCCTGTTGCGCTATGCCGATGAAGAAATCCGAATTTTCCATGTCCCCTCTCCCGCCCCGGCTACGTCGCGAATGAGCCCGCGAGCGATCCCATGGTCAGCGCCCAGCCATCGACAAGCACGAACAACAGAAGCTTGAAGGGCATGGAGATGATCGTTGGCGAGAGCATCATCATGCCAAGCGCCATCAGGGTGGAGGCCACGACAAGATCAATGATCAGAAATGGCAGAAAAATAAGAAACCCGATCTGGAACGCGGTTTTCAATTCACTGGTCACGAAAGCAGGCAACAGGATGGAAAAGGGAATATCCTTGGCGCTGGCAAAGGGGCGCGCTTCGGCCAGATCGGAGAAAAGCTTCACATCGGTTTCGCGCGTCTGCTTCACCATGAAGCCGTGAAGGACATTGCCGGACCGGGCAATCGCTTCCTCAATGGGAATCTGGCCCGCTCCATAGGGGTCCATCGCCTGATTATTGATGGCATCAATCGCCGGACGCATTACGAATATGGAAAGGAACAGCGCAAGGCCGACCAGAACCTGATTGGGCGGGGTCTGCTGAAGCCCCAATGCCTGCCGCAGCAGCGACAACACGATAATGATGCGGGTAAAGCTGGTCATCATCAGGATGAGCGACGGCAAAACCGTCAAAAGGCTCATCAGGACCAGAATTTGCAGGCTCAGCGAAAGCGGACGACCGTCGCCGGAAACGTCGGCCAGCGCCTTGGTCAGCGCGCCCGAACTGTCCGGCGCTGCTGCCTGCGCAAAGGCAGGACCAGCGTGGAAGACAGCAAGACCCACAGCAATGGCAAATCCAGCGCAGATGATCTGGCGGGACTTACGCTTCATTGTCGCTTTCCGCGATCTTGTCGATGCGCCCGCGTGTTACCGACAGCAGCAGGCGCTTGCCTTCGAACTCCACCACGGCGAGCTTGCCGAACGTGCCCATGGGCACCGCGTCAATGAGCTTGACCGCGCGATTCTGCTGTCCGCCGATCATCCCCGGCTGATATTTGCGCCACAGCCACAACGCTCCGAAGGCCATCCCGCCGACGAGCGGCAGCAGGATCAGAAGCTTTACGAAATACCAGAACATCAACCCCGCCGTTCCACTCCGGCCATGCGCGCCTCGGCAGTCGCGACCTCGACGATGCGGATGCCATAGCGGCCATTGACCGTCACAACCTCACCCTTGGCGATCAATGTGCCATTGACCATGATGTCGAGCAGTTCGTCGGCCTGACGGTCAAGCTCCACGACGCTGCCCTCCGCCAGGTCCAGCACCTCGGCCAGTTTGAGAGACGTCGATCCGACCTCCACTGACATCCGTACGGGAATATCGGCCAGCAGCCGGAAATTGCGGCTGCCGGGCAGCGAGCCCACGGCGTCCTCCATTCTTGGCGCGTCGCTCATGTCACTCATCATTCGGTTCCTTCAGCTAATTTTTCGATCATGAAAGCAGCGCGCCCTTCTTTTTCGCCGATGGTGCCATGCGCGAAGACTCGATTGCCGACAAGCAGGGGCAGGCTGCGGTTGATTTGAACGGGAATGACGTCGCCCGGCTCAAGCTGCATAAGCTGCGACAGCGACAGGCTGGGTCGGGCCAATATGCTGCGCGCCGGAAACCGCACATGGTTCACCTGCCGGCCAAGCCGCTCGCGCCAGGCAGGATCGCTGATCTTCAGCTCATCATGCACGCGCGCGCCCATCAGTGGCTCTATCCCGCGCAATGCGGCCAGCGGGTAGATGAACTCAATTGGCCAGGCATCATCCCGGCCAAGCGTGACTTCAAAGCGCTGGACCACCACCTGCTCGTCGGGACCGGCCACATGGACATAGTTAATATTGGTTTCTCGGTTCACCAGCGTCGCGTCGACGGGATGAGTTTCTGCCCAGGATTCCACCAGTTTTTCAATGAGAGAAGCGCTGAACTTCTGTAACAGCCGCTCCTCGGTAGGTGTGAATTCCTTGCGGTTGAAAGGCAGACGCGCGCCAGTGCCGCCGTAAAAGCAGTCCACCAGCGCCGTGACCATGTCAGCATCGATTCGAAGGAGGGCCGCTCCTTTCAGGGGATGCAGCCGGTAAACGCTCAAGCTCACGAAATCGGGAATGAACAGGCA
Organism: Rhizorhapis sp.; assembly: GCA_036570425.1. Lineage (GTDB taxonomy): Bacteria > Pseudomonadota > Alphaproteobacteria > Sphingomonadales > Sphingomonadaceae > Rhizorhapis. The sequence goes on along the minus strand of DATCYF010000023.1, from coordinate 314,992 downwards.
CCAGTTGGAAAAACTGTAAACCGAAACTGCCTCTCCGGTTACGCGCGGCTTCATGCCGGTCATCGGCTCCAGGACCGCGCGAATTCGGCGCGCCATCCGCTCGCCGATCCGGTCCATGCCGGACAGCACGACAGGAGCCTGCGGTTCCGACTGGCCGAACTTAAAAGGTTGTACGTCTTCCATAAGCTGATTGTCCCCTGCGGGCTGTGGCCCGCACCAGCTCATTGAATAACGAAATTGGTAAAGTAAACGTTATCAACGCCTCCAAAACCCGCTTTTTCGATCAAAACTTCATTAACAGCCTTCTTTAGCTCGGCCTGAAGCCGCTCTTTGCCCTCTGGCGTTGAAAGCTCCGCTTCATCCTGATCGGCAAGGCGCATCAGCACTGCCGAACGAACGGCGATTTCATGCTGCTTGATATTCTCCAGCACCCGACTGTCATAATAGGTCGCGATCGCGAGCGAAATCTGGGCGAAGGCGCCGCTGTCCTTCAGGTTGGAGGTAAAGGGCGCTTCAATCTGATAATAAGTCGCCTGATATTTACTGGCGTCCTTGGGCGTGGAGCCATCGCCAGCAACGGTGCCGATAACCGGCTCCGCCTTTTCGCCCTCGCCCGCAGGCGCACCTTCACCTTTCAGGACCAGCTTCGGCCTGTTCGGGTCCTCGGTCGCCGCATTGGCGTGGCCGCCGAGCATGCCTGCTGCGAAGAATCCGCCCGCCGCCCCCATGCCGCCCAGAACAAGGATCAGTGCAGACAGCAAGATCCATTTCTTGCTCCTGCCACCTTTTTTCTTCGACGTCTTATCGTCGCTCATTCCCGAATTCTCCTGTGGACCACCTGAGATTTCCCAGTGGTTCTATTCCGTTCGTGCTGAGATAGCCGCACCCCGTCGAGAGCCGTATCGACACCACTCAGGCTTTTCGATGCTCCATGTCGCCTGCGCTCAACGCCTACTCAGGACAAAAGGTGAGGCGCATTTGCCTCACGCATAGCGCGCGCGCTGGCCAGTTACGCGCGCCGAAACCGGCTGGTCCGGCTCCTGTCCGTTAGCAAACATAGAAACGGCTTCGGCAAGCGGTCTTTTATGCGCCTGCGATTGATTCTGCTGCCCGGCCTGCTCTTGCCCCATGGACTGGCCGCGACCGCCCGAAGATGAAGCCGACGAGTCGTTGCTGCGTTCAACCTGCACATCATTGATACGGACGGCCTGAAGCCGCGAGTCCTGTTGCAATTGATGTCGTCCCTGCTGCAGCGCTGTGGCGGCTGCATCCGTTTCGGCGGTCAGGCGCACATTCGCACCCTCCTCGCCCTGAATGATGTCGACCTGCAACTTGCCGAGATTGGCCGGATTGAGCGTGAAGGTGGCGCGCCCCGTTCCGGCGGATATATCTGCGATCTCCCGCGCCATGCGATCGATCCACTGCCCATCCACGCCCATGTCGATGACGCGATCGGCCAACACCGAACCAGTGTCGACGGCTGGCGCGACCCCCTGCAAAGGCGCGGCGGACATGACCGCATCGGCCAGCACGAACGGCGCTGCGTTGGGCGTAAGCTGTGCTGGGGCTGTGATGTTGGCCTCTGGCATAGGCGACGCGCCGGCACTCTCCCCTGAAGATGCAGAAATGGCCTGTGAAGATGCGGAACTGGCGGAAAGAGCAACCGGCGAAGCGCCGGGGGATGGTACAGCGATGGCTGGCGCAGCGGCATGTGGCGAGGGGACGCTCAGGCCCACCATTTGCAATAGCGGAAGGGCCAGCCCATCAGCCAGGACGCTTTCCCCCTGCTTCTGATCGGCCTCCACCTTGTCACCGTGTTTAGAACCGCCCTGTATCCCGCTGTCCGATTTTTCCGCCTTCGGACTGCCCTTGCCCATCTCCGTGCCCATCATGGCTATGGTAATCTGCGGAACGTTGGAAGCCGTCTGCGCAAATTTGGCGGGTATTTCGATCTCGGTCTGAACCTGTTTATCCGCCTGCGTAGCCGGGGGATTTTGCCCCGGGATGGCTTTCGGCTGGATGGCTGGCGTTATGTCCGGCGCCGCCCCGGAAATATCTGCATCCGGTTCGCCCAGGACGGTTGCGCCAATCTGCGCCGCATCGACCCCCGGCATTGTTTGCGCTGTCGATGACGCTTCAGCGGCGGCGGGTGCCGGTATCAGATTCGTGGCAATCGGCAGCTGCGGCGTGGCGGCTCCCGCCTTGATATGCTCCAGCATCGCGGAGAAATCCGCCCCCTCCCCTTCCATGCCCGGCATAGCTTTTCCCGCTCCCGTGGGCAGGCAAGCTGTCACATCCGTGGACAGAGGCATATTGGCCATCATCAAACGTCTCCCAACAAGGCGGACCGGCTACGGCGCGGCAGAGATTGCAGGCGCAATTCCATCTGCTCCATCAGCGCGCGGGCTGCCTTTTGCTTCAGCCTTTCGGCGATTTCCTGATCGCGATTGGCAAGCTTGCGCTCGCCTTCCTTCTGCTCCACGCGTTTGTGCGCGTCATAAATCGCACCATCCAGGTGCCGCCCGGCCTGCTCGAGCCGACCGGCCAATTCGCGATGAGACGCCAGCGCTGCGCCGGACGTGATCGCTCCAACCTCGAAAAGCTCGTCGCGCACCATCCGCACGCGCTGCGCATTCTGTTCAAGCGCCATCGCTTCGTTCTGCGCCCGCGCGCTCTCCACAGTCGCCAGAAGATGCTGCACCCGGCGGGCGCGCACGATCCGTTCCCGTTTGGCTATCAGTCCCTTCATGACCCAAACGCCTCCTGCAAGGCAGCGGTGCTGGCGTCAAAATCAATATGATCGCGGGCATCCTGCCGCAGGAATTCCAATAGTTCCGGGCGTCTTGCGACGGCGGCGTCAATCACTGGATCATTGCCGGGGCGATAAGCGCCCATCAGGATAAGATCGCGATTTTCCTCATAGGCCGCCCAAAGACGCCGGAAAGCCGAAGCGGCGTTTCTATGCTGATCGCTCACCACGTCCGCCATGACGCGGCTCAGCGACTTGCCAACATCAATGGCCGGAAAAATGCTTTGCTCCGAAAGCTGACGGGAAAGAACTATATGACCGTCGACGATGGCGCGGGCGGCGTCCACGATGGGATCATCGGTATCGTCGCCATCGGCCAGCACCGTATAGAGTGCCGTGATCGATCCGCCCGAGCGACTGTCCACGCCCGCCCGTTCGACCAGCCGGGGAATAAGTGACAACGCGGAGGGCGGATAGCCCTTCATCGCCGGAGGCTCGCCAAGCACAAGACCAATTTCCCGCTGGGCATGGGCGCAACGCGTAAGACTGTCGATCAGCAGCAGCACTTTCTTGCCACGCGCCCGGTAATATTCCGCAATAGCCGTGGCCCGCGCAGCCGCGCGCAGACGTAGTACCGGCGGATGGTCTGCAGGCACTGCGACGACAATGCTTTTCGACCGCACCATGCCCGCAAGCTTCGTCTCCAGAAAATCGCTCACCTCACGACCGCGCTCGCCAATCAGGCCGACCACGATCACATCCGCCTCGGCGCCAGCGATCATCTGACCCATCAGCACGGATTTACCAACGCCAGAACCAGCGATAATGGCGATCCGTTGCCCCCGCCCGGCGGTCAGGAGCGCATTGACCGCCCGCACGCCCAGGTCGAAAGGCTCCGTCACCCTGCCCCGGTCAAGCACATTGCCCTTGACGCCCGCAAGCGGCCAATAGGCGTTCGCCATGATCGGCCCCTTACGGTCCAGCGGCATGCCCATGGCATCGACGACCCGGCCCATCAGGCTGTCGCCCACCTGCACCATGTTGGCAGCACTGTCCGGCTCAACCCGCGCGCCATTTTCATGCGGAGCATCAAGATCAAGCGGAACCAGGAGCGCACGGCCACCACGGAAACCAACGACCTCCGCCCGCGCGACAGTACCGTCAGCGGCAATGACCCGAGCGCCCGAACCCATTGGCCGATTGAAGCCCGTCACTTCCAGCATACCGCCGTCATGAGCGACCAAACGCCCCACATGCCGAGGACCCGCATGGGCGACCTGCATCGTTTCGAGCAGGTCTTCGGCCTGTTTCAGTACCGCACCGATCATGCGCGGCCTGTCATGTCATCAAGCAGGCCCTGCAAACGCGACAGGCGAATTTCGGGGCCATCCTCGACCCATCCATCGGAGGTTTCCAACCGAACCGACCCGCGCAACATTTCTTCGTCAGCCAGCAGGCGCACCGGCAAATTTTTGCTCGCCATCAGCGCGATATCATGGGGATGAAGATGAAGGGCAGGCTGCCCCACCTCTTCCTCTATGCACGCAGCAATGGCCAGGCATCGCTTTTCCAGAAGGGCAACGTCCACCTCCACTTCACCCGCGATCTGGCGCACCAGGCGCAGGACAGCGGTGGACAGGAGCGCCGATAGAGCGCCACTCGATTGCGGCTGCAACTGTTCAAGCGCGAGCGCCAACCGAAGATGCGCGGCGCGATCTGCCTCCATCTCCGCGCGCGTAACGCGAACGCCTTCTTCAAAACCCTGGGCAAAGGATTCAGCGGTGAGTGTGTCGATAGAAACAAGGGGCTCGGCCTCTATTTCCTCGACCGCTCGCTCCAGATCTTCATCGAAATGACTGAGCGGCGCAAAGCCTATATCATTGGTGGAGTAAAGCGGCCGGAAGGTCCCTTCCGAAGGTAGCTCGCCCCAGCTTCCAAACCGCGCCGCGCGTGCTTCAACGCCTTGCCAGATATCAGACAAAGTCTTCGCCTCCCTTGCCCCCAAGCATGATCGCGCCCGATTCCGCCATGCGGCGTGCGGCGGCGATGACCTGCTTCTGTGCATCAACGACATCGGCCAGGCGGATGGGCCCGCGATCCTCGATCTCGTCCTGTATGGCCTGCGCCGCGCGGCTGGACATGCAGCCGAAGATTTTCGATTTCAGCAGCTCGTTGCAGCCCTTCAGCGCCACCACCAGAACATCGTTCTCGATCGTGCGGAGCAGAGCGCCCAGATTCTTGTCGTCCATCTCGATGAGATTATCGAAGATGAACATCTCTTCCTCGATCGTCTGGGCGACGGTCTTGTCCCGTTTGCCGATCTGCTTGATGATGCGCTGTTCATTGACCTTGCGGACGTTGTTCATGATGGCGGCCGCCTCGGTCGTGCCGCCGCGCTGCGGCGCATTTCCCGCCACCGTTGCAGTGCCCCGGCGCATGATCAGCGCTTCCAGATCATCCAGGGCCTCCGCCGTCACCGGCCCCAGCGTGGCGATACGATAAACGATGTCGTCCTGCATATCGAGCGGCAGAAGCTGAAGCACTTCGGCGGCGACGGGCGGATCGAGATGCGCCAGGACCAGCGCCATGATCTGGGGATGCTCATTCTCGACGATCCGCGAAATTTCCTTCGCTTCCATCCATTTCAGCATTTCAAGTTTGTTCGACCGGGTGGGCGGCGTGATCCGGGCAAGCATATTGTCGGCCCGGTCAGCGCCCAGCGCCTTGTGCATCATCGCGCGAATATGTTCACCCGCGCCATAGCCTATGGTCGTGCGGCTTTTCGCCTTGCTGACGAACTGGTCGAGCGCCGCGTTCACCTCATCGACGGCCACGTCTGCAACATCGTACATGGCATAGCCAAGCTGGCGCACTTCATCCGGCTCCAGCCGCGAGAGGATTTGCGCGGCCTCGTCATCCTCGAACAGCATCAGCAGGACCGCGGCGGCGGCGCTGCCCGTCATCGGACGCTTGGCGACCTCTGCCTCAGGCATTGGCTTCCTCCTTGCGGTCCGCTTCCCGCAACAGGTCGCGCACCACCAAGGCGGCGCGGTCAGGGTCCTGCTTCACGAAATTGCGGATCAGCGCTGCCCGTTCGGCATAAGTCTGGGTGGAGGAAATCATATCGAGCGTGACCGGCAGGTTCGGGTCGGCAACGGCCGCACGCTGAATTTCCTGGGAAATCTCCGCACCAATAGCGGTCTTGCGCTCCTGCATCAGTGCAGTTTCCTCCGCCTTCATAGCGGAGCGGCGCTTCAGCAGCGGCCGTCCGATGCCAAAGACCAGCACGAGAGCAACCAGCAGCGCAGACAGGTTCCGCGCGAGCATGGAAACCCAGCTCGCCTCATACCATTTCTCGCCAAGTCCTACCGCATCGGCAGCGACGAATTTGCGGGCCGAAACCGCCACGACGTCGCCGCGTCCCTGATCATAGCCAACCGCGCCCTTGATCAGTTGCTCCAAAGCCGCAATTTCCTTCGCGCTACGGGGCTTGCCAGTTTCCGGATTACGCAGCGCCACCGCAACCGAGAGCCGCTTGACGGTGCCCAATGCATTGCGAGTGACCGAAACTTCGCGGCCCAGCGCGAAATCACGAACATAATTTTCTGCTGTCTTGCCTGCTGCCTCCGCTGTCTGCGCCGCGCCCGGTGCAGCATTGGCCGGCTGAGACCCAGGAACGGCAGGTGGGGGCGCCTGATCGGACAATGCGCCGGGAATACCGTAAGCCGAAGCGTTTTCCTTGGCCGCCGTCCAGCTTCCCTGTTCAGACTTGATGCGGCTTTCATCGGAGGGGAAAGATTCTCTTGTCGCCTGCTGCTCAGAAAAATCCAGCTCCGCATGAACTTCTGCGCTGAAATTGTCAGTGCCCAGAATAGGGGTCAGCAAGGCCATGACGGCTTGACGATAGCGTTCCTCCACCCGCGCCTGTACGGCGATCTGCCGATCGGTTTCCGCCGATCCCGCATTATCACCGGGACTGGAGAGCAGACGGCCATTCTGATCCACCACCGAAACGCCATCCGGCGACAGACCGGGGACGGAGGAAGCGACCAGATGCACAATCGCCTGCACCTGCATCTCCGACAGCGCCCGCCCATCGTTGAGGCGCAGCATGACCGATGCAGCGGGCTTGTTCTTGTCGCGCAGAAAAATGCTGGGCTGCTCGACCGCCAGATGAACCCGCGCGCTCTTCACCGCGTCAATGGCCTCTATAGTCCGGGCCAGATCCATTTCCCGAGCGGACCGGAGCTTTTCGCCTTCAACCGCGCGGCTTGCGCCCATGGGCAGGGAATCGATCATGCTGTTGCCATCGGGCGCGCTCTTGGGCAGGCCCTCTGCCGCCAGCAGCATCTTCGCCTTGTGATAATCACTTTCCGACACGGTGAGCGCGCCAGTCATATCGTCCAGGTCAAAGGCAATGTTGGAAGCGCCCAGTGCTTCGGCGACCGCAGCCTTGTCGCTTTCGGGAAGCCCGCGAAACAAATCCCGCTGCGGCGGTTCACGTAGTGCCAGCCACGCAAGGGCAGCAATGCCGATGACGGCCAGCAGCCCAAACATGGGCAGGCTTTTGGCGATCGCGGGCTGGCGCAGGAAATCCGTAAATCGTCCGCGCAATGCGTCGAAGCCGCCCTTCCCGCCCATGGAGGAAAGGGCGGGCATGCTGCGTGCAGGTGCGGCATTATCGATGGTGAGGCTGTTCTCGCTCATATTATACCGGCATGCTCATGATGTCCTTATAGGCGGACAGCAGCTTGTTCCTGACCTGCAACGTCGCTTCGAAACCGATCGACGCCTGCTGCTTGGCAAGCATGACGGCCGCGATGTCCGTCGTTTCGCCGCGCTCGTAAGCCGCCGTCGCTTCGGATGACTGGCCCTGCAGCGCGTTCACTTCGCTCAAGGCCGATTTCATGGCCGCGCCGAAGTCCGTCGAAGCAGGTGCGCTTGCGCCGGATACTGGTGAAGCCGGTGCAGAGGCTGCGGAAGCGGCTTCGCGAAGGGCGCTGTTCTGCTGCAATATGGCGGCGCGCATCGCCATCACACTGTTGCTGTTTATGACGTTCATGCCTCAGTTCCCTTATGCCGCCGCGAGTTCGCGCAGTTCAGCAAGGCGATAGCGCAAGGTGCGCTCCGAAATGCCCAGCTTCCGCGCGGCGCGGGCGCGATGCCCGTTCACCTCATCCAGCACCGAGCGGATGCGATCCAGCTTCGACGCGCGGGCGACATCATGCAGCGTGGCCGATGACGACGCCCAAGGCGTTGGCGCGGACGCAACGACAGGTTCGCTAACGCTCTCCTCCACCCGCACAGGAACCGGGGTGATGTGGAGATCATCCGCCTCGATCCGCTCGCCTTCGCGAAGGACCAGCGCGCGTTGCAAGACATTGCCCAGCTCACGCGCATTGCCGGGCCAGCGATGAGCCATCAGCTTCTCCATGGCCTTGGCCGTCGGCCAGACGAAAGCCGCCTCATTCGCTTGCTGGCGAAGAAGCAGCGCGGCGGCGATGGCGCGAATGTCCTGACGACGCTCGACCAGCGGCTTCAGATGAAGCGGCATGACATTAAGCCGCCAGTAAAGGTCGGAACGGAACTGCCCGCTATTGCACAGCGCCGCCAGATCGCGGTTGCCCGCGGCAATGACACGGACATCGACCGGTACGGCATGGGTTGCGCCAACGGGTAGCACTTCCCCCTCCTGCAGGGCACGGAGCAGCTTCGCCTGAAGGGAAAGCGGCAGTTCCGCAATTTCGTCCAGGAACAGCGTCCCACCATTGGCCGCCTGGAACAGGCCGTCGGAAGAAGCCGTCGCGCCCGTAAATGCGCCTTTGCGATGGCCGAAGAGCATGGCCTCCATCATCGTTTCGGGCAGAGCCGCGCAGTTGACCGCAATGAAATCCTTGTCGGCCCGGTTGCTGCTCACATGAACGAAGCGGGCCATCCCCTCCTTGCCCGTTCCAGTCTCCCCCTCGATCAACACCGTGGCGTCGCTTTGCGCGATCCGCACCGCAATCCGCATCAGCCGCGCGCTTTCCGGCTCGCCCACGGCAGGCTGGTATGCAGGGCGGATCAGCTCGGCGATCAGCGCATGGCCAAGCGCTGCATCCGCAAATCCGAAGCCTGCGCGCGCGGGCAAGCCTGAACCAGCGCGAACCAGTTCGGGAGCCCCTTCGCGCCACTCAACCAATATATCGCGATGCGTGGCCGAAGCGATCTCGCCCGGCGTCAGGATGCGGATAACGCCGCGGTCCGGCTTGGGCGTTCCGGAAAAAACCGAAACATTAAAGCAGGCACCGCTTAGCCAGACGGCCAGCGTTGGAATTTGATCATTAAGTGTTGCGCTCAGCTCAACCTGTTGCATCAAATGTCCCCAAAAAATTCCTCGACGGGCCCCCGCCCGCCGTCCGGCTTTGTGGCCGAATATCAATTACGCGTATTGTTAAGCAATTTTCGTGCCAGTTGTCCAATAGTAGAAAGCGGCGGAATTTCGCCATTTTCTGCTGCCCTTACGCGCGCGTGACGCATGCGCGTCAGCGCCTTGACACTCGCCGAGGGCGCAGCTGACAATTTTTTGACGGGCGATTTAAAGTTCTTTCGCAGCCGCCGTTATCCACCTCGAGACCGCAACGAACTGCAATTCAAATGGGGCGGCCTCAATGTTTTAGCGCGGAAGGAATTTTGAAATGACTATTATCGGAACCAACGTATCGGCAATGCGCTCTGCAAGCGCCTCGAACAAAGCGGAAATGTCGCTCGCGGCATCGCTGGAGCGCCTGTCCACCGGCAAGCGCATCAACAGCGCCAAGGACGACGCCGCCGGCCTCGCCATTGCAAGCAAGATGACATCGCAGATCAAGGGCATGTCGGTTGCCATCCGCAACGCCAATGACGGCATCTCGCTGGCTCAGACGGCGGACAGCGCCTTGGGGGAGATCTCCAACCTGGTGCAGCGCCTTCGGGAACTGGCCGTGCAATCAGCCAACGGCACGGTGTCAGATGCCGATCGGGAATCCATCCAGTCCGAAGCAACCCAGCTCATCAGCCAGATCGATGACATTGCGACCAACACCTCCTTCAACGGTGTCAAACTGACTGATGGTTCACAGGCAACTGTGACTATCCAGTCCGGCGCGAGCGCTGGCCAGACGATCAGCATATCGCTGACCGATGCGAAGGCGGCCACGCTGAACCTGACTGATGAATCCGCTGCTGGCGCTACTGCCGGTACAGTGACTGCGGCGGGTATCAGCCTTGAAACACAGTCCAACGCCACGGATGCTCTGACCAAGCTGGATGCGGCGCTTGATGTCATTAACGGCAGCCGAGCCAATCTGGGCGCAGTGCAGAACCGCCTGGACTCGGCTGTAAACAATCTACAATCCACGATGACCAACCTGACGGAAGCCAGGTCGCGGATTGAAGACGTCGACTTCTCGGCGGAGACCACCGCGCTCGCAAAGGCGCAGATTCTCAACCAGGCGTCGACGGCCATGCTCGCCCAGGCCAATCAGAGCCAGCAGGGCGTGCTGAAGCTGATCCAATAATAACATAATACCGCGCCGGGCACTGACCCGCCCGGCGCAAACTAAAAGCGGGGACATTTTACCATGAAGAAGGAAGACCAACATGACTGTTATTGGTACGAATGTCGCCGCAATCCGTGCGGGCTCTGCATCCTCATCCGCTTCTCTGGGCCTTCAGAAGTCCATGGAGCGCCTGTCCACCGGTAAGCGCATCAACGGCGCATCCGATGACGCTGCCGGTCTCGCCATCGCCAGCAAGATGACGTCGCAGATCAAGGGCATGCAGCAGGCCGTTCGGAACGCAAACGACGGCATCTCGCTGGCCCAGACTGCAGATAGCGCCCTCGGCGAAATCACCAACCTCGTGCAGCGTGTTCGTGAATTGGCCGTTCAGTCGGCAAGCGGCACCTTGTCCAACAATGATCGTGAATCAATCCAGCTCGAAGCCACCGAGTTGCTCAAACAAGTCAACGATATTGCAGGCAATACGTCTTTCAACGGCGTCAAATTGACCAATGGCACCACGGCTTCCATCGACATTCAGTCGGGTTCTAGTAACGGGCAGACCATCGCCATCGCCCTGACCAGCGCGACCACGACAGCTCTGGATATCCAGGACGGCGCAGTTAACACCGTCACAGCGGGCGTCCCAGACGCCGGTACGCCGGTAGACACCGCCGGATCTGCAACCATCAGCTTGGAAACCCAGGCGAATGCGGTCAATGCTCTGGACAAGCTTGATGCAGCTATCAACACCATCAACGAAGGCCGCGCAAAGCTGGGTGCCGTACAGAACCGTCTGTCGTCAGCCATCACCAACCTGACGTCGCAGTCCACCAACCTGACCGAAGCGCGTTCGCGGATCGAAGACGTCGATTTCTCCTCGGAGACCACCGAAATGGCGAAGTCGCAGATTCTCTCGCAGGCTTCCACCGCTATGCTGGCGCAGGCCAACCAGAGCCAGCAGGGCGTACTCAGCCTGATCCGCTAAGCGGACGGGTAAAGAACAGACTTGATCGCAGAAGGTATTGGTCCACCTTTCATCGATCAAACGGTCCCCGGGACGCCATTTGTCCCCAGTGATCCCGGGGGCCTTACTCATCCCCGAAAGGGGTGTCCGCGCGAGTCCCCGTCCTTTGCAGAGGACGGGGGCTTTCGCTGTTCTTGCTCCTCTCCTTTGGGAGGAACTGAAATCATCGCGCCCGCCCTATTAATCCTCTTACATTGGGGCGGGCCTTGGAACTTGGCGGACCGAAGGTGAGCCTAGTCGCAACAGGCTCACACCACGCAATCAGGATGTAGTCTGCAATCCCCCGCATCGCTTAGTTCAATCTGCACCGTCGCGTGGCCGATACGAAAATCCCGCGCCAGCCGGTTCTGCACATCAAACAGAAACGCGTCCCCGGGGTGGCCACCCGGCATTACCAGATGAACGGTCAGCAGCGTTTCCGTCGTGCTCATCGGCCAGATGTGAAGATCGTGCACATGCGTAACACCCGGCAACGCGGCGAGCGTCGCCTCCACCGCCTCCGGATCGATACCTGGCGGCACGGCGTCCAACGACATCTTCACCGCATCAGTCAATAAACCCCATGTATTCCACAAGATGATAGCCGCGATGACAAGGCTCATCACCGGATCAATCCACGCCGCTCCGGTCGCCATCATGGCCAGCGCGCCCACGACGACGCCTGCTGAAACAGCGGCGTCGGCGGCCATGTGGATGAACGCTCCCCGAATATTGAGGTCGCCCTTCCTTCCCCGCGCGAACAGGAGCGCCGTTGCGGTGTTGATGACGATGCCGATGGACGCAACCACGATGACAGTGCCACCGGCTACCGGCTGCGGCGATCCGAGCCTGCTAATCGCTTCAAAGGCAATGGCGCCGATCGCGACGAGCAGCAACAGTCCATTGAGCAGCGCGGCAAGGATCGAAGATCCGCGCAATCCATAAGTAAAGCGCCGGGACGGCATGCGCTTGGCCAGTTCCACGCCTGCCCAGGCTACCACGAGACTCAGAACGTCGGAAAGGTTGTGGCCCGCATCGGCGAGCAAGGCCATCGAACCTGACATGAGGCCATAAAACGCTTCGATCGCGACGAAGCCCAAATTAAGCAATATGCCGATCGCAAATGCCCGGCCGAAATCGGCTGGCGCATGGCTATGGCCGGGATGATCGTGATGATGACCGTGCATTGTCCTCGCCCATGACTCGTTCTGGGCGCAAATGTAACAGCCGGAACGCAGGTGATGCTAGGACATGAAAAAAGCCCCGGATGTTCGGGGCTTCAATCAATTCTTGGGAGATTGGAATGGAGTGGCAAGCCGAAGCGTCACTCCCATTCGCTGAGTAGACTGCGCAATTTGGTAAGAGCGACCTTCTTGATCTGGCATACCCGCGCAGCGCCGATGTCCAGCGTCTGGCCAATTTCCTCCAGGTTCATTTCCTCGACGAAATAGAGTTGCAGCACCATTGCCTCCCTCTCGGGAAGCTGACCGATGCCGCGCGCCAGTGCTTGTTTCAGGGAATCGCGCTCCAGAAGGTCGTCGGCCCGATCCTCAACGTCCGCGAACCACATGCTTTGGTCGGAATAGACTTCGTCCATGCTGTGATGCTGGGCGATTTCGCTGCTGTCCACGATCTGCCGGTAATCGGCGGGAGACAGTCCCATTTCGGCAGACATTTCCGCGTCGGTGGGCACGCGGCCAAGCTTCTGCTCCAGCCGCGCCCGAGTAGCCGAAAGCTGCTTGCGCCGCGCCATGGCTGACCGACAAATGGTCGCGTGACGACGCAGATGATCGATCATCGCGCCCCGGATGCGCATCTGGGCATAGCTCGCAAAGCCAAAGCCCCGATCTTCAAAGCTGTTCGCAGCCTCTACCAGCGCGACCATGCCGATCTGCAGCAGGTCCTCGATATCGATGGCATTGGACACCCGGCCATGCACATGCCAACCGATCTTGCGCACCAGCGGCATATATTTGCGGGCCAGCACTTCGGGCGCGGGCCTTGCTGCCCGGCGGCCATAGGTAAGGCCTACATCCTGCGCCCTTACATCCTGCATCAGCATTGTCTAAGTCTCCCGACTTTAGTTGATTTTTTCGGACGCACGCGGCGCCATATGTTGGTTCCGTGCGGCCGGGGCTTCTCCCCCGACAACAGCGACGACTTCGACCGGCTTGCTGTCTGGAATTTCCAGGAAGGACAGCACCGGCGTTTCCGGCAAATGCGGCTTGAACAAACGCGCGAGCGCGCGCCGTGCGACTGGCGAGGTAACGATGGCGAAGCTGCGCGCCTGGCCCATGATCGGACGAGCGGACTGCAACACTGCCTCGACAATGCGATTGCCCAGCGCCGGTTCGATAGGATGGTTCGCCCCACTGGAAACCCGCATCGCCTGCGCCAGCATAGCCTCCAAGTCGCCATCGAGCGTGATGACGGGGAGCGGCATTTTCACCGGCACGAGATTCTGGATGATGAGCGAACCGATCCGCTGGCGCACGCCCTCTATGAGCTGGTCCGGCCCGACATCGGGCGCGGCGACATCTATCATCGCTTCGCAGATGCGCCGGAAATCCTTGAGCGGAACGCCCTCGGCCAGCAGCGCACGGCAGGCAGCTGTGACGGCGGCCAACGACAATGGCTGCGGCGTCAGGCCATCTACAAGCTGCGGCGACTTTTCCTTCAGCGCGTCGAGAAGCTTCCGCGCCTCGTCCATGCCGAACATCTGCGACGCATTAAGCGCGATCAAATGGTTGAGGTGCGTCGCAATGACCGTTGGCGGATCGACGACTGTATAGCCCGCGACCACGGCTTCGCTGCGCATGTCCTTGGGAATCCAGACCGCATCCAGCCCGAAGGTCGGGTCCTTCGCTTTGCGGCCCGGAATTTCATTTTCCAGATCGCCACTGTCGAGCGCCAGCAGATCCTCCGGCCAGATCTCATCCTCGCCCACGATCACGCCCGCAATGGTGATACGGTAGCAATTCGGTTCAAGCGCCAGATTATCCTTCACGCGGACCAGCGGCACGACGAAGCCCAATTCGCGCGACAGCTGCCGCCGGATGCCGGTAATGCGAGCCATGAGCGGCGCGCCCTTGCGATCATCGACAAGACCGATAAGGCCATAGCCAATCTCAAGCCCCAGCGTCGCGCCATCGGAAACATCTTCCCAGTCGATCTGCGCGGGGTTCTCCACTTCTGGCGTCTCGGCCGCGTCACTTTCCTCCGCCTGTGCAGGTCCCTTGCGCAGCCGCCAGGCAGCGTAGCCGGCGACACCAGCGGCGGGCAGGATGATCATGTGCGGCATACCGGGCAGCAGACCCAATATGGTGAGGATAGCGGCCACTGGAGTCCAGGCCCTGCCCGAGCCGAACTGGCTCGCAATCTGCCCCGAAAGATCGAGCGGGGAGGAAACCCGCGTAACAATACCCGCGGCTGCAATGGACAGAAGCAGAGCAGGCACCTGCGCCACCAGCGCATCGCCAATCGCGAGCAGGACATAGGTTTGTGCCGCATCGCCCAGAGAAAGGCCGTGGCTCAACGTACCCAGAATGATGCCGCCAAGAATATTGATGACCAAAATCAGTACGCCCGCAACGGCATCGCCCTTCACGAATTTCGACGCACCGTCCATGGAGCCGTAGAAATCCGCCTCAGTCGCCACTTCCTGACGACGCGCCTTGGCCTCTTCCGGTGTCATGAGCCCAGCGTTCAAATCGGCGTCGATCGCCATCTGCTTGCCCGGCAGAGCGTCAAGGGTGAAGCGAGCCGACACTTCGGACACACGCCCGGCGCCCTTGGTGATGACCACCAGGTTGATGATCATCAGGATGGCGAAAACGAAGATGCCGACGACATAATCGCCGCCGATCAGGAAATTACCGAACGCTTCAATGACGTGCCCCGCAGCGCCGGGGCCATTATGACCATCGACCAGCACCACGCGCGTCGATGCCACGTTCAGCGACAGCCGCAGCAAGGTCGCGAACAGCAGGACCGTCGGAAAGCTCGAAAAGTCCAGCGGCTTGGCGGCATTGAGCGCCACCATCAGCACGGCCAGCGAAATCATGATGTTGGTGATGAAGCCGATGTCCAGGACGATGGCGGGAATAGGCACCACCATGAACATCACGAGCATCAGCGTCGCCATCGGCAATATCGCGCCTTTGGCCGCTCCAATCCACAATTTGCCGTTCACCTGCGTTCTTGTCATTTGCCCTTACCTTCCGAAAGTGGCGAGCATCAGATAAGCGAGCCGCGCCGTTTCCGGCCGGGGCGCAATCGTTGGATAAGTGCGGTTTTCAAGCCGCGCGGTTTCAATTCGAACATAGTCGGCCGGCTGGACCTGCTGATCTGCCGGAATATCCGGCGCGTCGGCCTCCCTCGCGGAAGCCAGTGCACCGCTGTCGTCGCCTAATTTTTCCGCAAAGCGCTGGCGCACCTCGGCAAGGCTACGCGGCGCTCCATTTCTATCATAGAAGACCCAACGGTTCGCCGATGCCGCAGACGGCAGCACCGCCGCCGCAGAGGCGCCCGGGTTCTGATCATGGGCGCGCAGGAACTTCGCCGCGCCGCCAACGCCTAGGAAATGCGCGAGATAAAGATCTGTGGAGGTCACATTCCGGCCAAGCTGCGCCTCCAGTGTTTGCTGGTTATCAGCGGCGTGTTCAGCCGCCATGGCGGAGGCGATCTCCGGCTGGGTCCGCAGATCGAGGATCTGCTGGCGGACAGACGGGTCGCTGATATAATAACGACCGTTGCTGCCCCGGCTGATTGCGTTTGCCGCCCAGCCAAGGCCATATTTTTCGCCATGGTCGTTGACGACGCCCAGCCAGCTCTGGTCGATAAACTGATAAAGACCGGTCGCGCTGGACGTGGAGGCCCGGGCGTTGGGATTGAAGCCGCTCTCAATCTTCGCCTGATTGAACAGATAGTTGAAGTCGACGCCGGTCTGGCGGCTGGCCATCGCAATGGCATTGGTCACGCGATTGCCGCGTCCCGCCCCAGCAATATCCATTTCACCAAACGCCGACATATAAATCCCCAAATGGATCGACGGAGGCGCAAACAAAAAGCCCCCGATCTCTCGGAGGCTTTCTCAGCAATTTTCGTGCCAATTTCGCGGCGGCAGATATGTCAGGGAAATCAGGGTTTGTAGGTGGTCAGATCAAGACGCCCATTGTGAAAGGCCAGCAGGTCGACGCGCTGGCGCGTCACGTCGGTAAGGAAGTTTACGCGAACACGCGCCGCCTCGACCAGGGGCATGATCTCCCGGATACGGCCGGTCACTTCATGCGTGTCGCGCCATGCGCCCTGCGCCCGCACTTCCTCCAGCGCGTCACGCACCTCAGCCAGCACCGCTTCGACCCGGGCGATGTCATCGCTGTCGAGCACGTCGAGCAAATCGGAAAAGCCGTTCCCGAGACGGTCCAGCGCCTGTACGGTCATGTCAGCCTTCTTTGCCCGGCAAGTCCAGATTCATCATCCTTTCGGCGATCTTGTCAGGATCGACCGGATAATTGCCGCTGGCGATCGCCGCCTTGATCTCGGCCACGCGGTCCATGTCGACGGGCGCGCCTTCGGCCGCCATGCGCGATGCCGGGCTCTGCGCATTGCCGATCTTCGGAGCAGTGCCATCAAGGCCGATGGACGATCCCGCCTGACCTTTTCCCGCTTCCCGCAGCTTCACGCCATTAAGCCCAGATGTCCTTGCCTGACCTATGGATTCTACCATGATATCTTTCCTTTTCCGGTCCCGCTCACAGCCTATAACGGCAGCGGTAAGAATTAATTAAATCCTGGCGCTCTGACGATGCCATTTTCGACGACACGGGCAACCACCGGGGCGGATCTGCGGTCCGCGCGAACCCGGATCATGTCGCCCTGCGCCCCGTCCTCATCCGCAATCATCGTGGTTGATACGGTAAAGCTCGCGTTGCCCGCAATCAGTTGCACCGGATCGCCTTTTTTGATCAATATGGCCGCCTTGTCCGACGCGGCAGCCATTTCACCGGCACGCAATGGCACCCGAATACGCCAGCCTACCGGCGCGCACCGGATAACAGCGGCACCCATGACAGGCCCTTCCACCGATGGCGTATCGGGACAGGCGGCGAGTTTCAGCCGCCGATCAATTGGCGCTGCGGGCCCGCCAGGCTGGCCGATCGCAGCGCCAAATTTAGCCACGACCATCGCTTCCAGGCCGTTGATATCCTCGAAGCGCTGCGTCTGCGCCGTTCCTGACGCAGTTATTCCCAGCGTGAACAGCGTCAGGAACGCCTTCATTGCGTTTCGCACGATTATCTCCCTGGAATCCCATTCCGGAGAATGGAAGCAAGATATGTGCCAAGGGAGCTTTTTCTCTCCTCGCGCTATTCCTTCTGCCGGAAAAGGATGTGCTGCCCAGCGTCCGGATCGACCCCGGCATCAATGCGATCATCCAGGCCGCGAAGCTCTATGCGGTCATCGGGCAGGCCCGCTTCGCGCAGCGGCCGCGCAGCGGCTGCCAAGCGGGCGGCGGCGAGTTCCCAATCATCGAAACGGTGCCCCGCCCTGTCCTGTCCGATCGACGTGATTTCGATCTTTCCTTTCTTTTCCGATGCTTGCTTGCCAATTCGGAGCAGAAGCCTGCGGCCCCGAGCAGTCAACATCGCCTCCCCCGGTTCGAAAAGATCAGCCGCGAGAAAATCGATGCGGCCAGCCTGCGGCTTGCCCCCAAAATATTGGGACACATGCGTCATGACATTTCTGGCATCCTGGCTGTTTGCCTGCAGAAGAACGAAAAAGCCGAGCAGCAGCAGGCAGAGATCGGCGAAACTTATAGCCCAACGGGTTCGGCGAACGACGCTCACGCCGCCTCTCTGACGGCATTTTGACGCGATGCGGCGACGTCCGGCTGACGCGCCTTCGGCTTTGAAGCTGCGGAATCCAGAGCCATTTCAGCACGTGCGAGGCCGAGCATGCGATTGACGAGTTCCCGCTGCCAGCCAATCTCCATTTCAGACAAAAGCGTCAGCCGCGCGGCAATCGGCCCGGCAATCATATTGGCCAGGACGACACCATAAAGGGTCGTCAGCAGCGCGATCGCCATGGCGCCTCCGATGGCGGAAGGGTCATCCATGGCGGCGAACATGCGGATCAGGCCGATGATCGTGCCTGCCATTCCCAGCGCAGGGGCCGCGTCGGCAATGGCGAGCCAGCTTTTGATCGCGGCGCCATGCCGCCCCGCCCGATCTGCCAGCGCCTGTTCCGCCCACATTTCAAAATGAGCGACGTTCCGCGCGTTGGCGAGTTCATCAATCGCCTGCCGCAGAAAACGGCCTGTGGTTTCCACACGATCCGCGCAGGCAAGCCCCTTCAACTGCGCCACCCGTTCGACCTGCCGCATCGCATGGCGGGCCGCATCGCGATCATGGCGGGGACGCGCGCGCAGCAGCGGACGGAATGCGGAAGGCAAGCGGGCGAAATCTTCACGGCCCACCTGCAGCAGTGCAATGAGCAGCGCTCCGGCAAAAACAATGAGAAAGGCGGTAGGGTCGAAAATCTTCCCTGAAAATTCCAGCAAATCCGCCACTTTTTCCTCCACCGGCAAGAACCGGCAAAAAATTGCCGCCCGGCGGCAAAAAATTGCCGCCCGACTTGCCGCCCCAGCCAAAGCCCGCAGAAAGCGAGGCTGGAAGCCCTTGAATGAACAGCAGGCATCCAGTTGGCACGGCCTTTGCTAGGATCAGGTCGTCACACCAGTCGAATTGCCTGCAAGGACAAGAACGGCAGCGATGGCGACAGTTTTAACGGGAGGCCGCATTGGCGTTGGAAGATCGTTTGTTCGGGGTGCATGGAAAGGCGCTGGCGCTGCGTTCGCAACGCCTCAGCCTGCTTGCATCGAACATCGCCAACGCCGCCACGCCTCATTACAAAGCGCAGGACATCGACTTCGACAAGGCACTTGCCCTTGCCACGAAGCAGGGGATCAGCGCCGATCAGGCTGCGGACCGGGCGATGGGGTATCGCGTGCCACTGCAATCCTCACTGGACGGCAACACCGTCGAGCTATCGACCGAGCAGACGCTCTTTGCCGAAAACGCCGTGCAGTATCGAACGACCCTGTCCTTCCTGGAAGGTCGGCTGAACACGATCACCCGCGCGCTGAAGGGAGAGTGATAGCAATGGCCGGACCCATGAACATTTTCGACATTGCTGGCCGGGCCATGTCGGCGCAACTCGTCCGCCTCAATGCAACGGCTTCGAACATGGCCAATGCGGGCACCGTGACGGGCGACGCCAAAAGCGCCTATCGCGCCATCAAGCCTGTATTCGAAACCGTCACTGGCGGCCCCGGTATCGCCACTGTCAAGGTGGACCAAGTGGTTCAGACCGATACCGCGCCGGTCAAGCGGCACGATCCCGGCCATCCGCTTGCCGATGCCAATGGCGATGTTTGGGAAGCAGGCGTGGATAGCAGCGCGGAACTGGTCGATATGATCGAAACCGCCCGCCAGTATCAGAACAATGTGCAGGTTCTTCAGACCGCCAAATCCCTGATGCTCGATACCATAAGGATGGGCAAATGACCGCCGTCAACAATGATTATGTTTCCAGCCTCACCTCTTCGAAACCGCCGGTAGGCACCGGATCGGCGACGCTGGACCAGTCCAGCTTCCTCACGCTGATGACGGCGCAGCTTCAGATGCAGGATCCCTTCAGTCCCATGGATAACAGTCAGATGGTCGCGCAAATGGCGACATTTTCCCAGGTCGCGGGCATTTCGGAGATGAACTCCTCCCTTTCGGGAATTTCGGAAACACTTAAGGATCTGTCCGGCACGATGGCCGGTTCGCGTCTGTCGGATGCGGCAAGCTGGATCGGCAAGTCTATGCTCGTCGACAGCGACATTGCTACGCCCGACCGCTACGGCTTCTATGGCGGAGAGGTCAAGCTGGGCGAGGATGCCGACAATCTTGCCATTGATCTCGTCGACGCTGATGGAAACGTCCTGAAGACCTTCGACCTCGGCCAGAAGGCGGAAGGCGAAACCGCCACCTTCTACTGGGATGGCAAGGATGCGCAGGGCAACGCCATCGACAGCCAGGCCCTGCAAGTCGTCGTGCGTGGTGCGGAAACATCTTCCGTCTCCACCTGGGCTGCCATTGCCGGCGTACAGTCACCCGCGGATTCAAGCACCGCCACTCTCATTACGCCCATTGGCGAATTTTCACCCAGCGATGCGCAGAAGCTGAGCTGATCCCGTTTCACGAAGGAGTAGCAAACGCATGTCTTTCTATACCTCGCTTTCGGGCCTAAAGGGCGCGCAGTCGGACCTGTCGACGATTTCCAATAACGTCGCGAATGTCGGTTCAACGGCATTCAAGAAAAGCCGGGCAGAGTTCGGCGATATCTTTGCCGCAGGTTCAGCCATAGGACAGGGTGTCCGCACGAACGTGTCGCAACAGTTCACGCAGGGCACATTGGAAGCCACTGACAAGACTTTGGACCTTGCCATCACGGGCGAAGGCTTTTTCACCGTCAGCACGCCGCCGTCAAATCAGATCGGCTATACGCGCAATGGTGCGTTCAGCCTGGATGAAGATCGATATGTGGTGGATACGACTGGCAGCCGCTTGCAAGTCTTGCCGGTTGATGCTGCAGGCAGCATCACCGGAACCTCCGCAAGCGACCTGACCGATCTCGTCGTTCCTACCGAGTCCGGAGGACTGGATGCCAACGGCAACCCTATCCCGCTATCCGGCTTGGACATTTCTCAGACAGGCCTCGTCACCGCGACGTTCGCCGATGGATCGACCCAAGCACTCGGCAATGTAGCGATGGCCAGTTTTCCAAGCCAGGAAGGCTTGTTACAGAGCGGCGACGCTCACTGGCGAGCAAGCGGCGCGAGTGGGAATGCCGTCTACGGCGCGGCCGGTTCAGGATCTTTCGGCTCACTCGAGTCCGGCGCTCTTGAGCGCTCCAACGTCGACATCACTGAAGAGCTTGTGGCGCTGATTTCGGCACAACGGAATTTTCAGGCCAATGCCAAGGCCATCGAAACCGCAGGTACGATGACTCAGGCCATCGTCAACCTGCGCACCTGATGAAAGCTGACGGGAAAAGGGACTGACAATGGACAGGCTGGTTCACACGGCGATGACCGCGATGCGGGGGGCAATGGCGCGGCAAACCGCCATCGCCAACAATCTCGCCAACGCCAACACGACCGGCTTTCGTGGGGAAATCGCCAATGCCAGCACGGCCTGGCTCAACGGACCAGGCTTCGACAGCCGGGCCCAGCAAACGGAGCAGGTCGTCGCTGCGGATATGGCAAGCGGCTCAGTCACGCAGACGGGCAACCCTTTGGATGTCGCCATGAACGACGACGCACTGCTGGCCGTGCAAGCGCCCGATGGGGATGAGGCCTATACCCGCCGCGGCGATCTGACGATCAACGAAAGCGGCCTTCTTACAACCGGCGGCGGCGATCCAGTGCTCGGACAGGGCGGCCCCATTACCCTGCCGCCGGCCGACAGCATTTCGATCGCCAAAGACGGCAGCATCTGGATCGTCCCCCAAGGAGGCGATCCCGCCCAGCCGCAGCAGGTGGACAAGTTGAAACTTGTCTCGCCAACAGGATCGCAGATTGCCAAGGGCGTGGACGGCCTCTTCCGCGAAGTGAATGGCGGAGCCTTGCCCGAAGATCCCGAAGCGAGCGTCACGGCAGAGGCGCTGGAAGGTTCAAACGTGAATCCGACGGAGTCGCTGGTCCAGATGATAGAGGCCAGCCGCGCATGGGAAACGCAGATCAAGCTGATCACTACCGCCAAGGAACTGGACGACAGCGGCGCCAGCCTGATGCGCCTGCCCGACTGAAGATAATTTAAGGGGACGAATGTCATGACCAATGCTGCCCTGCATGTCGCCCGCACCGGGCTCGACGCGCAAAACACGAAGATGCAGGTCATCGCCAACAACCTGGCGAACGTGAACACGACCGGCTTCAAGAAGGACCGGGCGAATTTCGAAACGCTGGCCTATCAGCAGATCGTCGCAGCTGGCGCTCAGTCGGATGCCGAAAATAAATATGCCGTCGGTCTTTCGCTGGGATCGGGCGTGCAAATGACCGGCACCGCCCGGATCGATACGCAAGGATCACTGACGACCACCAACAACAGCCTTGATCTGGCGATCGAGGGTTCCGGCTATTTTCAGGTGGAGATGCCGGACGGCACCATCGGCTATACCCGCGCGGGCAATTTCAGCCTCAGCAGCGAAGGCGTGGTCGTCACCTCCGATGGCCTGCCGCTGCAACCACAGATTCAGGTGCCGGAAGGGGCGAGCAGCCTCACCATCGGCACAGATGGAACTGTCTCCGCCACAATGGCTGGCGACAGCGCACCGACCGAACTGGGCCGGATCGAAACGGCTCGCTTCATCAACCCCGCCGGTCTCGAAGCGCAGGGCAACAATATCTACAAGGAAACCGCCGCCAGCGGGCAGCCGCAGGTGGGAGCCGCTGGTCTGGAAGGCAGAGGTCCTATCCGCCAGGGCGCGCTTGAAGGATCGAACGTCAATGTCGTCGAGGAACTGGTCGACATGATCGAGACACAGCGCGCCTACGAAGTGAACAGCAAGATGATTTCCGCAACCGACGAAATGCTGCAATATGTCAACCAGAAGCTCTGACCCGGCCATGAAGTCCGCCTTTTGCGCGCTCGCCAGCCTTGTGCTCCTCAGCGCCTGCATGGGCGGAGGCAGCGGTCCGGCGCATTCTGCGGAATATGCGCCAAGTTTCGCTCCATCCGCTCCGCCTCAGCAGCAGGTGGCCAATGGCGCCATCTATCAGGCGTCCTATGGCTATGCTCCGCTGACCAGCGGCGCACGCGCTTCCATGGTCGGCGACATTCTTACCATCGCCCTGGTCGAACGGACGCAGGCCAGCAAGAGCAATAGTGCGACCACGGACCGGGCGGGCAAGATCGGCCTTAGCCCCCCCGCTACAGGCCCGTTGTCGCTTTTTTCCAGCAGCGACGTGAACATGGGCGGCGATCAGGACTTCAAGGGTAAGGGCGAAGCCGAGCAGTCCAATCGGCTATCCGGCGAAATCACCGTCACGGTGGCGCAGGTTTTCGCCAATGGCACGATGCTGGTGCGCGGGCAGAAGCAGCTCACGCTTAATCGCGGCGATGAATATATCCAGATTTCCGGTCTGGTTCGCCCGGCCGACATCACCCCCGATAACCGCGTTGCATCGACACGCGTGGCAGACGCCAAGATCACCTATTCCGGCAAGGGCGAACTCGCGCGGGCCAGTCAGCAAGGCTGGCTGCAACGCTTCTTTTCCCGCATCAGTCCGTTCTGACGGAGCACCGAATGACCCGCCCTTCCCTTCTGGCCCGGCTTTCCCAGGCTTTCCTGTGCCTGCTGCTGGCATCGCTTGCCTTCGCAAGTCCCGCCGCGGCAGAGCGCATCAAGGATCTGGGCACATTCCAGAGCGTGCGCGCGAACCAGCTTACCGGCTATGGCATCGTCGTTGGATTGGCGGGCACAGGCGATGATAGCCTAGATTATGCAACGCAGGGCGTGAAGGGCATGGTGTCGCGCTTTGGCCTTACACTGCCTGCGGGTATCAATCCGTCCCTGAAGAATGCGGCGGCGGTCATCGTCACGGCGGAACTCCCCGCCTTTGCCAAGCCGGGGCAGCGTCTCGACATCACCGTGTCGGCTTTGGGCAAGGCGAAGTCGCTGCGCGGCGGCACGCTGGTTTTAACGCCCCTGCGGGGTGCGGATGGGCAGATCTACGCGATGGCGCAGGGCAATCTGGCCGTCGGCGGATTGGGCGTTGATGGGGCGGACGGTTCGAAGCTGTCCGTCAATATTCCTTCGGCCGGACGTATTCCGGGCGGAGCTTCGGTTGAACAGGCAGTGGCGACGGGCTTTGCGGACAGCCCGTCGCTGACGTTCAACCTTGCCGAGGCGGACCTCACCACTGCGCTGCGCGTGGCGGACGCCATCAATCAGACCTTCGGCGACAATCGCGCGCATGCCATGGATGCGGTTTCCATCCGGATCGACGCGGAAACAGGGGCGGAAAAGCGCATCATGATGATGGGCCTGATTGAGAACATCACTGTGAAGCCGGCGGAGGCTCCTGCAAGAGTCATCGTCAATGCCCGCACAGGCACTGTCGTCATCAATGGTGCAGTGCGGATCACATCGGCGGCCGTAACACACGGCAAGCTCACGGTCCGGGTCGATGAGCAGCCACGCGTCGTTCAGCCCCTACCCTTTTCCAAAGGCAAGACGGCGGTTGAAGAATCCAGCAATCTGGAAGTGACGGAGGAACGCAATCCCATGTTCGAATTCAAGGGCGGCGCGTCCCTGGCCGACATCGTGAAAGCGGTCAACGCCATCGGCGCCTCTCCCGCCGATCTGGTGGCCATATTGGAAGCGATGAAGCAGGCGGGCGCCATGAAAGCGGAATTGGTGATATTGTGATGGAAACGGGCAAAGTCTCCTCTCCCACCTCGACGGGTGCAACTGCTGCGGCCAGTGGGGTAGATCGTGCCGGTTTGCAGCAAGCCGCGAAAGCATTCGAGGCGATTTTCATGCGGCAGATGATCTCCTCCATGCGCTCTGCAAAGCTGGGCGAGGATTTGCTTGGCTCAAGCGCAAGCAACCAGTTTCGCGACATGGCTGACGCCCGCGTGGCGGACGGCATGGCTGAAAATGGTGGTGGCCTTGGCATCGCGACAATGCTGCTCAAGCAATTCGAGCCCAAGCCATGAGCGATCTTCTCTCCATCGGCGCGTCAGGCACTAATGCCTATCGAGCGGCGCTGGCGGCGATCTCCGAAAATATCTCCAATGCCGATACGCCCAATTATGCGCGCCGGTCGATCCGGATGAGCGAATCCGCCGTTTCGACCAGCACATCGGCCTACTACAGCCCCGGAGCGAATTTCGGCGGCGTGGAAATCGCCGGCGTTGTCCGCGCCACCGATCCCTATCTGGATGCCTCCGCCCGGCTGACGGGCAACCGGCTGGGCAGCGCGGCTACGCGGGCAAAATGGCTGAACGACACGGAAGCCGCACTCAATGACACGGCGAACGGCGTTGGCCAGCTCATGACTTCCATGTTTTCGGCCGCCGAAACATTGGCAGCCAACCCCGCCAATCAAGCACTGCGCACCACATTTCTCTACAATATCAATGAGGTCGTTACGGCGTTCCAGCAGACTGCGAACGATCTTCAGGCCCTGTCCGAAAGCGTGGGATCGGCCGGATCGATCAGCATATCGGCCATTAACGATGCGCTTACAGAACTGACTCGCGTCAATGAGGGATTGCGGAAAGTGGAGTCAGGGACTTCCGCTGAAGCGCAGCTCCTCGACAGCCGTGATGCGGCGTTGTCCACATTGAGCAATCAGCTTGATGTCAAGATCAGCTTTGGCGACCGCGGCACGGTGGCCCTGCAATATGATGGCGTCAATATCGTTCAGGATCAGGTCGCCGGCAGCTTCGCAGTCGCACAGAACGGCGATGGGACTCTGGCCCTGACCCTCAATGGCAGCGCCGTGTCGTCTCCCAGTGGAGGAACATTGGGCGGACTGTTTACCAGCGCCAGAGTGGTCAGCACCCGCGTCGCGGAGGTCAATGCCCTCGCTGTGCAATTCGCGACCGACATGAACAACTGGCATCAGGGCGGCTTTACAGTATCGGATGCCGCTGGCGGCGCGATCATGGCGGTCGGCACCACTGCTGCATCTCTGCAAGTCCTGATCAGCGACACCACCGCCCTCGCCACCGCTTCATCGGATGGGACGAGCAACGGCAATCTGCTCAACATCCATTCGATACGCGGCACGACCGGAGCGGAAAATGGCTGGACCCAGATCATCAGCGCGCATGGAACGCTGCTTACCTCCACATTAAGCGAGGAAAAGGCAGCATCGGCCCGCGATCAACAGGCACGCGCCGCCCGGGAGAATGTATCGGGCGTGGACCTGGATGTGGAAGCGGCCGAGTTGCTGCGCATGCAACAGAACTATTCAGGATGCGCGAAAATCATTCAGGTTGCGCGGGAAACATTCCAGTCCATCCTGGACCTGCTTTAAGGATAGGAAATCATGGTTTCGATCACGCGTCAGACACTTACCGATGAGATCAGGCGTCAGCAACAGCTTGCGCAGGAGATCACCAAGGGTCAGATTGCTGTTTCCAGCGGCAAGAAATACAGCGCACCGTCCGATAATATCCAGTCCTGGGTACAGATTTCCGAGATCGGCAAGATGCAGGCAAGCTATTCCGCCTGGACCGGCAATATAGAATATGGCCAAAGCCGATCGGCCAAGGCCGAAAACAGCCTTGATGGGGTCAATAATCTGATGGTCCGCGCGCAGGAGCTTCTGGTTCAGGCGTCGTCAACGTCGACGGGCGACACCGGGCGCATGGCAATCGCCTCCGATTTGCGGGGCATACGCGAGACGTTGTCGGTGCTGCTAAACGAAACCGATTATCAGGGCATTCCCGTTTTTGACGATGGCACCCCGACCAGGATTCCGGTGGGGCGCGGCATTCAGTTGGAAGCGGTCGGCACCCGGCAGAGCATTTCCGAAGGCATTGATGTCAATGGAACGCCCATGTCCCTCGATGACATATTGGCCTCGGCAATTTCGGCAGTTGAATCGGGCGACGATGCTGCCCGGACAAACGCGCTCGGAGCTGTGGAAACGGGGGTCGACCATGTCATCAACGAACAGGCCAATCAGGGCATCAGGGCCGAACGGCTGTCGTCGACGGCCGAGCATCTGACCGACCTCACCCTTTCCCTGAAGGAAAAGCGCTCCTCGCTGGAAGAAACGGACCTTACCGAAGCTATCGCGAACATACAGCAGAAGTTGCTTACGCTGGAAGCAGCGCAGGCCGCATTTGCCCGGATCAACCAGAAGTCATTATTTGATCTCATCAGCTAGCGCGGCCTAAATTTTTTTGCGTCGCAGCCGTTTTCCCCAAGGTCGGTCCACCATCTTCCGGACAAGGACCAGGCAGCATCAACCGCGGGGATCATAATGTTAGCAGGCATCGGCCTTGTCGTCCTACTCGTCATGGTATTTGGCGGGTTCATCATCACTGGCGGCGATATCGGACCAGTCATGGAGGCTGTCCCTCATGAGATGCTGATCATCGGCGGCGCTGCTGTCGGCGCGCTGATCATCGGCAATAGCGGGGCGGATCTGAAAGCCCTCCTAGGCAGTGTGAAGAAAGTATTCAAAGGCCCGAAATACAAGAAGCAGGATTTTCTCGACTGCATCTTCCTCGTGTCCAGGCTGATGAAAACGCTGCGCGTTGAAGGACCGGTAGCGCTTGAGCCGCATATCGAGGACCCGAAATCCTCTGCCATCTTCGCCGAATATCCCCGGCTGATAAATGATCAGACGCTGATCCACCTCATCTGCGACACGCTGCGCCTGGTGGTCGTTTCCTCAGGAACACTCGACCCGCACGCGGTTGAGGACGTCATGGACAATAGCCTCAAGACCCACCATCACGAAGCAATCCGCCCAGCCCATAATCTTCAGGGCCTGGCCGACGCCCTGCCTGCCCTTGGCATCGTCGCGGCCGTCCTTGGCGTGGTCAAGACGATGGGCTCCATCGACAAGCCGCCGGAAATCCTGGGCGCGATGATCGGATCGGCGCTCGTTGGCACCTTCCTGGGCGTTCTGCTGGCCTATGGCATCGTTAACCCCTTCGCTAATCGCTGCAAGCAAGTCATCGAAGAGGACGGCGCAATCTATCATGTGGTGAAGCAGATCATCGTCGCTTCCCTCCATGGCCATCCGCAGCCGCTGGTGATCGAAGCGGCGCGGTCCAGCCTCTCCCACGCGAATCAGCCCGCCTTTGCCGAGGTGTTCGACGGCATGCGGGGCAAATAAGTCATGGCCGCGTCCAAAAAGCGGGGGGCCAATGAGCCTGAACCCCGGCCAATCATCGTCAAGAAAATCATCGTCGAGGATCATGGCGGCCATCATGGCGGCGCATGGAAGGTCGCTTACGCTGATTTCGTGACGGCGATGATGGCCTTCTTCCTGCTGATGTGGCTTCTGGGCGCAACGACCGAACAGCAGCGCAAGGCGCTGGCCGACTATTTCACGCCAACGCTAGTGGAAATGAAGCTGCAAAGCGCCGGCTCCAACGGCATGTTCGGCGGCGACAGCCTGACCGCGAAGGATAGCTATCCGACCACTGGCGGCAAGGGCAATCGAGCCATCACCATCCCCCGCGACGCATCCGGGGTGAAGGACGAAGGCGGCAAGAGCATGAAGAGCCATGACCGCGTAAAGTTCGAGGAGATCAAGAAAGCGCTCGAAAAGCGCATGTCCAAGAATCAGGGCTTGCAGCGGCTGCGGAGGAATATCCGCTTCACTGAAACCCGCGAAGGGCTGCGCATCGAATTGGTGGATGAGGCGGATTTCTCTATGTTCGCACTCGCAACGGACAAGTTGCTGCCGCAGGCTCGCGATCTGATTGCGGAAGTCGCCGGGGTCATACAGACCATGCCCAATGACGTGATCGTGCGCGGCCATACCGACGCCCTGCCCTATGCGTCGGGCCGGTCGATGAACAACTGGATGCTGTCCACAGCGCGCGCCGAAGCCACGCGGCGAGCGCTGGCGGAAAATGGCATTGCGGCAACGCGCTTCGCCCGTATCGAAGGCGTTGCCGATCGCGAGCCCTTCGCACCGGACAACCTCTACGATCCTCGCAACCGGCGCATGTCCATCACGCTCGCCTGGAGCAGAAGTGCGCCGCGGCATCTGCCTGGATCAGTCATGCTGCGCAACGAGGCCTCGGAAAAGACGAAAGAAGCGCCCGGCAGGCACAAAACCCTGCCTCCTGCGCAAAAAGCAGAACTTGGATCAACAGCCCTCCCGAGTGGAGTTGAGCTACAGCCAATCGACTGATCCAGCCAGCCCAGTCCCTCGATCGCGCCCTTTTCACGCCGCATTAAAAGCCATAAGAGCACATTCTCAGCCAGAGAAAGCAGGACAGCAATTCGGTGACCAGAGCCGCCTTTTCTCGTGAAGCCGCGGATTTCCGTCGTCAGGCAATGATAGACGCGACTGCTGCGTGCCTGGCTGAAAAGGGTGTGGCGGGAACATCCGTGCGCAGTATCTGCATGCGTGCCGGTGTGTCCTCGGGATTGTTGCGCCACTATTTCGACGGCGTGGATGCGTTAATTGCCGAAACCTATCGCGCCACCAGCGCCCAATTATCCGAAACGGTCAATGCCGCAGCCGCAGCGGCGGGGAAAGACAAGCGCGCGCGCCTGATCGCCTATGTGACTGCCAATTTCCAACCGCCGGTCGCGAACCCCACTTTATTGTCCACCTGGATCGCTTTCTGGAGTTTGATCAAGACCGATCCCGTTATCGCCGCCATCCACAGCGAAAGCTATGCGGCCTTCCGCTCTGACCTGGAAAGCCTGTTGACGGATTGCGGCATGATCCCGGCCCGTGCCGGGCCTGCGGCCATCGCGCTTACCGCGATGATAGATGGGCTGTGGCTTGAGCTTTCCCTCGATTCCTCCGCCTTTACGCCACAGGAGGCAGGCGCCATGGCGATGCGATGGGCGGATACGCTGCTGGAACAGCCGGAATGCTAGTAAAAAGTCTGATTCAGGCCTTCGCCGCTTCTTCCATGTGATCCGGCAGCACCAGACTGGCGCGAAGCCCTCCTTCAGGGCGATTGGCCAGCCGCAATTCCCCGCCATGTTCGGCCATGATAGCCCGCACCAGAGCCAATCCCAGCCCGGCGCCGCCAGTGTCCCGGCTCCGCGATCCTTCCATGCGCGTAAAGGGCTCCATCATTTCGGCCATGCGGTCCTCCGGCATGCCCGGGCCCTCGTCCCGGACCTCGATGCGCAGTTCCGGTCCGTCCCGCACCAGTTCGACATGCGCCCGTTCCCCATATTTCAGTGAATTTTCGATGAGATTGCGTAGAGCCCGCTTCATAAGTTGGGGCCGCACGGATGCGACCACACGGCCGCTTTCGACCATGTCCACATCCCCGCCCAGTTCGACAAAGTCCTCCACCACCGCATCGGCCAGCGCAGCCAGATCGACCTTCTGCACCGCCTCCATGCTCCGCCCCATCCGAGCAAGCGATAATATGTCGTCCAATATCCGGTTCATCTCCAGGATGGTTTCGCTCATTCTTGCCCGCTCGCCTTCGTCCTCCACGGACTCTGTCCGCACGCGCAGCGACGCAAGCGGCGTGCGCAGATCATGGCCGATCGCGCCCAGCATCCGGTCCTTCTCATCCAGCATGGCGAGCAAGCGCGCGCGCATGGCGTTGAAGGCCGTAATTAGGCGGCGGACGTCGCCAGGCCCCCGCTCCTCCACTGGCTGAGCGGCGCCCGCAATCGCGAATTGTTCGGCTGAGCGCGTCAAATCGCTGAGGGGGCGGGCGATCCGCCTTCCCACAAAGAGCAGCGGCAACAGCACGATGACGTAAAGTACCAATGTCTGTGCAATGAGCGCGCCGAGAAAACGCGGAGACTCGGAGGGCAAACGCGTCTGCACCGTCAGCCAGCGGCCCTGTTCATATTCCGCCGATAGAAAAAGGACATTCCGGGGCGGGGAAACGGACCTGATCAGGCGGTTCGCGCTGGCAGACCAGCGGGGCCGCCTGTCGTGTCGGCGCGGCTGTTCAATGGCCCTGATGGAATGTACCGTAATATCCGCTTCGGCGAGCAGCGCCCCAGCCCGACTTTCGATATCTCCGCGCCGCTTGCCCTCATGATTCGGCATCCTGTCAGTGAAGGCAAGGCGTTCCTGCGCAGGTCCGCCTCCGAAGGAATGCGCCGGATTGCCACTGCGCCGTTCAATGGCGTCAATGATGCGCGCCACGGCGGGCGCAGTTGCAACGGTCAGTCTTTGCCGCTCCCGCTCCCGCAACAGTAACGTAAAATTGATGGCCTGCGCCACGAAGAGGGCAATCGCCACGACAAGGATGATCTGCCCGGCAAGGCTGCTCGGCACAAGGCGGCGCAACAGCGTGGGCCTGGGCATCTGGGACGCAGCGATCAAAGCTTCCTGACTTCCGCCGCAAGGGTGTAGCCGCCGCCCCATACAGTCTTGATGAGACGGGGGGTTTTGGGATCTTCCTCGATCTTGCGGCGCAAGCGACTGATCTGATTGTCTATAGCTCGATCGAAGGGATTCGCCTCCCGTCCTTGAGTGATGTCGAGCAACTGATCGCGGCTCAGCACCTGATTGGGCCGCGTGACGAACGCCAGCATCAGATTATATTCAGCCGTGCTGAGCGGCAACGCCACGCCCTCACTGTCCACCAATGTGCGCTCGCCCGATTTCAGCACCCACGTATCAAAGGCGTAGCTCGCGCTGTCAGGACCATGCTGGCGCAGACCGCCAGTTGCGACCCGGCGAAAGATCGCCTTGATGCGCGCCACCAGTTCGCGGGGAGAAAAAGGCTTCAGCACATAATCGTCGGCACCCATTTCCAGCCCGACGATACGATCCGTCTCTTCCGACTTCGCGGTAAGCAGGATGACTGGCAAATCGCCATGTTCGCGAATATGTCGGCAGAGGCTGAGACCATCCTCGCCGGGCATCATGATATCCAGAACAACGAGATCGATGGTATTGGCCGCCAACCGCGTGCGTGCTTCGGCGGCGCTCTCCACCGCCGTCACGCGGAATCCGTTTCTGGAAAGATATTGCGCCAGCGGCTCACGAATCGAGCGCTCGTCATCGACCAGCAGCAAGTGGGGTTTATCGTTCATGGTTTCTTACTGTCACGACACCAGGGAAGAAGGAAGGGCGAAGACATTGCTGTCCTCGCCCTTCCCGATGCGAACTGATCCCAAGGGGGGACGGATCAGTTCGAAGGCTTCTGGTCGCCCTGCATCTTCTTCTTCATTCCATCACGCATCGCCTCACGTTCGGCCTTGGTCACGGTGCCGTCCTGATTTGTATCCATTTTTGCAAACATTTGCAGCGGCTTGGCCTGGAATTCGGCCTTCGTGATCACACCATCCTTGTTGGCGTCTGCCTGAGCCAACATCCCACCATGCATGCCGTGATGGAACCGGCCACGGAAGTGCTTGCGGTGCGCATCGCCGGCCTTGGCGTCGCCAGCGTCGCGCTTGGCCATACGGTCTTGCCGCTTGTCCATGCGATCCTGCTGGGAAGCCTTCATTTCAGCAAGGCTGATCTGCCCGTTGCCATCCTTGTCCAGTTTCTTGAAACGCTCTTCCAGCCGCGCATCGCGCTTGGCGTCCAGTTCGGCCTTCGTGACCTGACCGTCGCTGTTGGTGTCAAACTTCGCAAATGCCTTGTCGAGCGACGCGGTCATTTCTACTTTCGTGAGATTGCCGTCACCGTTCGCGTCTGCTCCCCACGGGCCGTGACTATCGGGCGCGGCCACCGCAATGCCGCCTGCCATCATGATGCCAGCAATAGCTGAGCCGATTAAAAATTTCTTGGTCATAAGGGTCCTCATATCTTCGGGTCCGGCAAGTCTCCCCTGCCTTGAGCCCGTTATGAACGCCCGTTGTCCTCCAAATATGTCAGGAGGGACGCCATTTTGTCGTAAATTGTAACAATGATGGAAAGACGCAGGCCGGACAGGATTGTTCCCGTCCTTGGGACATATCCAATGCTGGAAACCAAAACCGCGCGTTAGCCGACCCTGCGCCAGGGATTATCCACAGCGTAATAAAAGGGATTCCCATTACGCCCTGGATTGCTATTGTTAGCTCGCTTCAACGATCTACCGGCATAATAAATATAAAGCGGGATGAGGATGAGGAAGGATAAGAGAGCATGGGCTTTGGGGGAATTGCAGGCCGGTTGTTGTCAATGGGCCTTGGGGTCGCACTCATGATTGAAGGCGGCACTGCTCAAACCGTAACGGGCCCGATCGCCGGTAATCCTACCTTGTCGCAAGGCGCCTTCAGCAAGGCTCCAGCGGGGTATCTCATCCAGGAGTTCTTCTTGTCAGGGTCTGCGGCGGCTTATGGCCTCTCGGACGAAACCTTGTCAGTGACCGGCCACGCGCCATTCAAGACGCGCCTGGTGGTTGTCCGCCCTGCTGATGACAAGACATTCAACGGGACCGTTATAGTCGAATGGCTGAACGTGAGCGCCGGGACCGACGGCGCTCCGGATTGGACCTACCTCCACCGCGAACTTGTACGCAAAGGCTATGGCTGGGTTGGCGTTTCCGCGCAGAAGGTCGGGATCGAGGGAGGCCCGATTGGAATGCCGGGGCTGCCGCCGCTCAAAAAGGCTGATGCCCAGCGCTATGCCAGTCTGCAACATCCGGGTGATGCCTATGCATATGACATTTTCAGCAAGGCTGGACAGGCGGCGCGCAGTGCCTCGATCCTCGGAGGTCTCAAGGCGAAGCA
This sequence comes from Rhizorhapis sp., assembly GCA_036570425.1. Classification (GTDB taxonomy): domain Bacteria; phylum Pseudomonadota; class Alphaproteobacteria; order Sphingomonadales; family Sphingomonadaceae; genus Rhizorhapis. Next base: position 281,301 of record DATCYF010000023.1, on the reverse strand, counting down.
TGTCCTTGCGGCTGGCGAATCTCAGTCAGCAGGCTTTCTCACCACTTATGTAAATACCGTCGGCCGCAGCGGGAAGATATTTGACGGCTATCTCATTCACTCCCGCTTTGCCGGCGCAGCGCCGCTCGACGGCGATTTCATGACGAGCATGCAATCCATTGCCAAGGGCGAGCCTCTGAAGCCCGTGCACATTCGGTCCGATATTGAGGCTCCTGTGCTGACGATCATTACCGAAACCGACCTGGCCAGTCCCCTGGTCGGATATGTTCGCGCGCGGCAGCCCGACACGGATCATCTGCGCACCTGGGAAATAGCAGGGACCGCTCACGCTGATACCTATACATTGGGGGCTGGCTTCGTCGACGATGGCACCGCCTCCATAGACATGCTGGCCAAGGCATATGCAGCGACTGACATGGTGCTGGGCCAAAAACTTCCCAAACCCATGAACGCAGCGCCCCAACATCATTATGTCATGCAGGCGGCGCTCCGCGCGCTGGACCGCTGGGTTCGCACAGGCGAAGCGCCTCCGATCGCTGAGCGGCTTCAGGTGTCGGATAGTGGCGCCCTTGTCCTGGATGCGCACGGCAATGCCAGGGGCGGCGTGCGTTCCCCATGGGTCGATGTGCCGACCGCACAGCTTTCCGGTCTGGGTCAGGATGGTCCGGGCCTTCTGCGGCTGTTCGGATCCACGCAGCCGTTCGACGACGCGAAGCTCGCCGCACTCTATCCGAACGGCCGGGAGCAGTATCTTGCGCAGTTCAGATCGTCCCTGCAATCGGCCATCGCGGCCGGTTTCATTCTCGACGACGATAGAGAAGAAATCGAGGCGCTGGCAAAGGCGATGTATCCAGCCGATTGATGCCTGCGGACGGCAGCAATTTCAGAAAACACGCCCGCGCCGTCTTGTGGATTAATAGGAGCCTGTTTTATCTCTTTTCAAGATATATGATACTCTTTATGGATCGACATACAGTGAGACGTGTCTGGCTCTGCATCGTGCAGAAACGCCCCCAACAGAAAAGACCGGAGAGCAATGCGCGAGAGTTATGACTATATCATCGTTGGCGCCGGATCGTCGGGCAGCGTCCTGGCCAACCGTCTCTCGGAAGACCCACGCACGAGCGTGCTGCTGATCGAGGCGGGACCAAATGATACAAGCCCCCTCATCGCCATGCCGCGTGGCATCGGCAAGCTTCTGGCGCCGGGCAATCCGCATGTGTGGGATTATCAGGTCACCCCGGCGGGCAATCTTCCGCCGGAGGTGTGGCTGAAGGGTCGCGCCGTCGGCGGTTCAAGCTCCGTCAACGGCATGGTTTATATTCGCGGCGCTCCGGCCGATTACGATCATTGGGCGGAACTCGGCTGCACCGGCTGGGGCTGGGACGTCATGGGCCGCCATTTCGTTGCACTGGAAGATCATGAGCTGGGGCCGGACGAATGGCGCGGCACGGGCGGACCGCTCAAGATCAGCGTTCATCCTTCGGGTAATCCATTGTGCGAAGCGGTGCTGAACGCCGCCGAAGAATTGGGAACGCCGCGCGTTGCCGACGTCAACCATGTCGATACCGTTGCGCATGGCGGCATGGGGTATCAGACAACCACGACGTGGAAGGGCCGACGCTTCTCGGCGGCGCGCGCCTTCCTCAGTCCAATCCGCGACCGGTCCAATCTCGACATTGTCACCGATACCGATGTCCGTCGTATCCTGTTCACGAACAAGCGCGCCACCGGCGTTGTGATCCGGGACAAGGCGGGCGAACGCACCGTGAAAGTCGGGCAGGAAATCATTCTGTCGGCTGGCGCAATACAGTCGCCCAAGCTGCTCCAGCTTTCCGGCATCGGCCCGGCCGCGCTGCTGTCCAGCCTGGGTATAGAGGTTGTGGCCGATGCCCCCGATGTGGGCCGCAACTTGCTGGAGCATCGTTACCTATCCACGCAATATCGGGTTCGCGGAGAGAGCCTCAATGCGCGTTTTGGCGGCTTTGGACTGTTCCGTTCGGTGCTGGAATATACGCTTCGGTCGAAGGGGCCTCTCACCCACAGCGCGCACGAAGTCGGCGGCTTCGTCAAAACCCGGCCTGGGCTGGACCGCCCCGACGCACAGATCGGCATGGGTCTTTACAGCATCGGCCCCGATGAAAAAGGGGCCATAGCGATAGACCCCTATCCCGGTATGACCATTCTTGGCTATTTCACCCGGCCGGAGAGCCAGGGCGAAATCCGCCTCGCCTCTGCCGACCCGGATGCGCGGCCTATCATCAATGCCAACCATTTCTCGGCCGAAATCGATCGGATCAGCGCTGTCTCATTATTCAAATGGCTGCGCGCCTTGGGCAAGCAGGACGCCCTCAAAGACTGGATCGTCGAAGAAACGCTTCCCGGATCGCGCATTGAGACGGACGAGGACATCCTGGCCAATGCCGTCCAGTTGGGCGGCACGTCGTTCCATATCTGCGGCACCTGCCGAATGGGTCCCGATGCGACTTCCGTGGTCGATCCTTCGCTTCGGGTTCGCGGTGTCGATGGGCTGCGCGTCGTGGATACCTCCATCATGCCAACCATCGTATCGGGCAATACCAACGCCCCGGCCATGGCCGTCGCCATGAACGCTGCCGACATCATCCTGAGCAACAAGAAAGCCGCCGCCGCATGACCGTCCCCTTCACGACAATCGACAAGCTCTACATCAATGGCGAATGGATCGATTCCGGGCCTGAACGCGAGGATGTGATCAACCCCGCGACCGAGACAGTGATCGGCCGCGCGCCGGTCGGAACCGCTGCGGCCGCAGACGCGGCCATCGCCGCCGCCCGAACGGCATTCGATGATGGCCCCTGGCCGACGATGTCCATGGCGGAACGCGCGGCAATCCTGCGTCGCATGCACGCTGCTCTCGATGCCCGCAGGGCGGACATCGCTGCACTGATCGTTGCGGAAGTCGGCTGCGCACAGGACATCACGCATGGCATGCAGGTCGGCGCGCCACTCGATCATTTCCTGTCCGCGCTCGACCATTCCACGCGGGAAGAGCCTATTCGCCTGCCGCTCGACATCACGCCTGACTTCATGAATCCGGATGCGCCCAAAAAGCTGGGCGGCACGACGATCGTGCGGGAACCGGTCGGGGTCGTTTCAGGAATCACGGGCTACAATTTCCCCTTCCTGCTCAATCTGGCGAAGATTGTCCCTGCCCTGCTGGCGGGCAACACGCTGGTGCTGAAACCATCGCCCTTCACTCCTTATTCAGCCCTGCTGTTCGGGCAGATTGCCGAAGAGATCGGCCTGCCGCGCGGCGTTCTCAACATCATCACCGGCGGGCCGGACGTGGGTTCCCTGCTCACCACCGACTCGCGCGTCGACCTTGTCACCTTCACCGGATCGGAAGGCGTAGGCGCTGCGATCATGGCGCAGGCGGCGCCGACATTGAAGCGCGTGCATCTGGAACTGGGCGGCAAGTCAGCACTGATTGTCCGTCACGACGCCGATATCCAGCGCGCCGCGCAGATGGCGGTGGCGGTGCTCTCCGTCAATGCCGGTCAGGGCTGCGCCCTCCTCACCCGCCTGCTGGTCCATAACAGTGTGCGCAAGCAGTTCGTTGAAACCGCCGTCGCAACAGCGGCGCATTTCAAGATCGGGGATGCAGCCGATCCCAGCGTCATGATGGGACCGCTGATCCGCGAGTCGCAACGCGCAAAGGTCGAGCACTTCATTGGCCTTGGCCGCGACGAAGGCGCGCGGCTCGTCCATGGCGGCGGCCGCCCCCAGGACCTGCCCAAGGGCTTCTTCACCGAGCTTACCCTGTTCGATGACGTCGAAAACAGCATGACCATCGCACAGGAAGAAATCTTCGGACCAGTCGGCGCTGTCATCGGCTTCGACACTGACGAAGAAGCCATTCGGATCGCCAACGACAGCCGCTTCGGCCTTAACGGTGGGATCGAAACCGCCGACGCGGCCAAGGGATATGAAATGGCGCTGCAAATCCGGGCAGGCAGCGTGGCCCTGAATGGCGGCACCGGCCGTATGACCTATGCCCCCATCGGCGGCTATAAGCGTTCCGGCATCGGCCGGGAATATGGTCCGGATTGGCTGCGTGAATATCAGCAGGAAAAATCGATCTTCTATCCCGTTGGGCGATAACGCAGCCATGACCAAACCGGCGAGCGCGGGCCTGGAACTGGCCGACCGAATATCGCGCTCGCTGGAAGCTGCGCATTATGAACCCGGCAGCATCATAGGGTCGGAGCAGGAACTGCGGGAGCAGCATAATGCTGGCCGCGCCTTGTTTCGGCAGGCGATGCGCATATTGGAATATCGCGGCATCATCCGCTTGCGGCGAGGTCTGGGCGGCGGCGTCATATTCGTCGGGCAGGAGGACACCGCGATCGCCCGCGATCTGGCGCGCCTGATCGAAAGCCAGACGGCCGATGCCTATGACATCTGGAGCTTGCTGCGCGCATCCGACCCACTGCTCTTCAATGGCGATGCGGCGAAAGTCACGCTGGCCCAAAGTCTCGAATTGCGCAAAGTCGTCGGCTCACTCGAAGCCATGTCTCAGGAAGAGTTCGCTCGTGCCATGGGCCACCGGACGCTGCACATCGCGACGCACAAGCTTGTGAAAAATGACCTTGTCCTTTTGACGCAAAGAGTAGCCTTCGAAGCGGGAATCGATCTGTTCCCATCCCGTTGGCACATCGCCGCCGAAAGTGCCCGGCGCGATTTCTGGGTCATCGGCGTACAATTTGCGGAGAGCCTGATCGCGCAGGATATGGCGGGCTTTATCTCCGCGCGAAATGCCCAAATCGATCTTCTGAGGGCCGCCTTCTACACGGCCAGACGGCAGGCCCCTGGCCGTACCCACACCCGGCTCTTCCGGCCCGGTTCAGCGGACTGGGACCTTCCCGAGCAGGGCGATGGGGGCTTCTTCAACAATCGCGCCGATTTTCTCGTGCGGGAGATACTGGACGAAATTCGCGTGCGGCAATGGCGCGAAGGCGAACGCCTTGGGACCACGCGGGAACTGATGGATCGCTACGACGTAAGCCTGCCAGTGCTGCGGCAGGCCCTGCGTGTTCTGGAAGAAAGCGGCGCCGTTCGTATCAGCCGGGGCCGTGGCGGAGGTCTGGAAATCGGATCGCCCTCCCAGAGTTCCACGTTCGATCGCGCCGTCGAATTCATCACGCGCTCCAACGCCTCCCAAGCGGATATTCGGGAATTGCTGCTCGCTCTCTTGCTGGTCGCGCTGGAAGAATCGCCGATGCGTGCGAATGACGAGGATCTGGCAAAGCTGTCAAACGCGGTCAGCTGCGCTGGTTCACATTTCGATATTGAGCACGACCGCACACGAAACCTGTGCCTCGCCATCGCGGCAATATCAAAAAATGTAGCGCTGCAGATTTTTGTCCAGCTCCTTCTGACCTCCGTTACGCCCAAAAAGACGACTGAAGCCGCCGCTACAGATTCGTCAGACGCTCTTAATGCACTTTATGCCGCCGTAAGTATTGGCGACACCGGATTGGCCCGTCGCGCTCTGCTGGAACATGTCCACGGATTGGCTTAACCGCTGGAGCGGGTAGCGGGGATCGAACCTGCTTCACAAGGCCACAAGGCTTGGGAAATCCGATAGCCCATAGCAAGCCGTATCGATAAATCCGTCTCATCTCGCTCTGGACTTTCCGCACCCCGGCGCCATCTTGAGTCCTGATGGTCAGAACAAGCCTTTGGGTGCGGGCAGAAGCGCAGGGTCTCTATGTCGCGCCAGCGGACTGCTGGATAGATCCCTCCCGTCCGGTCGACACCGCACTGGTAACCCACGGCCATGCCGATCATGCGTGCGGCGGGCATGGCCGTACCGTGGCTACGGCCGAGACTATCGCCATCATGACGCTGCGTTACGGCGAGCAGGACGGCGCTGTGCCTGTCGCCTATGGCGAGACGCTTCGGCTGCCGGGCGGAGTGGATGCGACCTATCTGCCAGCCGGTCACGTATTGGGTTCGGCGCAAATATTGCTCGAATATGCAGGCGAACGGGTGATCGTCACGGGCGACTACAAGCGCCGGCCCGATCCGACCTGCCTTCCATTCGTCGCGACATCCTGCGACGTCTTCGTCACGGAAGCAACTTTTGCTCTCCCCGTATTCCGTCATCCCCCTGTCGAGCAGGAGGTCGGCAAGCTGATCGCTGCGCGCGAGGCCAATCCGGATCGCTGTGTCCTGGTGGGCGCCTATGCGCTTGGAAAGGCGCAGCGGCTGATCGCTGAATTGCGCCGCGCCGGTTATGGGGAGCCGATATGGCTGCACGGCGCGCTGGAGCGGATGTGCCGTCTCTATGAGGAGCTTGGCGTCGATCTGGGTGCGCTGCGCCTCGTGTCCGATGCGACAAAGGCAGAGCTGGCGGGGCAGATCGTGCTCTGCCCACCCGGCGCGCTGAACGACCGCTGGAGCCGGAGATTGCCCGACCCGATTACAGCCATGGCGAGCGGCTGGATGCGGGTGCGCCAGCGGGCGCGGCAGCGCAATGTTGAGCTTCCGCTAGTTATTTCCGACCATGCCGATTGGGACGAACTCACCGCCACCATAGAGGAGGTGAACCCGGGCGAGACCTGGATCACGCATGGCCGCGAGGATGCGCTGTTGCGCTGGTGCGAACTGCATCAGCGGTCCGCGCGTGCGCTCGCGTTGGTCGGCTATGAGGATGAGGACGATTGACCATGCCGCATGTCCAAACGCGAAACCGGTGTCCACTCTTGCTGAACATGCTCTGAGGATGGAGCGCTTCGCCGCCCTCATTGATGCGCTGATCTATACGCGCAGCCGCAACGGCAAGTTGAAGCTGATCGCTGATTATCTTCGCACGACACCCGACCCTGATCGAGGCTGGGCGCTGGCGGCGCTCACCGGCGGCCTCGACTTTCCTGCGGTGAAGGGGTCGACCGTCCGCAATCTGCTCATGCAGCGCGTCGATCCGGTCCTGTTCACCCTTTCGCGCGATTATGTCGGCGATACGGCGGAGACGGCCAGCCTTCTCTGGCCCGGCCCCGAAGAGGCGACGGACCCGCCCACAGTGTCGGAAGCGGTCGATGCGCTGGCGCACATGACACGGCTCAGCGCAATGGGCGATCTCGCGGCGCTGCTCGACCGGCTCGACGCCGCCGGGCGCTTTGCGCTGCTCAAGCTGGCAACCGGCGCGATGCGCATCGGCATTTCGTCGCGCCTCGCCAAGGCGGCTTTCGCGCAGGCCTTCAGCGTCAGCATCGACGATGTCGAGGAATATTGGCATGGGCAGACGCCACCTTATCGCCCCCTGTTCGGCTGGGCAGCGGAAGGCGGCCCGCCGCCGCACGCTGGCGACCAGCCACTTTTTCGGCCCTTCATGCTCGCCCATCCCCTCGATGAGACGGTGATCGACATGGCGGACTATGCCGCCGAGTGGAAATGGGACGGCATCCGCGTGCAGATCGTCCATGCCGGCGGTGAGACGCGGCTCTATTCGCGCTCGGGCGACGATATTTCGGCAAGTTTCCCCGAAATCGTCGCCGCGGTCGATATACCGGCGGTATTGGACGGCGAACTGCTGGTGCGCGGCAGCCATCAGGGCGGGGCGGAGGGCGGCGCAGCAAGCTTTAACGCGCTTCAGCAGCGATTGGGGCGCAAGACGGTCTCGAGGGCGATGCTGACGGATTATCCGGCGTTCGTGCGCCTCTACGATCTGCTGATTGTCGAGGATGAAGATCTCCGGCCATTAAGCTGGGAGCAGCGGCGGGAAATGCTGGAGGCTTTCGTGCCCCGGCTCGATCCAGAGCGCTTCGATATCTCGCCGGTGATCCCGGCCACCAGCCTCGACGAGCTAGCGGCGATCCGCGAGCGGGCGCGCGACGATGCGATCGAGGGCGTCATGCTCAAGCGCCGCGACAGCCCTTATGTACCGGGCCGACGCACAGGCCTCTGGTACAAATGGAAGCGCGACCCGCTGCTGGTCGACTGCGTGCTCATGTACGCGCAGCGCGGGAATGGTAAGCGCTCCTCCTTCTATTCCGACTTCACCTTCGGCTGCTGGGACGGCGATCCCGATCAGGGCGCCGATCTGCTGCCGGTGGGCAAGGCCTATTTCGGTTTCACTGACGAGGAACTGAAATGGCTGGACGGCTATGTCCGCCGTCATACGATCAATCGCTTCGGGCCTGTGCGAGAAACGGACAAGAGCCTGGTCTTCGAAGTCGCCTTTGATTCAGTGCATGAAAGCAAGCGGCACAAGTCCGGGCTCGCCATGCGCTTCCCCCGCATCAATCGCATCCGCACCGACAAGCCTGCGCATGAGGCTGATCGTATCGAGACACTGCGGGCGATGGCCAAAGACTGAAGCAAGGATCGGCAGAAGGTGATTCATGTTCGGCCGGGCAATGTGCCGAGTATAAGATCAGCGGCTGATAACGCTTTTCATCGTATCGCGAAGGTCCCGTAAAGCTGCACGGCCCCGGGGCCACAAACAGATGGCCGCCCAGGCTACAGCATAGCAGATGAGCCCTCTGGCTCCCAAGTCTATGAAGGGCCAGCTGAACAAGGTTCGCTCGTCTAAAAGGGCATCAACAGTGAAGATTGCGGCAAGAGCGGTCGCGTACGGCAAGGCAAGCTGAACGAAGTCCCGGGTGGCTACCGGCCCCCTGCGGCCGACCCAATACCATATAATCGGCGCCCGGATGAACAGGTCCGATAATCCATAGGCTGCGGCGACTCCCACCGCGCCCCAGGGCAGGCCAACTGCAAACGCGCCAATGGACGTAACCGCCACCACCATTCCCCACCGGGCGAACTCGCCGGTACGCGACTGGCTTATGAACAGCCATCCAGTCGTGGCTGAAAGAGGTTGATGTACCGCCGCAAAGCTCAGCCACAGAAAAATGGGAATGCTCGGAACCCACTGCGGCCCCAGCACGGCGGGCACTAATTGTTCGGCATTGGTGATGAGGAAACCGACGCCGGGAATCGTGAAAAGCAGAAGCTGGCCCACCGCGCGAAGATAGGCCTGTCGATAGCGCTCCGGCTGATCGACCAGCCTCGACAATATCGGAATGAGCACGCGTCCGACCGGATTGTTGATCTGACTGAGCGGGAACAGGAGCAGTTTATAGGCGCGGTCATAATAGCCGAGCTGGGTAGCACTGGTGAACCGCCCGATAAGCACATTGTCGGCATTGCGGGAGATGAAGTTGAGGATATTGAAACCCGCCAGTCCCCGGCCGAAATGCAGTAGACTGCGCGATTCCCCAATCGCTAAGGCAAGATGAGGCCGCCAGTCGGAGATATACCATAGGCCGGCACAACCAACTGCCGCCGTTACGATGGTCCCGGCGACCAGAGCCCAGACCGTCGAATGGACCAGCGCGATGGCAACGGAAGTTGCAAAGCCGCTCAACAAGGCGAGAATGTCTACAATAACCAGCACATGAAAGCGCAGGGTCCGATTGGCCAATGCCTTGTGCTGCGCTCCGGCGCTCGAAAGAAGAATGGATAACCCCAACGCCATCAGCGGGAAAACAAGCCCCGGTTCGCCATAGAATTGCGCCACGAAAGGCGAACTGAACATCACCAGCAGCGCCAGCGCGCCACCAAGGATCATATTCACCCAGAATAACGTGCTCATCTGGCGAGGTGTGATTTCACGGGCCGTCACGGTTGCTTGCGAGAGTCCCAGATCGCTGAACATCAGCACAAACGCGACGACCGGCATCATCATCGCCATTGCGCCGAAAACCTCGGGTGCGAGCAGCCTCGACAACACCACCACGGAAATAAACTGTATGCAGACCCGCAGGGCCTGCCCGGCGCTGGTCGAAAGAGCCCCCATCGTGGCTTGGGCCCGCATCGACCCTGAAGCGCTCACTATGACTTTCCCTTCATCGGACCATCTCGCCAACCCGGCGAGCTATGGCCAGGCTGGCGGTAAGCCCCGGTGACTCAATGCCGAAAAGATTGATAAGGCCTTCCAGCCCATGTTCGGCAGGTCCAGAGATGATGAAGTCAGCATTGCCGCTTTCACTGGCGATCTTCGGGCGAATGCCACAATAGGCCGGAACCAGCTTTTCCGCCTCAATGGCGGGCCATATCTTTTGTGCTGCTTTGAAAAAGCGCGAATGCCGGCCCTCATCGACATTATAGTCGATGGCGCTGATCCATTCCACATCTGGCCCGAAGCGCGCCGAGCCAGAAAGGTCGAGCGTAAGATGGGTGCCCAGACCGCCTGGTTCCGGCGTTGGATAGATGAGATGCCGAAAGGGATGTTTGCCCGCATAGGCAAAATAATTGCCTTTCGCGAAAGTGATGGAAGGAATGAACCGGCCTTCCAGATCTTCGGTAACGGCGGCGATTTCATGGGCGTGGAGTCCCGCGCAATTTATAATATGTTTCGCTCTGACTGCGGTTTCGTCATCCCCCTGGAGATGCAAGCCCCAGCCGCTCTTCTGTCTGCTAAGGCCCGTAACATTTGCGCGGGCAACAAATCGGGCGCCGCAGGATTCCGCTTCGCCCAAAAAGGCGGCCATCAGGCTATGAGAATCGATGATGCCGGTGGAAGGAGAAAAAAGAGCGCCCGCGCACTCCAGCGCTGGTTCAATCTCGCGAACTTGGGCTGGCTCAAGCCAGCGCAGATCGTGGACGCCATTGGCCGACGCCAAGGTCCAGATGCGTTCTATCTCTCTCAATTGACTATGTTCACTGGCAAAGATGAGCTTGCCGACCCGACGGTGCGGTACGGAGTGGCGCGTGCAATAATCATAAAGGCGGTCGCGCCCCTCGCGGCACAGGACGGCTTTGAGAGAGCCTGGCTCATAATATATGCCAGCATGGATAACTTCACTGCTGCGGGAACTTGTTCCCGTTCCAAAGCCGTCAGTTTTGTCCAGAATGAACGGAACAAGTCCATAGCTCGCCAGTTCTCTGGCAATGGCCAGGCCGATCACCCCAGCTCCAATTATCACCGCATCGGCGATCAGAACCTTTTCTCCACCTCGTTGAACTCCCATCATGCATCTGCATAAGGCCACCCTCAAGAGCATAAAATGAAAAGCGCAGTTTACAAGATGTTAAAGGACATATATCGCAACACGACAAATTAGCTTTAGTAAAAACTGCATAAGACTCTGAAAAGAGGGGTGCTGTGTGGCGACTGTTTGCGCCATCATATTAACATATAACCGGGAAGAGTTGCTCCAGACTTGCCTTTCTGCAGTAATCGGGCAATCTGTTCCTTGCGATTACATTGTGGTGGTCGATAATGCGAGTATCGACGGCACTGCTCAGGTACTTTCTCACGCGCGCTATCAGGACGTGCAGGTCTGCCGCCTTCACAACAACACTGGTGCGTCTGGCGGGTTCAGCCTGGGTTTCCAGCTTGGTTATGCCACTGGCGCGGACTTCATCTGGGCCATGGACGATGACGTCATTCCGGATCAGAATGCACTCCAGAAGCTGCTCGACGCCAGATCCTGCCTTGAGGATCAATCCGTTTACCCGCCCTATATCGTCTCGACGGCGCGAACTCCGGCGGGAGACCTGACTAACACCCCGGGAGTTGCCCGTGGCCGCAACGTGCTCAACTATCCAGATTGGCCGCGCTTCCTGGAACATGGGCTTGTTCCGACAGCTCAGGCGACCTTTGTCTCGATCCTCATCGGCCGGAACGTCATCAGGGACAATGGCTTCCCGATCGCCGACATGTTTATCTGGGGAGAGGACACGGAATATACCCGCCGCATTTCCAAGGCCCAGCCGGGCTTTCTCTGCGGGAATAGCAAAGTTCAGCACGTCCGCGCGCAGCCCGGCAATCTGAGCCTTTTCACTGAAACGAACCCGGATCGCTTCGCATGGCACGCTTTTAAGATCAGAAACCGCATCTATACGGTGAAGCGCTTTCGATCACGTAATGCCCTGTTCCAACTGCTCTTCCGCTTGAGCAAGCAGATCATGCGGTGCCTTTTCAAGGGCGAGTGGACCAGGGCTCGGGTCCTTTGGCGCGGCCTGTTCGATGGTATCCGCTTCGATCCGCCCGTGCCAGGTTCCAGCGCCAGCATCGCGTGGGATAACATAGCTTATATCTCGCCCGCACTAGAACAGGCCATCAAGCGAGAGCGAGGTTCGCAGATGGCAGAACATAATCATCAGCCGGGGGCGGCCGACCAGGATTCTTTGATGGGAAAAGGGCCCCATGAAAATATTGATTACAGGCAATATGGGTTACGTCGGTCCAGCAGTGGCACGGTTACTGCGAGAGAGGCACCCGGACGCGACGATTGACGGGTTCGACACCGGCTTCTTCCGCGACTGCCTGACGCCTGAAGATGCCTCGCCAGAGCAATATCTGGATCATCAACATTTCGGCGATATTCGATCGATCGATCCAGGCCTGCTGCGAAACAGAGACGCGGTGATCCACCTGGCGGCCATTTCCAACGACCCGATGGGCAATCGTTTCGAAAAAGTGACCAAAGCTATCAATCTGGATTCCTCCATCCGGCTGGGCCAGCTTGCCGCCGAGGCGGGGGTCCGCAATTTCATCTTTGCATCCAGTTGCAGCGTTTATGGCGTTGCCAAGGGCGGCGCGCGTCAGGAGCATGATCCCCTGAACCCCATGACGGCCTATGCCGCTTCCAAGATTGGGACCGAAGAGGGGCTTTCGGCCATCGAGACTGACATGACCATCACATGCCTGCGCTTTGCCACGGCCTGCGGCATGTCGGATCGCCTGCGCCTTGATCTGGTGCTGAACGACTTTGTAGCCTGCGCTCTTTCCACTGGTGAAATCACGGTGCTAAGCGATGGAACGCCGTGGAGGCCGCTGATTGATGTCCAGGATATGGCGCTTGCCATGCAATGGGCCGCCACTCGCCCTGCCCGCAATGGAGGGCGTTTCCTGACGGTCAATGCCGGGCGGAATGAAGCCAATTATCAGGTCCGCGAACTTGCCGAGCGCGTGGCGGCGGCCGTCCCCGGAACAAAGGTCGACATCAACACGGCTGCCCCCGCCGACAGCAGGTCCTATCGTGTCGACTTTTCCCGCTATGCTGAACTCGCACCCGACCATCAGCCGCGCAAGTCGCTTGATGATTCCATCGATCGACTGGTGCAGGGCCTTAGCCGCACCGGCTTCAATGATCGCGATTTCAGAAACTCGTCATTGATGAGGCTGAAAGTTCTGGAAAGCCACATGGCGGCTGGACGGTTGAGCGATGAGCTTCATTGGCTTCCCTCTTCCGAGAAAGTGTCGGCATGAAGGTCGCGTTGCTCGCCGGTGGTTTCGGAACCCGCCTGAGTGAGGAAACCACGATCAAGCCCAAGCCAATGGTGGAGATCGGCGGTCGCCCCATCATGTGGCATATCATGAAATTCTACGCGCATCAGGGCATTCGGGATTTCGTGGTCCTTGGCGGCTACAAAGTCGAATTGATCCGCGATTATTTCCTGCATTATCGAGCCAGGCACTGCGATTTTTCCATCGACCTGCAATCCGGCACGGTGGAATGGTCGGACTCGCTGGCGGACGACTGGCGCGTGACAGTGCTGGACACCGGCACGGACTCCATGACCGGAGGCCGCCTCCGCCGGGCACGCCACCTGTTGCAGGACGATACGTTTTTCCTGACCTATGGCGATGGCCTGAGCGATTTGAACCTTCAGGAGCTTCTGCGGACGCATAGGGACGCCGGGGCATGGTGCACGCTCACGGCCGTGACCCAGCCAGGCCGCTATGGTGCCCTTCGGCTGGAAGAGGGCGGCTCCCGCGTGCTCAGCTTCCGGGAGAAGGGGCCGGGCGATGAAGGGCTGATAAATGGCGGCTTCTTTGCCTGTGAACCGGAAATTTTGGATCTGATCGAGAATGACCAGACGGTGCTGGAGGAGAGCCCCATGAGTTCGCTGGTGGCTAAGGGCAAGCTCGCCAGCCATCGTCATCACGGATTTTGGCAGTGCATGGATTCCCTGCGGGACAGAATGGTCCTGGAGGAGCATTGGCTCACCAATCCACCCTGGAAGATTTGGGACTGAACCGATGATTATCGTGGATAAGGCGCTTGCCCGGCTTGAGGCTGAAGGGCGTCCCATCAGGGTCGCTGTGATCGGAGCAGGCTTCCAGGGGGCAGCCGTGGTCCGGCAGATTGTAAAGAGCACCCCCGGCATGCGGGTCGTAGGCGTTGCCAACCGCCGTGGGGAAGCAGCCGTTCGCGCCTATGCGGACGTCGGCGTTGAAGCGTCACGGGTGGAAGGCCGCCCGGCCATTGAGAACGTGCTGGCGAGTGGCGGTTGCGTCGCTACCGAGGACGCAATCGGCCTTGCCACAGCCGATGGTGTTGACGTCGTGGTCGAACTGACTGGCTCAATCGAATATGCGGCCAACGTGGTGCTGGCCGGCATCGGCGCTGGAAAACATATCGTCCAGATGAATGCCGAACTGGATGGCACGCTCGGCCCCATCCTGAAGATGAAGGCCGACCGCGCGGGCGTCATCTACAGCTTTTCCGATGGCGACCAGCCGGGCGTACAGATGAACCTGTACCGGTTTGTCGCTGGCCTTGGCGTCACGCCCAGGCTTTGTGGCAATATAAAGGGACTTCACGATCCCTATCGCAATCCGACGACACAGCGCGGCTTTGCGGAAAAATGGGGCCAGAAGTCCGCCATGGTTGCCTCCTTCGCAGACGGGACGAAAATCTCCTTTGAGCAGTCAGTCGTGGCCAATGGCACTGGCTTCCGCGTAGCGAAGCGAGGCATGCTCGGCCCTGACTTCTCCAATGGCGATCCGGGCGCCCCACTTATACCGATAGAGGAAACGATCCACGCCTTCACCGAGGCGCTGGAGGCCGCACCCACTGGTCTTGTCGATTATGTCGTGGGGGCAAGGCCCGGCCCCGGTGTGTTCGTTATCGGCACCCATGACGATGAACGGCAACGGCACTTCCTCAATCTCTACAAGCTGGGGGCTGGCCCTTATTATTGCTTCTATGCGCCCTTCCACCTCTGTCATTTCGAAGTGCCAAATTCCATAGCCCGCGCGGTACTGTTCGATGATGCCGTGCTGGCCCCGGCATCTTCGCCTGTCGTGGGCGTTGTCGCGGTCGCCAAGAAAAATCTCAATGCCGGCGAGACCATCGAAGAGTTCGGCGGCCATGAAGCCTATGGCGTCGCGGAAAATTACGACGTCATCGAATCTGAAGGTCTTTTGCCCATGGGCCTCGCCCTTGGGGCGACCCTGCGCCATTCAGTTCCCAAGGATCAGGTGCTTAGCTTTGCAGACGTTTCGCTACCGTCCGGCAGACTGGCGGATGCGCTCTATGCGGAGCAACGCAGCTATTTCGCAGAGCCATCGGCCTCGTAAGGAGATACGGATGATCTTTCACGAAACCCGCCTTGGGGATGCCTGGTTGATCGAACTGGAACCGCGTGGGGACGAACGGGGAATGTTCGCCCGTGCCATGTGCCGGGAGGAATTTGGCGAGCGTGGCCTGTTGACGGACTATGTGCAGCAGAATATTTCGCTTTCCGCCGACAAGGGCACGGTCAGGGGCATGCATTATCAAAGAGCTCCGCACACGGAGGCCAAGCTGGTTCGTTGCACAAGGGGCGCGATACGCGATGTGATCGTGGATATGCGGCGGAGTTCCGCCACCTTTCTGCAGCATCAGGGATTTGAGCTTACATCGGAAAACCGGCATCAGCTCTATGTGCCGCCAGGCTTTGCTCATGGATTCCAGACGTTATCCGATGATGCCGAAGTGACCTATCTCGTTTCGGCGGCCTATACGCCCGAAGCGGAGGGCGGTGTGCGCTGCACCGATCCCCGCCTCAGCATAGAATGGCCGCTGCCCATCACCAATATCTCAGCCAAAGATGCTTCCTGGCCTCTTCTGGAGCAGGACCGGACGCCGTTTGACTGACGCTAAACCCGCCGCAGAGCGGGAAGAATAGCCCAGCGCGTAAGGGCCTGAAGCGGTTCCGGCATCACATACAGATAATCCATCGTCCCGCGGCGTTCGCGCACATACGCCAGCACCGTGCATAGTCCGCTGGCCAGCACGAAAGAGGATGCGGTGATGAGCAAAATGGAATGCACTCCGAACCACAGCAGCAGCCCGATCCAGACATAAATCAGCGGGTAATGGACCACGAAGAATACGACGGAATTCCTGCCCACGAAGATCAGCATATTGGCAAGGCGTGATCGGTCCAGCTGGCGGGCGCCGCCGATCACGACCAGGATCGCTGCAAAGACCGCCGGATAATATTCCACTTCATAACGTATGTCGCCGGATCGAACGGCGAAGATAGCGAGGGCCAGAGCCAGCGGACCAGCAATCAAAAGCACGCGTGCGCTTGTCAGCCGCTCAAAGGCCGCTCTGTTGATCGCCATCCAGTAACCCAGAAAGAAGACGCTCATCAGAAAGAAATATCGCTCCATATATTTGGTGTGATCGGGAGATATGAAGGAAATAACCGCTGCTACGACAACTATGGCGCCGGCCGGAATTCGGACTGTCAGGAGCGCAATCACGAAATAGGTGAAGAGGAATCCGATGAACCATAGATAGCTGGCGCCGATCCACAAATACGGGCTGGTGAGGGACTTTCCCGGATCTATCGCTCCGTAAATCAGCGTCCAGAGCATGTAAGGATAAAGCAGCGTCGCAACTTTTCGGACCAGGTAGGTTTCCGTTGACTTCCGAAGAGCCGCCGGGAGCAGAAATCCTGAAACGAACATCAGCAGAGGCATGCGAAAAGGCGAAAATAGCTTGTTGATGTGAACCAGGGTGAAATCAGGAGTGATCCCGTGAAGCTCGCCAATCAGCGTCGAATGGAGCACCAGAACCAGAATCGTGGCAACGCCCCTTAAAAGATCAAGCCACGCAAACCGTTCTTTAGGCGGCGGCTTGCTGGACTGTATTGTAGCGGATTGAGGCACTGGCGTCCTTCCTGCTCCGTCAGGCATATCCACGCGGTCCGAATTTGTTCGTCCATGCGGCTTGGGTTTCTTCAATGAAGTTCGCTTCTGGCGATCGGTTCCACCAGCACCAGGCACGGCGAGACGTCCCGTTCGTGGCGGACGGCCGGCACATGATCCGGACTAATATGCCGTGCCGAAGGCAGTCTTCGGCCGACTCGAAACGCCTGGTCCCCATGTGAGAATATTAGGAGAACGCAACTGACCGCGCTGGCCATCTCCCACGCGATAGTGGGAATTCCGACTGCACAAAGGTCGGAATGAAACGGCGCCAAGCCTCGAAAATAGCGGAAATACTGGAGCGGGTAGCGGGGATCGAACCCGCATCACAAGCTTGGAAGGCTAGTGCTCTACCATTGAGCTATACCCGCATGGCAGTTTGGGCCCACTGCCATCAAAAGGGTCATCTCGTCAACATGGACTTTGTCTAATTCTGCTCGAACCCTTCCCGACCCGCCTGCTTGACTCCCGCCGCGTCCAGTGCCAACGGAAGCAACCCCGATTCATCATCGGCGGGCGCGTAGCTCAGTGGTAGAGCACACCCTTCACACGGGTGGGGTCGCAAGTTCAATCCTTGCCGCGCCCACCATTCAGGGCAGGTTTACGGCACCAGCACCGTGTCAACGGCCTCCGGCAGCATATCCGGATAATCCAGCACATAATGCAGTCCCCGGCTCTCCTTCCGGCGCAGCGCGGAGCGGACGATCAGCCGTGCCACCTCCAGCAGGTTGCGCAGTTCGATGAGGTCGGGCGTCACGCGGAAATTGCCGTAATATTCATCCACCTCCTGCGCCAGCAGGTTGACGCGATGAAGCGCCCGTTCCAGCCGCTTCGTGGTGCGGACGATGCCGACATAGTCCCACATGAAACGGCGAATCTCCCGCCAGTTATGCTGGACGATGACTTCCTCGTCGCTATCGGTGACACGGCTTTCGTCCCATGCCCTGATCGGTGGGGGAAGCGGCAGGCCGTCCCAGTTGGCATGGATGTGCCGGGCCGCCGCTTCGCCAAAGACAAAGCATTCCAGCAGCGAATTGGATGCCAGGCGATTCGCGCCATGCAGGCCGCTTTCCGTCACCTCCCCCGCTGCATATAGACCAGGCAGGTCCGTCCGCCCGTCCAGATCGATGATGACGCCGCCGCACGTATAATGCTGCGCCGGCACAACCGGGATTGGCTCCCTCGTAATGTCGATCTCCAGTTCCAGCAGCCGCGCGTAAATCGTCGGGAAATGCTCCTTGATGAACTCGGCGGGCTTATGGCTGATATCCAGATGAACATAATCCAGGCCAAGCCGCTTGATCTCATGGTCGATCGCACGGGCCACCACATCGCGGGGAGCAAGCTCGCCGCGCTTGTCGTGCCGATCCATGAAGCGCTTGCCGCCGCCCGGAACGCCGGGGGGTAGCTTCAGGAGGCCGCCCTCCCCCCGCATCGCCTCGGTAATCAGGAAATTCTTGACCTCCAGATTGTAGAGGCAGGTCGGATGGAACTGGTTCATTTCCATGTTCGACACACGGCAGCCCGCCCGCCATGCCATCGCTATGCCGTCCCCCGTCGCTCCACGCGGCGCGGTGGAAAAGATATAGGTGCGCCCCGCTCCGCCGGTCGCGAGTATGGTCGCCCGCCCTACATAAGCGTCGACATGGTTGGTGGCCTTGTTGAAGGCATAGACGCCCCAGACATGCCCGTCGCCGGAATATTTCTCACCATGACGGCTGGTGATGAGGTCAATGGCCACCATGTCAGGCATCAGCGTGATATTGGGGTTGCCCTCCGCCGCGCGCGTCAGAGCCTGCTGCACCGCTGCGCCCGTGGCGTCGTCCACATGAACGATCCGCCGGTGGCTATGCCCGCCCTCCCGCGTCAGGTGCCAGCGCTCGGCAAAGTCCTCGCCTGCATTGAAGGGCACACCGAGTTCGGCCAGCCTTTCGATGGCCGCCGGCGCATTTGAGACGACGAACTTCACCGTCTCGATATTGTTGAGCCCAGCGCCCGCGACCATCGTGTCATGCACATGGCTTTCAAACGTATCGCCAGCATCCAGCACGGCAGCGATCCCGCCCTGCGCCCAGTTGGTGGAGCCACCATTGACCGCACCCTTCGCCAGCACAAGCACTCGCTTGTCCTGCGCCAGGTTGATGGCGGCCGTCAGCCCCGCCGCGCCGGAACCGATGATGATAACATCATAAACCTGGGTAGCCATCGTCTCTTCTCGTTCTCATTTCCGTTCGTGCTGAGGCTCAGCGGCTACTCACGACAAACGCTCAAAAAGATTTTACGCGGCCGGACGCGTCAGATGCAGGAATACATCTTCCAGATCGGGTTCGCGCGTGGAAACGTCGACAATGCCTATGCCGTCCTTCTGCACCGCCGCCAGCACATCGCCTGCGTTGGCCCGGTCCTTCATATATGTGATGGTCAGCACGCGTCCCCCGGTCAGTTCGACCTTTTCGAAACAACCATGCATCGGCGCTTCGTCCAGATCGCGGTCGACCGTCACCTCCACGACCTTTTCCTGAGCCATATTGACAAGCTCGCGCGTCGGCTTGTTCGCGATCAGGCGGCCATGATTGATGATGGCGATGCGATCGCAAAGCTCCTCCGCCTCTTCCAGATAGTGCGTCGTCAGAACGATCGTGACGCCCTGATCGTTGAGATGCTTCACATAGGCCCAAAGCTGCTGCCGCAATTCGATGTCCACGCCTGCGGTTGGTTCGTCCAGCACCAAGATGGGCGGCGAGTGCACCATTGCCTTTGCCACCAGCAAGCGCCGCTTCATGCCACCGGACAAGGTGCGGGCATAAGCGTTGGCCTTATCCTCCAGATGCACCGCGCGCAGCAACTCCATCGTGCGCCGCTGCGCCTTCGGCACGCCATAGAAGCCAGCCTGATTTTCCAGCGTTTCGAAGGGCGTGAAGAAGGGATCGAACACGATTTCCTGCGGCACAATGCCGATGCTGTTCTTTGAATTGCGCGGATTGAGCGCGATGTCGAAGCCCCAGATGCGGGCCGTCCCGCCCGTCTTGTTCACCATGCCCGACAAGATGTTGATGAGCGTCGATTTGCCCGCGCCGTTGGGGCCGAGCAGCCCGAAAATCTGCCCGCGCGGCACGTTGAATGTCACATTGTCGAGCGCCTGCTTGCCGCCCTCGTAAGTTTTGGAGAGGGCATCGATTTCGATGGCGTTCTGCATGGAGTGCGCTTGAGTCATGAACCCGCAATAGCGGGCGTTGAGGCGCACGAAAAGCAATCTCTGATCCGGGGGGCTCTGCGATGATCCTGCCATATTGCGCCGCCAAATAACCAATGATAAAGCCCGCGCTATGATCCAGCCACCCGAAACCGTTCGCGTTACAAGATCCCGCGTCGCCTGCGACGGCGCATCCGATATTCCCGGTGGAGCGGCGCTCGGTCATCCGCGCATCTACATGGAAATCGACGAAAAAGGCTATGTCGATTGCGGTTACTGCGACCGCCGCTTCGTGCTGATCGGCGGCCCTGCCGACATTTCGACAGCTCATGGCGAAGATGAGGGTGCACAAGCGGGCTGATCGTCCTATATCGGTCGCATGACTGATACAGCCTCCGAAATTCACGATGTCCGCAAATTCCTGTACCGCGACGGTGCGCTTGATCCCGAAAGCGCCCGGCGGCTGACGCATGATGCGCTGAAAAATTGCGACGATGGTGAGCTTTACCTCCAATATCGCGCGAGCGAGAGCTTTGGCTTTGATGACGGACGGCTGAAAACCGCCGATTACAGCACGGACGCGGGCTTTGGCCTGCGCGGCGTATCCGGCGAGATGACCGGCTTTGCCCACGCCAATGACATCAGTGAAGCGGCAATTCGCCGCGCGGCCGAGACGCTGACCCTGCTTGATCCCACCAAGACGCAGCCAGCCCCTTCGCCCAAGCGCACCAATCGTCATCTTTACACCGAAGCCAACCCTCTGGAACTCGTCCCCTTCGCCAAGAAGGTCGCGCTATGCGAACAGATCGATGCCGCCGCACGCGCGCGCGATCCTCGTGTGGCGCAAGTCTCGGTAAGCCTCGCCGGAAGCTGGAGCGTCATCGACATCGTTCGCGCCGACGGCTTTTCCGCAAGCGACATCCGCCCGCTGGTGCGCCTCAACGTCTCTGTCATCCTGGAAGAGAACGGCCGACGCGAAAGCGGTGTGTTCGGTATGGGCGGCCGCTATCTCTATGACGACCTGTTCAAGCCCGAAAGCTGGAGCCGCGCTATTGACGAAGCCATTGCGCAGGCAAGCGTCAACCTGCGCTCGGTCGCCGCGCCTGCGGGCGAAATGACCGTTCTGCTTGGCCCGGGCTGGCCCGGCGTCCTGCTCCACGAAGCGGTTGGCCACGGACTGGAGGGCGACTTCAACCGCAAGGGCACGTCTGCCTTCTCCGGCCGGATCGGCCAGCGCGTGGCAGCGCCCGGCGTGGCGGTCGTCGACGATGGCAGCATCATGGACCGACGCGGATCGCTTTCCATCGACGACGAAGGCACCCCGACGCAGGAGAATATCCTGATCGAGGACGGCATCCTGAAAAATTATATGCAGGATCGCCTGAACGCCCGCCTTATGGGCGTCGCGCCCACCGGCAACGGCCGCCGCGAAAGCTATGCCCACGCGCCCATGCCACGCATGACCAACACTTTCATGCGAGGCGGCGATGACGATCCCGCCGAACTGCTCAGCCGCGTCAAGAAGGGCATTTACGCCAAGAGCTTCGGCGGCGGTCAGGTTGACATCGTATCGGGCAAGTTCGTCTTTTCATGCACCGAAGCCTACAAGATCGAAAACGGCAGATTGGGCGATCCCATCAAGGGCGCAACCCTGATCGGCGATGGCCCCACCGCCCTTACCAAGCTCATTGGCATCGGCAACGACATGGCCCTTGACGAAGGCATCGGCGTTTGCGGCAAGGGCGGCCAGTCCATTCCCGCAGGCGTGGGTCAGCCCACATTGCTGCTCGAAGGCCTTACCGTCGGCGGCACGGCGGCTTGATCCCACTTTCCTTTGTGGAAAGGAGCGAACTTGGCGCCGCGCCGTGGTCCAGCGGGAAAGGGCCCGTGCCCTTTCCAGAGTGGCCGCACGCACTTTCCGGCCTGAGCCAGGCAGCACAGCCGGTTGGTGACGCGCCTCGCCAGGTCGTCACGCTACGTCGACATCTTTTCCTCAGCGCGTTGGACGACTTCATCTTTTTTGGCCAATGCTTCGTTGCCCAGGGTGCGCGCTTTCTCTTCGGCGGTGTCGAGGACCTTGGCACCAGTATCGCCTAGATAGTCTTCTTCTTTCTGGCTCGCTGGAATCACAGCACCCGCCACGGCTCCCAACAGGGCGGCGACGAAGCCGCCAACAAGTGGATTGTCATAATAGGCGCTGCGGCTGGCCCGTGCGGCGTCGCGGGCGCCGGAAGCCGCCGCCGAACCGCGCGCTGACAGTTGCTCGTACATCGCATCACGGCGTTCACGCAGCTTGTCCGTCGCGGCGTTCAGGCGATCGTGAAAGCTCTTTTCGTCTTCATCGTGATTACGCTCGATCATGAGGTAATCAGCCCGGGCATAATTCCGCCGCCGCTGGAAAGTCAGATCGTCCTCGTCGGGAATCCTCTGAACCTTGCTCATGTGATCAAGGTAGCTGCGATGGAAGCCGTCATGCTGATCCCAATCCTCATTCCCGCTGGAGGAGCGGCGGTGCGGTTTCAGTGTGGAAAGCTTTGCGTCGCTGTCGCTCAGCAACCAGATGCCACCAGCCGCAATCAGGCCAAGCGCCAATGGATTGCGCCGCGCTCCATCAACAATGTAGCGCGCGTCGATGTCATTTTCTTCCGCCTTGTCGAGAAGGGAATTGAGCAGATTGCGGGGGGTCAACTGATCCCCGATGCGATCTACCGTCCGGCTCATCTCATCCTGCGTGCGCTCGATTTCCTGTTCGATTTCCGCAGGGTTGCGCGTGTCCTGTTCAGCCATTGGTTGCTCCAGTATCGGTAAGATTGCCTGTTGCCGCGGCGGGCGTCCGTTCCATCGTCCGAATCGAGCGCTCTGGTTTCAGGTTGGCGGCAGCCATCTTCTTGCGGGCGCCAGCATAAAGGATAGCGGCGACAATCAGCGCTACGACCGCCACGATCAGCGTCGCCAGACCGAGATTATCGATGGCATCGCCCAGGAGGAAGGACAGCGCCATCAGCAATACGCCGAAACCCGCCACGCCAACCACCGCGGCCCCGAGCATGGCGCCGATTGCCGCTTTCAGATCCTCAATCCCCTCGCGCACTTCGGCCTGGACAAGCTTTACTTGTTCCTGAGCCAGATGCGTGCCTTGGGAGGTAAGGTGCTGCAACAATCCCACGATGTCATCACCGCCCGAAGGTCGCTTAGGACTGCGCGTGGCGCTCGCCGGGCTGTCGATCCTACCATCATTGTTCATCGCAGGCCTCCTTCGTCCTTGCGGGCCGTTTGGGTTTGGGAAATCCCGGCACTGGGATCATATTCCCTTCCCACGCCCGTAACGCCGGTCATGGAAGAACCAGCGCCGCTATAACCGGTCTGCGCACCGCCATAGCTCTCGCGCGGCGATCCACTATTGGTCCATTCGTGATCTCGCGCTGCCTTGCCCGCCCGCAGCAGCCGCGCTGCAGCAAAGCCGGCGGCGGCCGATGCGGCCAGGAACATTGCTGGCTGCTGCCTTCCAAAACGGCGAATTTCCTCGGTCAATTCGCCGGCCGATTTATTGTCGAGCTTGTCGGCCAGATTCTGAACCGTTCCCGCTGTCTGGCGTACCAACGATCGCACCCAGTCGGGACTGTCTTCCCTGTCCAGTTCGCTTGCGGCCCTGTCCAATGCCGAACCGACGGATTTCGCCTGGCTGGCAATGCCCCCCTTGCGCTTTTCCGCCTCTTCCTCGACACGCCTCTGTGCTGAATTGCCGAGTTGCTTTGCATCAGACGTCAATTCTTCCTTCAATCCGGATGCGCCAGAGTCCGGGCCGCCTTCAGTGCCTTGAGCTTGCATACAAGCCTCCGATGAGAGTGTGCTCATGAAAGGGCTAAAGAAAGAAATGGTTCCTGCGGCCGGGCTCTTTTCGCCGATGCTGGAGTAGAGTGCCGGACTCCGGAACAGAGCCCGGTGCCGGAACTGGCGCGCGTCACATCGCTTGCTGGAATATCCCAGCGAAACGCGCCGTTTTCAGAACGAAGATCAGCAAAGTATCCGTCGGGATGCACAAGGGTCGGAAGCGACATGGCCCATGACGAAGCCATCGGCGTTTGCGGCAAGGGCGGCCGGTCCATTCCCGCAGGCGTTGGTCAGCCCCCATTGCTGCTGGAAGGCCTTACCGTCGGCGGCACGGCGGCTTAAGGGTCGAACACTCCCGTGACGATGGGGCAGCGGGACTTATGGCGAGGGCGAATTTGGCCATAACGAGAGGGGGTGCCTCCTCTCGTTTTTTCCGAAGGATGCCGGCTGGCGATCTTAACCTCGATTTCTTCAATGCCTATGAACTCATAACTGCAGAGGATATTCATGAGTACTCGTTCGTTTAGCGAGTAGCAGGAGGCCTGCTTATGGCACATCTCGATATTTCGGCAGGCGAGATTCCTGGATACGTCGTTTCGAAGAAAGTGAGAAATATGGCGGGCTATAATCGCAAGGGCGGGCGCGTGGGGGCTCTTGCTCTCTTCAGCATCGTTGCGCTCACAGCCTGTAATGGTCCCAACCAGGAAGCCGGCCGCGAACAGGACAAGGCGTCTGCTACTGCACGAGGAGAGCCCTATAGTGGCAGCGGTCCGAACGAACGAATTGGTGAAGTGCGGGACCGCGCGGCAGCCGCAGAACAGAATGTGCGGGACGCCGCCGCCGATGCGCTAAAGGCGCAGGGCCGAAACCTCGAACGCCAAGCAGACATCAATGCGACACGGCTCGACGAACAGGCCAGATCGATCCGAGATGCAGCCGACAAACGTGCTGACGCTTTGGACGCACAGTCCCGGTCGATTCGCAACGCAGCCGACAAACAGGCAGATGCCTTGTATGAACAGGCCAGGGCCGCACAAAATAACAGATAGGGTCATGGCTATGACGTGCGTTAACGAAGTACCGCTGGGCCTTTCCCGTAACGCAGAGCCTCCGCTGTAGGATTCCTCACCTACAACGAAGGCCCATTCTCCCGGAAAATCGGGCGGCTATAGTGTCAAGTGTGTCAAGCTGGACGCTCCAACAGAGCGCCGGCCCTTCGCCTTAAATCCGATGCTCGCCCTTCACCCAGCGGACTGTGCCGGAGCTTGCGCGCATCACCACGCTCTCGGTTGTCATCTTGCCGCCGCGCAGGCGCTTGACGCCCTCCAGCAGCGATCCATCGGTGACGCCCGTGGCCGCGAAGATGCAGTCTCCCTTGGCCAGGTCATTGAGATCATAGACCTTGTCCAGATCCTCAATACCCCATTTATGCGCGCGGCCGCGTTCGTCATCATTGCGGAACAGCAGCCGCCCCTTGAACTGACCGCCAACGCAACGCAGCGCCGCTGCGGCCAGCACGCCCTCGGGCGCGCCGCCGGAGCCCATGTACATGTCAATGGTAGTGTCGGGATCAGTGGTCGCAATAACGCCCGCCACGTCTCCGTCGGGGATTAGCATGATGCCGCAGCCGATTTCGCGAAGGTCTCCAATCAGTTTCTCGTGACGCGGCCGATCGAGCACGCAGACGATGATCTCGCTGGCATCCACCCCCTTTTCACGCGCAACGGCCTCCACATTTTCCCGGACCGACTTGTTGAGGTCGATGATGCCCGGCGAATAGCCCGGCCCCACTGCCAACTTGTCCATGTAAACGTCGGGCGCGTTCAGCAGGCATCCTTCCTCGGCAATCGCCAGCACCGCCAGCGCATTGGGGCCAGCCTTCGCAGTGATGGTCGTGCCCTCCAGCGGATCGAGCGCGATGTCGATCCTTGGCCCCTTGCCGATCGCATTGCCGACCTTTTCCCCGATATACAGCATCGGTGCTTCGTCGCGCTCGCCTTCGCCAATGACCACCGTACCGTCGATCTCAAGATCGTTGAAAGCCGCGCGCATGGCCTCCACCGCCGCAGCATCGGCGGCTTTTTCATCACCACGGCCGATGAGCTTCGAAGCAGCAATCGCCGCCGCTTCGGTGACGCGCACCATTTCAAGAACGAGAATGCGATCAAGTATGTGGCTGGCGCTTACCATGCTTTTTTAATCCTCTGATGTCTGAACACCACAATGCGATAAGCGAGCGATGTTGCAATGTCGAGAATGACCGCACCCTCGCCCTGCTTTTCGTCCCTCTTTATCCTCCGCTTCACTCAATACCCGGCAGCACGCGCCGTTCTGCCCGCGCATGACGCAAACTATCCGCGGTATAGAGGATCAGGCCGACCCATATGAGCGCGAAGCTGGCCATCTGCCCATCGCTGAGCGTTTCTTTGAAAACCAGCACGCCGATCAGGAACTGTAGCGTCGGCGCGATATATTGCAGCAGGCCGAGGGTCGAATAGCGCAGCCGCTTTGCCGCCACGGCAAAGAGCAGCAGCGGCACTGATGTGATAACGCCACTCAACGCCAGCAACCCGTTGGTCGCAAGGGATGCCGATGCAAACGCGGCCGCACTCCCCAGCCCCGCCAGATACAGCAATGAAAAAGGCGTCAGGATAAGCGTTTCCGCCGCCAAACCCTGCAAGGCCGTGACTGGCGACAGCTTGCGGATAAGGCCATAAAAGGCGAACGAACCGGCTAGAGCCAGGCTGATCCACAAAGTGTTGAGCGCCGAGGCTGCAAGAATGGCAACGCCGATGGCCGCCAAGGCCACGGCTGCCCATTGGACACGCCCCAACCGCTCCTTCAATATCGCGAAACCCAGCAGCACATTGACTAGCGGATTCAGAAAATAGCCAAGGCTGGCGGCGACGACATGGCCATTGTTGACAGCCCAGATGTAGACCAGCCAATTGATCGCGATCAGCGCCGACGTTACTGTCAGCGTCAGCATCGCCGTTCCCGTTCGGACCAGCCTCAGGAATTCACCCAGCGCGCCGCGCAGGGCCAGGATGGGAAGCAGCAGCAGGAACGACCAGACAATCCGGTTCACGACGATCTCAACCGATCCCACGTCGTCGAGCAGATGAAAATAAAGCGGCAGGAAGCCCCAGAGGAAATAGGCGCTGAACCCATAGGCCACGCCATTGCCTGCCTCTGCCGCCGGGGCCCTGCTGGCGTTTGCCCAGCGGTTTCGCATTGGGTTAAATGATGCCACCGCCTATGAAGAGGCGGAAGACACCCAGCGCCGCAACGATAAGACAGAAATTTCGTCCCACATTACTGGATGAAAGACTTCCGATCACCGCACCCAATAGTGCGATGGGAACAATCAGCCAGTTCGCCCAGCCCAGAAAGGGCAGAACGGTGGGAATCATCAGAAGCAGGGCGATGAAGCCAATGATCGAGGCAAGAATGCTGAACATACAGCATAGATGAGCCTGCTGGCGCGGCAGGGCAAGAGGAAGAACCACGATCATTTCGCTTTCCAACGAAATTTTAACCATTCTTTGCCTAGGTTCTCCCCGAGAAAAGGAGCCTTCCGGCATGATTGCGAAGCTATTCACCCTGACCGCCGCCCTCGCCCTGCCGCTGGCGCTGTCGGCATGCGGACGCGACAGCGATTCGGACCAGAACCTGTCTTCGTTGGACGCCAGCCTGACCAATGCCGAAGATCCGGCGCTTCGCAGCGCTTTGGGGGACCAGATCATCGTTGATCCCGAATTGGCGGATCAGTCGAATGCACACAGGGTCAGGCCAGCGGACAGACCCGTGGATGGAGCCCTGCCCGCCATTGCCGGAAAGGAATATAACGCCGCGATCGGAGGCAAGCTCCTCCGCACGCCCAAGGCTGTCGAAGCCACC
Source organism: Rhizorhapis sp. (assembly GCA_036570425.1). GTDB lineage: Bacteria > Pseudomonadota > Alphaproteobacteria > Sphingomonadales > Sphingomonadaceae > Rhizorhapis. The sequence goes on along the minus strand of DATCYF010000023.1, from coordinate 253,393 downwards.
CCTTGCAAAAGTTGTGAAGAAGGAAAGGCGGTAACACTGGGCGCACTGGCCCGGCAGCAGGAAAAGCGCCGCGGTGGGCAAGGCGGCTGCAACGCCAATCTGCAATATGGAATGGCCTGGGCAAACCGCATGCCCGCTGAATTCCCCGTCTATCCAAAGGCAAAGCTGATGGAAGCGGCGGGAGCCGATGGCGGCGGCTGCGATTTGCGCGTCGTGAGCTTCGTCACCAACCAGCCCATGCAGAACGTCATCGATTATTATTATACCAAGGCAATCCGCTCAGGCTTCGATGCCGAACATCAGCTTATGAACGGCGAGCATGTGCTGGGTGGCGTAAGGGAAAAGGGCGACGGCGCTTACTTCATCACTTTCGCCCAACAAAAGGGAGGCGGAACGGCGGTAGACATCGTCGCCAATAACGGCCGCTGATAAAGTGCGGGCGACACTTTCCGGCCCGATAGCGATACCCCGCGCGTCCACCATTGACAGGCAGCACGGCTAAGATTATCTGCCCGGCCTCTACACGGCCATTGATGCCCCGTCGTCTAAAGGTAAGACTACGGACTCTGACTCCGTCAATCGAGGTTCGAATCCTCGCGGGGCATCCAGCGCTCTTCTTTCCACCTTGGCAATGCGTACAGATAACCCCACGCCCGGCGCATTGGTTTGGCCAAACCCCTTTGCCTTTGCGCACGCGACCGCCTATCTCGCCGTCATGCCGATGAAAGACATGCCCGATCTGGAGAATCTGTCGCTGGCGGACGTTGCGACGCTGCTCAGCCAGCAGAAGCTGCCGCCTGTCGAGCTTTGGCATCCCCAGCATTGCGGCGATAGCGGCATGCGGATCGCGGCCGACGGGACATGGTATCATGAAGGATCGCCGATAGGACGGGCAGCCATGGTGCGGCTCTTTTCCACCATATTGCGGCGCGAGCCTGATGGCCGCCATGTGCTCGTGACGCCTGCCGAAAAGCTGGACATCGATGTGGAGGACGCGCCCTTCCTGGCCGTCGAGGTCAAGAGCGAGGGTGCGGGGCCGGACCGCCGTCTTGCTTTCCGCCTGAACACCGGCGACCTGACCGCAGCGGACAGCGCTCATCCCATCCGGTTCGAGGACCGCGGTCATGGCGTGCATCCCTATATCGAGGTGCGTCCCGGCCTGGACGCGCTCATCGTACGGCCGGTATATTATGAGCTTGCAAATATCGCGCTTGATGAAAATGACGATCCGCTCGGCATCTGGAGCAATGGCGCCTTCTTCGCAATGGATGCCGCAAAATGACGCTGGCCGAACGGTTACGGATTGCACTGCGCAGAGGGCACGCGGCTGAAGTGATTCTGGAAAAGGCCGACGTAGAAGGCCTTCGCTCGGAACCCGGTGTTCCTTTCGCAGCCGCAGCGGTACTGATCGCCGTCACTGACAGGCCGGAACCGGGACTAATCCTGACCCAGCGCACGGCTCATCTACGCAAACATGCAGGACAAATAGCCTTTCCCGGCGGCCGGGTGGACGACACTGACAAGGATGTGACCGACGCTGCCCTGCGTGAGGCCGAAGAGGAACTCGCCATGCCTCGCGATCAGGTCGACGTTATTGGTGTATCGGATAGCTTCCGCACCTACACCGGCTTTGAGGTTACGCCGGTGCTGGGCGTCGTTCCTCCCGGACTTTCCCTTATTCCCCACGAACATGAAGTGGCGGACTGGTTCGAAATGCCGCTGGAATATGCGCTGGACGCGGATAATCAGGTCCGGCGCTGGATTGAGTTCCAGGGCAGTCAGCGGCCCTATTATGAGATCATGTGGCAGGATCGGCGCATATGGGGCGTAACCGCTGCGATCCTGGTCAACTTGCGCAAGAGGTTGGGCCTGTGAAGAAGAGTCTGCCCTCTATGGATTGGCGGGAGCGCCCCGGCCTGGACCGGCTGCTCGCCGCGCTCGATGCTGACGAGGACATGGCGCGCTATGTTGGCGGCGCGGTGCGCGATACGCTGCTGGGCTTCCCCGTGGCCGATGTGGACATCGCCACGCGTCATTTGCCCCGTAACGTGATGGAACGGTTGGCCGCAGCGGGTATCAAGGCTGTTCCGACCGGGATCGATCATGGCACGATTACAGCGGTGCTGGATGGATGGCCCGTCGAAATTACCACATTGCGGCGCGATGTTTCCACTGATGGACGACGCGCTACCATCGCGTTCAGCGACGATTGGCGGGAGGATGCGGCCCGGCGCGATTTCACCATAAACGCGCTTTACGCCAATCCCCTGACCGGCGAAATCAGCGATTATTTCGGCGGTCTTGAAGATCTGGAAAGCCGGCGTGTCCGCTTCATCGGCAACGCCGGCGACCGGATCGACGAAGATCATCTGCGCATCATGCGCTATTTCCGCTTCCTGGCGCGGTTCGGTATCGCTGATCCCGATGCGGAGGCATACCGCACCTGCATCGCCAAGGCGCACAGCCTGATGGCCTTATCGCGTGAGCGGATCGCCGACGAATTGCTGAAGCTGCTCGCCACCGCTGATCCCGTGCCTGCCCTGCGCCTGATGACGGACGGCGGCATTTTCACGCCCATCATTCCGGAAATCGACGGAGCCGGCGTGGAGCGGGTGGCAAGGCTGATCGCGCGCGAAAAGGCCGCAGGCATTGACTCGGCGGCGCTTCGCCGTCTTGCCGCGCTGCTGCCCCCCGACAGCAAGGTCGCTGATCTGGCTGGCGCGCGCCTGAAGCTGTCGAACAAGGCGCGCAAGCGGCTCGTCCTGGCGCATGACCCGGCATGGGCCGACATTTGCAAACCCGCCGAGCTAGCTTACCGTATTGGACGGGAAAGTGCGACTGACCGGCTGCTCCTGGACACCGCCCGTCCGGCTGATGAGGCCGCTTCCCTCAAGCGGTGGGAAAAGCCCGTGCTGCCCATCGGCGGCGGCGTTCTTGTCAAAAAGGGACTTCGCGCCGGACCGGACGTCGCGTGTGCGCTGCAAAGGGTGGAGGCAATCTGGATAGACGAGAACTACCCCGATCCTGTCCGCGTCAACGCCATAGCCGATGAAATCGTCGCTCAGCTATTGCGTGAAAGCCAGAATTCATAGGCTTCCTGTGCGCTCATGGGTTGCGCAAAATAAAAGCCCTGCCCCAGCATGCAGCCATAATCCGCCAGAGCTTGCGCAAGTTCGGCGCATTCAATGCCTTCCGCTGTGGTTTTCAGGTTCAGCGACTTTGCCAGCGACAATATGGCGCGAACGATGGCACCCTTATCCTTGTCCTGCAGCATGGGCGTGACGAAGCTGCGGTCAATCTTCAATATGTCGATGGGCAGGCTCTGCAAGCTGGCAAGATTGGAAAAGCCAGTGCCGAAATCGTCCATCGCGACAGCGGCTTCCAGCCCTTTAAGCGCGGCGAGCACCTGCCGCGCCTTGTCCGGATCGGCGATGATCGCGCTTTCCGTCAGCTCAACGGTCAGGCGCCTGCCTGATACGCCCGAATAACGCAGCGCCTCTTCGACCACGCTCGGCACGTCGTCGCGGGCCATCTGGATGGGGGAAAGGTTGACGCTGACGCCAATGGGCATGACCTTGCCATATTGCCGGTCCCATTTGGCGAGCGTTTGCGCCGCTTCATACATCGCCCATCGGCCGAGCGGATTGATAAGGCCGGATTCTTCGGCCACCGGAATGAATTCCACCGGCGAAATTTGCCCCTGTCCCGCATCGTTCCAGCGCGATAGCGCTTCAAAGCCGGTGACTGCGCCATTTTGCAGGTCGATAAGCGGATGAAAGGCAAGCTCCAGCCGTCCCTTTGCCAAAGCCTCTCGCAAATTGCTTTCCAGATTGAAGCGATGACGCGCCTCGCGCAGCACGCCCGGACGGTATATCTCCAGCTTGCCGCTCTTCTTCGCCAGCTTCATCGCCGCCTGCGCCTGTCGCAGTACGTCCTCCAGTTCCTCCTCCTCATGGCCAGACAGCGCGCAGCCAATGGCGCAATCGACGCTGATCTGAAGATCGGAGAGGCGGCACGGGGCGGCAAGGGCGCCGTTGATGCGCTGGACAATTTGCAGCGCGTCGGAAAGGCCATTGTTAAGCCGTGCGAAAATCCCGAATTCATTGCCGCCAAGGCGGCCCAATATGTCGCCTTGACGAAGGCTGGACTTCAACCGCCGCGCAACGGTGATGATCAGTTCGTCGCCCGCGATGGAGCCAAGCGATTCATTGATGCGACTGAAACGGACGAGATCAACCGTCAATATCGCATATTGATTGCTGGATTCGCGTTCCACTTCCGCGCGTCGCGCATCGACATCCTCGACAAATCCCGTGCGATTAGGCAGGCCGGTCAGACTGTCGGACACCAGCTCGCGGCGCAGATTCTTTTCCGTTTGCCGCTCGCTCGTTCGATCAATGATCGTCAGGAGCAGGCGTCGGATTCCGTCAGGATGGTCGGACAGCCGTCCCAGGGCGCAGTTCAGAAATTCAGTGCCAAGCGGATGATCGCTGCATCGTTCAAATTTCTCGCTCGTGCTACTGGAATGGGCAAACCGCACAATGTTCTGATGGCACCCGTCAGGATCGCCTTTACCGCCGATCCACTCCTGCGATTTGGCCTGGAAACGTTCAGCAAAAATGGCATTGCACGTCTGAATAGTCACATTATCGCCGAAAACGTGCAAAATTGCTGCCGCCACCGGCATTGCAGCGAGCCAGTCTGGAACAGCGCCATCCTCATGGGGCGAATGAATCGCCCGATCGGCCATCGAAACCGGCGTGCTTTCTTCCACCCAATAGTCTGATTTTGCGCCCATATGGACTATATACGGCCCGGGCCGTAAAATTTTGCTGAATCGAATGTTTTCGTTGCATTGCGATGATCAGCATTGCTGCGCACTGAAGTAATCGCCCTCTCCATTTGCCAACCAAACGCCTCAGTCGATCACCCTAGCCAAAGCGATTATTTCTGGGGAAGCCCGTCGGTGGCATTCGCCCCGCCGCGCCGCGTGCGACGCGCCAGGGGGTAAGGTCCGCCTCCGTCCGCACCCGGCCGCTTTCGCCTCCCATCGTCCAGCTAAGCCCGTCTTCCAGGCGGAAGGCAATGGCATCCGACAGACCGCCGTCGCGGTAGCGCTGCAACTGCACCCCCTGCCCCCGCGCCATTTCGGGCAGTTCGGAAAGCGGGAACACCACCAGTTTCCGATTGTCACCAATCGCTGCGACAAAATCAGCATTGGCAGGAATGGGCCGGACGATCTTCAGCTTCGACTGCGGTTTCAGATTGACGACCTGCCGCCCCTTGCGCGTTTCCGCTGTGATTTCATCGATATTGGCGACGAACCCGCGGCCATCGTCTGCCGTCAGCAGCAGTTTGCCGCCAGTGCGGGCCGGCAGCAGCGCCAGGATTTCGGAATCATTCTCCACATCGACCATCAGGCGCACCGGCTCGCCAAAGCCGCGTCCGCCGGGCAGCTTGTCCGCGCCAAGCGTGTAAAAGCGGCCATTGGTCGAAACGAGCAGGAGCTTATCCGTCGTCTGCGCGTGAAAAGCAAAGGCCGGTCCGTCCCCTTCCTTGAACTTGAACTGGTCTTTCACGCTCAGGTCCGCATGACCCTTCATCGCGCGAATCCAGCCGCGCTGCGACATGATGATCGTGACGGGCTCCCGCTCGATCATGGCTTCCAGCGGGATTTCCCGTGCAGGCGCTGCTTCCTCTATCGTCGTGCGGCGGCGGCCAAGCTCCGTCTCCGGACCATAACGTTCTCGCAACGTTGTCAGGTCTTTCTTGAGCCGCGTGCGTTGCCGCGCCGGGCTTTCGATCAGCTTCACCAGCCCTTCGCGCTCGGCAGCGAGTTGATCCCGTTCGCGCCGGAGCTCCATTTCCTCCAGCTTTCGCAAGGACCGCAGCCGCATGTTGAGAATGGCCTCGGCCTGCCGGTCCGTGAGCTGGAACTCCGCCATCATGATGGCCTTGGGCTCGTCCTCGGTCCGGATGATCTCGATCACCCTGTCCAGGTTCAGGAAGGCAATGATATAGCCTTCCAGCAGTTCCATCCGCGCATCGATCTTGTCGAGCCGGTGCTGGGAACGGCGGACAAGCACCTCGATCTGGTGCTTCAGCCATTCGGTGAGCACTTCCTTCAGGCCCATGACGCGCGGCGTGTGATGCGCATCAAGCACATTGAGGTTCAGCGATACGCGGTTTTCAAGGTCGGAGAGCCGGAACAGACTGTCCATCAGCACATGGGGATCGACCGTGCGGCTGCGCGGTTCAAGCACGATGCGGATCTCAGTGTCCGATTCGTCGCGAATGTCGGCCAAAATCGGCAGCTTCTTGTCCGCGATCAGTTGGGCGATCTGTTCGATCAGCTTGCCCTTCTGCACCTGGTAGGGAATCTCGGTGATGACGGCGACCCAGGTGCCGCGCCCCTCATCCTCCTTGTGCCAGCGGGATCGCACGCGGAACGCTCCCCGGCCGGTGGCATAGGCGTCCTGGATCGCTGCGGGGCTGTCGATTACGATCCCGCCTGTCGCAAAGTCGGGCCCCTGCACCAATGCCATGATCTGTTCGTGGCTTGCCTCCGGCTGCTCGACCAGCAGCATGGCGGCATCGATGATTTCCGCGACGTTATGGGAGGGGATGTTGGTCGCCATGCCCACGGCAATCCCGCTCGCCCCGTTCGCGAGCAGGTTGGGGAAAAGCCCCGGCATGATCTCGGGCTCTTCATCCTCACCATTATAGGTCGGGCGGAATTCGACCGTGCCTTCGTCCAGCCCGGCCATCAGATCGATCGCCACCTGCGTCAGCCGCGCCTCGGTGTATCGATAGGCCGCCGCATTATCCCCGTCGATATTGCCGAAGTTCCCCTGCCCGTCGACCAGCGGGTAACGCAGCGAAAAGCTCTGCGCCAAACGGACCATTGCGTCATAGACCGATGCGTCGCCATGCGGGTGATATTTGCCGATGACATCGCCGACCACCCGCGCGCATTTCTTGTATCCGCTGGCTGGGTCCAGCTTCAAGAGCCGCATCGCCCAGAGCAGGCGGCGGTGCACCGGCTTCAACCCGTCGCGCAGGTCCGGCAGCGACCGCGCTGTAATCGTCGAAAGCGCATAAACCAGATAGCGTTCCGAAAGCGCTGTATCGAAGGGAGCCTCAACAATCTGGTCGAACGGATCTGTAAAGTCACTCATCGCGGGCCGGAATAGCAGCCGCGTTGCCGCTTGGCGAGGGGGGAGAGCCGATTGCCGGACAACGCGCCCTTGCCATCGCGCGGCATGGCGACCTAGATAGAGGCCGTGATTGAACAGGCTGCACCAATGCTCGCCGCTCCACCGCATAGCCTGCTGGATGGAGCCTCCCTTTTCCTGGATTTTGATGGCACGCTGGTCGAATTGGCGGACCGGCCGGATCGCGTCGTGATAGGCCCCGACCTGCGGCCGCTGCTCCTTGACCTCCGCGATGCGCTCGAAGGCCGCCTTGCTATCGTCAGCGGCCGTTCAGTCGCCACACTGCGCATGGCTTTCGGCCTGAGCGATTTTCTGCTTTCCGGCAGCCACGGACTGGAACATGCCCGCCCCGGCCAATCCGCCGAAGCGATGGATCGGCCCCCGGCCATCGACTTCGTTCTGGAAAAATTGCGCGTCTTCGCATCTGTAAGGCCGGGTATATTGGTCGAGGAAAAGACGCTGGGCGCAGGCCTGCACTTCCGCCTGGCCCCGCAATATGAGGCTGACTGCCTTAGCCTGTGCATGCAGCTGGCCGACGAAACCGGCCTCTATCTGCAACGCGGAAAAATGCTGTTCGAACTGCGCCCCGGCCATGCCGGCAAGGGCAGCGCAGTGACTCATCTGTTAAAAGCGACGGAACTAGGCGGGGGTCTGCCGATTTTCATTGGGGACGACGTCACGGACGAGGAGGGTTTCCTGGCCGCCACACGCCACAATGGCGCTGGCATCCTGGCAGGCGCCCCTCGACCCACGGCGGCGCTATACAGGCTGGAAGGCGTCGCGGCCGTGCGAGGCTGGCTATCGGAATGCCGGGAGCGCCTGTTAAAAGGGGGATAGATGAATAAAAGAACGCTTGATCTCTGGCCCATCGGCAATTGCCAGACCTCCGCCCTTATCGATCGGGAGGGCCGGATGATCTGGGCTTGCCTGCCCCGCGTTGATGGCGAACCCATTTTTTCCGCGCTTCTGAGCGACGACGACTATGCCGATCCGCAAGCGCGCGGTTATTGGGCCATAGAGTTGGAGGGCGTGACCAGCATCACCCAGGAATATGTCCGCAACACGCCGATCCTGCGCACGCGGCAAATGGACGATCAAGGCAATATCGTTGAGACGCTCGATTTCTGCCCACGCTTCAAGAGGAAGGGCCGCATTTACCGGCCGGTCGCTTTTGTCCGGGTGGTGCGTCCCGTGGCGGGATCGCCGCGTATCCGCGTCCGGCTTCGCCCTATTACGGCATGGGGTCAGGGCCAGCCTGACGTTCGTTATGGCTCCAACCATATTCGCATGCCGCTATCCTCCATGGCCATGCGGCTTTCCACCGATGCGCCTATTGGCCTGATCGCTCAGGAAAGCGCATTCCGGCTGGAACACGATCTGCATTTCTTCCTTGGTCCCGATGAAAGTTTTTCCGACGCACTGCGACCAGCCATTCAGCGCATGCTCGACGATACGACGGCCGAATGGCAGCATTGGGTCCGCGGCCTCGCCACCCCGCCCGAATGGCAGGAAGCGGTGATCCGCTGCGCCATTACGCTAAAGCTCTGCCAGCATGAAGAAACCGGCGCCATTGTCGCGGCTCTCACCACCTCTATTCCCGAACACGCCAATAGCGGGCGTAATTGGGATTATCGCTATTGCTGGATTCGCGATGCCTATTACACGGTTGAGGCGCTGAACCGGCTCGGCGCGCTTGATGTGCTGGAAGGATATCTCGCCTATTTGCGCAACATCGTCGATGACGCAAGGACCGGGGCCAAGGACGGCCATATCCAACCGCTTTATGATGTGCGCGGTAATGCCCGGCTGGAGGAGCGGGAAGAGCCTGCCCTGGCCGGTTATCGGGGCATGGGTCCGGTTCGCGTCGGTAATCAGGCCTACGAGCAGGTTCAACATGACGCTTATGGTCAGATCGTCCTGTCCTCTGTTCAGGCCTATATCGACAAGCGGCTGTATCGCATGAGCGGACATGAAGACTTCTTCGCCCTGGAAGAAGTGGGCGAGCGAGCATGGAAGGTTTACGATCAACCCGATGCCGGCCTTTGGGAATTGCGCACCCGCGCCAATGTTCACACCTACAGCGCTGTCATGTGCTGGGCAGCCTGCGACCGGCTCGCCCACGCCGCCCGGGCGCTTGGGCTTGAAGAGCGGGAGACTTACTGGAATGATCGCGCCGCCACAATGAGGCGCAAGATTCTCGACAATGCCCTGCGTTCGGAAAGCGCCTGCCTGTCTGCTGTGTTCAAGGGCGACACCTGCGACGCCAGCCTGCTGCAACTTCTGGACCTGCGCTTCATGACGGCCGAGGACCCCCATTATCTTGCAACGCTGGAGGTGACGGAACGCGACCTCAGACGAGGCTCGGTGATGTTGCGCTATAGTGCGCCGGATGATTTCGGGCCGCCTGTCACTGCATTCAACATATGCACCTTTTGGCTGATTGAGGCGTTACACCGGACAGGAAGGAAGGAAGAGGCGCGCGCATTGTTTGGCGAAATGCTTGAACGTCGCACGGCGGCCGGGCTGCTTTCCGAAGATATCGACCCAATTACCGGGGAACTGTGGGGGAATTACCCTCAAACCTATTCACTGGTGGGAATCATCAACTGCGCAGTCCTGCTCAGCAAGCCTTGGAGCGAATGTCGATGAGCCGCCTGATCGTAATATCGAACCGAGTTCGTCAGCCCGGCAGTGGCGCGGCGCAAGGCGGGCTCGCCGTCGCGCTATCCGCTGCCCTGCGCGAAACACGGGGGATCTGGGTCGGCTGGTCAGGCGAAATGACCGAAAGATTCACAGGCCAGATCGCGCTCAGCGAGGATGAGGGCATAAAGACCGCGACGATCGACCTCGAAGAACAGGATATCGACGAATATTACAACGGCTATGCCAATCGGACTTTATGGCCGCTGTTTCATTATCGCATCGACCTGGCAGAATATGACCGGACGTTCGAGGGTGGCTATAACCGTGTGAATGAGCATTTCGCTGATACGGTCTGCCCCCTGACCGAGCCGGAAGACATAATCTGGGTGCATGACTACCACATGATTCCGCTTGGGCAGATGCTGCGCGACCGTGGCCTGGCCAATCGCATCGGCTTTTTCCTGCATATTCCCTGGCCTCCGACGCGTCTGCTCGTGTCGCTGCCGCATCATCGGGCGCTGGTGGAATCCCTCTTCGCTTATGATGTTATCGGTTTTCAGACTGAGGAATGGCTGGAATCGTTTCGACACTATGTCGAAAAGGAGATGGGCGGCACCGTCGATGGCGACGATTGCACGGTCGGCAGCCGGACGATCAAAGCCATTGCCAACCCGATAGGCATTGATTTCGAAGACTTCTGTGCGGCTGGCTCGTCGCCGGAGGCCGACCAGACGCGCCGCCAGATGCGCGCATCATTGCAGGACCGCAGCCTTATCGTCGGGGTCGACCGGCTGGACTATAGCAAAGGACTGGAAGAGCGCTTCCTCGGCTATGAGCGTTTTCTGAAGGACCATCCCGGCTATCACCGCAACGTCGTCCTCGTCCAGATCGCACCGCCCTCACGCGAGGACGTGGAAAACTACCGCGCCATTCGCGCCAAGCTGGACTCCCTCGCAGGCCGGATCAACGGCGAATATAGCGATGCAGACTGGACTCCGATCCGCTATGTGAACCAGGGGTATCCGCGCAATCGTCTTTCGGGCATCTACCGGGCAGCGCGCATCGGGCTTGTGACGCCTCTGCGCGATGGCATGAACCTGGTGGCGAAGGAATATGTCGCGGCGCAGGACCCCGAAGATCCCGGTGTCCTCATCCTGTCACGCTTTGCAGGGGCCGCGTTGCAACTGAAGCAGGCCCTCCTGGTCAATCCCTATTCAGCCGAAGAGGTGTCCGACGCCATATTGCGAGCTCTGGAAATGCCGCTGGAGGAGCGCAAGCAGCGCTGGCGCGCCATGATGGACAATATTGCGGAGCAGGATGTCGGATGGTGGCGCGCGCGCTTCGTGGCCTTGCTGGATCCGGAGGAAGTGGCGACAAATCCCCGGAGGGAAGTCGCACTGGAAGCGAAATGACCAGCGGAAAGGCTGCGCCCCTCCGCATTGCGCCATATACGGCTTTGGTATATGGGCGACCCAATAACCCCGGCCTGCGCTGATCAGCCTGATTCGCGTCGCCGGGGCATATTATTTCTGTTGCACGTTTCATGAGTAGGGACCCCAGCATGGCCCGTCGCCGCCAGATTTATGAAGGCAAAGCCAAGATCCTCTATGAAGGGCCTGAGCCCGGCACCATCATCCAATATTTCAAGGATGACGCGACCGCCTTCAATGCGCAGAAAAAAGGCACCATCAGCGGTAAGGGTGTATTGAATAACCGCATTTCCGAGCATGTTTTCACACTGCTGGCGCAAATTGGTATCCCTACCCATTTCATCCGCCGCCTCAACATGCGCGAACAGCTTGTGCGGCAGGTGGAAATCGTGCCGATCGAGGTGGTCGTGCGCAACGTCGCGGCCGGCTCTCTCTCCAAGCGGCTCGGGATCGAGGAGGGGCAACAGCTCCCCCGCACGCTCATTGAATATTATTACAAGGACGACGCGCTCGGCGATCCGCTGATCACTGAAGAGCATATCGCCTGCTTCGGCTGGGCCACCCAGGAAGAAATGCACGACATCGCTGATATGGCGATCCGCGTGAACGACTTCATGTCGGGCATGTTCGCGGCGATCGGCATTCGCCTCGTCGATTTCAAGCTGGAATTTGGTCGGCTTTGGGAAAATGACTTCAGCCGGGTCATCCTCGCTGACGAGATCAGCCCGGACGGCTGCCGCCTGTGGGATATGACGACCGGCGAAAAGCTGGACAAGGACCGCTTCCGCCGCGATCTGGGCGGTGAAGTGGAGGCCTATCAGGAAGTGGCCCGCCGCCTGGGGCTGTTGCCGGAGGGCGCCGATACAGCCGTGCTGGATCTTGACTCCCATCGGAAGAAGCGGGGCGGCTGATTAGGCTGCCCTTGATCCCTTTGGAAAAAGGGCTTTCCTACACCCCTCCCGGCACGCTACGTCGCCGGCCTGCGTTCTTTCTCATTGCGGGCGGGCAGTTGTAGGATCGTAATTCTCCAACAAGGGGCCTGATTTTCCGTTTGAAATCAACGCTCCTCAGTGTCAACTATGTCAAGCTGAACAAGGCGCATTTGAAGGGTCTGTCTGGCCGTTGGTGCGGTCCCATCGGGGCTGAAGCCATAAAGAGCGACACTTAAAAAGGATACATCTTGCTCCGCGCCGCCGCCCGGCATAGGGAGGCCGCGAACAGCTCATTTCAGGGAATCGGCCGATATGAAAACCCGCATTTTCGTGACATTGAAAGGCGGCGTCCTGGACCCGCAGGGAAAGGCCATCCACCATGCGCTGGAAGGGCTTGGCTTTAGTGGCGTAAATGACGTTCGCGCTGGCAAGCTCATCGAACTGGACCTTGCAGACGGGACCAGCGATGCCGACATAGAAGCCATGTGCAAGAAACTGCTCGCCAACACCGTCATTGAAAATTACCGCATCGAAAAGGCGGACGCGTCATGAAGAGCGCTGTCATCGTCTTTCCCGGTTCCAATTGCGACCGCGATCTGGCGGTGGCATTCAGTGAAATTTCGGGCCGTGAGACTCACATGGTCTGGCATGGCGATTCCGATCTGCCCGACGGCATTGACGTGATCGGCGTGCCCGGCGGCTTCTCCTATGGCGATTATCTGCGCTCCGGCGCAATGGCCGCACGTTCGCCGATCATGCGGGCCGTGGTGAAAGCGGCAGAGCGCGGCGTCACCGTCGTCGGCGTCTGCAACGGCTTTCAGGTACTGACTGAAGCGGGCCTGCTTCCCGGCGCGCTGATGCGCAATGGCGGCATCAAGTTCGTGTGCCGCGACGTCGCTCTCACTGTTGAAAACAGCCAGAGCGCCTTTACCAGCCGTTATGATGCCGGTGAACAGGTAACATTCCCCGTAGCCCATCACGATGGCAACTATGTCGCGGACGAAGCAACGCTTGATCGGCTGGAGGGTGAAGGCCGCGTGGCTTTCCGCTATGCCGAAGAGGTGAATGGATCGGCGCGCAACATCGCAGGCATCCTCAATGATGCAGGCAATGTGCTCGGCATGATGCCCCATCCTGAACGCGTCATAGAGGCTGCCCACGGCCGCACCGACGGGCGGCGGCTGTTCGAAGGACTTTTTTCAAGCGTCCTTGCCTGAACATTAGGGAGGCCGGTTTATTCCGCTGGCGTCCTCACTGCCTCTTTCGTCGCTGCCATCTGCGCCCGCAAGCGCAATGCACCATAATACAGCACCAGCAGCGTCGGGATGAACATGGTGTTGATCAGGTCATGGCGGGACGCGTTCCAGTTGCGTTCGATGCTGCCGAACTCCTGGTTCAGGTCGATGATTTCATTCGCCAGCTCAACGGCAAACACCATCAGCCAGGGCCGCCAGTCATGCAGGGGCCGTCGCGTCACCCACGCAAAGAAGAACAGCAGCATTACTCCGACGTGGACATGAATGGCGTCTGCGGATAATCCCACGCTCTTTTCAAAGCCGGTTTTCAAGGGCCCCCACACCGAGGCCAGTTTGGCAAGAATCATGTTCAGACCTTCGTCACGAAAGGTGAGAAATCCGTGCCTCTGTCATAGACATCCACTCCCTCCCGGCGTTTCAACGCCCCCACCACGGCATAGGTGACGGGCGTCAGGACAGCCTCCCAGCTTGTCTTCAGGATGAACTGGCTAAGCATGACCAGCAGAATCTGGTGCGTCGGCCAGCCCGGCGCTCCATAGAAGGCGAGCGGATAGAAGATCAGGCTGTCGAAACCCTGCCCAACAACGGTCGAACCAATCGTGCGGGTCCAGAGATATTTGCCATTCGTCCAGATTTTCATCCGGGCCATCACGAAGCTGTTGGCGAACTCCCCGGCCCAGAAAGCTGCCACCGAGGCCAATACGATGCGCGGCACTTGTCCGAACACGGCTTCATAAGCGCCCTGCCCGCCCCAGTCCTCCGCCGGAGGCAGCTCCACGACGACAAAGCTCATGAAGGCCATGAACAGGGTGGCGGCAAAACCTGCCCAAATGCACCGCCGCGCCCGTCCATAGCCATATACTTCGGTAAGGACGTCCCCAATGATGTAGCTGATCGGGAAAAAGAGGATACCCGCGCCAAACGGCCATTCCCCTATCCACGGCAAATCCACCACTGCCCGTTTGCCCGCACCGAGCACGTTCGATAGAAGCAGAACCGTGACGAACGCCGCCATGATATAATCATAATAGCGGAAATGCCGGCCGCCGAGGGCAGCGGCATCGAGCTTTTGGAGCGAAGGTGGAGAATTTTCGACCATTCACTGTCAATATCCCGGTTTCCCCACATTGCAATCCGCGCTATGCCCCGGCCTGGCACGCGCCTCTTTCCGTGGAGAGAGCACCGGGGCCCCGTAGCTCAACTGGATAGAGCACCTGCCTTCTAAGCAGGATGTTGCGTGTTCGAGTCACGCCGGGGTCACCATTGCGAAGATTTCGTTCCGGCAATCGACATTCCGCCCCGCTGGGGCTAGGAGGCCCCGATGCAAGGGGCAAGATTCAGACTGGACGGCATGCGCGGCAAAGCAGCGCTCGGTCTGCTTGCGCTCGCACTGATGTTCCGCGTGCTGATTCCGGTTGGATGGATGCCAACGACCGGCAGCGGCTTTGCGATTACGCTCTGCACCGGCATGGGGGCCGTCACCGCATGGGTCGACAAGGACGGCCACACGCATAAGGAAAAGCCCGCTCAGGAATCGACGGGACATCCATGCACCTTCTCCGGATTTAGCGCTGCTCTCGACCTGCCGGATCTTGGCGCTGCGGTCGTGGCTCCACGCCCTGTCCAGACGGCGTTGCTCATCACGCGCATCGCAGAAGTAGCGATTGGCCGCGGGCTTGCCGCGCCTCCACCCCCGCCAACAGGACCGCCTGCCAACCTCTGATCCTGTTATCGAAGCCATTCGGAAGCGAACCGACTTGGCTGCATGGTTCATGGGCAACGCTCGCCGGGCGTGTGCCCGATCGAGGTTGTTCATTATGTCTTCCCCTATCCTTTTTTTGAGCGGCGGATCCGCTCTTGTCCTTTCTGCCATTCCCTTCACAGCCGCGCATGCCGACGCAGGCGGCGATCCGTCCATCATCGTCACTGCCCAAAGCGCTACCGACGAGGCCCGTTCAGAAATCGAAAAGCGCCCGGGCGGCGTGGATGTCGTCAGTGCGGATTCCTTCAAGGACAAGGTCGCAGTGTCGCTGCGTGATGCACTGGCCTTCTCTCCCGGCGTTTATACGCAGCCTCGTTTTGGGCAGGAGGTGCGCCTTTCGATTCGCGGCTCCGGCATCAGCCGCGGTTATCATATGCGGGGCATTACGCTGTTGCAGGATGGCATTCCCATCAACCTTGCGGACGACAATGGCGACTTCCAGGAACTTGACCCGCAGGTGTTCGAGCGGATCGAAGTATATCGCGGCGCCAATGCGCTCAGCATGGGCGGCTCGACGCTGGGTGGAGCGATTAATGCCGTGACACCCACAGGCCGCACCGCGCCACGTTTCGAATTCAGGCTGGATGGCGGGAGTTTCTCTACGATCCGAGGGAAGGCCGCGGCTGGCTTTGCGACAGCCAGGGGCGACGCCTATGTCGCACTGACGACTGACAATTCGGACGGAGACCGCGATCATTCCAAGCGCAGTGCCATCCGATTCAACGGCAATGTTGGCATTCGGCTCTCCGATGCGGTGGAAACGCGCTTTTATGCAACGATCAGCCATATCAATCAGGATCTGCCTGGCTCGTTAACGCTTGAGCAGGCGTTGACCACCCCCAAGCTCTCCCGCCCGGACAATATCACCAAGGATCAGGAGCGAGATATCGATTCCATTCGGCTGCAGAACCGCACTGCAGTCGACTTAGGCAACGGAACCCTCGCGTTCGGCGCCTTCTATAATAGCAAACAGCTTTTCCACCCGATTTATGAGGTCATCGATCAGAAATCTGGTGATGGGGGGATATTTGCCAGCCTTGATCTGGCTGGCGAGGTAGCGGGACTGCCAGTGGAACTGACTCTTGGCAGCCAAGCTCGATTCGGAACCATGGCTGCCCTGCAATATGTAAACGTCAGTGGCTCACGCGGCGCTCTTACAGCAGACGCCCGTCAGACGGCGCGCACCATCAACAGCTATGGCGAGTTCCGCATCAAGCCCATCGATAGTCTCACTCTGATCGTCGGCGGTATTCATACCAGCGGTCAGCGGAAGATCGAAAATCGCCTGGATGCCCAACGGAGCGGCAAGGCGAATTTCGACAGCTTCGCACCTAAATTCGGTATGCTTCTCGAGCCTGCCGATGATGTGCAGGTTTATGCGAATTACAGCCGATCCGTGGAGCTTCCGGGGTTTAGCGAACTGAAGCAGACCCCGCCCATGGGTGTTCCCGGATTTGTCGACGTAGGACCGCAAAAAGCTTGGACAATGGAAATCGGCACGCGCGGCCGGGTTGGCATCGCCTCCTGGGACGTAACTTTTTACCGATCAAATCTGCGGAGCGAAATGCTCCAGTTCGCACTAGCGCCCGATGTGCCTTCATCGACTTTTAATGCCGGCAGAACGAGACATCAGGGCATTGAGGCGGGGCTGGACCTCGCTCTCGCGCCTTGGGCACGGTTGAGGCAGGTCTATCAACTGAACGATTTTCGCTTCAGGGATGATGCGCAATATGGCGACAATCGCCTGCCGGTCGTTCCCAAGCATCAATATCGGGCTGAACTCCGGCTTGGCACTGACACGTTCAGCGTGACGCCCAATATCGAGTGGACTCCCAAGGGCGCGTGGACGGATTATTCAAACACTACGCGAGCACCCGGATATACGCTGCTCGGTCTTTCTGCCGAAGCCGTGGTGCGCGACGGGGTCACATTGTTTCTCGATGCGCGCAATCTGACGGGCAAGAAGGCGGTGGGCGATATATCAGCCGTGATCATGTCGGATACGGCCACAGTGGCTTACTACCCGGTCGAGCGTCGCGCCGTTTATGGCGGCGTCCACATGACCTTTTGAGCAATCAGGGGCGGCTACGCATGTGGCCGCCCCATATAAACAGGCCATCGGCAGGTCAGCTAATAACGGTTGAGCGCGGCTGCGCTATGCGCCATAGAGTTCGCCATGCGCCTTTCCATCCCCGTAACGGCCCTGCTGCTGGCGCTCGCATCCTGCGTCGCTCCGTCGCGGCAAGCTCCGCCACCCCCGCCCCAACAAGCACCGTCCGTACCCGCTACGCCAGCGCCGCAGCCAAACGCCAACTGGCGCGATCGCCCGGTGAGTCCAGGCGAATGGTCCTACCAGCAGGACGGAAGCGGATCAGCTGCGCAATATGTAAATATGAGTCGCACTACGGATCTGTTCATCCGATGCGACAAATCACTCCGCCGTATTCAGATAGCACGGGCGGGAAGTGTCAGCGCAAATGGTGCGCAGATGATCGTTCGGACCAGTTTCGGCGATGCGTTATGGCCCGCGCGCAATGTGACGGGCTCACCTTCCTATGTGGCGGCGGATGTCGATCCGCGTGATCCGTGGCTTGACAAGATCGCCTTCAGCCGGGGCCGCATTGCGGTGGAGGTAACGGGCTTGCCTCCGCTCACCACGCCCGTCTGGCCTGAGATTGTGCGGGTCATAGAGGATTGCCGCGCCTGATCGTCACTAGCGCACAATGCAAAATTGTAAGGAAATCAAACCGGCGACGCGGCGCGAGCGCATAATTATCGTTTGGAAAAAGAATTATTCAAGCCTTGATTGGTGAATCGGAATGATTCACAACTGTCCATGTCACCAGATCGAAAGAAGGGTGGCGTAGGCTTCAACAAGCGAAAGGAGGTGATCCGATGTCTCATGGTTCAGCTAGGGGGTCGGTCAAGTCCATTCGGGGAACTCGCTGCTAAGCAAGGGTTTACCCCGCTTTTAGCGCGGTAAAGATGTTTCCCGAGGCGGCACTTCCGGCCGCTGACCATGTTGAAGGGCCGTCAGTGCGCAAGGCGCTGGCGGCCCCTCTCATCTTAATGACTGATTGTCTGCTTGTGCCCATCAGGCATCGTGCAGGGCGATCCATTCTTCAACAACTGGGGCTATCCGGGTCCGCCACTTACTGCCATTGAAAATACCGTAATGGCCGACACCTTCAGCCATATAATATCGCTTCAGTTCTTCGGGCAAATGAGTGGCGATGGTAAGCGCTGCCTTGGTTTGACCCAGACCAGAAATATCGTCCCGCTCCCCCTCCACGGCAAGAAGCCCGACATCCGTAATCGCTGCTGGATCGACTTGCCTGCCACGATGTTCGAAAACCCCGCGGGGAAGGCTATGTTCCTGGAAAACCTCCCGCACCGTCTGGAGGTAAAACTCTGCGGTCATGTCACAAACCGAGCGATACTCCTCGTAAAAATCTTTTGTGGCATCCGCACTTTCATCATCGCCCTGGACCAGGTGCCTGAACATCTCCCAATGGCTCATCAGATGATTGCCCAAATTCATGGACATGAATCCGGCGAGCTGCATGAAGCCCGGATAGACCTTTCGGCCCGCGCCGGGATATGAGAACGGAACGGTTGCGACTACATTTCGCTCAAACCACGAAAGAGGCCGTTCCGTGGCCAACCTGTCCACCACCGTCGGCGTTTCACGCGTATCGATAGGACCGCCCATCATCGTGAGTGTCCGCGGCCTTGCGGGATTTTTGTCTGCGGACATGATGCAGGCCGCAGCATAGCAGGGCACCGAAGGCTGACACACCGCCAACATGTGCGTGCCCGGCCCGATATGCTCCAGGAACTGGATCACATAATCGACATAGTCGTCCAGATCGAAATGGCCTTCGCTCAGCGGCACGTTGCGCGCGTCCCGCCAATCCGTGATATAGACGTCGTGGCGCGGCAACATCCGTTCCACAGTGCCGCGGAGCAGCGTCGCGAAATGCCCGGACATCGGCGCAACGATCAATAGCTTCGGATCGTTCTCCCGCCCTTCGCGAACGAAATGTTTCAATTGGCCGAAGGTTTTCCGGCATTCGATTCGTTCAGTGACGGCCACCTGCTTGC
The DNA here is from genome assembly GCA_036570425.1 of Rhizorhapis sp. GTDB lineage: Bacteria > Pseudomonadota > Alphaproteobacteria > Sphingomonadales > Sphingomonadaceae > Rhizorhapis. The sequence continues at coordinate 234,052 of DATCYF010000023.1, read as the reverse complement.
CGTCGATCTCAGTGAAAGGCAGATTGAAAGGCGGTTTGCCGCGCGGAGCCGCCGCATGGGCAAAGACGTCCAGCGCAGACGCGAGCACCGGGCCACCGCCCAAATAAGAAAAAGGATTGGCTGGATTATTCAGAAATTCCGCGCTGGCATTGGCCCATGCGCTCGCCCCGGCCAGCAAATTCCGCTGGAGTTCGTAAGCATCATATAGCATTCAACGGCCCTTTATATTTTTCCGCCTTCTTCCATATCATCTGCGGCGGGGGCGGGTAGCCGCCCATTGTGCAACGCAGCATAACATATAAAGTAGATTGAGGCGATCTATATCGGCTGCTACTCGCGCAAACATGGAAAAAAATAGTGAAGCATCGCCAGTTGCTGCCCCGGCTGGAACGCGCAAGATGGGGAATCTGCGCTTCATATGGCGCTATGCCTCCCATTATCCGGGCCGCGTCGCTGCTGCAGCCCTGTCTCTCCTTCTCGCTTCAGGCGCAACGCTCGCAATTCCCAGCGGTTTCAAGCGGGTAATCGACAAGGGATTTGTGGCCGGTGGAGGGGACATAACCCCCTATTTTCATTATCTGTTCATGATTGTCGTTGTTTTGGCGCTGGCCACGGCTTCGCGCTATTATTTCGTTTCCTGGCTCGGTGAACGAGTCGTTGCGGATATAAGGACGGCAGTTCAGGCCAATTTGCTCCGGCTGGCACCCGCTTTCTTTGAAGAAAACAGGCCATCGGAAATCGCCTCCCGCCTCACCGCAGACACGGCGGTCATCGAACAGGTAGTGGGCACTACTGTTTCCGTCGCCTTGCGTAACATTGTCACTGGCGTAGGCGGCATCGCTTACCTCTTCACGCTGGCGCCCAAATTGACGGCGATGCTGCTCCTCGGGATTCCCGTCGTCGTCCTGCCAATCATGTTAATCGGCCGCCGTCTCCGCGCCCTGTCCCGCACCAGTCAGGACAGAGTCGCCGATGTGGGCGCAACTGTGGCCGAGGTATTGGGCGCAATGAAGATCGTTCAGGCATTCGGACAGGAACAGCGTGAAGCAGGGCGGTTCCAGGCAGCCGTTGCGGCGACCTTCGCGGTCGCTCGCCGTCGCATATTGATGCGCGCATTCATGACGGCAATCGTGATCACGATCATTTTCGGCTCGATCACCATGATCATGTGGCAGGGGGCGCTGGATGTCGCTGCGGGCCGCCTGTCGGGCGGGGCGATTGCGGCATTCGTCCTGACTGGCGGACTGGTAGCGGGCGCCTTCGGCGCGCTTACGGAAACTTATGGTGACTTGCTCCGCGCCGCAGGGGCCGCAGGGCGGTTAGGCGAATTGCTGGCCGAGGAGCCCGGCATTGCAGCACCGGCCAACCCTCTCCCCATTCCTGATACAACGCATGGGCAGCTTTCATTCGACCGTGTAACCTTCCGCTATCCGACGCGACCTGAAGCAAAGGCGTTGAACGAATTTTCGCTTGAAATCCGGCCCGGCGAAACCGTTGCGGTTGTAGGTCCCTCCGGCGCAGGTAAATCAACGCTGTTGCAGCTTGCTCAGCGCTTCTACGATCCTGCCGAAGGGCGAATATGCCTTAACGGCATTGATCTGCGTCGGGCAGATCCTGCCGACGTTCGTGCCCATATGGCGGTCGTGCCGCAGGAAACGGTGATATTTGCCGCGTCTGCACGCGACAACCTGCGCTATGGCCGGTGGGATGCAACTGACGATCAGATATGGGCCGCCGCCCGCGCGGCCAATGCTGAAGATTTCCTCCAAGCCTTACCTGAGAAACTGGACACATTCATGGGCGAAGGCGGCGCACGCCTGTCCGGCGGCCAGCGCCAGCGAGTCGCCATTGCTCGTGCGCTGCTACGCGATGCGCCGATCCTGTTGCTGGATGAAGCCACCTCCGCACTCGATGCCGAATCCGAACGACTGGTCCAGGACGCTCTTGATCGTCTGATGCGTGACCGCACCACCATCGTGATCGCGCACCGTCTGGCCACCGTTCGCGCGGCCGACCGCATCGTGGTGATGGATGCAGGTCAGATTGTCGAAGAGGGTCCGCACGAGGATCTGATTCGCAAGGGAGGACTTTACGCCCGGCTGGCCAGCCTGCAATTTGACGGAATAGCGGCGTAAGAGAGGAATATGCCATCGTCCGGATGGTGCTGAGTTGAACAGGATGAGCCTCAGCCGCTCCCACCAATGCTATCGCTTACGTTCTTTGCGCACGACATCCGGCGGCGTTTCCTTGTCGAGATCGTCCCGGAAAATCAGACGCCAGGCGGCAAGCAGCAATAAGCCATGACTGACGAACAAGGCAAAATTGTCGATCATGTTCTGACGAGCCATTTCTGTCGCTGATGGAGAGGCAAGCCTAGAAGAACGGGGTTGACGTCGCGTTAACGCTTTGCAGGCAAAAGAACGCGGTAATGACTCGCATCCTGCACATATTGGATCATAGCCTGCCGATGCACAGCGGCTATACATTCCGTACCCGCGCGATATTGAAAGCGCAGATCGCGATGGGATGGGAAGTCGCCTGCGTCACAGGCCAGCGGCACACCGCATCCGGTCCTGACGTTGAAACCGTCGACGACCTTGAATTTCATCGTACGCAGGGCGAGGCAAGGGGGCCATCACCGCTCCGTGAATGGCGGGAGATCGGCGCATTGGCCAGCAAGGTGGATGAATTGGCGCGCGTCTGGAAGCCTGATCTTCTGCATGCCCATTCGCCCGTCCTCAATGCGCTGGCGGCGCTGCGGGTAGCTCGGCGGCAGAATGTGCCTTTCCTGTACGAGATTCGCGCCTTTTGGGAGGATGCAGCCGTCGGCAATGGAACCGGGACTGAAGGTTCCCTTCGCTATCGCCTGACTCGCTTGCTGGAAAGTCACGCCGTGCGCGCGGCCGACGCAGTTGCGGTCATTTGCGGAGGTTTGAAGCAGGATCTGCTCGCCCGGGGCGTGGCGGAGGACAAGATCATCGTATCCCCAAATGGTGTGGACATGGACATGTTCGGCGCTCCCGTCCCGCCCGACTCCCGTTTGCGAACGCAGCTTGGACTCGATGGCGCGAACGTCATCGGCTTTATCGGCAGCTTTTATGACTATGAGGGACTCGACGATCTGATCGCGGCTATGCCTCATTTGCTGGCTCGGCGGCCTGATGCCAAATTGCTGTTGGTTGGCGGGGGACCGATGGAAGATGCATTGCGCGCACAAGCCGCCACGTCTCCGGCCGTCAATCATATCATCTTCGCAGGCCGTGTGCCGCATGGAGAAGTCGAGAAATATTATAGTCTGATCGACATCCTTGCCTATCCCCGGAAGGGGATGCGCCTCACTGATCTGGTGACACCGCTCAAGCCATTGGAAGCCATGGCGCAGGGGCGGCTTGTCGCTGCATCAAGCGTCGGCGGCCATCGGGAATTGATCGAAGATGGCGTTACCGGCACGCTTTTTCCGCCAGGCGATCCACAGGCAATGGCCAAAGCCTTGGCCGACATGCTTTCCGATCGATCTCTGTGGGACGAGCGGCGGCGGATAGCGCGTGCCTTTGTCGAGCGTGATCGTAACTGGTCGTCAAATATTTCACGTTATGAACCGGTTTACCAAAAGCTGCTTGGACGCTTTGCAAAAGCCAAGGCAGCCTGACGGGTGGAGAAGATTATGGCAATTCGCATTGCAAGAAAACGCAAGTCGCCTGCTGGCGCAATCATGGCGATTCTATCGGGCGGCGCAGTTGCCGCAGCGGTCATGCTGACACCGATGGGTTTCATTGAAATGGCCTCGGTATCCTCGGGGCTTCCCGCCATCGTCTCCGCAGCCGCTCCACCCCTTGGAGAGAAGGCACGGCTGCTCCTGGCCTTCACCGCCGGTGTCAGCGCCATGGCCTTTGCCTTCGCATTCAATCTTCTTCTGGAAAGAATGCGCAATCGCACGCCTTCGCTCATGGACATGAGCTATGAAGAAGAATCCATCCCAACCTTCAACCGAGCAGATTCACATCCGGACGCCCCGCCTCGCCGCCCGATTTTCGCCAATAGTGACTTTGCGGAAATCGGATCACTGGCAGTCAGCGCAGCGCCCGTCGAATCAAGCGAGGGGTTACGTCTTCCGAAGACGCCCGAGCCGCTGGACGAGGTCGACCTTGAGTGCGATGCAGTGCCGGCGCCCCTTCAAGCGTCCGCCGATGTCAGGGAGAATATCCCAGCAGCAAGCTCGCCGGTCGAAGATCCCGCCGGAATCATTACCAGCGGAACCAGGCTTTCCAACCATTCTCATTTCAGCATCACTGAACTGGTTGACCGCTTTGAGCGCGGAATGGCGCATCGGCGGCAGTTGGTTGCTGAGGCTGTCACAGCAAAAAAAGCGCGCGAAGCCGCTGCGCAGGAACAGCCTGCCTGGCTGGAGCCAGCCCGCGTCACCTCCACATCTTCGCAAAATCCGCAACCAGACCGCAAGAGCATTGATGTGGAAGTCGACGAAGCTCTCCGCGCGGCACTCGGAACCCTGCAAAAGATGACAGCACGAGCAGCATAAGCACCTCTTGGAAGCGGGGTCTAGCCTCATACTCAGGCCAAGACCGCGAATAGCGCGCGGAAATCACTACCAATCTTCAACCGTCAATAGCGACACCGTCATGAAGGCCAGTGGCTCCCCCGCATCCCCTTGGCTGCATGAAAGCCGATCCACTGTCGCGTCGACTACGATATGGCCCGCCACAACGAATTCCGCCTCCGGCAGACACTCGGCCAGTTTGTTGGCCCGATCATGAGCATCTTTTCCCATGAGGAAAAGTTCGAACTCGTGCTGCGCCCCCGTGAAGGTCACGCTGGCCCAGGAGCGGCTTGAAGAGCCGATCGGCTCTGTCTCCGGTCCTGCCATCTCCAGCAAAGCACGAAGAAGCCGCCTGTGAGGATCGCTCTTGCTCGTCCGCCTCATCGTTGCTTCTCCTGCCCATAAATGTTCATGAAATGTTCTACACGTCTTTTCACGCGATCTCCCGGTTCCCGGCCGTTTCGCAGATCGAACACCAAGCGTGGGTCGCGTGCTGCGTCACGGCCGAAACGGGTGGGAGCCATACCGGTTTGGCTGAGGAATTTTTCAACGGATCGCCGTAAGTGCACGATCTTTCTCCTTATCGAATCGCAATAGGTTTTTTCCTATTTCAGATTCATTTTCCTACTTGTCTAGGAAAATTCCTATCTGTACATATTAGCTATGGAAAATTCGCGTGCCCGGGAGTTTCTCGAACGGCTCATACACGAGCGCCGGGAAAATTATGACGCGCTGTCGCGACTCATCGGTCGCAATCCGTCCTACATTCAGCAATATATCAAGCGTGGTACGCCCAGGAAGCTGAGCGAAACGGACCGACGAACGCTCGCACGCTATTTCGGCGTGGATGAGCAGCTATTGGGCGGTCCGGCTGATACACCCTCCCCTGCCATAGCCGGACGAAACAAGAATCGTGCTCGCATGGTTCTGGTACCGCAATATGATCTGGGCGCATCAGCCGGCGCGGGCTCGCTGGATCAAACGGAGCGTCCGGCCGGACGCATGGCGTTCGATGAAAAATGGCTGCGCGATATGGGCGCCAATCCTGCCGGGCTATCGATGATTCGCGTAGACGGAGATTCCATGAGTCCCACCCTCTCCCATGGCGACGAGATCATGGTCGACAGGATGGATGGCGCGGCGCGGCTGCGCGATGGCATTTATGTGTTGCGCATGGACGACACGCTGATGGTGAAGCGAGTGGCGCTGGGACTTATAAAGGGCAAATTCTCTATTCGCAGTGATAACCCCAATTATCCGGTTTGGGAGGACATCGATCCTGCGCTCGTCAACGTGATCGGTCGCGTGATCTGGACGGGAAGGCGCGTGGGATAGAGGCAAAGGACTTGTACCAGGCGGCCAGGTTCGCCATTTGTGCGCTCATGACCACACCGCCTCTCAAAGCCGCTATCATCCCCGTAACGCCATTGCAGCAGAACTGCACATTGCTGTGGTGCACGTCCACGAGCAAGGGCGCATTCGTCGATCCTGGCGGCGATCTCGGTCGGCTGAAGGCTGCAGCATCCCAACATGGCGTGGAGATCGAGAAAATTCTCATTACCCACGGCCATATTGACCATTGCGGAGAAGCCGGCACGCTGGCGAAGGAACTCGGTGTGTCCATAGAAGGCCCGCATGAGGCGGATCGCTTCTGGATTTCCCGGCTGGGGGAAGACGGCCGCAGCTATGGAGTTAATGGAGCGGTTTTCGAACCTGATCGCTGGTTGAATGATGGCGACAAGGTTACCGTCGGCAATCTGTCTCTCGACGTGATACACTGCCCCGGCCACACGCCAGGTCATGTAGTATTCCATCATGCGCCCTCAAAACTGGCGATCGTGGGCGATGTTTTGTTTCAGGGATCGATCGGCCGGACTGACTTTCCGCTCGGCAATCATCAGGATCTGATTGATGCGATCACACAAAAGCTCTGGCCATTGGGAGACGAAACGGCTTTCGTGCCGGGCCACGGCCCAATGAGCAATTTCGCGCATGAGCGGCAGAACAATCCATTCGTGGGCGATCAGGTAACGGGGATCGGCTGATCCGCTCCTAAACGTGAATGCCCGCAGCAGGCGGAAGTTCACGATCGGGCGATTGATAGGCGGAATAGAGCGCTACGCCAGCGAGGATAAGCAGCGTGGCCCACGTGACGAGCACGCCAAACTGGCGCAACTTGGAAGGAAAATCCTTGTCCATGCCGAAGGCGTGAAGCGCACGGCCCACAATATAGACAAGCGCCACGATCCATAGCCAGGCCTCACTGCCTCGCGCCAGTTCGACAAGCCCGGCCAGAATCAGGATGAACGGCGTATATTCGATATAATTTGCATGGGCGCGCATTCGTCGGGCTAGCGCTACATTGCCGCCATCGCCATGCAAGATCTTGTACGCGACCCGCAACCGCGAGACCCGTATCGCCAGCAACAGGTTGAGCAAAGCCGCAGTGGCTGCGAATGTAAGTGTGATGGGCAACAGCATGCCTCTCCTCTCCCTGTATTTCCCTGGGCTGGTAGTTGGCATGTAGCGGCCTGAATGGGCAAGGATTAGCTTGCAACAGGCGGAAAAAGCGCTATACGCGCCTTTCGCTCGCGATTGTCCGGCCGCACTGGCCTGCGGCCTGAAAAGGCCGTTTTGCGCCAGAAGCACATGTCGGCCTATCGCATGATATTTGTATTATTATAGAGAACCGGAACAGGTACCGACATGGCCGTCCCCAAAAGGAAAACTTCGCCATCCAAGCGCGGCATGCGCCGTTCACATGATTCGCTTCGTGTCGAAGCTTTTCAGGAATGCTTGAACTGCGGCGAACTGAAGCGTCCCCACAATTTGTGCGGTGCCTGCGGCCATTATAACGGTCGAGAAATCATTGCTGTCGGAGCGTAAGCTGGCGGCGGTTCGCACGAGGAGTTGACGGAAGTGGGGGCAGGGCCGCGAATCGCAATAGACGCGATGGGCGGTGATGAAGGCGTGCGCGTCATGATCGCTGGCGTGGCGCTGGCCCGGCATCGTCATGAAGGCCTTCAATTCAATCTTTATGGCGATGAAACCCGAATAAAGGCAGCGCTCGACAATCACCCGAACCTGCGCGCGGCTTCGGAAGTCTTTCACACTGATCAAGTCGTCGCCGCCACCGACAAGCCCAGTCAGGCGCTGCGTAATTCCAAAAAATCATCCATGGGCCTCGCCATTACGGCGGTGAAGGCAGGGGAAGCAGGCGCGGCTGTTTCGGCGGGCAATACTGGCGCGCTGATGGCTATGGCGAAGCTGGCTTTGCGTACCATGCCTGGAATCGACCGGCCTGCACTGGCTGCGCTGCTCCCGACGCTGGGCGAGAATGATCTGGTCATGCTGGATCTCGGCGCCAATACGGAATCGGATACGCAGAATCTGGTGCAGTTCGCGGTTATGGGCGCGGCTTACGCGCGTTCGGCGCTGGATCTGGAGCGCCCCCGCGTTCGCCTCCTCAACATCGGCACCGAGGAATTAAAGGGCACCGGCGAAATTCGTGAGGCAGCAGCCATGCTGCGTGCAGCGACCACGCTTCCCATGCAGTTCGATGGCTTTATCGAGGGTGACAAACTCGCATCCGGCGAAACCGACGTGATCGTGACTGAAGGCTTTGCTGGCAATATCGCGCTCAAGACTGCGGAGGGGACGGCCCGGTTCGTCACCGACCTCCTGAAACGCTCATTTACGAGTTCATTGCGGTCCAAGGCGGGCTTTCTTCTTTCCCGCCCCGCACTACATATGCTAAAAGTGCATCTGGATCCGAATAACCACAACGGTGCGGTTTTCCTTGGTCTTAACGGCGTCGTTGTCAAAAGCCATGGCAGCGCAGACGCCAAAGGCGTCGCCAATGCCGTCCACGTCGCGGCCAAATTGCTGCGCGAAAACATTACCCAGCGCATTACGGAAGACCTCGATAACTTCCGGGCGCATTTTCCATCGGAGTCGCCTGCATCATGACGCGTCGCGCCGCCTTGCTTGGAACGGGTTCGGCCCTGCCCAAGACCCGTGTCACCAATCAGGAATTGGCGCAAAGAATCGACACGAGCGACGAATGGATCGTTGAGCGCACCGGCATTCGTGCTCGGCACATAGCGGGCGAAGGCGAAACCACCGCTACGCTGGCAATTGAAGCCAGCCTCAAGGCGATCGACGCAGCGGGAATGAAGCCCGGCGACATCGACCTGATCGTTCTGGCGACCGCCACACCGGACCAGACCTTTCCAGCCAGCGCGACCAAGGTGCAGGCCGCGCTTGGCATCGCGGATTGTGTCGCCTTTGACGTCGCCGCCGTTTGCTCCGGCTTCCTCTATGCCCTTTCGGTGGCGGAAAGCATGATCCGGGCAGGATCGGCGCAGAACGCATTGGTCATCGGAGCAGAAACCTTCAGTCGCATTCTGGATTGGGAGGATCGCACGACCTGCGTTCTCTTCGGCGATGGCGCAGGCGCCGCAGTGTTGGGCCCTGCAGAGGACGGGCGCGGCATATTGGCGACCAAGCTCCATGCCGACGGACGCTATAATGAGTTGCTCTATGTTGACGGCGGCCCTTCAACGACTGGCACTGTCGGCAAACTGCGGATGCGGGGTCAGGAAGTTTTTCGACACGCCGTCAGCAAGCTCGCAAGCGTAATGGTCGAAGCGCTGGACCTTGCGGACCTTACCGCCAAGGACGTCGACTGGGTCGTGCCGCATCAGGCCAATGCGCGGATTTTGGACGCAACCGCACGCAAGTTGGGTCTTGCTCCGGAAAAGGTGGTGATGACGGTGGACCGTCATGCCAACACTTCCGCAGCCTCCGTGCCATTAGCGCTGGATACCGCCATTCGTGAGGGGCGGATCAAGCCGGGCGATATCATTGTGTTGGAAGCAATGGGCGGCGGGTTCACATGGGGCGCGTCGGTTTTGCGCTATTAGTTCATGCATTTGCGGGAACGTCCCTGATTGGGACTGTGATGTTCCAAGCATGCACCATGACCGCAATCCCCATTGCAAAGTTAACCGAAAAGTAACATTAATCTTCCGGGGATTTTAGGACGGGCCCTGTGGGTCCGTCAAACTGGTGGGGGAAAGCATGGCGTCTCAGCAGACGTTGACGCGTGCCGATCTGGCTGAAACGCTGAATCGGACAATAGGCCTGTCCCGTGCGGAGTCCGCGCAAATGGTCGAATCCATACTCGACCATATGAGCAGTGCGCTGGCCGAGGGAGAAAATGTAAAAATTTCGGGCTTCGGCACATTCGTTTTGCGCGACAAAACGCAGAGAATCGGCCGAAATCCAAAGACTGGCGTGGAAGTCCCGATTTCGCCCCGTCGAGTTCTTACCTTCCGCGCTTCACAGTCCATGCGCGATCGGATCGCCGGAACCGATTAGGTCTTTCAGAAACTGACGGTTGACGCACTGCTATCCTCTAGTGCAGCCTGTCGGCATGAGCAAAGCTGACGGGGCATTTCTGACAATTGGCGAACTGGCAAAAGAACTGAATTTGCCGCAGCATATATTGCGCTATTGGGAAAGCCGCTTTCCGCAATTGAAGCCTTTGCAGCGCTCCGGCAATCGACGCTATTATCGCCCAGCGGATGTTGAAATCGCCCGGCAGATCCATCATCTGCTTTATGTTGAGGGATACACCGTCAAGGGCGCCCTAAAAGCGCTGGCCGATGGGAATGCACCGGCCAACTCTAGCGTTAATGTCACTGCACCAGAGAGTTTCGTGGACCTAAGCACTACTGAGGAAAACCGGCAGGCAACGGTCGACCTGCTGGGCGAACTGAAAATTATCAGCCGACGGTTAGCCGAAGCGCTGCAACGTTCATCCTGAGTCCGAGCGGTGGCATGGCCACAATCCAGAAATCAGCGTTCCGCCAACTGCCTGTATATCCGGCATGTCATAATCAGATAATAAACCTGGATAATCGCGCTGACCACCGCAACGCCCAGACCCGCGAACAACTCTCCCAATATCGAGCCGCCCAAAACACTGCCCATTATGCCAAACAAGATCTGGGAGACAAGCTGGACCACCAGGACCAGTATGAGCAGCACAAATATGAAGCCAAGCAACTTCCAGAACAGCCCCGCAGACAATCGCCAGCTACGCCGGATTGCCTCAACAGAATTCACCGGCTCATGCAGCACCACCGCATTGAGCAGGATGAGGCGAACAGAGAAGAACAGCAAAATCGGAACAGTGACCAGGACCAGAGCCGACATCGCTGGTCCAATTCCAATCACGCCAGCCACTATGCCGCCAATGAGCGACAGCACAATCGCTATGCCAATAAAGCCGGCCACCAACAGCAGCGCCGATCCGATCAGCACGGGCAAGCGCCGAAATGCAAGCTGGATCGCCTCAGCGACGCTGATACCGGGACGCAAAGCAAGCGCATAAAGCGCGAGCGCGCCCAGCATCGCCATCAGGATAACCACGCCCATCCCCAGCAGAAACTGGGGTGGAAGCTGAGACGTGGCGCTTATCTCCTTCATAGGCTCCGTCTGGTGCATCGAGTCCGGCAGCAAAAGCTGCAACACCACGCCAGGCAAAGCCAGAAACAACAGTGCCACTGGAAAAAGCAACGTCCCTTCCCGCTTCACAAAAGCGAGCGTTTCTTCCCAGGCCGCGCCGATCGAGAGTCTGTTCATCCGTTTCCCTGTTGTCGTGCCCGTGGGCCAAAATGCGATGGACCTTGATCTGTCGCCCTGCCCGAGTCAAGGAAGGAGGATGACGACCAACGACAATATCGAGTGGCGCATTAGCGACGGCCTGGTGCTCTATCCGGAAGCGCTTGCGGATATGGAAGAAAGAGCCGCCGCCATACGAAACGAGCACGCCCGCGAGCGCATCTGGCTACTCGAACACCCACCCCTTTATACGGCCGGCACCAGCGCCAACGACGCTGAACTGCTGGAAAAGCGATTTCCGGTCTACGAGGCAGGACGTGGCGGACGCTACACCTATCACGGACCGGGTCAGCGCACGGGCTATATCCAGATCGATCTGGGGGCACGCGGCAAGGATGTCCGGAACTTCGTTCATAATCTGGAGGATTGGGTCATTGCCGCTCTCGGTGAACTCGGCGTAGCTGCACGGCGAGCCGAGGGACGCATCGGTATCTGGACCGATGGACCAGATGGACGTGAGGCCAAAATCGGCGCCATTGGCGTACGCGTACGCCGATGGGTGACGCTGCACGGCTTTGCCGTCAACATCGCTCCCGATCTGTCCCATTTTTCGGGCATCGTGCCCTGTGGGATCAGCGAGTATCCCGTCACCAGCCTTGCTCAACTGGAAAAAAACGCATCCATGCAAGCATTCGACGCCGCTTTGCGGGTGCATTTGCCCGATTTCCTCGCAGCGTTAGGACCGTGCAAATCGCCTGCTTGAGCTATGAGGTATGCGGAGCTAAAGGTTTTGACTTTAATCAAGATCGGGCACCTTGCCCAACCGGAGAATATTATTGATGTCTTGTCGCCCTCTTGCCCTGTTTTTTCTCGCCGCAACGGCTTTATTGTCCGCGTGCGGGGACGGCAAGGACGGGAATAATGAACAGGCCGTCGCCATGCGCGACATGGAAGTCGTTGATGGTACGGCAACCGATGCGATGACCGATCTCGACGGCGTCCAGACCGAAGGCATAGCACTACCTCCTGCTCCGGGTGCAGCGCCCGCCCCCTCAACAGCGGATACATCCGATAATAGCAGCGTCGCCGCCAGCACTGAGGAAGATGTAGACTCCGAAGCAGAGGAATAATGACAGTAATGACCAGAAGGACAATTATGAACATCAACAGGGTGGCCCGGAATTTGTCCCTGGCAGCAATCGCGATGGCCTGTTTCGCGACACCGGCCGCAGCGCAATTTTTCTGGAAGCCGGCTGATCTTCATGCCGCGCCAGTTGAAGGCAATGAACCCAATCTTGGCTTCGCCCTTCCCGGCGCGACACAGTCGGAATATCGCGCGGCGCTACTTTGGAGCATGCGGGCAGGTTTGAACGTGGCAGCGTTGCAATGCCAGTTTGAACCCACTTTGCTGACACTCAGCAACTACAACGCGATGATCGCTCATCATGATGATGAACTGGCCAACGCCTTCAGCACGCTAACCAGTTATTTCAAGCGGGTGGAAGGTAAGCGCGGGCAGAACGCGCTCGACCAATATGGCACGCGTATTTATCTGGGCTATTCGACAGTCAGCGCGCAGTACAACTTCTGTGAAACTGCCGCTTCGATCGGACGCGATGCGATTTTCCAGCCGCGCGGTACGCTTTATCAACTTGCTCAAAAGCGTATTGGCGAACTTCGCAATGCACTGGTGCCACATGGCGAACAGGCATTTGGCAATCCTGCCTATAACTTCCGTGCGAATTTGCCTTCGCTGGACGATAAATGCTGGAAAAAAACGAAGCTGCGTTCCGATTGTCGGGAAGAATGGGATGAGCGCCTGAAACTCGCGGCCCAGGCAAACGGTGCAGCAAAACCGATACAATAAAACCAGCGTTTACCGCAGCCCCAGATATTTATGCGCCTGTAAGGAAAGACGCCATTTGGGCCGGGCGAGGACGAAATCTATTGCCGCTTGATGATTGGCCTTCGCATTTTGATCATCGAGCGGCTGGATCAGAAAATGATCAAAAGCCCATTTTTCCAGCACCTCAACATCGCTGCCGGGTTGCGGCCAGACCAGCTTCAATTCATGGCCTGAACGCTGCACCACTTCGCTTCCCGCCTTGGGGCTGATGCAAATCCAATCGATCCCCCGATGTGCGGGAAGCGTGCCGTTGCTTTCCATGGCGATTTCAAAATCGCGAGCATGCAATGCATCGACCAGCGCGTCGTCCACCTGCAGCATGGGTTCGCCACCAGTGAGAACGATAAAGCGCTGACCCTCTGCCTTGCCCCAGAACTGAAGCGCAGCGTCAGCCAGCGCCTCTGCGCTTGTAAATTTGCCGCCACCCTCGCCCGCCGTGCCGACGAAATCGGTGTCGCAGAAACGGCAGACAGCTTCCGCACGGTCTTGCTCCCGGCCTGACCAGAGGTTGCAGCCTGCAAAGCGCAAGAATACCGCACGGCGTCCTGCCTGCACCCCTTCTCCCTGAAGGGTGAGGAACATTTCCTTTACGGCGTAACTCATGGCAAACTGGCGTACAGCGTAGGGTCGGGCAGGCCTGCCTCCTCAAACCCCTTGTGCCGCAAGCGACAGCTATCACACAAGCCGCAATGCTTGCCATCGGGCGTCGGATCATAGCACGACCAGCTCATACCCGCATCAAGACCAAGGCGCTGCGCCTCTACTGCGATATCGGCTTTGCTCATATATTGAAGCGGCGCATGGATTTTGAACGTCTCGCCTTCCGTACCAGCGCGGGTTGCGATTGCAGCCATTGCCTCAAACGCCTGAATGAATTCAGGGCGGCAGTCGGGATAGCCCGAAAAATCAAGGGCGTTGACCCCGATGAAAAGGTCACGTGCGCCACGCGCTTCTGCCAGCCCTAACGCCAGCGAGAGGAAGATAGTGTTACGCGCCGGCACATATGTGATCGGGATCGAACCATCCACTCCATCCTTGGGAACCTCGATATCAGCGGTCAGCGCTGAACCGCCAAATGCCCTCAAATTGATGGGCAATACAATATGCGAACACGCGCCCAGCGCCTTTGCAATCCGATCAGCCGATTGCAGTTCCAGACGGTTTCGCTGATTGTAATCAACGGTCAGCGCATGCAGGGCATAGCCAGCCTCACGCGCCAGCGCGGCGGAGACCATTGAATCGAGCCCCCCGGAAAGGAGAACTACGGCGCTTTTTTGATGATCGGACATGCCCAAAGCCCGCTACGCCTCTCAATCCCAGCTTGCAAGTGGTGAGCGGCGGCGAAGCAACGCCTTAGCGGTGACACTTACCCTTGTGGCGCCCTTCCAGTGCCAGCGAAAAGGGTGCGCTTTGCGCCACGCCCTGTGTATGCATCTGCACAAGCTCGCGCGTTTCGATACGTAGCGTTGTGCGGCCCTGACCGGCTCCGGGGCAGCTATAATGGACCGTGACTGCATTGGCCTTGGCCTCGACGACGCGCTGGACACATCGATGATGGTGGTGGCGTACCTGCATCAACTGACGCGGATCACCCAGGCAGAGGTTGAAAACCGGCCCTCCAGCCCCTCTCCCGCGCAATTCCCATGCACCCTTTTCCAGTCGATCAAGCACACTCAGCTCCGGTGCGCGCGCAGGCGCGGAACTGCCAAAGGCGCCAGCCAACAAACCGCCGAAAACGGCCATGCGTTGCAACTGTGATCTCATCACGTCGATATCCCCCAGCGGCCACAAAGCGCCTTTCGACTATGCAGCGGCGTTACGTCCCCGCATGCATATATAGGGAGGAATTAGGGCAAATTAATAACACAAGGTGGCGAAAATCGGCAGATCATCAGGAGCAACTTTGGCTAATTGCACTCGTGTTCCTAATTCTCAAGGCTATAGGCGTTCACTTCGAAAATGCGTGAGCAAAAGGCGCAATCAACGCTGATTGCGCCAAGCTCATCCGCCATTTCAGCGCGCTGGTCAGCAGGGAAACGGCTGATGACGTCGCGAATATGATCGATATTGCAGCGACAGCCCCGGCCCAACGCCGTTGGCGTCAGCACCCGAACCTCCTCTTCTTCATGGAACAGACGCCAGACGATCTCCTCCAATGGGAGATGTGGATCAGTCAATTCCTCGTTCTTCAGCGTTTCCGCGAGGACATGCACATGCTCCCATTCCGGATGGTCGAGCCGGACGTGCAATCGTTCGCGTCCTTCCTCACCTTCCGGAAGATGCTGGACCAGCAGGCCTGCGGCAAGATGTCCCTGCCCTTCGTCGGAGCGCACGGCGATCCGCACAAAGCTCGGTATCTGCTCCGACTGGACGAAATAATGCTCCGCGGCGGCGGCAAGCGAGGAGCCTTCCAAAGGGACGATACCCTGATAACGCTCACCAGATACTGCCTGGTCGAAAGTGATCGCAAGATAGCCTTTACCGAACAAGGCAAATAGCGAGGGCTCGGCAGGCTGTTCGGCCAGGCGATCCGCATCATATTTTACATAGCCGCGCAACTCGCCGCCCTTATAATCGCAAACCAGCAGTTCGACGACGCCATTTTCGGTTTGCGCTTGCAGTGTAAGCTGCCCGTCTGCATCCTTCAGCATGGTTCCGAGCAGTGCAGCCAGCGTCAAGGCTTCAGCCAGCAACTGCGCGATTACGGGCGGATAGCTGTGGGCTGACAATATCGCGTCCAGCACCGGCCCCAAGCGCACAACGCGTCCCCGCGCGTGGCGCGACGCTATGGTAAAGCCGAGGGCGCGGTCGCGATCGGCCGACTGAAGGTTATCCAAAACATAAACTCCGTTCGTCCCGACGACATCGATGGGACGTGATGCACTGAAAAGTTCAGGCTATGCGCAGTCGAGGCGCCTGACCGAACGGAGCCTAGATAGGAACAGATCGAAAAATCTCAACCAAGCTGCCCGATAGCCCAAAGCAGCACGGACTTTTGCGCGTGAAGGCGATTTTCCGCTTCATCCCAGATCACCGATTGCGGACCATCCAATACCGCATCAACCACCTCCTCGCCGCGATGCGCGGGCAGGCAGTGAAGGAATTTGGCGTCAGGTTTCGCTAGTCCCATCAGGGCCTCATTCACCTGGAAGGGCATCATGGCCTTTAGCTTTTCGTCGGCATGTGACTGCCCCATGGAAATCCAGGTATCCGTGACGACGACATCCGCCCCGCGCGCCGCCTCGGCCGCATCATGCGTCAGCGTCACCTTGGCGCCCAGAGCGCGTGCTGTATCCGCGAAAGACGGATCAGGCTCATACCCTTTGGGCACGCCAATGCGGACGTTGAATTTCATCAGGCCCGCAGCCTCGATGATTGAATGCAGGACGTTATTGCCGTCGCCCAACCATGCCCACTCCAGGCCGGGCAGCGCCTTTCCGTGTTCGATGACCGTCAGCAGGTCCGCCATGATCTGGCAGGGATGCGACAGGTCCGTCAGGCCGTTGATGACGGGAACGGTGGCATAGCGCGCCAGTTCCTCAATCTTGGCGTGATCATCCGTGCGGATCATGATTGCGTCG
Organism: Rhizorhapis sp.; assembly: GCA_036570425.1. GTDB lineage: Bacteria > Pseudomonadota > Alphaproteobacteria > Sphingomonadales > Sphingomonadaceae > Rhizorhapis. The sequence continues at coordinate 217,380 of DATCYF010000023.1, read as the reverse complement.
ACATAGCGGGAAAGGACTCGCGCCGTGTCTGCTACCGTCTCTCCGCGCCCAAGCTGCATGGAACCGCCGTCCATGACGATGCTTGTGCCGCCAAGCTGACGGATTGCCATGTCGAAGGACACACGCGTGCGGGTGGAGTTCTTTTCAAAGATCATGCCCAGCACATGGCCATCCAGCGGCATATCCGCATCAGCAGAGCCCTTGGGCCATTTTGCGCGCTTTGCCTTGCGTTCCTGCGCGTCGTTCAACATCGCTGCAATGGCATCACCGCCCGCGTCGGACAGGTTCAGAAAATGTCTCGTCATCTCAAAGCCTTTCAACCCCGCCCCCGAAAGGGCAGAGAGAAGATTTCCGTTCAGGAGGCCGGAGCCTCATAATTCCGTGCGCCAGCCGAAAGCTTTTCAATGCATTCGGCGATATGGCTTTCCTCGATCACCAGCGGCGGCAGGATGCGCACGACATTGTCGCCGCCCGCCACGGTGAGCAGCCCATGCTTGTCTCGCAAATGCGCGACAAAGGCACGGCTGTCCGATTTCAGTCTGATACCCAGCATCAGCCCCCTGCCGCGCACACTTTCGAACAGTGCGTCATGGTTAGGGATAAGCTGCTCCAGACTGGCGCGGAGCCGCTCTCCCATTTGCTGCACATGCTCGGCAAAGTCCGGCTCAAGGATCACGTCAAGCACTGCGTTGCCCGCCGCCATCGCGAGCGGATTGCCGCCATAGGTAGAACCATGCGTACCGAACACCATGCCTTTTGCGGCCTTTTCACTGGCAAGGCAGGCCCCGAGCGGGAAACCGCCGCCAATGCCTTTTGCGATCGCCATGATGTCGGGGACAATGCCATATTGCTGATAGGCGAAGAAGCTGCCCGTACGCATGACCCCGCACTGCACTTCATCAAATATGAGGAGCATGTCCTTTTCGTCGCAAACCGCGCGCAGACCTTCAAGAAACGTCTGCGTCGCCGGTAATATACCGCCTTCCCCCTGAATGGGTTCCAGAAGGAAGCCGGCCGTCTCGTCATCTACCGCCGCGAGAGCCGCTTCCAGATCATTGAACTTCACTACCTGGAAGCCAGGCAGCAGCGGCTCGAAGCCATCGCGCATCTTGGGCTGATCGGTTGCCGAGATGGTGCCCAGCGTCCGGCCATGAAAAGCGTTGGAGAAGGTTATGAGTTTGTGCTTCTGCGGATTGCCATTGGCATAATGATAGCGGCGCGCCGTCTTGATGGCGCATTCCAGCGCCTCCGCACCGCTATTGGTGAAGAACACCGTGTCGGCAAAGGTGTTATCCACCAGCCGCTGCGCCAGCTTCTCGCCCTGGGGGCTGCCATACAGGTTCGACACATGCATCAGGGTCGCGGCCTGTTTTTGAATGGCCTTCACGAGATGCGGATGACCATGGCCCAGCAGATTGACGGCAATACCGCTGGCGAAATCCAGATAACGCTCACCACGTTCGCCGATCAGGTAGCAGCCCTCGCCTCGGACCGGACGCACATCGCACCGGGGATATACGGGCATGAGCGGCGTGATCGACATGGCTTGGCCTTCCTCTGATGGGCGTTTGAATCAAAGCAAAAAGGCGGTCCCGTCCGGACCGCCCTTTATGCAGGGAGCCATATACAAGGTGGAAGGCCGCTTCGTCAATTGTTGTGGATGGGGCCAAGCGTTCCGGTCAGATCCCGTTTCGAGGCTGAGGGCGGGATAGCACATAGGCCGCACAAGCGGCCAGCCCTGCGGCCACGGCGAATGCCAGCAACGGGCTTGGCCGCACGCTCACACAGAACAGACCATAACCCACTGTCATGCCGATACAGGCTGCGCGCTTTGCGCTTCTGGAAATGGCGCGTTGGTCACGCCATGCGCGGAGCGCCGGTCCGAACCGCTCATGGTTGAGCAGCCAATGTTCGAGCCGTGGTGAAGACCGCGCAAAGCAGCCAAGGGCGAGAATGATGAAGATCGTTGTTGGCAGCAGGGGCACGAACGCGCCTACCGCACCTATACCCACCCAAATGAACCCCAACATGAGCCAACCGGCACGCGCAGCCCGGTGCAGCGGCTTCGACGATCGGTGATCAGCCAAGCTCCCCTCCACCTGCTCGCACCGCCGTTATCGCGTAAATTTTCTGGGTCAGCGCAACCGCTCCGGCACCGCATTGGCATCGTCAATGAGCGCGTCTCTCGTTCCCATCGCTTCCCACGGAAAAACGAACCAGTCCTTGTGCATGTTGCGGTCAATTTCCCGCGACCAATAATCCACTCTCGCGCGTGAGCAGATGTTGTTGATGAGCACGGCAAACCGAACATTCTCCGCCACCGCCCCTTGCTTGGCCAACATCTCCCGAATGTAAGTCACGGTGGAGCCGCTGTCGTTGATATCGTCGACGAACAGCAGCTTGCGGCCTTCCCTGGCAAGCCCCGCCAGCTTCGCCAGCAATTCGTCGGCGAAGCCAGCTAATTTGGTGGAATGATCCACCGACAGCATCGGAACGCTCAGGCCGTGGGAGATGAACACTGCTGGAGCGAGGCCACCCCGGCCAACCCCCACCACGAAATCGGGCAACCATGCGTTGGCGCGCACTGCCGCCATGATAGCGCGAACGCCGCTCAGATAATCCTCGTAGGTGATATAATGAAGGTCAGGCGGGGCAGCACTGGTCACATGGATCTCGCAAACTGAAAGGCGGGAGTCTCGTCTGATTATCCGCTGTGCTCCTCCGCCGCAACCGACGCGTTATTCATGGGCTTGCGGATCAAGGCGCCGGGCACTATCAGTCGCGCCGCGACAGGTTCCCCGAAAGGGGATGAAAAGGGAAGCCGGAAATGGACTCGCGTCCGCGATCCGGCGCTGCCCCCGCAACTGTGACCGGCGAGTTCCGGCCCTTCATGCCACTGGATGTCATCCGGGAAGGCGGGGCAGGAACAGTGACCCGGGAGCCAGGAGACCTGCCTGACGCAGTCGTTCTTTGCGCGGACGGGGTGTGTCGGGCGAAACGGGGATATCCCTCGTATGACGACGCTGTTGGGGTCGCAGGTGAGGCATCAGCCAAGCCAATCGCGTAACGGCCCCATGTTGTTGTTCAGGGGCGTGCGTATGCGATTTTTCAAATATCTGGCCTTAGCGATCCTTTGGGTGTTCCCGCAGTCCGTTGCTGCAGCGGCCAAACCGCAACGCATCGTTTCGCTCAATCCCTGCGTCGACGCAGTGTTGATGCGGATTGCCGATCCAGGACAGATCGCAGCCATCAGCCAATATTCGCTCGATCCGCAAGCAACGTCCATTCCGATAGAGCAGGCCAGCCATTTTGCCGCGACTTCGGGCACGGCGGAGGAAGTGCTGGCGAAACGGCCCGATCTGGTAATTGCAGGGCCTCACGTAGCGCTCCCGACCATTCACGCGCTGCAAAGACTGGGTATCCGGCTAATGCAGTTCAATGTGCCTCAAAGCGTTTCGGAAAGCCGAACCCAAATTAGCGAAATCGCGCAGGCCATAGGCGCACCGTCGCGGGGAGCAAGACTGAACAGCGCGATTGATGCTGCGCTTGAAAGGGCTCGTCCTCGCGACAAGACATTGATCCCTGCCCTGATCTGGCAAGGCGGCGGCATGGTGCCTGGAGCGGGCACGTTGGCCGACGAACTGCTGCGCCGCACCGGCTTCCGCAACATGAGCAGCGCCTATGGCCTGCAGCAATGGGATGTGCTGCCGCTTGAATATCTGCTTGCCCGCCCGCCGTCCGTGATATTTTCCAGCACGGCGGAGGGGCGGCGGGACCGTATGCTATCCCATCCGACCCTGCGCCGTCTTTCAGAACAGGTCGCTATCCGCGATTATCCGCCGCGCCTGCTGCATTGTGCCGGACCGGCCATCATTGATGCCGTTACCCGGCTGTCACAGGTCCGTCGCTCAGTGAGTGGTCAGTTCGTGGCCGCTCGTCCCCCCAAGGCGAATGCCCGATGACCGCTCGCTTCAATCTTCTGCTGGCTGGCGCTCTGGTTTTTGCCATCCTGCTTTCGCTTATGGCAGGCAAGGTCTGGATACCGCTACACGACTGGGCCAGTGGAGACCTGGCATCGCTTATCATTCTGGAACTGCGCCTGCCCCGTACACTGCTGGGGGGGGCCATCGGCGCAGCATTGGGCATAGCGGGTGCCGTCATGCAGGGCTATTTGCGTAACCCGCTGGCCGATCCCGGGCTTTTCGGCGTATCGTCCAGCGCCGCGCTGGGTGCCGTTTCGTCCCTCTTCTTTGGCTATGCCGCATCAGCGCTGCTGCTACCCCTTTTCGCGCTGGCTGGCGCAGCCATCGGCATGGCCCTGCTGGCCCTTTTGGCGGGGAGGTCGGGAAGCCTGATTCTCTTTACGCTGGCGGGCATGATCCTTTCCAGCCTGACGGGCTCTCTCACCGCTCTCATGATCAGCCTTGCGCCAACACCCTTCGCCGCGTCCGAGATCATTACCTGGCTGATGGGTGCGCTGACGGACCGAAGTTGGGACGATGTGCGCCTGGCGCTGCCAGTCATGGGCCTGGGCATGGCCGTACTCGCCATCACCGCACGGGCGCTCGACGCCCTGACACTGGGGGAAGCGGCGGCCCGGTCCATGGGGATCGATACGGTAAGACTGCAATGGCTTGTGGTGCTGGGCGTCGGCCTCACGGTCGGCGCATCCGTCGCCGCGGCGGGTGTTATCGGCTTTGTAGGCCTGATCGTGCCGCATCTTGTTCGCCCGCTGGTCGGACACAAGCCATCGGCGGTGCTGCTGCCATCGGCATTGGCGGGCGCATTGCTGGTTGTGCTGGCCGACAGCATCGTACGAATCCTGCCAAGCGCCGGGGAACTAAGGCTTGGCATTGCCATGTCCCTGCTGGGTGCGCCTTTCTTTCTTGCCCTTCTGTATCGCATGCGCAGGGAGCTTGCCTGATGGACATGGACTTTCATGGGCTAAGCCTCAATCTGCGCGGCCGCCAAATTCTGGATGGCGTTAGCGGCGCCTTTCGTCAGGGGCAGGTTACAGTGATCCTGGGAGCAAATGGCGCAGGGAAAAGCAGTCTGCTTTCCTGCCTTGCCGGGCTGCGGACCCCCGATCGCGGGCAAATAAAGCTGGGGGGTCGCTCCCTCGCCGTGTTTGACCGGCGGGAGCGGGCGCGAATGATCGGGTTGCTCTCCCAGCGAGCCGATATTCACTGGGATGTGGATGTCGCAACGCTGGTGGGCCTTGGCCGCCTTCCCCATCGCGGGCGCTGGAGCATGAACGCCGCCGATCAGGCTGCCATAGCGGCCGCCATGGTCGCAACCGATTGCACGCATCTCGCCACGCGCAATGTGCAGCGTCTCTCGGGTGGGGAGCAGGGCCGCGTGCTACTGGCGCGCGTACTGGCAGGGGAGCCGCAATGGCTGCTCGCGGACGAGCCTCTGGCCAGCCTCGATCCCGGACATCAGCTCGACGTGCTTGATCGGCTAAAGCAATGTGCGCTGGATGGAGCAGGCGTTATCGTCGTACTGCATGACCTCACTCTGGCCGCCCGCATTGCCGATCATGTGATGGTCATGAAAGAGGGGTCGGTCGTTGCTTCGGGTCCGCGTAATGCCGTGCTCACGCCGGAAATCCTCGCCGTTGCTTATGGCGTTGAGGTCCATATCGGTACGAGCGCATCGGGCGAACCGATGGTTGTGCCGATCCGCAGGATCGCCTGACAGTTCAGTCCGCTTGTCCAATGTCAGAACGCGGCGCTATGAAGCCGTGACCGGCACCTCCTGATCCGGTGTAATCAATTCGACCCGCCTTGCATAATGCTGGGCAATCGCCGCGCAAACGATAAGCTGAATCTGATGGAACAGCATCAGCGGCAGAATGATCAGGCCGACTTGGGCAGGAGCGAACAACGCGCCCGCTATGGGAACCCCGCTCGCCAGACTCTTTTTCGATCCGCAAAAGACCAGAACCGTTTCGTCCTTGGTGGAAAATCCTCCAAGCCGGGCGCCCAATGTCGTAAGCACCAGGACGATGACGAGCAACAATATGTCCAGACCCGTGATCAAGGCCAGGTCAAAGCCTGACAGGCGATGCCATAATCCTTCAATGACTGCGGCGCTGAACGCCGTATAAACAACCAGCAGGATGGAACCCCGGTCCAGCCGACCCAGGAACAGCCGGTGCCGGTCAACATAGCCGCCGATCAGCGGACGCATCAAATGCCCTATGACAAACGGGGCGAGCAATTCCAACGCAACGCTGCCGATAGCATCCATCAGGAAGCCACCGGAAACCTCCATGCCGCTGTGAATGAAAAGACCAGCCAGGAGAGGTGCAATGAAAACCCCGGCAATGTTGGAAAGCGATGCGCTGCAGACCGCAGCGGGCACATTGCCGCGCGCCATGGATGTAAAGGCGATGGAGGACTGCACCGTGGAAGGCAGGATGCAAAGAAACATCATCCCCATCTTGATTTCGGGATCGAGCAGTCCGTCAGGCAGAAGGGTCAATGCCACCCCAAGAATAGGGAAAAGCACATAAGTGCTGGCAAACACAGCCAGATGGAGCCGCCAAACCGAAAGTCCGCCGATAACCGCTTCCCGAGACAATTTTGCGCCATGCATGAAGAACAGGAGAACGATGGCGGCCGTTGTTGCCCCTTCGAAAAATACCGCGGCCTCTCCCCGGCACGGCAGCAGGCTTGCAATCAACACCGTCGCGATGAGAAGAATCGTGAAGATATCAGGGCGGAAACGAAACATCAGATGGAGCAACGCCTGCTGTTTATTCGGGGCGGCTTACCAGCAAATCGATCATTGGCAAGGGCGCTGCTGAAAAGCATAGTTACAGTTCTCGATCTGATTTTCTTCAAAAGAACCTAAGCTGACACTGGCCCGCCAAGCGGTGGCATTTCAGCTGGCAATCTGGCGTCTTGCAGCAGGAATGATGATGTGAAAGCGTGCCTCCGTATGAACGTCTTTCTGATCGATATGCTCGCCAGGTCGAGTTTCGCGTCGTGAACTTCACGAGAAAAGACCATATTGGCGGCTTCGGCTTGACGCTCGCTTCGGAAAGATAAAAAAAGGCCGGCTTCAAATGAAACCGGCCTGTAAAAATATTAGGAGAGGATGCCTGAAAGGCAGGTGCCCTATGACCGGCAGGCACTCATCCTGCAATTGCGAACTCTGCGCGCACGATTGCATAATTTGCAATCGTTAGGTGAAGCCTTGCTAAATCAGTCCCGCCAGGGGGGAAGAGGGATCAGCATACATGCGCCGTCCCATCCGCCCGGCGCGATAGGACATCCGCCCGCTCTCCACCGCTGTTTTCATGGCGCGAGCCATCAGGATGGGGTCTTTCGCCTCGGCAATGGCGGTATTCATGAGAACGCCGGTGCAACCAAGCTCCATCGCCACGGCCGCGTCAGATGCGGTGCCAACGCCCGCATCGACCAGCACAGGCAGCGCGGTACCCTCAACGATCAGGCGAATGGTGACGCGGTTTTGAATTCCCAGCCCCGATCCAATGGGGGCTCCTAACGGCATGATCGCAACCGCCCCCGCATTTTCCAGCCGCTTCGCCGCGATGGGATCATCCACGCAATAGACCATCGGCTTGAAACCTTCCTTGGCCAGGATTTCCGTTGCCCGCAGCGTTTCCACCATATCCGGATAAAGGGTCTTCGCCTCGCCCAGCACTTCCAGCTTGACGAGATCCCATCCTCCCGCCTCTCGCGCCAGACGCAAGGTGCGGATGGCTTCTTCGCCAGTAAAACAGCCCGCGGTGTTGGGAAGATAGGTGATTTTTTTCGGATCAATGAAGTCCGTCAGCATCGGCGCCTTCGGGTCGGAGATATTAACCCGTCGCACCGCTACGGTGACGATTTCCGCCCCAGATGCTTCGACCGCAGCCGCATTCTGTTCGAAACTCTTGTATTTACCAGTGCCGACGATCAGGCGCGAAGAAAAGCGCTGCCCCGCCACTTCCCAACCATCGTCCGCCGAAATATCGCCGCCGCCCACGAAATGAACGATCTCCAGTTCATCGCCGTCCTCCACCCGAATATCCGCCAGTGTGGACCGGGGCACAACCTCCAGATTTCGCTCAACCGCCACCTTTTCGGGTACAAAGCCAAGCTCGCTTGCAAGCTCCGCCAGCGTCAGCCCCTCCCGCACGCGGCGGTGCTCGCCGTTGACTCTGATTGAAATGGTGCCGTCGACTGTCACTGTATCTCTACCCTCTTGCTGCAGCCGCCAAGGCTGCATTTCGTCCAGCAAAACGTGTCTCGACTTCTTTCGACACGAGCGGCTAAAGAATATGTGAAGTAATACACATGCACCGCCGGTCGGCATATAGGGACCGTTGCGACAAGCCTGCAACCGAAAGGACGCCTTTATGGCAAACCCTGAAAAAATTCCCGGCAAGATTTATGTGCTGAACGGGCCCAATCTCAACCTGCTCGGCACCCGAGAGCCGCACATCTACGGGTCAGATACGCTGGACGACATCGCCGGGCGGCTGGAGGACATGGCGCAGGAGCAAAATGCGGAGATCGATTTTCGTCAATCCAATCACGAAGGCCATCTGATTGATTGGCTGCACGAAGCTCAGGCGGAAGGCGCAAAGGCGGTCATCCTCAATCCGGGCGGTTTCACCCACACATCGGTTGCTCTTTACGACGCGATCAAATCCATCGCGACGCCTGTGATAGAGGTGCATCTTTCCAACCCGCACCAACGGGAGGAATTCCGCCACACGTCGTATGTTGGGCAGGCCGCGAAGGGAACGATTGCCGGTTTCGGCGCACTGTCCTATGAACTGGCGCTCAACGCTGCGCTCAAACTTTAACGGCTGCCCTGTTGCGCTCTTTCGTCAGAGCGAATAGGCGCTTGGGCAACAAAGCGGTTTTCCAATGAGGATATTGCATGGCTGACAAGAATGAAGGGGGCGCAATGCAGGTCGACGTCAAGCTGGTGCGCGATCTTGCCGAAATGCTGGACGTGACCAATCTCAGCGAAATCGAGGTGCAGGATGGCGAGCGCCGCATACGTGTCGCGCGGACAATAAGCGCCGCGCCGACGACCTTTATGCCCGCCCAGACGCTGGCTGCCCAGCCCGGGCTAGCCGCAGCCCCAGCGGCTGAAGCCCCGGCTGCACCCTCTCATGCCAACGCCATCAAGTCGCCGATGGTGGGCACCGTCTATCTCTCGCCCGAACCGGGAGCAGCGCCCTTCGTCGCTGTCGGCGCACAGGTAAAGGCGGGCGATACGCTGCTGATCGTGGAGGCGATGAAGGTTATGAACCCGATCACTGCACCCATTAGCGGAACGGTCAAATCGATGCTGGTGGATAACGGCCAGCCGGTCGAATTCGACCAGCCGCTCGTCGTTGTCGAGTAGTCCGCCAATGAGCTTCGAAAAGATCCTGATCGCCAATCGAGGCGAAATCGCGCTGCGCATTCACCGTGCGGCTCATGAAATGGGGATCAAGACGGTGGCCGTCCATTCGACCGCAGACGCCGATGCCATGCATGTCCGGCTGGCCGATGAAGCTATCTGCATTGGCCCCCCGGCGGCCGCGGACAGCTATCTCAACATCCCCAACATTATCTCGGCAGCGGAAATATCCGGCGCGGACGCAATCCACCCGGGCTATGGTTTTCTATCGGAAAATGCGCAGTTCGCTGAAATCGTAGAAGCGCATGACATCGCCTTCATTGGACCCAAGCCGGAACATATCCGCATCATGGGCGACAAGGTTGAGGCGAAGCGTACTGCTGGGGCGCTCGGCCTGCCACTGGTGCCCGGCTCGGACGGCGCGATTTCCAATATAGACGACGCCAGGCAGATCGCCAGCGAGATCGGTTATCCGGTACTCATCAAGGCCGCTTCGGGCGGCGGCGGGCGCGGCATGAAGGTTGTGCCGGAAGAAAGTCAGCTTGAAACGCTGATGCAGCAAGCCGGATCGGAAGCGAAAGCCGCCTTTGGCGACGCCACCGTCTATATGGAGAAATATCTCGGCAACCCGCGCCATATTGAATTTCAGGTCTTCGGCGATGGCAAGGGCAATGCCATTCACCTGGGCGAGCGCGACTGTTCGCTGCAACGCCGCCACCAAAAGGTGCTTGAGGAAGCGCCCTCGCCCGTCATCTCCTCCGAAGAGCGCGCTCGCATGGGCGAAATCGTGCGCAAGGCGATGGCGGACATGGGCTATCGCGGCGCTGGCACTATCGAGTTCCTCTACGAAAACGGCGAATTCTACTTCATCGAAATGAATACCCGGCTTCAGGTTGAACATCCGGTCACCGAGATGATCACGGGCGTCGATCTGGTTCGTGAGCAAATCCGCATTGCGGAAGGCTTGCCGCTTTCGGTTACTCAGGAAGAACTGGTTTTTTCGGGCCACGCCATAGAATGCCGTATCAATGCGGAAGACCCCCGGACCTTTGCGCCCTCGCCAGGCACCGTCACGAGCTATCACGTTCCCGGCGGCATGCATGTCCGCGTGGATTCTGGCCTTTACCAGGGTTACCGGGTGCCGCCTTATTATGACAGCATGATTGGCAAGCTGATCGTCTATGGCCGTACGCGCGAGGGCTGCCTGATGCGCCTCAGGCGCGCGCTGGAGGAATATGTGATCGAGGGGATGAAGACTACCATTCCTCTGCACCAGAAGCTGTTGCGCGATCCGGAATTCCAGAACGGCGATTATACGATCAAGTGGCTGGAAGAATGGCTGGCGAGGGAGGATCAGGCATGAAGGCGACCATCTGGCACAATCCCAAATGTGGGACGTCGCGCAAGACATTGGCCATCCTGGAGGAGACCCCCGGCGTAAAGGTCGAGGTGATCGAATATCTGCAATCGCCGCCAAATCGTGAAAAGCTGGCTTCGCTCTACAAATCCGCTGGAATCTCACCACGCGAGGGCTTGCGCACGAAGCAGGACGAAGCAAAGCCGCTATTGGAAGCTAGCGATGACGCCATTCTGGATGCAATGATCGCGAATCCGATCCTGATCGAACGCCCGCTGGTCGAAACCGAAAAAGGCGTTCGCTTGTGCCGCCCGCAGGACAAGGTCCGGGAAATCCTTTAATTCTGCAGCACAGTCTGTCCGAGTAGCCCCGTGCTTCTAGTGCGCTCAGGGCCAGCGGATCGATCCAACGACAAACCTTGGATTACTGTTGAATATGCAGGCCTATTATTTCGTCCGTCAGGCCACGGCGCTTTGCTGCGAATCAGGAAATAACGCCATAGCTTCATTAGCGGGCATGGGGCGGCCAAAATAATAGCCCTGTATTTTGCGGCAGCCGAGATGATTGATCATCGCAACCTCATCTTCATTCTCCACCCCTTCGGCGGTTGTGGACATGCCCAAACTGTCTGCCATAGCCACGACTGCGCGGATTATAGCGATGCTTTCCGGTACATTCTTCGCTGCACCCTGAACGAAACTGCGGTCGATCTTGATCGTACTGAACCGCGTTTTGCGTAAATAGCCCAGGGACGAATAGCCGGTCCCGAAATCGTCAAGCGACAGTTTGACGCCCAAAGCCAGAATCCGGTCCAGCAACTGTTCCGCCCCCGTCCCTTCCCGCATAAAGACGCTTTCGGTGACCTCCAGTTCAAGCCGATGGGCGGATAGTTCGGCATGAGCCAGCGCGGACGTTACTGCAGTCACGAAGCTGGGATCACCGAGTTGCTCCGCCGATACGTTCACCGCCACGCGAATATGTTCGGGCCAGTTACGTGCTTCCATGCAGGCCGTCCGCAGCACCCATTCCCCGATGGCACCGATCAGGCGCGCTTCCTCCGCAAGAGGAATGAATTTAGCCGGCGAAATACTTTCTAGTTCCGGATGGTTCCAGCGAATGAGTGCTTCGAAACCCTCTATTGCTCCAGTTACGGCGTTCACAACCGGTTGATAGGCGAGATGGAGCTGGTTTTTCTCCAACGCTTCACGCAGGGCGATTTCCAGAACGCGGCGTTCCTCGGCATGAACATGCAGCTTTGGTTCATAAGGATGATGCAGCCCGCCGCCATGTTCCTTCGAACGGTAGAGAGCAAGGTCAGCCCCGCGAATCAGCATTTCCGCTGTTCGTCCGTCCCGCGGCGCAATGGCTGAGCCCACGCTCGCTCCAATGTAAAGCGTGTGCTGATCCACCTCATAAGGGCGCGACAGAGCCTCGATAATCTCTATCGCGAGACGCTCGACGTAGCTTGTCTCATGCACTTCGCGGATAACCACCGCGAACTCATCCCCGCCCAGGCGGCCGCAAATCTCATTGCTGGAACAGGCATGGCGTAACCGCTCCGCCACGCGCGCCAGCAGGCGGTCACCAATGGGGTGGCCCAGCGTGTCATTAACTGCCTTGAATCTGTCCAGATCGATCATCAGGAAAGCGCAGCGGGTATTCCATCGCTCCATGTCCTGCATCGCCGCAGCCAGCGATTCGGTCAGGTGTAAGCGATTGGGCAAATTCGTCAGCGTATCGTAACGCGCCAGTTGCGCAATTTTCTCGGATGACTTGCGCTGCTCTGTGATGTCCGAACCGACGCCCCGAAAACCGAGGAAGATGCCCTTTTCGTCCAGACGTGGCGATGCGGATAATTCCCACCACCGCTTCTGTCCGCCGATTTCGACCTCCAGCGGCAAATTGCTGAAGCTTTCCCGACGCTTGATCTTTTCGGCCAGGACACGGAGTGTTTCCGAAAATCGACCCGATTCCCATGAACTCCCCGCCAGTAGTTGGAGTAGCGGCTTTCCCTCTACCTCAGTAACATCCATGCTCAGAGCACGAGCGAAGCGGGCAGAAACATGCGTGACCCGTCGGCCGACATCGGTCTGCCACAGCCAATCAGCACTGCTGTCTTCAAATTCGCGAAGCAGCAGGCTCACCACTTCGTTCTTCTCAGCAAGCTGGTTGGTGGCCGCGACATGTGTGCCGTAGGCGCGCGCATGCTTCAGGCCATTGGTCAGCAACAGCAAGGTATAGCAGACAATGACCGCTGATGACTGGAGCGAGCCCACGCCCAACATCATATAGGCATTGGCGCAGCCAACCGCCGAGAGGAAGGCGATGCTGGAAAGCGGCAAGCCCACATACATGAGCGCCGTGCCCACCATGATACAACTCGTCAGCGTCCACAGCGAAATCAGCTCTAACGGGGTAGCGGGATGCGCAAAGAAAATGGGCGGAACTGACCAGATCAGCCCTTGTACGAACAGAGCTACACCGTCGCGCCGAATGGTGGCCGATGAAATATCCGCATAATCTGTTCGCACCCGCGCATGGCCAGTCCGGAAATAGAACAAGCCGTGAGCCAAAGCCGCTAAGGCCCAAAGGCCTAGCGCTGGCAAGCGAACCGACCCGGCGAACCCGCCAAAGACGAATACAACAGCAAGGCTGGTGAACAGGAAGTAGATGCCGCCCAGGCGGTCCACTGAGCGGAACTGCGCGATGCGCAACTGCTCTCCATCATTTCCGGGGGGATCGGCCAAGCCCATTAGCACGCCCAGAGACAGCTTCTGCGGCACGGCGGTTACATCATCGGGAGCAGGACTTCTGAACACGCTCCCTGCATAAGAATGCAAGGTTAGGGAATAGTAACTGAGGCGGAATTTTTGACACGGTTGGAGGTAAGCTGCCGGAGCGCCAAACTCCGCCCAAGCCCTCCCACCGAACCACTTCGACGTCAGGCGGCGACGTCGTAGGGCTGAATCTCGCCTGACAGATAGAGATTGCGCGCCTTGGACCGGCTGAGTTTCCCCGAACTGGTACGCGGCAGCGTGCGCGGCGGGACCAGTTCAACGACGCAGTTCATGCCCGTAATCGAACGCACTTTGTCGCGAATCTCGTCACGCAGACGGCTACGCTCCGCGTTGTCGGAAGTCCGGCAGTGGACGAGCACCGCAGGCGTTTCCTCCCCCCCCGGCGTGGTGATTGAGAAGGCGGCAATGTCGCCCGCCTTGAATCCGGGAAGCTGCTCCACGGCCCATTCGATATCCTGCGGCCAATGGTTCTTGCCGTTGATGATGATCATGTCCTTGGCCCGGCCAACGACATAGAGATAGCCGCCCGACATATAGCCCATGTCGCCCGTGTCGAGCCAGCCATCGACCAGGCAAGCGTCCGTCGCCTCCTGATCGCGGAAATAGCCGCTCATGATCGAGGGACCAGTGGTCCACACCTTACCAATCGCCTGTTCCGGCAAGACCGCGCCATCTTCGTCCCGGATTTCCACGACCATATCCTTGGCCGGCTTCCCGCAATTGACGATGGCGCGATAGCGCGGCGGCCGGTCCTCGGCACCCTCGCCTCCGGAAAGATCGGTTTCCTCCACCAGTTCGACGACAATGCCCTCACCCGGCGGCATGATGGTGACGGCCAGGGTTGCTTCAGCAAGGCCGTAGCTCGGCAGAAAGGCGGAAGCAGGAAAACCCGCATCGGCAAATGCGTCAACAAAACCCTGCATGACGTCCGGACGGATCATGTCCGCGCCGTTACCAGCGATGCGCCAACGCGACAGATCAAAACGGTCGGATGCTTTGGTCTGGCTCGACATACGGCGTGCGCAAATATCATAGCCAAAGGTCGGCGAATAGCTGATCGACGTGCCGGGATTGCGACTTATGAGATCAAGCCAGGCGAGAGGTCGGCGAGCGAAATCCTCGGTTTTCAGATAATCGACCGATACTTGGTTTGCGACCGGCGAAAGGAAGCAACCGACCAGGCCCATGTCGTGATACCAGGGCAGCCAGCTTATGCAGCGGTCTGTTTCAATAAGCTGCATCCCATGACTATGGGCCGACAAATTATTGAGCAGTGCGTGGTGCGTTACCGCGACGCCATGCGGAAATCGCGTCGATCCGCTGCTATATTGCAGATAGCAGATTTCGTCCGTACGGGCCTGGGGCAGAGGCGATTGATGCGGTTGCAGAGCCAGGAAATCCTCATAAGCGCGGCCCTCCACATCACATGCCCGCGCCGCGTCGCCGGCCATATCGGCCAGTTCGGCAGGATAGAACAGCATCCGCGGATCGCAGCTTTTAAGCTGCACGGAAAGTTGATCGATATAGCTTTCCTTGCCGCCAAAGCTGGTCGGCAGCGGCAACGGAACTGGCCAGGCGCCCGCATAAACGATACCGAAAAACAGCGCTGCAAAATCAGACCCTGTCTCCGCTACCAGCGCGATCCGATCCTGCGGCCGGACGCCGAGGCCTACCAAACGATAAGCGCAGCTCAGCGCATCCTCGCGCAGTTCGGAAAAGGGATAGGGCCGCGTCAAATTGCCGCGAGGATCATGAAAATTCAGGCCGCGCTTGCCGGTTGCGGCATAATCCAGCGCTTCGCCCAATGTTGCGAAATCGGAAAACCGGCGCGGCAGCTCATCATGCGTCGGCGTGGCGACCAACATGGTCCCCCGAACCATCACATCTGCGTTCTGCAATTTCGGTTGCTCCTTGTTTTACTGCGCGGAAAATGCGGGCTGCCTCCTTGCGGCATCCCGGCATGTCTGTCCAGCCTGTGCCGCTGGACATCCAGTGTGCGCTTTTAAACCACAAGCCGCGTTCAAATTCCGGCCCCACTGTGGCATAATCATGGCGCGTGGAACGAAACTCATCAAAACGGCATAAATCTCCCCTGGATGGCGAAAGGCTTGAGCAGCTAGCGTTGCACTATGCAGGCCGCTACGCAACGACGCGCGCCAAGTTGGCGGCCTATCTGATGCGCAAGATACGCGAACGGGGCTGGGATGGTGCTGAAGCGCCGGAGGTCGAAGCCCTGATTACCCGCTTCGCAGAGCTTCGCTACGTGGATGATGCAGCTTACGCATCAATGTGCACGGCATCGTTGACGCGGCGGGGCTATGGCGCGCGCCGCGTCGTTGAAAATCTCAGAGCGGCCGGAATAGAAGAAAGCGAACGCGAGGAGGCACACCGACAGGCGGAGCGGAAGAAGTGGCAAGCCGCAGAAACCTTCGCTCGCAAGCGGCGGATCGGCCCCTACGCCTCTCAAGCGGCGGATCGGGATATGCAACAAAAGCAGATCGCCGCCTTTCTGCGTGCCGGACATGATTTCGAACTGGCAAGGCGCTTCGTCGGAGCCGGACCAGGGGAGACCGTTGGAGAAGAAGAGGAATGGGATTAACGGCGATCATGTCCTTTCCCATCCGCCATGCTCCTGATAGGACCATCGGACTGCTGCCAAAGGCTTCGTTCACATGCGTGTTATCCTGGTTTCCCTGATCTTCCTCGTCACCGCTTGCAACGCCGCCAAACCATCGACCAGCGATCCCGCAGAGACAGAACATCAAACCAAAACCATACAGCTCACCATCCAGTCCGGCACGAAGGTGCACACGTTCGATGTGGAGGTTGCCCGCACGCCCGAAGAACAGGCAAAGGGCCTCATGTTCCGCAAGGAATTGCCAGCCAAGGGCGGGATGCTCTTCCCATTCGATCCGCCGCAGGTGGCTAGCTTCTGGATGAAGAACACAGTCATACCGCTGGACATAATCTTCATCCGTCCGGATGGCAGCATTGCTTTCATAGCTGACAAGCGGGAACCCTACTCCCTCATCCCCGTCTCGTCAGGCCAGATGAACAGCGCGGTTCTAGAGCTCGCGGGCGGGCGCGCCGCAGCGCTGGGAATCAAAAAAGACGATGTTGTACGATGGAGTGAGAAGTGACGTCTCCACGGAGATTTGCGGTACGGATTACCCGCTGTTTCTCAATGCCGTCGCGATCGCGTTGATGGAAAGCTCGATGCCCTCACGTATACGCGGGTCATCTTCTCCGCCGCGATGGCGCTTCAGCAGTTCGATCTGAAGAAGATTCAGCGGCTCTATATAAGGCAGACGAAGACGGATCGAACTATCGAGCGCCGGATTCCTTTCCAAAAGCCGGGACTGACCGGTAATGGCGAGCAGCCCATCATGGGTTTGTTGCCATCCTTCCCGGATGCGAGCGAAGATCGCCTGCGCGGCTTCCTGATCCTGCACCAAATCCGCATAGCGCGAAGCCAAGGCCATGTCCGATTTCGCCAGCACCATTTCCATATTGCCAAGCATGGTTTGAAAGAATGGCCAGATGCGCGCCATGTCGGCAAGCAGCGCCTTGTCCTTGAATGCCGTAATTGCATGGCCGACACCGAACCAGCCGGGCAGCATGACTCGCGCCTGCGCCCAACTGAATACCCAGGGAATTGCCCGCAGATCCTCGATCCTTGTGCTTTTGGTCCTGCTGGACGGGCGCGAACCGATTTTGAGACCAGAGATTTCGGAAATCGGCGTCATTTGCCGAAAGAATTCGCGGAACCCCTCGGTTTCGTACACAAGATCGCGATAGCTGGCGAACGCATTTGCCGACAGTTCGTCCATGGCAGTGGAAAAGCGCTGAACATCTGCTTCCGATAATCCTTCAGGCTCCAAACTCGCCAGCAGAGTGGCGCTGGTTATCGCTTCCAGGTTCACCGCTGCAGAATCGCGCGTCCCATATTTGGCGGCGATCACCTCACCCTGTTCCGTGATGCGGATGCGGCCCTGGACGGTGCCGGGCGGCTGCGCCCGGATGGCAGCGAAGGAAGACCCCCCTCCCCGCCCCACCGCGCCGCCCCGACCATGAAAAAGCTGCATCGAGGCCCCGGCGCGCGCAAAGATGGGTTCCAGTGCCTTGCTGGCCTGATAAAGTCCCCAGGTGGAAGTGAGATAGCCCCCGTCCTTGTTGCTGTCGGAATAGCCGATCATCACTTCCTGATACCCGCGCTCCGTCACCAGCGCGCTGATTTCAGGCAAGCCGAAATAGGCCGCCATGATATCCGGCGCGGCATTCAGGTCGGCTATGGTTTCGAAGAGCGGCACCACCATGATGGCTGCCTGCGGCGGTCCGCCGTCTACACCCGTCCGCCAGAGGCCTGCCTCTTTCAAAAGGATATTGACCTCCAGCATGTCCGACACGCTTTCGGCCTTGCTGATATTGTAAACGGTGATGCACTGCGGGCCATAGGCACGATGGGCGTCTGCGGCGGCATTGATGATATCGAGTTCGGAGGTCGTTTCTTCCGAATATTCCGCAAACCGGCCGCTCAAAGGACGGTTGGTGGCAAGCTCTTTGCGGAGCAGCGCAATCCGCGCATTTTCGTCCAGTGCCAGATAATCCGCTTCTACGCCGCCTGTTTTCAATAATTCGGCAACCACTCGCTCATGGATGTTGCTATTCTGCCGGAGATCCAGCGTTGCAAGATGGAAACCGAAGGTTTCCACTGCGCGGATCAAGCGGTCAATCGCTCCGCCGCTCGCCAACGCGCCGTCTGTCTTCTTGAGACCCGTTTCTATGATGGCGAGATCATGCCGCAATTCATCAGGTGAGCCATAGGGTTCCGCCGCCAGCGCGGAAGGACGCGGCGGCACTTTCCCGCAAAGCCTTTCATGGGTGGCGGCGAGACGCGCATATATTCCCGAAATGGCGCGCCGATAGGGCTCATCGCGGCGGGTGGGAGCATTGTCGCCGCTCCTGTCCGCAAGGTCGAGCAGATCCTGCGGCACTTCAGCAATTTCAGTGGAGATGGAAAGCTCCGCTCCCAACGCGTGCAATGCATCCAGATAATGGACGATTGCCGCCTCGCATGCGCGCGACAGGGCCAGACGGAGTGAATCCGCCTGAACATAGGGATTGCCGTCGCGGTCCCCGCCTATCCAGCTTCCTGCACGGAGAAAACTGGGCGGACGATAGCCAAGCTCGCGTTCCCAGCGGGCATAAAGCGAGGGAAGAACCGGCAGGAAAATTTCCCGCAAATAGGTCAGCGCATTTTCCACTTCGTCTGCGACGAAAAGCCGCTCCCGGCGGAGCGGCCGCGTTTGCCACAGGAGCGCGATCTGGCGGTAAATGGACTCGTCCAGGTTTTCGCCGGCCTCGGACTCGGTGATGCCCGCATCCTTCATCTGCATCAGTTCGGCTATGCGGTTCCTGTGGTCGATCATGCTCTTGCGCCGGACCTCGGTGGGATGGGCTGTAAGAACGGGAACGATGAGCGCCTTGTCGAGCAGCTTCATGACCTGATCGACACCAATATCATGACTCTTCAGGCGCTTGAGCGCTGCACTCACATCGGCTCCTGGCTCTGCTGCAATGCCCTGGCGATCCTCGGCCAGATTGGCGAGCATCGAAAACAGCATGAAGCCCCGCACGAAAGCGATGGTGTCATCCAGACTAAGGGCATCCAGCCCCGGATCCACCACATCCGCATTCGCAACACCGCGCGCCCGGTCTACCGAAGATGAGCGGATATATTCTGTCTGCCGGTATAGCTTGTCCCCGCCATAAGCACGAATCACCTCGCCAAGCAGGCGCCCCAGAAAGCGGATGTCGGGATTTTGTGTAATCGCGGGAGAAATCGCCATAACCATGCTTCACCTCATTGAGGATTCAAGAAGAGGAACACTTAATCAGCCTTCACGCTCCGCTCTTCGCGACCTTTCAGTTCATCACCCGTCAACGTCGCGACATGCAGCACGTTGGTCGATCCCGGCGTACCGAAAGGAACCCCGGCAACCATGATGATCTTGCCCCCCGCCCTCACGCCGGTACGCAGCGCCATACGGCGGCCCTTGGCGATCATTTCCTCAAAACTGCCGATATCTTTCGTTCGAACCGCATGAACGCCCCAGAGGAGCCCCATTCTCCGCGCCGTGTCTATACGGGGCGTCAGCATCAGCACCGGCGCGCTTGGCCGCTCCCTCGCCACACGGCGCGCGGTGCTTCCCGACACCGTGAAGCAGATGATCGCGCTAGCCGACACGGTTCGGGTGATGCTGGTGGTCGCTTCGGCCAAGGCATCGGCGGTGGTTGCGTCAGGCTCGGTTTCGGTGAAGTGCAGGCGCGCGATATAATCGGGGTCGCGCTCTACGCTGACGGCGATGCTGTCCATCATCTGCACCGCCTCTTCGGGCCAGTCCCCCGCAGCCGTCTCCGCCGACAGCATGATGGTGTCCGCCCCGTCATACACGGCCGTCGCCACGTCCGAAACCTCCGCCCGCGTGGGCGTGGGTGACTTGATCATGGATTCCAGCATTTGCGTTGCTACCACCACTGGCTTGCCAAGCCGGCGGGCAGTGGCAACGATATTCTTCTGCAGCGGCGGCACGGCCTGGGGCGGCAATTCCACGCCCAGATCTCCACGCGCGACCATGACAGCGTCGCAAACTTCCAATATTTCCTGGAGCCGTTGCACCGCAGCGGGTTTTTCGATCTTGGCCAGCAGGGCTCCGTGGCCGCCCATCAAGCGGCGCGCTTCGGCCAAATCCTCCGGTCGCTGAACAAAGGATAGCGCCACCCAGTCGACATTCTGTTCTACGGCAAAGGCAAGATCGCGCCTGTCCTTGTCCGTCATGGCTGCAACCGGCACCACCACGTCGGGAATGTTGACGCCCTTGCGGTTGGAAAGCGCACCGCCGACCTCAACCACCGTATCGATCCGTTCGGACGTGACGGACTTGACGCGAAGCACCATCTTGCCATCATCGAGAAGCAACCGCATTTCAGGTTCAAGCGCTCTATAGATTTCCGGGTGCGGCAGGTTCACGCGATTGGCGTCCCCCGGTGTCTGGTCGCGATCGAGAGCGAACTTTGCTCCAACCTTCAGCAGAGCGACGCCGTTGATGAAGATCCCTACCCGCAACTTCGGCCCTTGAAGATCAGCCAGAATGGTTGTGGGGCTGCCAAATTCCTTTTCCAGGGCGCGGATCGTTGCAATCCGCGCCGCATGATCGGCATGGTCGCCATGGCTCATATTGATGCGGAAAGCATCGGCTCCGGCAAGATAAAGTTTGCGGATCATCTCAGGGCTATTGCTGGACGGACCCAGCGTTGCCAATATTTTGACCTTGCGCGCTCTTGGACCCATTTTCTTCGACACATTCACTCCTGCGCATGAAGGGCTGCGCCTATCAGGGACAACCGTTAAAAAGATTGAATTTTCTAGCTGCACGATAAGGAGAACCGAATTGTCCAATAGCATAATGAATGATGCCGTCGCCGCAACGGCTTTCCGCCGCCTGATCAAACATTTGCAGCATCGAACGGATGTGCAGAATGTGGATCTGATGGGCCTGGCCGGCTTCTGCCGCAACTGCCTTGCCGATTGGATTGCAGAAGCTGACGGAACGCTGAGCAGGGAAAAGGCGCGAGAGATCGTCTATGGCATGTCCTATGATGAGTGGAAATCAGCGCATCAGGCCGAAGCGACTCCGGAACAGCTACAGAAGATGAAGGAAAGCGTGGCGAAGAACGCCGGAAGCCACTAGACAGCGCTTCCACTGATTCATCGGGCCATGCCTGGTCCGCCACACCAACTGGAGATCATAATGAGTGAAGGCAATGTCGCGGCCGACCAGCTGCGTCTGTTCATCGAACGTATCGAGCGGCTGGAAGAAGAGAAAAAAGGCATCGCCGACGACATCAAGGACGTCTATTCCGAAGCAAAGTCGACGGGCTACGATACCAAGACCATGCGGACCATCGTGCGCCTGAGAAAGATGGAAGCACATGCAAGGCAGGAAGCCGAAGCGCTTCTGGAAACGTACAAGGCGGCTCTGGGGCTGGAGTGAGAGCGCCGCTGGACCTTATTCGACGTCCCTGCGCTGGCAGGAACCCGCTTTCCTGAATAACAGCGGAGAAAGCGGGTTTCCATCTGGCCGGAAACGACGACTCTGGTTGCAACCTACCCCCGCCGAGGCTAGATAGCCCGACCATTTTTATCCATAGACAGAGCAGGAGCGGGCCCGGTGGCCGGTCACAGCAAATTCAAGAATATCATGCATCGCAAGGGCGCGCAGGACAAGAAGCGCTCCGCCATGTTCTCGAAACTCAGCCGCGAAATCACCGTCGCCGCGAAAATGGGCATGGCCGATCCGGACATGAACCCGCGTCTGCGCCTCGCGATCAACGCCGCCAAGGCGCAGTCCATGCCCAAGGACAACATACAGCGCGCAATCGACAAGGCATCTGTTGGTGGCGGAGATGATTATGAAGAAATCCGCTATGAAGGCTTTGGCCCCGCAGGCGTATCCCTGATCGTTGAGGCGCTGACCGACAATCGCAACCGCACAGCGACTAATGTGCGAACGATTTTCTCAAAGAACGGCGGAAATTTGGGAGCGTCTGGTTCCGTCTCGCATGCCTTCGACCGGCTCGGACTCATTACCTATCCCGCAAAGAACGGCGATGCTGACAAGGTGTTCGAAGCCGCCCTGGAAGCGGGTGCGGAGGACGTGAGCTCGTCTGAGGAAGAACACGAAATCTGGACCGCGCAGGATGCCCTGCACGAAGTTGCCAAAGCGCTTGAACCCGTGCTCGGCGAAGCGGAAGGCGCAAAGCTCGCCTGGAAGCCGCAAACGATGATCGACGTCGATGAAGGCGCGGCGCAGCAACTGTTTAAGCTGATCGACGCGCTCGATGACGACGATGATGTCCAGACCGTCTGGGGCAATTATGAAGTCTCCGACGAAGTGATGGAGAAGCTGGGTTAAGTCCATGCGCAAACGCCGTTCGGCCCGAGCGAAGTCGAGGGGCGCAAGCATCGCGTCAACGTGTCTTGAGCCCCCCGGCACGCTCGGGGCAGGCTTCGCGCAACATGGGCGGCATCTCCTTTGATAATCCTCGGCCTTGACCCGGGCCTTGGCACCACTGGCTGGGGCATCATAGCTGCGGACGGTAATCGCCTCTCCCACATCGCCAACGGTCAGATAAAAACTGACAGCAAGATGCCACTCGCCAGCCGTCTGCTTGTCCTTGATCTGGCGCTCACTGACCTGCTGCTGGAACACCGGCCCGACAGCGCGGCGGTGGAGGAGGTGTTCGTTAACAACAATCCGCAATCCACCCTGAAGCTGGGCCAGGCGCGTGGCGTGGTGCTGCTCGGCGCGTCCCGTTCAGGTCTTGAGGTCGGGGAATATGCGGCGCGGCTGGTCAAGAAATCCGTTGTCGGCGTGGGCAATGCCAGCAAGGATCAGGTGCATGCCATGATTGGCCGCTTGCTCCCGGGCGTCAAGATCGCCGGGGCCGATGCTGCCGATGCGCTTGCGGTCGCAATCACCCACGCCCATCATGTGGCGAGCGCGCGGAAGATGAGGGGCAAATGATCGCAAAATTGAAGGGCCTGCTGGATAGCACGGGAACCGATCACGCCATCATCGACGTGCAGGGCGTGGGTTATCTGGTCGGCGCATCTTCGCGGACGCTGGCTGCGCTGGGACGGACGGGGGAGGCCTGCACCGTCTACACGGAAATGCTGGTCAGTCAGGATTCCATTCGCCTGATGGGCTTTGCGAGTGCCGAAGAACGGGACTGGTTCCGCTTGCTGACCAGCGTTCAGGGCGTGGGCGGTCGCGTGGCGCTGGCGATCCTTTCGGCGCTGGAAACTGCCGAGTTGCACCGGGCCGTGGCAATGGCGGACAAGGCCATGATCGGCCGGGCGAATGGCGTCGGGCCGAAGCTGGCGGCGCGGATCGTCAACGAGCTCAAGGACAAGATCGGCGCCGCGGCGATTGGATCGGCACTGGCAGCGGGATCAACCGCGGTGCCGGTGAGTAGCCATGCAGCCGACGCCGTGTCCGCTCTCCAGAATCTCGGCTTCCGTCCCGCCGAAGCCAGCACCGCCGTCGCTGCGGCAGAGGAGGAATTGGGCGGCGGCGCCACACTGGATGCATTGGTGCGGCTCGCGCTCAAGAAAGCTGCGAAGTGAAATTCCGTTTATCTGTCCTTCATTCGATATCCCTGCCGGCTTTTTGGTTTTCGTCCGTCTTTCACGGCAATGGCGAAAGAGGTAGATGCAGACCATGACCGACACGAACCGCCTCGTCACCCCTGCCCGCCGTGTGGAGGACGTCGATGCGGCGTTGCGGCCCAAAACACTCGACGAATTTGTGGGCCAGAAAGGCGCACGGGAAAATCTGCGTGTCTTTATTGAAGCGGCAAGAACGCGCGGTGAAGCGCTGGATCATGTGCTGTTCTTTGGCCCCCCCGGTCTTGGCAAAACCACGCTGGCGCAAATCGTCGCACGGGAAATGGGCGTCGGATTCCGCGCCACGTCCGGTCCGGTGATCGCGAAGTCAGGCGACTTGGCCGCCCTCCTCACCAATCTGGATGAAGGAGACGTGCTGTTCGTGGATGAGATTCACCGGCTCAATCCCGCTGTGGAGGAAGTGCTCTACCCCGCTATGGAGGACCGTGCGCTTGATCTGATGATCGGCGAAGGCCCGTCTGCGCGTTCGGTGCGGATCGACCTGCCGCAATTCACTCTGATCGGAGCGACAACGCGGCAGGGGCTCCTGACGACACCATTGCGGGATCGGTTCGGCATTCCGGTGCGGCTCAATTTCTATACCGTGGGCGAACTGGAGCTGGTGGTGCGCCGTGCGGCCCGATTGCTCGATCTGGGCATAGCAGAAGATGGAGCGCATGAAATCGCCCGCCGCGCCAGGGGCACGCCACGTATCGCAGGAAGACTGCTGCGCCGCGTGCGCGATTTCGCCAATGTTGCGGGCGCGACGGTGGTCGATGCAAAAACGGCGGACGCGGCGCTCAATCGGCTGGAGGTCGATAATCTGGGCCTTGATGCGATGGACCGACGCTATCTGCACATGATCGCCGACATCTATCGGGGCGGGCCTGTGGGCGTGGAAACGCTGGCCGCCGGCCTGTCCGAACCCCGTGACACCATTGAGGAAGTCATCGAGCCTTACCTGATTCAGCTTGGCCTCATCGCTCGGACGGCACGAGGCCGATGCCTGAACGGTCGGGGCTGGACCCATCTGGGCCTCACACCGCCAGAAGACGGGACGCAGGCCGGATTGTTCGATTAGCGAGGCAAACGGAACAATATTCCTTTGCCGGGAGTCGCAGGCCCGCTAATGCAACGGTCATGCAAGGCTCCGCATCATTAAAGCCCGCGACCGGCCGGTTCCACAACGCCGCACACGAATTCCCGGTACATGTCTATTTTGAGGACACGGACCTTTCCGGCCTGATCTATCACGCCAATTATCTGCGCTATATGGAGCGGGCGCGATCCGACATGCTCCGGCTGGTCGGGATCGACCAATATGACAATCTGGAAAGCGGCCAGGGCTTTTACGCTGTTTCGGATCTTGCCATCAGCTACAAACGACCCGCCCGACTGGACGATGACCTGCTGGTGGTCAGTAAAATCATGGAAATTCGTGCGGCAAGCTGCCGCATTCATCAGACAGTCATGTGCGGTGACCAGATATTGACGCAAGGCGACGTCACAGTTGCTTATCTGTCGCCCGGCGGCCGGCCGAAGCGACAGCCGAAAGCCTGGATCGACATTTTTACACGCCTCCAGAAAGGGGAAGATATCCGTTTATGAGTGCATCGCTTCCGTCCATATCCCTGATGACTGAGGCTGCGACCATTTCGCCGCTGGCCCTGTTCATGCAGGCTGATATCGTGGTGAAGGTGGTCATGCTGGGACTGCTGCTTGCCAGCATCTGGACCTGGGCTATCATCCTGAGCTTCGCCCTCAAATTGTCGCGCACCAAGAAGGCAGCGGACAAGTTCGAACAGGATTTCTGGAAAAGCGACGATATCGACCGATTTCACGATTTGCACGGCCGGTCGGAATTGCCCAGTGCAAAGGTCTTTTCCGCAGGCGTGACGGAATGGCGCCGCTCGACCAAGGGAAACGTCATTGATCGTGACGGCACCCGTGACCGTCTCTCCACTGCCCTGAGTTCGGCAGTGGCAAGTGAAGTGGATCATTTGTCGGATCGCTTGAACGTACTTGCGACAGTAGGCAGCGTCGCGCCCTTCGTGGGGTTATTCGGCACCGTCTGGGGGATCATGCGCAGCTTCACGTCGATCGCTGCGGAACAGAATAGCAGCCTGGCCGTCGTAGCGCCCGGCATTGCAGAGGCGTTGTTCGCCACGGCCATTGGCCTGTTTGCGGCGATCCCGGCCGTCATTGCCTATAATCGCTTCAGCCATGGCATCAACCGGCTGGAGGCGCGTCTAAATCGCTTTGCCGATGGCTTCTATTCGACCCTCAGCCGGGAATTGGAGACCAACCGCTAATGGCGATGGGCAATCTTCCGTCCAGCCGTCACGGGCGTCGCCGCGCACCGATGGCGGACATCAATGTAACGCCTTTGGTCGACGTCATGCTGGTGCTGCTTATCATCTTCATGGTGACGGCGCCGCTGCTGGTCACCGGCGTGCCGGTCAACCTGCCAGAAACCCGCGCCAATTCGCTCGACCAGACGCAGGAGCCCGTGCAGGTATCGCTTGATGACGAAGGTCGTGTTTACATCGACGACGTAGAAACGCTGATGTCGGACCTGCCCGAGCGTTTCGAGGACATCCGCAAAACCAAAGGCGACGCGCAGGAGAGCCCACAAGTCTATTTGCGTGCCGACCGTGGGTTGGATTACGGTCAGGTGATGCAGGTGATGGGCGAGTTGAACCGCGCCGGATTGAATCGCGTGGCGCTTGTCAGCACCGGCTCGTCCGACAAGCAATAGGGTCGCCCCGTCCATGGAACGCGCAGAAAAAATCGGCTTAGGCATAGCGACAGCGGGGCATGTCCTGCTGTTCGGCGTGCTGTCGGCCAATTTTCTAGGCACCCCTAACCCGCTGAAACTGCGCACGCCGCCCATGGATGTGCAATTCGTCGAAAAAGTCGGCCTGGAAATGGCCGCGCCCAGGATTTCACATGAGGAAATGGCGCCAAGCGAGGCCCCCGACATTGGCCCGACTGAGGAAGCCCCTCCCGAAACGGCCAAAGTCATGCCTGCGCCAGAGCCTGAACCTACACCTGCGCCGCCGCCCAAGAAGGCTTCGCCTGCACCAAAACCGGTGGAGAAGGCAAAGCCAAAACCTTCCCCGCCTAAAAAAGCGGAACCAGAAAAGGTAAAGGAAAAGCCGAAAACCGAAAAGCGGCCACGCGGATCGCGATTGGGCAGCGACTTCCTGAAGGGCATTGAGACGGAGCGGCCGACTAAATCCACATCGACTACGCCACCGGCTGAAAAGATGAGCAGCACCCAGGTCGCGAGCTTGAATGCTGAAATATATCGCCAGCTCAAGCCGCATTGGAAACCGCCTTCAGGTGCTGATGCCGAGTTGCTGAAGACGCAACTTAGCGTTCACCTGAACCGCGATGGCTCGCTTCAGGGACGGCCGGAGGTGCTCGACACAACCGGCGTCACGGCCAGCAACAAAGCACAGGTTTCGCTGCACAAGGAGCGCGCCGTACAGGCAGTTATGCTCGCCGCGCCTTTCAAAAACCTGCCCCCAGAATTTTATGACCAGTGGAAGTGGCTGAAGCCGCTCAATTTCGACGGAAGGCTTTCCCAATGAAGATATTGCACAGACTGGCAATGACGGTGACGGCGCTCTTGCTTGCCACCGGCACTGCCCAGGCGCAGCTCAGCGTCGATGTGACCGGCGAGATCGACAGCAATTTGCGCATCGCTATTCCGGCTATGCCTACGCCGCAAGTTGCCAGCACGCCCGCTGGTTCAACCGATGTGTTAGGGCGGCAAATTGCCGAGGTCATCGCCTCCGACTTGCGTGGCAGCGGCCTGTTTCGGCCCATGGGGCCCGCCGGCGTCAAGCAGATCACTTTTCCTGAAGTCACATTCCCCGACTTCCCGCACTGGTCCGGCACAAATGCCGAAGCGTTGGTGCAGGGATTTGTTCGGACCGATGGCAGTGGGAACCTGACGGTCGGATGCTATCTTTATGACGTGGCGCTGAAGCAGGAATTGACGCGGGCAGGCTATGTCATCGCGCCGCGCGACTGGCGGCGGGCGGCACATAAATGCGCCGACGCCATCTATGCCCGCCTGTCAGGGGAATCGCCTTTCTTTGACAGCCGCATCGCTTATATCGCGGAAACCGGCCCCAAGGATCATCGCACCAAGCGGCTGGCGATCATGGACAGTGACGGTGCCAATCACCGCTTTATCACCAATGGGCAGAGCATTGCGTTGACGCCCCGGTTCTCACCCGATTACGGCTCCATCGTTTATGTGAGCTATATCGGCAAGCATGTCCGCATCTATATCTACGATATCGGCACGGGTAAGCAGCGGCTTGTGACCGAAAGCAATAATCCCACTTTCGCCCCCCGCTGGTCGCCGGATGGAAAATATATTCTCTATTCCATGGCGGCTGCGGGCAACACGGACATTTATCGCGTGTCGGCAAATGGCGGCCGGTCCGAACGCCTGACCAATTCGCCGGGTATCGATGTTGGCGGCAGCTACTCGCCTGATGGACGACAGATCGTATTCGAAAGCGACAGATCGGGTGGGCAGCAACTGTATGTCATGAACGCGGACGGTTCGAACCCGCACCGGATCAGCTTCGGCGGCGGCCGCTATGCGACGCCCGAATGGAGCCCGCGCGGTGATCTGATCGCCTTTACAAAGATCGCGGGCAATTTCCGCATCGGTGTGATGACGCCGTCGGGCGGCAGTGAACATTTGCTCACCAATAGTTGGCAGGACGAAGCGCCAACCTGGTCGCCCAACGGCCGGGTCATCCAGTTTTTCCGTACCAGCCAAGGCCGCTCGGGCAAGTCTGAAGTATGGCAGGTCGATCTGACCGGCGTCAATGAACGCCGGATCCCGACTCCGCTCGATGGTTCAGACCCAGCCTGGGGGCCGTTATTGCCATGAAGGGGAACTAAATCGTCTTGACTGCGTAACGAACAGCATAAACATGATCCCGACAAAAAGGGGGTCGGAACCATCGCTCAAGGAGAAAGAATATGAAAAATATTTCCCGGCATCTGATCATTGCTACGTCCATCATCGCTCTGGCCGCTTGCGCCAAGAAGGCTCCCGAGGAACTGCCGCCCCCACCGGCGCAGACCCAACAGCCTGAATACACCGCGCCGCCATCCTCCGGCCCCGTCAAGGGAAGCCAGGAAGATTTCATGGCGAGCGTATCGTCCGACCGCATCTTCTTTGACACTGACAAATATGACGTCAGCGCAGAAGATCAGACGACTCTGCAGAGCCAGGCGCAGTGGCTGATGGCCAATCCGAATGTTCGCGTCACGGTTGAGGGGCATGCCGACGAACGCGGCACCCGCGATTACAACCTGGCGCTGGGCGAACGTCGCGCCAACGCCGCCAAGAACTATCTCGTCTCGCTTGGCGTGCCGGAATCGCGGATCAGCACGATCAGCTACGGCAAGGAACGCCCCGAAGCGCTCGGTTCCGATGAATCCGCCTGGGCCCAGAACCGCCGCGCGGTGACGGTGACCGTCCAGTAAGGACGGCCATGCCTGAATAAGATAGGGCCCGCTCGTCTAGCGACAGGCGGGCCCAATTATTGTGAAATCCGGACGGGCGGTCTCTCCCATCAGGAGAGATTCAGGTCCGCCTTTTCCCCGTCATGGCCATAGCGCCGAACGCACCCGCCTCGATCGTACCGGTCAACGTGTCGCCTTCAATAATAGCTTCGGCCTCCAGCGTCATTGGCATGGGAATGGTCATTTCCATTTTCCATGTCAGGCGATTGCCATCGACCTTGCCTCCCTTCACGTCCAGCGAACCCAGGGGGCTTGCATTGGTGCCGTGGAACGTCCCATCGTTGCTGATCACCGTAAACACGGACTGCTGATCGCCCATGGGCGTCCTAGTGACGCAGTCATAGGCGCCGTCCACTATTGCCATTCATTTTCTCCTGCTGGCCAATTCACTTCTTCGACCCGCTCGTCGCGCCAGCCGGAGCTTCGACAACAGTGATGGGCATGCCAAGCGTTTGAAGCTGGCCCATGACCTTGTTCTTATCTCCTACGACGACCCAGGTGAATGCATCCGGATCAATCGCGGCACGCGCCGCGGAGTCAAGGTCCTTCGCAGTGAGCGCGCGATATTTATCGGCCAGACCTTCGACATAATCAAAAGGTCGTTCGTACAGCACATCGCGCTGCATTTCAGTCAGCACATCACCGGACGTTTCAAAACTCCCCGGCAATTCTCGCGTGCTGCCATTGACAGTGCGCTCCAGTTCAGCAGCGGTCACTCCCTTGCTTCCGAGAAATTCCTTCATCTGCGTCTTCAGCGCAGCAATGGCGGCGCCTGTCTTGTCGGCCTGCACCGGGGCGCTGAGGATATAGGGCACGTTATGTTGCACGCGATTGATGCTGCCCCGCACGCCATAGGACCAGCCCTTGGTCTCACGCAGGTCCATGTTCATGCGTGACAGGAAATTGCCGCCCATGACATCATTAGCCGCGATCAGCGTCAGCAGATCGTCTGTACCTTTTGCATCCAGCACTTCGCCCGCCAAAATCACGGATTGCGGAGATTGTGGGCGGTTGACGAGGATGATGCGCTGCTGCGCAGCAGGCGTGGGAACATCGAAATTCTTCCTGCCCTTCATGTCGCGCGTCATGCGCCAAAGACCGAAGCTCTTCTCGAGCAACGGCTTCAATTCCGACAGGCTCGTATTGCCGACCGCAAAGATCTCCGCATTGTCGGCCCGAATCCAGCGATGATGGAAAGACGCAAGATCGTTGCGAGTAAGCTTTTGAACGACAGCGGGGTCGCCGGTTCCTGTGAAGGGCACGCCGTAGGGATGCTCCTTACCGAAAAGAAGCGGCGGCAATGTGCGCAGGGCAACACTCATGGGCTGGGTGTTTTCCGCAGCGATGCGAGTCAATTGCGTGGCTCTGATCCGCTCCAGTTCCTGCGGATCGAAGGCAGGATTCTTGATGACATCAGCCATCAAATCCATTGAGGCGTCCAGATTGGGCATCAACGCATACATGGAGACAGCGGTGCGATCCATGCTTGCTCCAACATCGATGTTCGCGCCCAGCCTTTCCTGTTCTTCGGCAATCTGGATACTGTTCCGGCTCGTGGTGCCTTCCTTCAGCATCGCGAGCATGAGCGCTTGCGTGCCCAGCTTATCTTTCGGATCAGCGGCATTGCCTGCATCGAATACGACCGAAAGTTGAACAGCAGGAATGGCGTCGCGCCGGGCGAAATGCACCTTGATTCCATTGGAGAGAGTCGTGGTTTCGACGGCTGGGAAATCAAGATCAGGGATATTGCCGACCTCCGGCAATTTGCTCCGGTCCACGGCCGCGACCGGCTGACGGATTGTCGCCGATCCGAAGCCGCCATCATCGGGAAGACGATAATAAGCAGGAGACGCAAGAACGCCCGTACGGCTACCCTTCGATGCCGCCGCCTCCTCATAAGCGCCGCGTTCACCAGGGACGACACGCAAGGAATAGACCGGACGGCGGAGCCATTTCTGCATCGCCGCCGTCACAGCCGCAGGGGTTGCTTTTGCCAGCATGTCGAGGCGTTTTTTGTAAAAATCAGGGTCGTTCATGTAAAGCTCGCCCTCGGCCAAGGCTACTGCCTTGCCGCCAAAGCCGCCCACCTGCTCCAACCCTGCGATTCGGCCGGACACAGTCTGCGTCGCCACCCGCTGCATCTCATCAGCGGTCGGACCCTTGGCGATATAATCAGCAATGATTGCGTCCAGCCGTTTGGCGACCATGTCGGCATCGACGCCCGGCTTCACGTCCGCTGTCACCTCTACCATGCCGAGCTGCGCAAAATCCTGCACCCCCGCGGTGACATGAACGGCAAGCTGCTCGTTCCGGACGAGGATATTGTCGAGGCGCGAACTGGCAAGCCCTCCCAATACGCTCATGCCTGCTCCGAGCAGCACTGAATCAGGATCGTTGAGGCCGGGCACAACCCAATTGCGATAGATGCGCGTCGTGGCCACGCGATCCTTCATCACTTCAGCCTTGGGCGCGGCAAGCGTCGGAATGGGGACAGTGACGGGCGCAACCTGCGTGCCCCGGGGAATATCACCGAAATATTTTTCCACCAGCGGCCTTGCCTTCGCCGCGTCTATATCGCCCGCCAGCACCAACACTGCATTATTGGGACCATAATGTCCGGTGAACCAGCGTTTGACGTCCGCAAGGCTCGCCGCATCCAGATCCGCCATCGAACCAATCGTGCTATGTCCGTACGGATGGCCGGACGGCAGCAGCGCCGCAAGTTGTGCATATTCGACCAGTCCGAAAGGCTGATTGTCCCCCTGCCGCTTCTCGTTCTGGACAACGCCGCGCTGGTTGTCGAGTTTCTCCTGCGTCACCGCGCCCAGCAAATGTCCCATGCGGTCACTTTCAAGAAACAGGGCAACTTCCAAAGCGGAAGTCGGCACCGTTTCGAAATAATTGGTCCGGTCGAACCAGGTGGTGCCATTGAAGTCCGTGGCCCCGACCTGTTGCAGCGGTTCAAAGAAATCACCGGGGGCATTTTCCGATCCATTGAACATCAAATGTTCGAAAAGATGCGCAAAGCCTGTCTTGCCCTTGGGTTCGTTCTTCGATCCGACATTATACCAGACAGAAACCGCAACGATGGGCGCCTTTCTGTCCTCATGCACGATCACGCGTAGACCATTATCCAGG
This sequence comes from Rhizorhapis sp., assembly GCA_036570425.1. Classification (GTDB taxonomy): domain Bacteria; phylum Pseudomonadota; class Alphaproteobacteria; order Sphingomonadales; family Sphingomonadaceae; genus Rhizorhapis. Next base: position 184,925 of record DATCYF010000023.1, on the reverse strand, counting down.
GTGAACTCCTTATAGGGAATGTCGACCGCCGAAATGAGTTCGGAAACCGGCGCTGGCTCTTGCGCGGCGGCGAGCGATACCGACATTGCACAGACAGATATGGCAAAAGCGAAGGTGAAGCGGCGAAGCATGGTATATCCCTATTTTGGCCAGGAACGCTTTGGGAAGCGCATGGCTATATCGATGCACGACCGATGCGGCGGCAGCATAACGCCGCGCCCGCGCGGTGCAACCGGTCTGGCGCGGGAACATTTGGGGCCGGAATTTTTTCACCAGATACTTGTGTTGTAAAAATACAACATTATTTCGCAGCGGAAAGGAACGAGACACATGAACCTCGAAAAATTCACCGAACGGGCAAAGGGTTTTCTCCAATCCGCGCAAACCGTGGCGATCCGGCTGAATCATCAGCGACTTGCGCCGGAACATCTGCTGAAGGCGCTGTTGGAGGATGACCAAGGCATGGCGGCTGGCCTTATCAAGGCAAGCGGCGGCGACGCAGCCACGGCCGTGCGCGAAACCGACGCCGCGCTGGCAAAAGTTCCCGCTGTGTCCGGCAGCGGAGCCCAGACCACACCCGGTCTCGACAATGACAGCGTGCGTGTGCTCGATCAGGCCGAACAGGTCGCCCAGAAAGCGGGCGACAGCTATGTTACCGTCGAGCGCCTGCTGCTTGCCCTCGTACTCGCCTCCACTACGGCAGCGGGCAAGGCGCTCGCTGCGGCGGGCGTCAAGGCAGAAGCGCTGAACGCCGCTATCAACGAATTGCGCGGAGGCCGCACTGCCGACACAGCAAGCGCCGAGGATCGCTATGACGCCCTGAAGAAATTCGCGCGCGACCTTACCGAAGCCGCGAGAGACGGCAAGTTGGACCCTGTCATCGGCCGCGACGAAGAAATCCGCCGTACCATCCAGATCCTCGCCCGCCGCACCAAAAACAACCCTGTTCTCATCGGCGAACCCGGCGTGGGCAAGACCGCGATTGCCGAGGGATTGGCACTGCGCATCGCCAATGGTGACGTGCCCGATACACTCAAGGACCGCACGCTGATGGCGCTTGACATGGGCAGCCTGATCGCTGGCGCAAAATATCGCGGCGAGTTCGAAGAACGGCTGAAGGGCGTGCTGGATGAAGTGAAAGCTGGCGAGGGCAGCATCATCCTCTTCATTGACGAGATGCACACGCTGATCGGCGCCGGCAAGGGTGAAGGCGCGATGGATGCATCCAACCTTTTGAAACCCGCTCTGTCACGCGGTGAGTTGCACTGCATCGGCGCGACCACGCTGGATGAATATCGCAAATATGTGGAGAAGGACCCGGCGCTGCAGCGGCGGTTCCAACCGATTTTCGTCGGCGAGCCAACGGTTGAGGACACCATCTCCATCCTGCGTGGCCTCAAGGAAAAATATGAGCTGCACCATGGCGTGCGCATCACCGACGGCGCGATCGTGTCAGCGGCGACGCTCAGCAACCGCTACATCACTGATCGCTTCCTGCCGGACAAGGCCATTGACCTGATGGACGAGGCAGCGAGCCGCCTCCGCATGGAGGTGGAGAGCAAGCCCGAGGAGATTGAAACGCTCGACCGGCGTATCATCCAGCTCAAGATCGAACGGGAAGCGCTGTCGAAAGAAACCGACGCGGCGTCGAAGGACCGCCTCGCCAATCTGGAAGAGGAACTTGCCAATCTTGAGCAGGAATCCTCCGAACTCACGCAGCGCTGGCAGGCGGAGAAGGAAAAGATCAACAGCGAGGCGAAGCTCAAGGAGCAACTTGATGCCGCGCGGATCGAACTGGAACAGGCGCAGCGCAATGGCGACCTCGCCCGCGCGGGTGAGCTCAGCTATGGCGCCATTCCGCAGCTCACCAAACAACTTGAAGAGGCGCAGGCCGTGTCACAGGGCGCAATGTTGCGCGAGGAAGTGACGAACGAGGACATCGCCTCGGTCGTATCGCGCTGGACGGGCATTCCTGTCGACAAGATGATGGAGGGCGAGCGTGAAAAGCTGCTTCACATGGAGCAGGAGCTGGCCAAGCGCGTCATTGGCCAGGCGGACGCGGTAAAGGCCGTGTCCACTGCCGTCCGACGCAGCCGTGCCGGGTTGCAGGACCCGAACCGGCCGCTGGGGAGTTTCCTCTTTCTCGGCCCGACCGGCGTCGGCAAGACGGAGTTGACCAAATCCCTCGCCGAATTCCTGTTCGACGACAGCAACGCCATGGTCCGTATCGACATGAGCGAGTTCATGGAGAAGCACTCGGTCGCTCGCCTGATCGGCGCGCCTCCGGGTTATGTGGGCTATGAGGAAGGCGGCGTCCTGACCGAAGCGGTCCGGCGGCGGCCTTATCAGGTCGTGCTGTTCGACGAGGTGGAAAAGGCGCACAGCGACGTGTTCAACATCCTGCTGCAAGTCCTTGATGATGGCCGCCTGACAGACGGACAGGGCCGCACCGTGGATTTCAGCAACACGCTGATCATCCTGACCAGCAATCTGGGCAGCCAGTATCTCTCCAATCTTTCGGAAGGGCAGAAGGTGGAGGATGTGGAACCGCAGGTAATGGAGATTGTCCGTGCCCATTTCCGGCCGGAGTTCCTCAACCGCCTGGATGAGATCATATTGTTCCACCGCCTGGCTGCTGAGCACATGGGGCCCATCGTGGACATTCAGGTCGGCCGCGTTCAAAACCTGCTCAAGGACCGCAAGGTCACGCTGGACCTGACCGATGGCGCAAGAGCATGGCTCGGCCGCGTAGGCTACGATCCGGTTTATGGCGCGCGACCATTGAAGCGGGCCGTGCAAAAATATCTGCAAGACCCGCTCGCTGACATGATCCTGCGTGGCGATGTGCCCGACGGTTCGACTATCAGCGTAGATGAAGGGGATGGCGCGCTGATATTGAAGGCTGCCTAAAAAATGAGGCGGGGTAGAATGCCCCGCCTCTTCTGCTTTCAATTTTATGTGTCAAGTCTCAGAGCTTGGCTCTTACGCCAACATACATGAAACGGCCGATATTATCATAGATCGCGTCAGCGTCGCCTATGCTGCCCACGCCCAGGATACCGTAGGGCGGCTTTTTGTCCGTAAGATTATCGACGCCACCATAAAAGGTGAAAGTTCTATCAAGTTCTACCGACGCTCTGATGTTGTGATAAGTCACACTGGGATAATAAACCCGATCAGCATAATAGGGATCAAGCGCAGGCACACCATAGGTTTCATGTTGCGCTTCCCAATCAGTGATGGATTGGCGGCCGATATAGCGCAGTTCATAACCCAGTGTGAATTTCTTGTAGGTATAATCTGCCGAGAAATTGAACGCATAGATCGGGTCGCCCAATTCGCCCTTAAGCCGTTCAGGCTGAGATGGATCATCAATATAGGGGAAATCGGTTCGTTCGCGCACCCAATTGCCGACGAAGCGGAGAACCAGCCGGTTGTCGGCATCGAAGCGGTGATTATAGGCCACATCAACGTCCAGTCCCTTGGCACGTTGCGCAGCGAAGTTGAGGCTGCTCTGAAGAAGAGCAGGCAACTGGAATGTCCCATCCGGATTGCGTGGAAAGATCAACTGACAGAATGCGTTATTCAGATCAGGACCATCATAACAGCCATTAAGAATAGTCTGGGCATCCACCGGGGAGATGACCTTGCTGATCTTGATGTCATAATAATCCGCCGTAATCGACAGGCCCGGTATGAAGCGCGGTTGCAGGATCACGCCGAACGTCCAGCTACGCGATTTCTCCGCCTCCAGATCGGGATTACCTCCGGAAAGAATCTCAAGTGTCGCCGCCCGCGTGACTGGATTGGCGAAAGCAGGAGGAACGCCCGCCGCCGCGCAATTGGCTGGCCGATTAGCTGTTCCCGTGTCGATAAAATTGACGTCGCAAGGATCGTCCACTGACGCAAAATCCTGCGATGGCGATGCATATAGATCCCCGAGCGTCGGGGCGCGAACCGAGTGAGAATAATTCACCCTGAATTTGATGTCAGGAATCGGCGAATATATACCGCCAAAATTATAGGCCCACACCGTACCGACAGAACCCTTGTAATCCGCGACCCGCGCTGCGCCATTAACGGATAATTCATTCAGGAACGGCTTATCCCTGAAGATAGGAACATCGATTTCACCATAGGCTTCCTTGACCGCGAAGGATGGAGGATTGAACGCTGGAATCGCATTCAGGAAGGTCGCGCCGCTGGAGACCAGATCGTCATAAGCGTAAGAGGCAGTTTCGCGGCGATACTCCGCACCGATCGCAAAGCGTACCGGTCCGCCCGGCAATTCGAACCATTGCGAACTATCGCCGACCAGATTGGCCGAAATGTCCAGTTCCGTGGCCTTGCCGTGGCGGTAAGACGTGGTGTTGATATAGTTGAGTGCGGCCTGGCTCCTCCGCCCCTCGCCCAATATATTAATTGGTACGCAGGACGGATCGGTCACTGACGTCTGATTGATCCGGCAAACGATGTTCCCAGCACCGTCAAAAACCGCATCAATGGCATTGTAGAAGTTCTGCTCAATCCGATTATTGTAGAACGTCGATTTCGTCTTCAGATGACCATAATTGAACGACACATCATAGTGCCAGTCGTCATTGAAGGTACCTTGGGCGCCCACTACAATGCGATATGTGTCCCGTCGATTTTTTTCATCGCGCGTACCCAGGTCCACATTGTTGCGATTGAGGTTGAAATAGGAGGAGTCCGGCGGAAGCAAGGATTGAATTGTGGCGCGCGCGGACGGGTCCAAAAAGGCATTGTCGAGGGAAATCGGCGTATAGATTAAATAATTTTCCGGGCTTACCAGATTGCCATTGGCATCGAAGCCTTGAGGGCCACCCTGAGAAAAAGTCGGGGCGCCCTGTGCAAACGCGTCCACTCGGACGAATTTTGCTTCGATGTATGGCTGGAATGCATCTGACACATCGTAATGCGCCAGAAAGTTTGCGATATAGCGCTTGTAGCCCGGCTGCAATGTCCCGGTATCGTTAAGCGTCGAGCCGTCGCCACCCTGATTATTGCCGGAACCAACTGGTCGGAAGTCGGTGCCGTAATTTGATTCTCGCAGCGTTCCATCGGGTTGAAACAGAAACACGCGAGGGACCCCACTCGGAAGGCAAGCTGCCGGTACTCCGACGGCACAGCTAAATAGATTCCCGTTATAGGGTATGAATGAACCACCGTTGGAATAGCCAAAACTATGAATACCGGTCAGGAAGCTTCGATCGGGGACGGAGTTGTCTAGTGAGGGATCGTCTACCAACTGAAATTGACGCCGACCCGCAAAGGCTCCCGTGAGCCCTGGGCGATCAGTGTAGGTCACCATATTCGCCCGGTTATATTCCAACGATAGGGCCACATTGCCGCGACCGTCTGCGAAATTCTTCCCGAAGGTCCCCGAAGTGCGATATGTGCCCCGATCCCCCTTGGAGGAAAGTCCCGCCTGCGCGTTTAGATTAATACCTTCGAAGTCGCGCTTGAGAATGAAATTAACCACCCCGGCCATTGCATCTGAACCATAGACAGCGGAACTCCCGCCCGTCACGATGTCCACTCGGTCAAGTAGATCCGTAGGGATGGTGTTCGTATCGATTTCGAAATAACCCTCCTGCGACGTAATGTGACGGCGTCCATTGACGAGCACCAATGTGCGATCGACGCCCAAACCGCGAAGGTCGAGAAGATTCAGGCCAGCCGTGCCTATATATTGGGTGGAATTGGACTGGCTAAAGCTTGACCGCAGGGAAGGCAGGTCATTCAGCACATCGCCGACATTGGTCTGCCCTCTGCGCGTCAGGTCGGTTGCAGTAACGGTAGTCACAGGAATGGGTGAGTCCAGCGTAGGCCGCGCAATACGCGAACCCGTCACAATAATGGCCTGCCCTTCACCGGTGGAGCTTTCAGGCTCCTGGGCAAAAGCTTGGGAAGCAAACAGCGTTGTGCCAAGGATGAGGGGCGCAACAGTGCTACGTAACAGCGACTTCTTGGAGGTTTTGCTCACGGTCCAGTCCCTTGTTCTGGAGTGGAGCAGGTCTACAAAACCTGCCCGTGTTTCCCGCAAGTCTCCGCACCAATCTGGTCGCTGGCTAGAAAAAGTTGCGGAATAAGCAGCTTGCGCCGCTGTTATACAACTGTAAAGCAACCCATTTGGAAAAGCTGTGTCTTTTTTGGACTGTGTTGTACATTAGCAACATTGGAGCTTCCGAACTGCCTAACACTTAGTTCTGAACACGGCCCCCTGCGTAACGAAAACCCATAGCCTTGGTTCCCCACGCGATATTTCGCCGCTATTACGCCCAGAACTTAAGGACCACGGCGAGAAATTTCATTTGAAGGAAACTTTCGCAGCCATGACCCAATGTCTGTGCTAACGGCGCCCCATGCTCAACATCAACGCCGTTTCCGTGCGCCTTGGCGGGCGCGTCATTCTCGATCGGGCCAGCGCGGCCCTGCCCCCTCGATCTCGCGTCGGACTTATCGGCCGCAATGGTGCCGGCAAGTCAACCTTGATGAAGGCCATTATCGGCCTCATTGAACCGGACGAGGGCAGCGTCGACATGCCGCGAGACACCCGGCTCGGCTATATTGCGCAGGAAGCGCCAAGCGGCAGCGCCACGCCGTTCGAAACCGTCCTTGCCGCGGATACGGAGCGTGCCGCGCTCTTGGCTGAAAGTGAAACCTGCCATGACCCGGACCGGCTGGGAGACATCCATGATCGATTGATCGCCATCGACGCCTATAGTGCACCGGCCCGAGCAGGCCGAATCCTTGTAGGACTCGGCTTCGATGAGGAGATGCAGGGCCGTCCACTCGACAGCTATTCAGGCGGTTGGAAAATGCGCGTGGCGTTGGGAGCGCTGCTGTTTTCCGCCCCTGACCTGTTGCTCCTTGACGAACCGTCGAACCACCTGGATCTGGAAGCAACCCTATGGCTGGAAAACTTCCTGAAGGACTATCGCGCCACGATCGTCATCATCAGCCATGAGCGAGATCTGCTGAACAACGTCGTCGATCATATTCTGCACCTGGAAGGGGGCAAGGTAACGCTTTATCCGGGCGGCTACGACGCATTCGAGCGCCAGAGAGCCGAACGATTGGCGCAGATGGAAGCCGCCCGCGAACGGCAAGCGGCGGAGCGCGCGAAGTTGCAGGACTATGTCGCCCGAAACAGCGCACGAGCCAGCACTGCCAAGCAAGCGCAATCGCGCGCAAAGGCGCTTGCGAAGATGCAACCCATCGCTGCTGCGTTGGAAGATCCCAGCCTGTCCTTCGCTTTTCCCGATCCGCCGGAACTTCGTCCGCCGCTGATCACGCTGGACATGGCGGCGGTCGGTTATGACGAACGAGCGATATTGCAGCGCCTGAACCTACGCATTGACCCGGACGACCGCATCGCGCTGCTCGGCAAGAATGGCAACGGCAAGACAACGCTCGCCCGGCTCCTCGCCGCGCAATTGCCCCCGATGGACGGGACTATGAACGCATCGGCAAAAATGACCGTGGGATATTTCACCCAATATCAGGTGGAGGAACTGGATACCGACGACACGCCCCTTGAGCATATGGTTCGCCAGATGAAGGGCGCGACGCCGGGCGCGGTGCGGGCACAACTGGGTCGTTTCGGCTTTTCCGGCGACCGCGCGATTCAGAAGGTGGGCTCCCTGTCGGGCGGTGAACGCGCGCGGCTGGCTTTGGCTCTTATCACCCGCAATGCGCCACATCTGCTGATACTTGACGAGCCCACCAATCACCTTGACGTCGACTCGCGTGAGGCGCTTGTGCAGGCGCTCAACAGCTATTCCGGCGCTGTGGTGATCGTCAGCCATGACCGTCACATGATCGAATTGGTCGCGGACCGGCTTGTGCTGGTCGATGGAGGACTGGCGCAGGAATTCAACGGAACGCTGGAGGACTATACTGACTTCGTGTTAGCCAAGGGGCCGTCCGGCACGCCCACGAAGACGGACAAGAAGGCAGAACGACGCGCCGCGGCCGAAGCGCGTGAACGCGTCCGGACTTTGCAGAGCGAAGCGGCCAAGCTGGAAAAAGCACTCGCCGATCTTACGGAAAAACGTTCGCGAATTGATCGCGCCATGTTTGATCCCGCCGCCGCCGGACCGGGAGAGAAAAACTGCACAATGACTGAACTGATGAAACGCCGCGCTGAGGTCGAAAAAGCGATCGAATCAGCCGAACAACGGTGGATTGAGGCCACCGAAGCGTTGGAGCATCTGTGAACGATTCACCCGCGACTCATGCACGACGCGAAAGTGGCGGCCGATCAAGCTGCCTGACGATGATCGAGAACTACGCCGATCTTGCGTATGAGATCGCTGATGCTGGCTGTTTCGCCATTGGGCGCTAATGCCGGCCTTTCATTCGTCAGTGTCCGCATTCTTTCACATATGTGCGCAAAGGCATCTTGCTTACTGCTCATGTCGCGTCCCTCGTTTCGAGGCACAGGGTTAAGGCAACATGGTTAACAAACACTCTTCGCGGTGGGACCGGACGAAAAACAACATTCAGTTGTTGCCCCTGTTGCGCTCTGACTGCATGAGCAATCACTCGGCGCACCCATCCCGGCGCTTTCTGAAAGACAGGAATTGAAATGGCCGAACGGTTTGAACGACACCGGCAGCCGTGGACCAGCGAAGAGCTTCAGAAGCTGCACACGTTGGCAAAAAAGGGCATGCCCCTTAAATCCATCGCCAAGGCGCTGACCCGCAGCGAAGAATCGGTGAAGGATCGGGCGAAGCTCGACAAGCTGAGCATCGCCAAGCTGCGCTGACATATGCTGAACACTGAATATGACGTGATCGTGCTTGGCGCAGGCGCAGCCGGGCTAATGTGCGCGGCGGTCGCCGGGCAGCGGGGCCGTAAAGTCCTGCTGATCGAACACGCGGACGAGCCCGGGAAAAAGATTATCATTTCTGGTGGTGGGCGCTGCAATTTCACCAATCTGCATACTGCGCCGGATCGCTATCTTTCCTCCAATCCGCATTTCGCCAAATCCGCACTCAGCCGGTATACCGCCCAGGATTTCATCGGAATGGTGGACCGGTACGACATTGCCTGGCACGAAAAAACCCTTGGGCAGCTCTTCTGCGATGGATCAGCGCGGCAGATCGTCGCGATGTTATTGGAGGAGTGCGCCAAAGGTTCTGTCGAGTTGCTGCTGGGACGTGAAATTCGGCAAGTCAGTCATGGCGATGGGCGCTTTCAGGTGAAATGCGCGGATCGCTTGGCATCAGCTCCGGCGCTTGTGATTGCCACGGGCGGCCCTTCCATTCCTAAAATGGGCGCGACGGGCTTCGCATATGAACTCGCCAGACAATTTGGATTGAAAGTGGTCGAGCCGCGGCCCGCCCTGGTGCCCCTGACATTGGGCGGCGATGAAACATTGTTCCGCTCATTATCCGGAGTTGCAAGTGAAGTGATCGCCCGTGCAGGCAAGGCCGCGTTTAGAGAGGCTGCGCTATTTACGCACAAGGGCCTTTCTGGTCCGGCGATACTGCAAGTGTCGTCCCACTGGCGACATGGTCAGCCGATTTCCATCGATTTCTTTCCGTCCATGGAATCCGGCTGGCTGATTGCCTGCAAGCGGGCAAGGCCACGCGGAACAATGCGGAGCGTTCTTGCTGCCCATTTGCCAGACCGACTAGCCGGGACTCTGGCGGAGCGCCTTGGTCTTGATGGCGAACTTGCCAATATTTCGGATCGAAGCCTCGTCGAGGCGGAACGACGCCTCGCAGGCTGGAGTTTTTCTCCCAACGGCACCGAAGGCTTCGCCAAAGCTGAAGTCACTGCTGGCGGGATCAGCACTGCCGATCTCTCCTCACAAACAATGGAGGCCAAGCGGATGCCCGGCCTATACGTGATCGGCGAAGCGGTAGACGTGACTGGATGGCTCGGCGGCTATAATTTCCAATGGGCCTGGGCAAGCGGTTGGGCGGCAGGACAAGTCATTTAGGCTGCGGCATGGATTACCCATATTTACGAAGCTTGCGTGCGAGAACGCGCAGAGCCCCTCCATACTGTAGAAGCATTGAGCGGTTCGGCCCGCCAATGGCGGTCTTTGTCTACTTGATGAGATCACGCAAGGCGTGATGGTGGACAGGGCTGGATTCGAACCAGCGTACGCTCTCGCGGGCAGATTTACAGTCTGCTGCCATTAACCACTCGGCCACCTGTCCATGGAAGCCATCCGGACCAAAAAAAGTCCGTAGGAGGCGCGTCTTTGGCGAATGGAGGCTTGCCTGTCAATGCCGGTCCGTGGAAAAGAGCGACAATCATGAAAAGAGGACATCGAACCGGAAAGCCCAAGGGTGGCTATCCCCGCTTCTGGGGCCGTCATGCGGTCACGGCGGCGCTCGCCAACCCGAATCGCACCGTGCGCAAGATTTGGGGGACACGCGATGCATTGGGCGAACTTGACCTGGCGCCAGGACTCCCTCTCGTTTATTCCGACGTGGCTGATCTTGGCCGGATGGTGCCTCACGATGCCCCGCATCAGGGGCTGGTGGTGGAAGTAGAGCCACTGGAAGACATCTGGCTGGGCGACATGCTGGAAGAAGGACGCGATGACAAGCGGCCTATCCTGGTGCTTGACCAGGTGACGGACCCCCATAATGTCGGCGCGATCTTGCGTTCTGCCGCTGCCTTCGACGCACTTGGGATCGTAACTCAGGACCGGCATGCACCACCCGAATCAGGTGTTATCGCAAAGGCTGCTTGCGGTGCTTTGGAAATCGTCCCCTGGGCACGCGTGGTGAATCTTGCCCGCGCTCTGGATGAGATTGCCGAGGCGGGTTACTGGCGCATAGGCCTCGACGGAGAGGCCGACGAACTGCTGCAAACGGCCATCGGCACATCAAGGATTGCGCTGGTGCTGGGGGCCGAAGGCGAAGGGCTGCGTCATAACAGCATGGCCCATTGCGACATCCTGGCCAAGCTGCCGATCAACCCGCAGATGGAAAGCCTCAATGTCTCCAATGCAGCCGCCATCGCGCTTTACGCGGCCGCAAATCGCTGATTTTTCCGGTTGAGGTTATTCAGAGCGATTTCGAACCGGATGGCATCATCCGGTGACTTGGCAATCGCGGCAGACAAACAAGAAATAGAGCAGGATCCGATTCAATCTGATCGGATCATGCTTCAGCGCACGGGTAAGGCCAACGGCTCAGCTTAGATTGATGCCATTAAGTCAGGTAGTTTATGGTTTTGCCAAGGCAGGCTTGGCCGTATTCGCATTGGTGGCCACTTTAAGCGGAATCGAACTGGGGGAAGGCGCTTCGGGTAGCGTATCCAGTTCCATCCAGTTGTAGAACGGCCGACCATAATAGAGGTCCAGCAACTCCAATTGAGCCCGAAAAGGCCTGCTGCTTTCACTGTTCCATAGCATGGCTATGCCCGTACGCGTCGCGGGGTCGAACATCATGGTCGATCGATAGCCCGCCACCGCGCCGCTATGCCCTACCAATCGATGACCGGCATAAGTGAAGCTGCGCCACCCAAGTCCATAAGTTGCATCGTGCAGCGCGCGTCCAAGGGCTGTCGGGCCATAGGGAGCCCGCGTATTCACGCGCCCGACGTGCAGTTCCTTGAGCACCGCTGGGGTCAGCACCTCGGGCTCCTTGCCCATCTGCGCTTCCATCCACCGCGCCATGTCGAGAATGTTGGAATTAACCCCGGCCGCTGCTGGCACACGATAATAAGCATCGGTAAGCTTGACGGGATAGCCGTTCCGGTAAGGTCTGGCCCAGCTTCTGGCGCAAGTGAGATCGGCCATCCCGATGCTGGCGCCAGTCATGTGTAACGGTTCGAACAATTGCGTGCGCACCATGTCGGCATAGCTGTGCCTGGTGGCCCGGGCGATGATTTCCGCGATCGTATCATAAGCGACATTTTGGTAGCTGTGACAGGTGCCGGGAGGGCATATTGGCGTCAACGCACCGAGTTCATGGCGGATTTCTACGGGATCTACCCCCGATTCAAGTCGACCGTCATAAGCGTTTCTGGCGAGACCAAGGCGATGGGACAATATATCCGCGACTTTGGCCTGCTGCTCGGCATGACCGGGAAGGCGAAGGCTGGTGCCGTAAGATGCGATCGTACGATCAAGATCCAGCCTTCCGTCTGCAGCCAATTTGGCGGCCATCGTGGCGGCTACGCCTTTGGACAGCGATGCCCAGCGAAACACCGTATGTTCTGTCACCGGCTGAAGGGTTTTCTGGGATGTTACGCCATAGCCGCGAACGAAGGCGAGCTTGCCGTCCTCCACGACAGCCACAGCCAGGCCGGTCATGTCTTTCTTCGCCATCAGGGTGCTGATCCGGCGATCGAAAGCATCATAATCGATGACTGACCGAAAGGGCACCGCTTCAGGCAGGGGAATGGTAGTCGCCTGAGACACCCTTGTGCGAGGCTGGTCTTGCCAACCACCGTGCTGAGTATAGAACCACGCGCCGCCCGCGAGCAGCACGAAGGGCGCGGCTGCTCTCAAGAAACGAATGGGGCGACGGAAGGACAGCGGGGCCCGCTGTTTCACCATTGACCTTCCCCTCCCGCGCCCGCTTCGTTTCTTCATGGCTATAGATTGGAAAAATTATTTTTGCAGGCAAGCATTATGCGCCCATCAGCTTATATATTGCGCCGTAGTCTTGGCGGCCACTTCCTCAGCCGTCACGCCGGGGGCCAATTCAACCAGGCGGAAGGGGCTATCGTGATCCGGCCTCTGAAAAACGCAGAGATCGGTGACAATCATATCCACGACATTCCGGCCCGTCAGCGGCAGAGTGCATTCCGGGATAAACTTGGGATCGCCGTTCTTGGACGTGTGCTCCATAACGACGATAATCTTTTTGACGCCGGCGACAAGATCCATCGCGCCACCCATGCCCTTGATCATTTTGCCGGGAATCATCCAGTTGGCGATATCGCCATTCTGAGCCACTTCCATGGCGCCCAGCACCGTCAGATCGATATGTCCGCCCCGAATCATGGCAAAGCTGTCAGAGCTTGAAAAATAAGCTGTCTGCGGCAGTTCGCTGATGGTCTGCTTGCCCGCATTGATAAGATCGGGATCGACGTCATCGGGGTAAGGGAATGGACCAATACCCAGCATTCCATTTTCCGACTGAAGGGTCACTTCGACGCCTTCGGGAATGTGATTGGCGACCAGTGTGGGAATGCCAATGCCCAGATTGACGTAAAAGCCGTCCTGAAGTTCCCGTGCCGCACGCGCCGCCATCTGGTCGCGGGTCCAACCTTTCGCTGCTTCGGACATTATGCGGCCTCCCTCTGGCGTGTGGTCATGAACTCAATCTTCTTTTCATAGGGGCTGCCGATGATCATCCGCTTTACATAAATGCCTGGCAGATGGATGCAATCGGGATCCAGGCTGCCGGCCGGCACCACTTCCTCTACTTCGGCAACGCAGATTTTCGCGGCAGTGGCCATGGGATAATTGAAGTTACGAGCCGTTTTGCGGAATACGAGATTACCCGCTTCGTCGGCTTTCCATCCCTTGATGATCGCGACGTCGGCAAAAATCCCGCGCTCCAGTATATATTCCTGCCCGTCGAAGACTTTCACTTCCTTGCCCTCGGCAACCTGGGTGCCGACTCCGGTCTTGGTATAAAATCCGGGAATTCCGGCCCCACCCGCGCGGCACCGCTCAGCCAGCGTTCCCTGCGGGCAAAATTCCACTTCGAGTTCGCCGGACAGATACTGGCGCTCGAATTCCTTGTTCTCACCTACATAGGAGCTGATCATTTTCTTGACTTGCCGCGTGCGCAGCAGCTTGCCCAGCCCTTCATTGTCGATGCCCGCATTATTGGATGCGATGGTAAGATCCTTGACCCCCGACGCCTGCACCGCATCAATCAGCCGTTCGGGAATGCCACACAATCCGAATCCGCCTGCACACAAATGCATGCCATCGAACAACAGGCCTTCCAATGCGGCCTCGGCGCTTGGATAAAGTTTTTTCATATCCAGAGTCTCCTGATCTGCACAAATATCGCGTTGCACATATGATGCGGCGGGTCAATTTACCCTGTCTATTGGAGGGTAAAGGGGCGATCGTGAAGCATCCTGCTCAGAACAGGCATACTTTACGGTAATCACCAAAGGACCCGGATAGGCCGCATCCATCTCTTAAAAAAAGGGCGGCATCAGCCGCCCCTTCCATCATAGACCGATTGCGGCAGTCAGTCTTCCTGCGCAATGGTGACTTTCAGTCCGTCGAGATCATCGCTGAAGTTGATCTGGCAAGACAAGCGCGAATATTCGTCGCGATGGTCCGAGCTGTCGAGCAGGTCGCTTTCGTCCTCCCCCACGCCCGGCAGCTTCGCCACGAAATCCGGATCGACGTGCACATGGCAGGTTGCGCATGAACAGCAGCCACCGCACAGTGCCAGAAGCTCATCAAAGCCATTGTCACGAATGATTTCCATTACCGACAGGCCGCTTTCCCCCTCGACCGTCTTCTCTTCGCCCTCGCGGGTTACAACCACCAATTTTGGCATTTATGCCCTCCTAAAGTCCTATTCAGCCGCTAATAAGGAGGGAAGCGCATAAATCAAGCCAAACTAGCGAGAACAGAAGGACATTATGGGCCTCAGTCAGGAACAGTTACGCAAATCGATGGACGCCCTGGCTGCCATGGAGCCCGGCTTCAGGGCCGCTCTTGGCCGGGTCGGTTATCCTGAGCCAAGAATCCGTCCGCGTGGCTATGAAACCCTGCTCCGCACCATTGTCGGGCAGCAAGTGAGCGTGAAGGCCGCCGCAGCGGTCTGGAGCAAATTGGAAACGCTGCTTGGCGAGGGCTGCGCGCCCGGCAAATTGCTGGCAAGTGAGTTCGATGCGCTGCGTTCCTGCGGTCTTTCGCGACAGAAGCAGGGCTACGCACGCAGCCTTGCTGAATTGGTGATGACAGGTGCGCTCGATCTTCATGCGTTGCCGGCAGATGATGAAGCGGCGATCAACGCCCTCGTATCCGTCAAGGGTATTGGACGCTGGTCAGCCGAAATCTATCTCCTGTTTGCCGAAGGCCGCCCCGATGTCTGGCCTGCGGGAGATCTGGCTGTCCAGATTGAAGTCGGCCGCATTCTGGGACTGTCCGAGCGCCCTACCGAAAAGGTCACGCGCGAAGTTGCCGAACGCTGGCGCCCCCATCGCGGCGCAGCCGCCTTGATGGCCTGGCACCATTACAACACGACAGTGTTGTAGCGATTCCCGATCATCCGAAGCGCAAAGCCCGCGACGAGCAACGCCGATCGCCACACCGTCAGCTCGCCGCCACTTCAATAAGTGACAAGTTTCACCTTTTGACCGGCAGCAAGCCTCGCCCCGCTGTCCAAGCCATTCAGCACCAGGAAGCGCTCCAGCTTGTGATCGGGGAAGGCCATGCGATCTGCCAGTGAGGTGGGCGTATCTCCCGCCTTGACCGTGACTACCCGGACATAGCGCGCGCGGATAGCGGCTGCGTCCGACGCCGAAAGAGTACGGAAGGACTGAACCATGGATGTCATGGCTCCCAGCCCCTGTCCCGCAGGGGAGAGCGCTACGAAGTGGAAAGCCTTGCTGGTGCTCGGCGCATAGGCGAACACTGTGACATCCACTTGGCTGGAACCGCTGTTGGCGCGCACCTGTGCAAAGGCCGCTGGCACACCGTTGACCGACGTGCGCTCCACCGAGGCTTGCGGCATGGCCCCGCCTTCCTTCGAAAGGTCGCGCAAAACGTTCATCACATAAGTTTCCAGATTTCCCTCATAAGCCCGGGTGCTGAACAGGGCCTGCGCATTGGGGCCGCTGATCGAAACCGCTTCAGTGCCGTTCTGCATCGTGAAGCCTTCGGGGACCGTGAACGCGAGACGGAAAACCGGATGAACGAAGGTACGGCCCTGAACTACGCCATGCTTTGGATCATCGCCATACATGATGCCATCAATCGCTGTCAGAAAGGCATCGCGGTTGCGCTTGCCATTAGTGACATTGGTGGATGCTGCGTGACTGGCCGCCCGCTGCACCCGAGACTGGGGATCGGGGTGCGTGCTCACCCATTCAGGCACAGAGCGGGCCCCTGCCCCTGCTATTTGCTGATCAAGGCTGTTTTGCGCTGCCAAACTGCGCAACGCAGACGCCATAGCGGCGGGATCGTAACCCGCACGCGAAAGATATTGGACAGCAAGGTCGTCCGCCTGTGTTTCCTGGCTTCGGGAATAACCGAGCGTAACGAGTTGGGTGCCCGTGCCGATGCCTTGCTGCAGTACCTCGCCGATCTGTGAATCTCCAGCAACGGCGCCAACAAGCACTTGTCCCAGAACGCCAAGAATGGTGTTTCGCTGCGCCGCGCTTTGCCGCTTCGCGCTATGGCGGGCCGCGACGTGAGCTACTTCATGACCCAGGACCGCGGCAAGTTCCGCCTCGTCATTCATCAGCGCCACGAGTTGCCGGGTGATATAGATATATCCGCCGGGTATCGCGAACGCGTTGTTGATGGGGCTATTGAGCAACGCGACGTCGAACGCGCCCGGGGAAGAGGACAGACCCGATTGCACGGCGATTTTCCGCCCGATGCTTTCCGTATAGCTAGCCTGCGGCCCTGAATAGGCTCCGCCGAATTCAGCAAGCAAATCCGGATTGGCCTGCGTCCCTTGTTGCCGCTCCTGCGCAGTAATCGGCGCAGCCTGTCCGGCCATCACCGGTGCGGATTCCGTAAGACCGGGTTGACAGGCCGACAGCGCGACGGAAGATACACAAAGGAACAGCAATTTGCGAACCATGACCACCCTCTCTATTCTTGTTGCATGCCCAATTGAACTTATGTTCAGCTATTCAGTTCCATATGCGTAACGTCAGCACCAGCACGCCACCAAGAGTTTTCGGCAGTATAGCGATGTACGGGCCGCGCCAGCCTGCGTGTTGACTATGAAGGCCAAGTGCTAACATTGGGAGCCTGCATTGTTCTGAAAGATCGCCTGCATGAAAAAGTTCGCTTTCCTCCTCTCCCTTCTGGCGTTGGCCGCGTGCGCGACTCCGGAAACACGTGTCCGCAACAGCTTGCTAAAGGCCGGATTATCCGAACCCATGGCGGTGTGCATGGCTGGACGGATGGTGGACCGCCTTTCACTGGCCCAACTGCGTCGCCTTTCATCGCTCTCTTCGATCAAGGAAAGGACCATGCAGGACATGACCATTGACGAGTTCATCTATCGCATTCGCGCACTGCATGATCCGGAAATATTGGAGGTTGTGGCGTCGTCGGGGCTCCACTGCGCCTTTTGACAAGCGCCAGCTCCAGTCAAACGTGCGTGAGATTTGCAATTTTGCAAATCCCAAATCCGCAACCAAGGCTGGAATTTGGTAGCAACCTATGCTTTAGCGCCTGCGCATGAGTCTCTAAATTTTCAAGGACAGGCAGCCCAGATGAATATTCACGAATATCAGGCGAAAGAATTGTTGGCGAAGTTCGGCGCACCCGTCCCCACGGGCTTTGCGGCTATGAGCGTCGAGGAAGCCGTCAACGCATCGGCGAAGCTGCCCGGACCACTATATGTCGTGAAAGCGCAGATCCATGCCGGTGGCCGTGGCAAGGGAAAGTTCAAGGAGCTTCCCGCTGAAGCCAAGGGCGGCGTCCGTCTCGCCAAGAATGCCGATGAGGTTCGCGCGGCGGCAGCCGACATGTTGGGCAACACCCTCGTTACGGTGCAGACCGGAGAAGCGGGCAAGCAGGTCAACCGCCTTTATGTGACTGACGGCGTGGATATCGCCAAGGAATTCTATCTGGCTCTGCTGGTTGATCGCGCAAGCGGGCGGGTGGCTCTCGTCGCCTCCACCGAAGGCGGCATGGACATTGAGGATGTGGCGCACAACACGCCGGAAAAGATCCATACGCTGACCATCGACCCGGCCACAGGCCTGATGCCACACCACGGCCGTTCAGTCGCGAAGGCGTTGAACCTGACCGGCGATCTCGCCAAGCAGGCAGCGAAGGTAACACAAGCGCTCTATAACGCCTTCATCGGCACTGATGCGTCGCAGATCGAGATCAATCCTCTTGCCGTTACTGACGATGGCAAGCTGGTCGTGCTGGATGCAAAGGTCGGTTTCGACAGCAACGCCATGTTCCGTCATGCGGACCTGATGGAACTGCGTGACGAGACCGAAGAAGACCCGATGGAACTGGAAGCGAGCAAATATGATCTCGCTTATATCAAGCTGGACGGCAACATCGGTTGCATGGTGAACGGCGCTGGCCTTGCCATGGCCACAATGGACATCATCAAGCTGAACGGCGCTTTCCCCGCAAACTTCCTGGACGTTGGCGGCGGCGCCACCAAGGAAAAGGTCACGGCCGCTTTCAAGATCATTCTGTCCGATCCGGCGGTCGAGGGCATCCTCGTCAATATCTTTGGCGGCATCATGCGCTGCGACATCATCGCGGATGGCATCGTCGCGGCTGCAAAGGAAGTAAACCTGTCGGTCCCGTTGGTTGTGCGCCTGGAAGGCACCAATGTGGAAAAGGGCAAGGAAATTCTTGCAGCGTCGGGCCTGCCCATCGTGTCCGCTGACAATCTGGGCGACGCTGCGCAGAAGATTGTAGGCCAAGTGAAGCTGGCCGCCTGAACTTTGGATCTGCTCGCCGGAGCCCCAGTGGTTCCGGCTGGCATGCCTCCTCCCCGGGGAAGAGGCACGAATTGGAGGTAAGAGATGAAAATCCTGGTGCCCGTCAAGCGGGTCATTGACTATAATGTCAAACCTCGGGTGAAGATGGATGGAACAGGCGTTGATCTTGCCAACGTCAAGATGTCCATGAATCCGTTTGACGAAATCGCTGTTGAGGAAGCGATCCGCCTGAAGGAAAAGGGCGTCGCGACTGAAATTATCGCCATCTCCATCGGTGAGGCAAAGGCGCAGGAAACGCTGCGCACGGCTCTTGCCATGGGCGCGGACCGCGCGATCCTGATCGTGAGCGAAACCGAGGTCGAACCGCTGGGTGTTGCCAAGCTGCTCGCCAAGGTGGTTGAGGAAGAAACGCCCGGCCTGGTGATCCTGGGCAAGCAAGCGATCGATGACGACAGCAACCAGACCGGCCAGATGCTCGCCGCATTGCTTGGTCGTCCGCAAGGCACGTTCGCCAGCAAGATCGAAGTTGAAGGCGACAGCGTGAATGTGACGCGCGAAGTCGACGGCGGACTGGAAACGGTGAAGCTCAGCCTTCCCGCGATCGTCACCACCGATCTGCGCCTCAACGAGCCGCGCTATGCATCGCTTCCCAATATCATGAAGGCCAAATCCAAGCCGCTGGCGCAAAAGACGCCTGCCGATTACGGCGTAGATGTCGCCCCGCGCCTCACCACGCTGAAGGTCGCTGAACCGCCCAAGCGTGAAGCAGGCATCAAGGTGGCCGATGTTGATGAACTGGTGGGCAAACTCAAGGCTCTGGGAGTTGCATGATGAAGACGCTGGTTTGGGTTGAACATGACAATGCGTCGGTAAAG
The DNA here is from genome assembly GCA_036570425.1 of Rhizorhapis sp. Taxonomy (GTDB): domain Bacteria; phylum Pseudomonadota; class Alphaproteobacteria; order Sphingomonadales; family Sphingomonadaceae; genus Rhizorhapis. The sequence continues at coordinate 165,414 of DATCYF010000023.1, read as the reverse complement.
GACGCAACGCTGGCGGTCGTGACTGCAGCCGCGAAGTTGGGCGAAGTGCATCTGCTGGTCGCGGGCAAGGGCTGCGGCAGCGTAGGCGAACAGGCAGCAAAAATCGCTGGCGTTGCCAAGGTGCATGTCGCCGATGACGCCGCCTATGAGCATGCGCTGGCAGAAAATGTAGCGCCGCTGATCGTGGAGTTGATGGGCCACCATGATGCATTCCTTGCGCCCGCAACAAGCAACGGCAAGAACATCGCCCCGCGCGTAGCCGCGCTGCTGGACGTGATGCAGATCTCCGACATCCTTTCGGTCGAAAGCGAGGACACTTTCACGCGGCCGACCTATGCAGGCAACGCGATCGCGACAGTCCAGACGTCCGACGCCAAGAAGGTCATCACCGTGCGCGGCACTGCCTTCGACAAGGCGAGCCTTGAAGGCGGCAGCGCTGCCGTCGAAGCCGTTGCCGCCACTGGCGACAAGGGCATTTCCAGCTTCGTCGGTGCGGAAATCGTCAAGAGTGAACGGCCGGAACTCACCTCCGCCAAAGTGATCGTCTCCGGCGGCCGGGCATTGAAGGACAGCGAGACCTTCCAGCAGTATATCGTTCCGCTGGCTGACAAGCTGGGTGCTGCCGTGGGCGCAAGCCGTGCGGCCGTGGACGCGGGCTATGTCCCCAACGACTATCAGGTGGGGCAAACGGGTAAGATCGTTGCTCCCGAAGTCTATATCGCCATCGGCATATCCGGCGCGATCCAGCATCTTGCCGGCATGAAGGACTCCAAGACCATCATCGCCATCAACAAGGATGAGGATGCGCCTATTTTTCAGGTTGCGGACCTCGGTCTGGTTGGCGATCTCTTCAAGATCGTGCCTGAGCTGACCGAGAAGCTCTGAATACACGAAGCAGTATAACGGAAGAGCCCCGGCCCGGTGCCGGGGCTTTTTCGTTTTATCCGGCTTGACGGCCGTGAAGAGCGGCAGGACAACGGGTCCATGACAAACGCCGCGCCTCGTATCGCTGGCATTGAGCTTGGCGGTACAAAAGGGATCGCCCTCATTGCGGAGGGAAACAGGATTCTTGACCGGCGTACTTATCCAACACGCGATCCGGAAACGACTCTGAAGGCCTTAACATCCGCGCTTTTGGAATGGCATGCGGAGCGACCCGTGAATGCCGTTGGAATAGCCAGCTTCGGCCCGGTCAATCTTGATCCCGGCAGTTCCCACTTCGGCCATATCCTGACCACGCCCAAACCAGGCTGGTCGGGTGCGGACATATTGGGATCGGTGCAAGGCGTCCTGACCTGTCCGGTCGCGATCGACACAGACGTCAACGGCGCGGCGCTGGCGGAATATCGCTGGGGTGTGGGGCAGGATTGCGACAGCTTATGCTATCTCACCATAGGCACGGGCATTGGTGGCGGATTGGTCATAAATGGCGCGCCCGTTCACGGCCTGTTGCACCCGGAAATTGGCCATGTCCGTGTCCGCCGCGCACCGGGAGACAATTTCCCCGGCATTTGCTCCTTCCATGGTGATTGCGTGGAGGGCCTGACTTCCGGTCCTGCACTCATGGCCCGCTTCGGCACGGCAGCGAATAAGGTGGCCCCAAATGACCCGCGCTGGCTTCCTGTGGCCAAGGAACTGGCGGAATTGACCGCCATGCTCCTTCTTACGGTATCGCCCAGGCGGATCCTGATCGGAGGTGGCGTGGGCATGGGCCAATCCCATCTCTTCCCCATGATCAGAGCACATTGCGCAGAATTGCTCGCTGGCTACCTGCCCGACCTGAACGCCTCCGCGCTCGAGGACATTATTAAGCAGCCGTCGCTTGGCACAGATGCGGGGCCAATGGGAGCGGTGGCGCTAGGGCTGCTGGCTAACGCGACGCCGCTTGGCAGGTGAAATGCTCGGTAGAGTTGCCGCCCAGTTCGCTTTATCCACAATCGGCCTGAACCGAGCCCGGCCCTCTCTTCGAGAGAGGCGTCCACTGTATCACTGAGCGGGCGTCAGATTTCTTGGCGGCGATTGTCCTGCATCTTGTGCAACAGAAGGTCTCGCAGTTGGGTGATCTAAATACGAAATGTAACGGTTGGATTGCGGCCCCCAATCGAAATATAGACCTCCCATACCCGATGCAATGGTGGACGCTTCAGCTGAGGAAATTTCAAACACCTCTGAGAATAACATTTTTGTCCGCTTGTCGCCTAATATCGAGGCATGTACTTCCAAGCAGTATGTTCCTGATTGAAATTTAAAGTTGTTATCATTCTTGGGCAGAAGAAAGTGGTGGTTTGCTACAATACCCGTATCTCCTACAAAGAGCCCACTACCTCGAACTAGTTTTTCGTCTCCATACACCCAGACATTGAAATTCTGCTTGGATTCATTGTGCTGAAGAGATGCATAGAGGCTTTCAACAATACGGCCCCGTTTGGCGTCAGCTATTAATAATCCTCGGAAAAATATTTTCGGTATTCCGTTTAATCCATCGTTGCGTGATCCATCAGGGCCGAAGTACACAACCGATGGCCGTGTCAGCCTCACCTGCCCCTTTTTTAGATATGTGAGCCACATCGCTGTCGCTGAAACGACTAACGCTAGGACAGCAATGCCAACGGAAAGATAAGTAAGATACACCGGAGCTTGTTGCATAGTTTTAGGTTGCCATACGCATCAGGGTGGTCCGAATATTGAACTATCCCGGTCGACGTTGCACCGAAGGATCAGGGATTATCCTACCATTGAGAATGTAAGGGCATCTCTATCACTCCGCCGCGATCCCCGCCTTGGAGAACATATCCTCCCCATCATCCTTCATCGCGCCGTCATCATTTGCGCGCACCTTCTTCCGCCGGTCAAAGCTGTCCCACACCTCGTTCCAGTTCCCCCTCGTCGCGGCCTTGCTGTATTCCGTTGCGCGGGTTTCGAAGAAATTGGCGTGCTCAACACCGTTCAACAGCGGCGCGAGCCACGGCAGCGGGTGTTCGTCGATCATGTAGATCGGCTGGAAACCAAGCTGGCCCAGACGCCAGTCAGCGATGTAGCGGATGTATTTCTTGATCTCTTTCGCGGTCATGCCGGGGACCGGGCCATGTTCGAAGGCGAGATCGATGAACGCATCCTCCAGTCGCACCGTCTTGTGGCAGCAATCGAGAATATCATCGCGGACCGACCGGGTCAGGCAGTCCCGTTCCTTCACGAACGCATGGAAAAGCCGCGTGATGCCCTCGCAATGCAGGCTCTCGTCGCGCACGGACCAGCTCACGATCTGCCCCATGCCCTTCATCTTGTTGAAGCGCGGGAAGTTCATCAGCATGGCGAAGCTGGCGAAAAGCTGCAGTCCCTCGGTAAAGCCGCCGAACATGGCCAGCGTGCGGGCGATATCCTCGTCCGTATCGACGCCGAAGGTCGCGAGATAATCGTGCTTGTCCTTCATCTCCTTGTACTGGAGGAACATGCCATATTCACTTTCGGGCATGCCGATGGTGTCAAGCAGGTGGCTGTAGGCAGCGATGTGGACCGTCTCCATGTTGCTGAAGGCGGTCAGCATCATCTTGATCTCGGTCGGCTTGAACACGCGGCCATATTTGTCGTGGTAGCAATCCTGCACCTCGACATCCGCCTGCGTGAAGAAGCGGAAAATCTGCGTCAGCAAATTGCGCTCGTGATCGGTCAGCTTCTGCGCCCAGTCACGACAATCCTCACCCAGAGGCACCTCTTCCGGCATCCAGTGGATTTGCTGCTGACGCTTCCAGAAATCGAAGGCCCAGGGATATTCGAAGGGCTTGTACTGCTTGGAAGCCTGAAGAAGAGACATGAGGGTTACTCCCGCCAAAATAGGTCAATAAGTTAAAGCGCCGTCGAACAGGTGGAACACACCCAATATGGTGAGCACCCCGCCCAGAATGAAGATCAGGCCAAGTCCCCGCGTAGCGCGCAGGGAGAAGGAATTCCGCATGTGTCCTTGACTATCCATCACCTTGCGCCGCCCCGGCCTCAACGTGACCTTTCCCCAGATGATGAGGAACAGGCCTATCGCAATGAGGATGCCGGCGACGAGGAGAGGAATGAAGGTAAGCATGACACTATTCCCTCAACCCTTCACTGACATGCCAGACATTCGTCATAGTCCGTGCTTTCGCCGGTGGTCAGCTCGATCTTCTTGAGATCGGCTGTGTTATCGGCCTCAACACCCCCAGCAAAGCCCGCGCGCTGGACGCTCTTCGACCGCAGATAATAGAGGGATTTGATACCCAGTTCCCAAGCGCGATAATGCAGCATGAGCAAGTCCCACTTGTCCACATCAGCCGGGATAAACAGATTTAGCGACTGCGCCTGATCGATATACGGCGTTCGGTCCGCGGCCAGTTCGAGCAACCAGCGCTGGTCAATCTCGAAGCTGGTCTTGAACGCGTCCTTTTCCTCCGGCGTCAGGAAGTCGAGATGCTGGACCGACCCCCCCTTTTCCAGAATCGTGTTCCAGACATTGGCGCTGTCCTTGCTCTTTTCCTGCAGCAGCTTTTCAAGATGCGGATTCTTCACCACGAAGCTGCCTGAAAGCGTCTTGTGGGTGTAGATATTGGCCGGGATCGGCTCGATGCAGGCGCTGGTCCCGCCGCAAATGATGCTGATCGAGGCTGTGGGCGCGATCGCCATCTTGCAGGAGAAACGCTCCATCACGCCCATTTCGGCAGCATCGGGGCAAGGGCCGCGTTCCTGCGCGAGCATCATCGATGCCTCATTCACCTTCGCGTTGATGTGCTTGAATACCTTGAGGTTCCATGACTTCGCCAGCGCGCTTTCAAAGCCAAGGCCGCGCGCCTGCAGGAAGCTGTGGAAACCCATGACGCCAAGGCCGACCGAGCGTTCGCGGCTGGCGCTATATTTGGCGCGGGCCATCTCCGGCGGGGCGCGGTCGATATAATCCTGCAGCACATTGTCGAGGAAGCGCATGACATCCTCGATAAACTGTTTGTCGCCATTCCACTGATCCCATGTTTCAAGGTTGAGGGATGACAGGCAGCAGACCGCCGTGCGGTCATTGCCCAAATGGTCGCGCCCCGTCGGCAGCGTAATTTCGCTGCACAGGTTGGACGTCGAAACCTTCAGGCCCAGTTCGCGGTGATGCCTGGGCATGGTGCGGTTCACCTGATCGGCGAACACGATGTAGGGCTCTCCGGTCGCAAGGCGGGTTTCCACCAGCTTCTGGAACAGCGAGCGCGCATCCACCTTGGCGCGGACGGAGCCATCCTTGGGCGATTTCAGCTCCCACTCGCTTCCGTCGCGGACTGCCTCCATGAAGGCGTCGGTCAGAAGGACGCCATGATGCAGGTTCAGCGCCTTGCGATTGAAGTCGCCCGACGGCTTGCGGATCTCCAGAAACTCCTCGATCTCCGGATGGGAGACATCGAGATAACAGGCTGCCGAGCCGCGACGCAGCGAGCCCTGGCTGATCGCCAGCGTAAGCGAATCCATCACGCGGACGAAAGGAATGATGCCGCTGGTCTTGCCATTGAGGCCAACCGGCTCACCAATGCCGCGCACATTGCCCCAATAGGTGCCGATGCCGCCCCCGCGCGAGGCAAGCCAGACATTCTCGTTCCAGGTGTTGACGATGCCCTCCAGGCTATCATCAACGCTGTTCAGATAACAAGAGATCGGCAAGCCCCGGCCGGTGCCGCCGTTCGAGAGAACCGGCGTCGCGGGCATGAACCAGAGGCGCGAGATATAATCATAAATGCGCTGCGCATGGGCGGTATCATCGGCATAGGCCGATGCCACGCGCACGAACAGGTCCTGAAAGCTTTCGCCAGGCAGCAGATAGCGGTCCTTCAGCGTCTCCTTGCCGAAATCGGTGAGAAGGTCATCGCGGCTGTCATCCTTCTGGATCGGAAAAAGCTGCGGCCGGACAGTCCGGCTTGTTTCTTCCGCTGCGGCGGACGCCATAGTTTCCGCAAGCTTCGCCGTGGCGGTCTCGGCCGCCTTCGCGGGCGCTTCCAGCAAATCGGCTTGTTCACTTATCATCACGTTGCTTGCACCTGTTTCCTGAACGTCCCTGAAATCCATATCCGCCTCCCAATGTTCCCGTTCCGTTCGACTCGGTCGATCGCTCTTGAGGCATGGGCCCCGTTTATCATTTTTGTTCGACCTATTGGACTGCGGATTGCAAAAATCCGCTTCTCCAGCAGAACAAATGCAGATGAACGCCGAATTGCTCCGTCGCTAAGAACCACAACCTGTTGGGTTTCAGTCTTTATCCCTGCACAAGAGTTAGTGCCACATCTGGATAAGGATGCAAGAGGTAAGCTTTGTTTAATGATTCGATTCGCGCGTGGAAGGACCTTGTTCTTTCGGTCGATCTCCATTTTTTCCGTGCCCGAACCAAGGGAGTTCGCGACTTTCCGCTATTGCGATCCGATAACGTCGTTCTCTGAGCCCCTTCGGAAAAAAAATTTCATCTTCAGCCACGCAAAAGCCGTTGACTTTCAAGGAACGCTGGACCCTCCACGCGTCGCACCAAAACGGCGTAAATTGCCCTTGGAACGGGGCCGAAAAGTGGAAATCGCTGTCAAGTCCTTTCGGCTTAAATAGCCACTCCCACCCAGCGCCCTTTTCTCCGGGCGGCAAAGTGCGTTAAGGGGCTGCACCTTTTCGACTCATCCGGGGCTGGATCCACATCAATGACGATTATCAAGGAAGCCGATCTCATCGAAAGCGTCGCCGACGCGCTGCAGTTCATCAGCTATTATCACCCGATGGACTACATCCGCGCCCTCGGCAAAGCCTATGAAGCGGAGAAAAGCCCGGCTGCGAAGGACGCCATCGCCCAAATTCTGACCAACAGCCGCATGTGCGCCGAGGGACACCGACCAATCTGTCAGGACACCGGCATCGTCACCGTCTTCGTGAAGTGGGGGCAGAATTGCCGCCTGGAAAGCGACAGGAGCCTGCAGGAAGTCGTGGATGAGGGCGTTCGCCGCGCGTATCTGCATCCCGAAAATCGCCTGCGCGCCTCCATCCTGCGCGATCCGGCCTTCTCCCGCGTCAATACGAAGGACAACACCCCTTCCGTACTCCATGTCGAAATGGTTCCGGGCGACAAGGTCAGCATCGATGTCGCTGCCAAGGGTGGCGGCTCTGAGAACAAGTCGAAGTTCAAGATGCTGAACCCAAGCGATTCCATCGTCGACTGGGTGCTGGAAATGGTGCCGCAAATGGGCGCTGGCTGGTGCCCGCCCGGGATGCTGGGCATTGGCATTGGCGGCACCGCAGAAAAGGCTGTTCTGCTCGCAAAGGAAAGTCTGATGGGCGCGATCGATATGGCGCAGTTGAAACAGCGCGGCCCGCAGGACAAGATCGAGGAACTCCGCATCGAGATTTTCGACAAGGTCAATGCCCTCGGCATTGGCGCGCAAGGGCTTGGCGGCCTCGCCACCATTCTTGATGTCAAGATTATGGACTGGCCGACCCATGCCGCGTCAAAGCCCATTGCCATGATCCCCAACTGCGCCGCCACCCGTCACGCGCACTTCACGTTGGATGGTTCAGGCCCGGTCTATCTGGAAGCGCCTAAACTCGACGAATGGCCCGACGTCAACTGGACACCCAGCAAGGAGGCCAAGCGCGTCAATCTGGACGCGCTGACGCCGGAAGTGGTGCAAAGCTGGAAACATGGCGACCGCCTGCTCCTCAACGGCAAAATGCTGACGGGCCGCGATGCGGCGCATAAGCGGATCGCCGATATGCTGGCAAAGGGCGAGCCCCTCCCAGTCGAGTTCAAAGGTCGCGTTATTTATTATGTCGGTCCGGTCGATCCGGTGGGCGAGGAAATCGTCGGCCCCGCTGGCCCTACCACCGCCACGCGCATGGACAAGTTCACGCGCATGATGCTTGAACAGGGTCTCTTCGCCATGGTCGGAAAGGCCGAGCGCGGCCCTATGGCCATTGAGGCGATCAAAGATCATAAATCGGCCTATCTGATGGCTGTAGGCGGCTCAGCCTATCTGGTGGCCAGGGCGATCAAGGGATCGAAGATCGTCGGCTTCGAAGATCTGGGCATGGAAGCCATTTACGAGTTTGAAGTGCAGGACATGCCCGTCACAGTGGCGGTCGACTCGGAGGGGCAGAGCGTCCACCACCTCGCACCTTTGGTCTGGCAGGAAAAGATCAAGCGGGAGAAGTTGCTGGAGGGCGTGTGAGCGCAACCTCCGGCCACCATTCCCCATTGCAAAACATCGCGATAAAAGGCTAAGCGCAGCGCATGGGAATTCTCGGCAAGATCTTCACCTGGTGGGACGGCGCCACCATCGGCACCTCGCTCTATAGTGCGCGCTATGGCACGAAAGTGGGCGAGGATCATCTGGGCAATATCTATTACACGGGCAAGGATGATCGCCGTTGGGTCATTTACAACGGCTCCAACGACGCCAGCCGCGTGCCCTCCGAATGGCACGGCTGGTTGCACCACACCTTTGACGACGTGCCTGAAAGCTTCCTGCCGCCGCCGCGCATCTGGGAAAAGGAATCGACGCCTAACTTCACTGGTACAGCCTTGGCTTATCGGCCGAAAGGCGCGCTGGAACAGGGTGGCCAACGCGCGGCCGCAACCGGCGACTATGAGGCTTGGAGCCCCGACGCGTCATGAGGGCCAGACTGGCGGGACTGTTCCTGCCTGCCCTGCTCCTCACGGCATGCGGCAGTAATAAGCTGCCTTCCAATGGGGAATCGAACGAAAGGCCCGTGAAGCTGGGCAATAGCGCCGGGATTGCCGTCAACGATCAGGAATTGGCTGACCTGCCGGGAACGCCAATGGCGGAACGAGTGGCTGTTATCGGTCTTCTGAACAAGCGCAACGGCCTGACCCGCGATTTGACATTGAAACCCGGCGAAGCGCTGCGCGTCAACAATGTTATCGTGCGGCTACGTGCCTGTGAAACCACAGCCCCTTGGGAGGAAGTGCCCGAAACCGGCGCCTTCGTGCAACTGGACGTGCTCGGCAACGACAAAAAATGGCGGCGCGTCTTTTCCGGCTGGTTGTTCGAGGAGCGGCCGGAGCGCAACGTCGTCCAACATGAAATCTACGATGTGTGGGTCAAAAGCTGCAAAATGAGCTGGCCTGACAATGGGCCTGACACCGTGCAGCCGCGCAAGTCCGGGTCAGTCGCTAATGCGTCCAATGCCGAAAAGTCGCCAGAGGCGAACGATGGCGAGGATGCTCCGGCGCCCCCGGCCGCGGTTGCGCCCGCCGCGACGGCTCCAGCGCCAACGCCAGCACCTGCCAACACGCCGTCCAGCAGCGACAGATAACGTACCTGGCTGATCTCCACGGCGCCCAGTGAGCGCAGGTGATCAGTCATGAACTGGCAGTCAAGCAGTTCGAAGCCGCCGACCTTCAATCGCGCAACCAACCACGCCAGCGCTACCTTAGATGCATCGCTTTCGCGGCTGAACATGCTTTCGCCAAAAAAGGCGCGGCCAAGCGATATGCCATAGAGACCGCCGACGAGTTGGCCTTCCAGCCAGCATTCAATACTGTGCGCATGCCCCCTCTGGAAAAGCGATAGACATGCCTGTTCGATCGGCTTGTTGATCCAGCTTTCAGGCCGGTCAGGAGCTGCCTCTGCACAGGCGCGCAGAATGGCGGGGAATGCCTGGTCCGCAGTGACGCGAAACTTGTCCGAGCGGATCGTCTTGCGCAGCGATCGCGACAAGTGCAGCCCACTTAATGGCAGAATCGCGCGCCTTTTCGGCTCCACCCAAAAGATTTCCGGATCATCCCTGCCATCCGCCATGGGAAAAATCCCCATCGCATAAGCGCGGAGCAGGATATTGAGGTCGATGGCCATCACACAAGAATTACCAGAGATTCGCGCCGATGCCAGCGGCAGACGCAAATCTCTATTGTTTTCAGGTCAAGCGCCCTGCTCTAGACAACAGCCTTTGCCTTTGACGGTCTTCGTAGCAGTACTTCAGGAGCCGAACCAGTTCCGCTGCTAAGACCTTGACAGCGTGAAGGTCGCGATGAAGGCAGAACTTCTGCATTCATCTCCATTCTGAAATTCACAATACAAATTTGTTCAGCCACCGAGACTCAGGCGCGCAAAGACGGTGTAGCCGAGGGGGTTCTTGCCAAAATGAGAATCCAGTTCATCCGGCTTGATGAAACCGGCCATCGATCCACCAAGCGCAAGCTCTACAGGGCCGAGCGGCAGTCTGTAGGCATAGCCCATCTGGAGCTTGCTCACACGGAACGTCTGATCGTGAAGCGCGCTGGAATGGTCTGGGAAAAGCTCATCATTGGCGACGTTCTCGAACCTGCCAAATATCGTGTGGTGCTTGGTCAGGTCCCAATTCGCCTCAGCCAGCCAGGCGGTTAGCGTCGGGCCTGGGACCCTGTCCTTGGCGCTGTATGCGGCCATGGCAGAAAATCCCCGGCCATTGTTGTAATGAGCGCTCGCGGTGGTGCGGTGTTCATCCTCTCCGAGATGCAACTCCTCGGGCTCATTGATCTCGCCATAGCTTACTTGAAGCAACCAGGCGGGCGAAGGCGCGAAGCTTGCGCGAACGCTCCAGCTATCAAGCTTCGTTTCCTCAATATTCCAGCGAAATTCATCCGGCTCCCGTCCACGGAATGCGCTCGTTTCCATCTGCCATCGGGGGGCTGCGACCCCGGCAGTAATAACGCCGTAGGTGATGTGGGTTGAATCGAACCAATGATGCGTGATTGGCGCCTCTGGATTGTAGCGCGCGGACGCCCGATGCATGAAGGCACTCGGACCAAGTGCGGGCTCCGCAACCGGTCCGCCATAAAGAAATGCAGCCGTATCTCCGGCAATATCGATATCGAGCCGGGCGGAAAGCTCCATGAACAGGTCATGCGGGTGCTGCCGATCGACCAATGGCTGCCCATAGGCAACTTCGCCGGTTGAAAAGAGATTGGGATAGCCATCGTGCCGCATTGCCGGTTCAAGGCTCATCATCGCGCGAGCAGCAAAGCGACCGCCTTCGAAACGGTGCTGATATTCGGCCATGGCCATGGATTGAACGTAGAGTTTGTCGTCACCGCGCGGGCCAGTCTGCTTCGTATAGACGCCCCAGGCATAACCGTGGAGCATTAGCATGCCGCTCTCGCCAGCAGGCAGGTGCAAGCCCATCGGCATGGCTTCATTCGCGGGAAGGCGCGCCGTTCCTGAACCGACCCCTGCTATCGCATCGTTTCCACTCATGGGCTCATGATCCATTACGTTATGATCCATGCCGCTGTGCTCGATCATGCCGGAGCCCATCTTTTCGCCTTGTTCGGCTTGCCCTTCGCTCATCGAATGGGCTGACGACTCAGGTGAGGACGCCATCTCATGACCGGCGTGGTCCTGAGCCAAGGCAGAAGCGGTCAGGCAAAGACTGACGGTTGCTGCGCCGCCAACCAGGATTGTTCTCATTGTGAGTCCTTCAGACATGGGCGAGAAGTATCTATAGCGTCATCAAACTGGTTAGGGGCGGTAGGCGAGAATGAAACCCAGTTGCACAACGCTGGTGCCGCCAAGTCCAATCATTCTTGTTTTGCCGCTTCGGCAGAATAGTTGGCTATAATGAGTCAACCCCGGCTGAGGGCCGCCGATCATCGATGCACAGCCATGAGAATTCGCCGAGGATGCGTGGTGCAAACCACTAGTGAACCGTCAACCTGAGTGTTGTTGAAGAATTACGTGCTATGTCCGTAGTGGATCGCAGGCTGGCACCTTGTCTTGAGTTCAGGACCATCGCATAGGACGGGGCAATCACCTCCCCGCCGAGAGCGCATCCATCATCGGGCGGATGGAGGAAAGGTCGTAGCCAGCCTTCGCGGCCGTCGCGCTCAGCTTGTCGCAATTATCTCCCGCCCGTGCGCGCGTGAGCGCCCATAGAAGCGTACTGCGGGTGCCGGAGCGACAAAAGGCCAGGATCTTGCCTTCCGCGTCCTCCAACGCCTTTTCCATCGCGTCGAGTTGCCAGGCGGAAAACCCGGCATGCGTGACTGGAATGGCGGCATAGGCCATCCCCGCCGCCCGCGCCGCTTCCTCAATCTCGTTGCCTTCGGGCTGATCGGGCGACTCATGGTCTGGGCGGTTATTGATAACCAGTTTTACGCCCAGCGCCTTTGCCTCTTCCACATCAGCCACCGAAATCTGCGGGGCAACGAAGATGTCGTCAGTGAGAGTTTTCAGCATGGGAGCAATCCTTTCTGTTCGCGTCCGCTTATCGGGCTTGAACGGGTGAGGCGCAAGCACGTTTCAGCGCGTGAAGCCGCCTATCGTCTGAAGAAAGGCGCGTCCATATGCGTCCAGTTTGCGCGCACCCACGCCAGAGATCCGCGACAGTTCCTGAATGCTGGCGGGCCGTTTTTCGGCCATTTCGCGCAAGGTGCTGTCGTGAAAAATGACATAAGGCGGCACGCCCGCTTCCAGTGCCAATTCCCGGCGGCAGGCGCGCAGGGCGTCGAACAGCGGATCGCCGACAGGATTGGCCGCCGGCTGCCTTTTGCTGCCCCGCTCCCGCTTTGGCGGCAGCACCATCGTAACCGGCTGCTCCCCGCGCAGGATCGGTCGGGCATTGGGACCAAGCTCCAGGCCACCATGCTCATTCGTCTGCAGCGCATCGCGCAGAAGAAGGGCGCGGGACACTGGCTTGATCAGCGCGCCTTCTTCTCCACCAATGATGCCAAAGACCGAAAGCCGATCATGCCCCCGCTGCTGCACCTTTTCATTAGTGGCGCCGATCAGCACTGCCTCAATATGACCAACGCCGAAGCTTTGGCCAGTACGATAGACCGCGGAGAGGAATTTGCGCGCCGTTTCAGTGACATCGATACCCTTGGGCGGATTGAGGCAATTATCGCAATTGCCGCAATTATCCGGTGGACTTTCTCCGAAGTGACGCAGCAATATGGCCCGGCGGCAACCGCCCGTCTCCACCAGAGCACCAAGAGAGGCGATGCGGGCGCGCTCGCCCGTTTGCCGCGCTTCATCCAGTTCGAAGATGCGCTGGCGCGCCTTCGCGAAATCTTCCGCGCCCCAGAAAAGATGCGCTTCGGCAGGCTCGCCATCGCGCCCAGCACGTCCACTTTCCTGGTAATAGGCCTCAATGGATTTGGGTAGCCCCGCATGAGCGACGAACCGCACGTCCGGCTTATCGATGCCCATGCCAAAGGCGATGGTGGCGACCATCACCATATCCTCGCTGGCGATGAAGGCGGCCTGATTGGCGCGGCGTTCCTCGGGTGGCAGGCCCGCGTGGTAAATCCGTACTTGGCGGCCAATGGCGGAGAGGTTCGCGGCGATTTTTTCTGTCGCGGCGCGGGTTTGGGCATAGATGATGCCGGGACCGGGCTGCACGGCGATCAGATCCGCGATCTGGCGCGATAGCCCCGCACGGGGATGAATAGCGTAGCGGATGTTGGGCCGGTCGAAGCCCGAAATGATCATGCCCTCGGCCGGAATGCCAAGCTGAACAAGAATATCTTCCCGCGTATGCGCATCCGCCGTCGCGGTAAGCGCCAGGCGCGCGATACCCGGGAATTCGTCCAACAAGGGCCGGAGCATGCGATAATCGGGACGGAAATCATGGCCCCATTCGCTGACGCAATGCGCCTCATCGATAGCGAACATGGCGATCTTCGAAGCGCGGAGCAATTCGCGAAATCCTGCCCCGGAAGCGCGTTCGGGCGCGACATAAAGCAGGTCGAGTTGACCTGATCGCAGCCGGTCCTGCGTTTCCCGCCAATCGGTGTCGACCGAGGTAAGGCTTGCAGCCCTGATTCCCGCTGCCTGAGCCGCGCGAAGTTGGTCATGCATCAGCGCGATGAGAGGAGAAATGACGACGCAGCATCCATCCAGCGCCACGGCCGGGAGTTGGTAGCAGAGAGACTTACCCGCGCCCGTCGGCATGATCGCCAGCGTATGGCGGCCGGACAGCACTCGTTCCACAACCTGCCCCTGCACGCCGCGAAAGGCCGAAAAACCGAAGGTAGAATGCAGGATGGAGAGAGAATCGACAGCCACTTATAATCTGCCATTCCCGGAACAAATGGTGACCCCTACGGGAATCGAACCCGTGTTTCAGCCGTGAGAGGGCCGCGTCCTAACCGCTAGACGAAGGGGCCGCGCTATGCGGAGTTCAGCCTCTATCGTGGCGGTGATGGAATTTCAAGCGCTGTGTGCCTCGCCAGTCATGGCTTCAAAACCAGCCTGATGAGCCCGCCCACAAGGCTCAGGATCAGGACGCTTGCCGCCCAGATCGCAGCAAACCAGAGCAGGCGTTTCCATAATGGCGCAGGCGTTGAACTGTTCAATGATAACCCTCCGCATCGACTTTGCCGCGGAACACCCAATACGCCCACCCCGTGTAGGAAAGGATCATGGGAACCAGAATCGCAGAACCGACCAGCATGAATATCTGGCTCGATTCGGGTGCGGCCGCATCCCAGATGGACAAGCGTCCGGGGATGACATCTGGCCACATTGAAATCGCCAGTCCCACCATCGACAGTCCGAACAGGATCAACGTCAGGAGGAAAGGCAGATAGTCTCGCTTGCCGCCAAGGGCGCGCCAGAGCAGGAAAGCTATAATGGCAACGAGCAGCGGCATCTGAGCCGCCGCCAGCACACCCGGCCAGGCGAACCACGCCTGGTAATATTTGGCGTCAAGGAACGGCGTGGCAGCACTTACAATGGCAATGGCGACGACGAGAGCAATGGCGAGCGGGCGGGCGAAACGGCGCGCCATCGCCTGCAACTCGCCCTCCGTTTTCCAGATCAGCCAACAGGAACCCAACAACGCATAACCAATGACAAGGCTGAACCCCGTCAACAGGCTGAAGGGTGTCAACCAATCCCACCAGCCGCCAGCATATGCGCGACCTTCTATAGTGATGCCCTGCAACAATGCGCCGAGCGTGATCCCCTGCGCCAGCGTCGCCACTAGCGAACCGAGGAAAAAGCCCAGATCCCAGAAACCGCGGTGCCCCGGATCCCGCCAACGGAACTCGAATGCAACGCCCCGAAAGACCAGGCCCAGCAGCATGGCAATGAGGGGGGCGTAAAGCGCAGGCAGGATGATGGAATAGGCGAGCGGAAACGCCGCAAGCAGCCCTCCCCCGCCCAGCACCAGCCAGGTTTCATTTCCGTCCCAAACCGGAGCGATGCTGTTCATCGCCTTGTTGCGCTCCTCCCCGACAGGAAGACGGGGAAAGAGAATACCGATGCCAAGATCGAAGCCGTCCATGACGACATAGGCCGCGACGGCAAAGGCGATGATGCATGCCCAGATGACGGTAAGATCGAAATTGATGTCCATCATTGCGTCCTCCGCAATCCGGATGCAGGTGTAATGCCCGCTGCATGCAGGGGCTTTTCCTGAGGCGTGGTTTCATGAGGCTCGGGCGGCTTGCCCATGAGCTTGAAAATATACCAGGTTCCGACGCCAAAGACCGAAAAATAGACGATGATGAAGGCGATCAGCGACGCCCCGACTGCAGGCGCGGCAAGCGGAGACACGGAATCTGCAGTGCGCAATAATCCATATATGGTATAGGGTTGCCGGCCAACTTCGGTCGTCACCCATCCCGCGATCACTGCAACGAAACCGGATGGTCCCATCAATATGGCGGCGCGGTGCAGCCAGGGCCAGTCGTAAAGCCTGCCCGCAACACGCGCCACAAGGCTCCATAGGCCAAGGCCCAGCATCGCCAAGCCAAGCGCCACCATGATGCGGAACGACCAGAAGATGATGCCGACCGGCGGCTCTTCATCGTCGGGTACGCTATCCAGTCCGGCGAGCGGAGCGTCAGGGTCGTGCTTCAGGATCAGCGAGGATCCTTTGGGAATTTGCAGCGCATAGTCGACGCGCTTTTCCTTGCTGTTGGGAATACCGAAGAGAATAAGCGGCGCGCCCTCTGGATGGCTTTGGTAATGCCCTTCCATCGCCATGATTTTGGCAGGCTGATGCTCAAGCGTGTTGAGCCCATGCATGTCGCCCACAAAGATCTGAATGGGAGCGACAAGGGCGGCCATCCACATGGCCATGGAAAACATCTTGCGCGCGCCCGGATTAGTGCGGTCTCTCAGCAGGTGCCAGGCTCCGACCGCACCAACCGCCAGCGCCGTTGTCAAAAACGCGGCAGTAACGGTGTGGACCAGTCGATATGGGAAACTGGGGTTGAAGATGATGTCCAGCCAGCTTCCCGCCGGCACGAATTGCCCCACTGCATTGATGGCATAGCCAGTGGGCGTCTGCATCCAGCTATTAACCGACAATATCCAGAAAGCGGAAATGAAGGTGCCCACCGCCACGGCGAAGGTGGCGGCGAAGTGCAGTCCTTTGCCCACCTTGTTGATGCCGAAAAGCATGACGCCCAGAAAGCCGGCCTCCAGAAAGAAGGCGGTCAATACTTCGTATGCCATAAGAGGTCCGACTATCGGGCCGGCCCGATCGGAAAAGACCGACCAGTTCGTGCCGAACTGATAGGACATGACAATGCCCGAGACGACACCCATGCCAAAGACAATGGCAAATATCTTCAACCAATAGCGAAAGAGATTGGCATAAACGCCTCGTCCGGTTTTCAGCCACAAGGCTTCCAGCACCATCAGATAGCTTGCAAGCCCAATGGAAAAAGCAGGAAAAATGAAGTGGATGCTGATGGTAAAGGCGAATTGAAGGCGGGCCAGCAAAAGCGCTGTCTCGGCATCTGGCATGAAGATTGGCTCCCCTGGCGATTCCCGATGGGTGGGAGCATAGCAGGCGCGCCGGAAATAGCAGCCCCTTATAATTTCCGCGTTGGAATGCCGATGATCCGTTTTCCGCCCTTCCTGTCCCGCGAATATGCTCTTGCATGCCAGGCAAAAAACGGGCCGGCACTTTCGCACCGGCCCAGTATGTTCGCAGGAGGAACATCATGTGGAGAGCGGTCCGCCAAGCGAACCGCTCTCCCGAAATTTAGTAGTTGTAAGCACGTTCTCCATGTTCGCCGAGATCAAGACCCTCGCGCTCGACCTCTGGGCTGACGCGCAGGCCGGTGAGCAGTTTGGCGACGAAGATTGCAATGGTGGTGCCAATGGCCGCCCAGACAATCGTGGCGACAATCGTTGTCGCCTGAATGCCAAGCTGCGCACCGATACCGACCGAACCGTCTCCGGGGCCGCCCAGCGAAGGCGCGTAGACGATGGCGGTGCCAAGAGCGCCGATCATGCCGCCAATGCCGTGGATGCCGAAGGCGTCCAGCGAGTCATCATAGCCGAGCTTCGGCTTCAGGAACGACACGGCATAGTAGCAGATGAAGGAGGCGACGGCACCCAGGACAATGGCGCCGAACGGCCCCGAATTGCCAGCCGCCGGTGTGACCGCAACCAGACCCGCGACAATGCCCGAACAGAAACCAAGGGCCGAAGCCTTATGTCCGTTAAGACGCTCTGCGACCATCCAGGAAAGTCCCGCAGCCGCCGTGGCGACAAAAGTGTTCATCATCGCAAGAGCGGCAGAGCCATTGGCTTCGAGCGCCGAACCGGCATTGAAGCCGAACCAGCCAACCCAAAGCAGGCCGGTGCCGATGCCTGTCATGGTCAGGCTGTGCGGGGGCATGGGCTCCCTGGGGTAGCCGATGCGCTTGCCAAGAACGAGGCAGGCCACAAGTGCGGAGACGCCGGCGTTGATGTGCACCACCGTACCACCTGCGAAATCGAGCGCGCCCATGCTGAAGAAGATGCCGTTGCCTGCCCATACCATGTGCGCGATCGGGAAATAGACAATCGTCAGCCAGACGACGCCGAAGATCATTGCGGCCGAGAGTTTCAACCGCTCGACGACGGCGCCCAGAACCAGTGCGGCGGTAATCGCAGCGAAGGTCATCTGGAAACACACGAACACATATTCGGGAATGACGACGCCATCAGTGAAGGTGGCCGCCGTGCTGTCGGGCGTGATCCCCGCCAGGAAGAGCTTGCCAAAGCCGGAGACGAAACCGTTCCCACCATCGCCAAAGGCCATGGTGTAGCCCCATGTGACCCAGACCAGCATGGCAAGCGCCGCCATGGCACCGACCTGCGTCATGGTCGAAAGCATATTCTTGGTGCGCGTAAGTCCTCCATAAAAGAGCGCAAGGCCAGGCAGGACCATCATGAGGACGAGGATGGTGGAAACCATCATCCACGCAGTATCACCCTTGTCAGGCACCGGCGCTGCGGTTGCAGCGTCCTGAGCCCATGCAGGCATGGCGGTGAGCGCCGCAACGCCGAGCGTCCCTATCCCGCTCAGGATTTTCTTGGAAATTGTCATCATTCCCCCTTTTCGGTTCAAAGCGCGGTTTCGCCGGTTTCGCCGGTGCGGATACGCACGGCCTGACCGACATCCAGGACAAAGATCTTTCCGTCCCCAATGGCGCCGCTGTTCGCGGCCTGTTGCGTGGCTTCAACGATGTGCGGCGCGAGGTCATCGTCGCAGACGACTTCGATCTTGATCTTCGGAACCATGTTCGTGCTGTATTCAGCCCCGCGATAGATTTCCGTCTGGCCTTTCTGCCGTCCGAAGCCCTTCACTTCGCTGACTGTCATGCCGGCGACCCCCAGCGAAGACAGCGCTTCGCGGACATCATCCAGCTTGAATGGCTTTATGATCGCTATCACCAGTTTCATTTCGGCCCCTTGTGCTGCTGTGCTCACGTCACTCAGCAAGGGCCGTGCCAGAATCCGAAATGGGCTCTGAACAAGGGATTTCGCCTGAACATGAACATTCCAGCGCCGAAATTTTGTGCAGCGCAGTGGCCATGCCTAAATTTTAGGCAGCAGAGGCAATGGGTCGCCTCTTACTCCTTGAGGCGGTATCCCGTGCGGAATATCCAGGCGATCATGACGGCGCAGACGACCAGCAGCAGTGCCGTAAAGCCCAGGCTGACGCCGATGCTGACGTCTCCTTCTCCAAAGAAGGTCCACCGAAAGCCGCTGATCAGATAAACGACGGGATTGAACAGTGTCACTGTCCGCCACGGTTCAGGCAGCATTGCAATCGAATAGAAGGCGCCGCCAAGGAAGGTCATCGGCATGATGACCAGCATGGGAATCACCTGCAATTGCTCCCAATTCTTCGCCCAGACCCCCATGATGAAACCAAAGAGCGAAAAACTGACGGCAATCAGCGCCATGAATCCTATCATTGCCAAGGGATGCGCCACGGTAACATCGACGAAGAGATGGGCCGTCGCGAAGATCACCAGACCCAGGATCATCGACTTGGTCGCGGCAGCGCCCACATAGGCAATGACCAATTCTAGGGGGGAAAGCGGCGCTGACAGCGGTTCGTAGATAGTGCGCGACCATTTGGGCATGAAGATGCCAAGGCTGGCGTTGAAAATGCTCTCCGTGAACATCGACAGCATGATGAGGCCGGGGACTATGAACGAGCCATAATCAATGCCGCCGATTGCCTCCATCCGGGAGCCGATAGCGGATCCGAAGACAACGAAATAAAGCGCCGTAGTAATCACCGGCGTGGCCAGGCTGGTCCAAAGCGTCCGCCGGAAGCGAGCCAGTTCGAACCTGTAAATGGTAAGAACGCCGCGAAAATTGAAGCCGGTCATGCCTGTGCTCCGCCCGGCGCATGCACCAGATTGACGAAGATGTCCTCAAGCGAGCTTTCCTCCGTCTTGAGGTCCTTGTAACCGATACCCAGATCGCTCATGCGGCCGAGCAACGCCGAAATCCCTGTCCGTTCCGCCTTTGTGTCGAATACATATTCGATCTCGTGCCCATCGGCGTTCAGTTGGAGATCCCAGTCATCGAGCGCTTTGGGAAGCACTTCGAGCGGTTCTGACAGTTGCACTGTCAGCGTTTTGCGGCCCAGTTTTTTCATGAGCGCGGTCTTTTCCTCGACCAGAATGATTTCGCCTTTGTTGATTACGCCCACACGATCAGCCATTTCCTCGGCCTCTTCGATATAATGCGTCGTCAGGATGATGGTGACTCCACTGGCGCGAAGCTGCCGCACGAGATTCCACATGTCGCGCCGCAGCTCGACATCCACTCCGGCGGTGGGCTCATCCAGAAACAATATCTCAGGTTCATGCGCCAGTGCCTTGGCGATCAGCACGCGTCGCTTCATGCCCCCGGAAAGTTCCATCACCTTCGCATCGCGCTTGTCCCAAAGCGAAAGATCGCGCAGCAGCTTTTCGATGTAGGCGGCATCGGCCCGCTTTCCGAAAAGACCCCGACTGAAGTTTACCGTTGCAATCACTTTTTCGTACATCTCGGCGGCCATTTCCTGAGGCACCAAGCCAATTCTGGACCGCGCAGCCTTATATTGGCGGACAATGTCGTGCCCCCCCACCAAGATCTGCCCGGCGCTTGCCGTGACCAGTCCGCAAATGATGTTGATCAGCGTCGTCTTGCCCGCGCCATTTGCGCCCAGCAGGGCAAAAATCTCACCCTGCTCAATCTCCAGGTCGACATTGTCGAGCGCCTTGGTGCCTGTCGCATAACTTTTGCACAGGCCCGAAACGGAAATGATGGATGGCATGCAGACATGTGCCCCTGAATAAGGTTCTGTTTCCATGAAGGTAGACACAATGCGGCCTGTTGCAAGCGGCTCAAATGAAAGGCGCTGACCAGGACTGGAGAGGGCTCCGCAGGCAGTTCAGCATGGGGGCAAGCGCCCGACAAAATGCAGCTTCCCGAAAAAAGGTGATGCCACCAGTGTTTTCCCGGGTTATGGAGCCCATCCAATCAACAAAGAGGACGTCCCTCCATGAACAATAATGATCTCGCCGACGTCATTGCCGCTGGCCATGGCCTGACCAAGACCGACGCCCGCAAGGTTGTCGACGCAGTGTTCGCTGCTGTCGCCGATGCGGCGTCCCAGGGCGACGAAATCTCGCTCAATGGCTTTGGCAAGTTCAAGGTAAAGGAAAGCGCCGCTCGCGAAGGCCGCAATCCGTCCACTGGCGCGACAATTCAGATCGCCGCGTCGAAGAAGCTGGCCTTCACCCCCGCAAAGGCGGTCAAGGACAAGCTCAACGGCTGATTGGCCGATTCTCCGGGCCTTTCCAGGGGGAAGGCCCGGCACCAACGATCAGGAATGGCTAAGCCGCAGAGCCGCCATGGCTCTCCCGGTCAGCCCTCGTCGCCCATCCGTAGCGCTGCGATAAAGGCTTCCTGAGGGATTGAAACGGAACCATATTCCCGCATCCGCTTCTTGCCCTCCTTCTGCTTTTCCAGCAGCTTCTTCTTGCGGCTGATGTCACCGCCATAGCATTTCGCGGTTACATCCTTGCGGAGCGCTGCAATGGTTTCGCGCGCAATCACCTTGCCGCCAATAGCCGCCTGAATCGGAATTTTGAACAGGTGGCGGGGAATCAAATCCTTCAGCCGCTCGCACATATGCCGCCCGCGCGCTTCGGCTGCAATCCGATGGACAATCATGGACAGCGCGTCCACGGGCTCTGCATTCACGAGGATGTTCATCTTGACCAGATCACCCTCACGCATACCGATCTGGTGATAATCGAAGCTGGCATAACCCCGGCTGATGGATTTCAGCCGATCGTAAAAATCGAACACGACTTCATTGAGGGGCAGTTCATAAGTGACCTGTGCCCGGCCGCCCACATAAGTGAGATTCTTCTGTATGCCGCGACGATCCTGGCAGAGCTTCAGGATTGAACCCAGATATTCATCGGGCACATAGATGACGGCCTCAATCCACGGTTCCTCGATAAAATCGATATAATTGGCCTCGGGCATGTCGGCTGGATTGTGAAGCTGTTGCACTGATCCGTCATTCATGTGGATGTCATAGACCACGGACGGCGCAGTGGTGATGAGGTCCAGATCATATTCGCGCGTCAGCCGCTCCTGAATGATTTCAAGATGCAGCAGGCCCAGAAAACCACAGCGGAAGCCAAAGCCCAGCGCCGCGCTCGTTTCCATCTCAAAGCTGAAGCTGGCGTCGTTAAGCCGCAGCTTGGCAATGGAGTCGCGCAGCTTTTCGAAGTCGTTCGCATCCACGGGGAACAGTCCGCAGAACACCACCGGCTGCACTTCCTTGAAGCCGGCCAGCGGCGTTGGCGCGGCGTTCTTGACCGTGGTAATGGTGTCGCCGACCATCGCCTGCGCCACTTCCTTGATCTGCGCGGTGATGAAGCCGATTTCGCCGGGTCCAAGCTCCGCCACCTGCTCAATCTTCGGCCGGAAACAGCCGACGCGGTCAATCAGATGCTCGGTGCCACCTGCCATGAACTTGACCTGCAGCCCCTTCTTGAGAACGCCGTCCATTACACGGACCAAAATGACCACGCCCAGATACGGATCGTACCAGCTATCCACGAGCATAGCCTTCAGCGGCGCTGTGCGATCGCCCTTCGGTGCCGGGATCTTCGCGACGATCTGTTCGAGTATCTCGTCAATGCCGATGCCGGATTTGGCGGAAGCAAGCACCGCTTCGGACGCGTCAAGGCCGATAATATCCTCTATCTCATGCCGTACCTTTTCAGGCTCCGCTGCGGGCAAGTCGATCTTGTTGATGACCGGCACGATCTCATGGTCATGCTCGATGGATTGATAGACATTGGCCAGCGTCTGCGCCTCGACGCCTTGCGCGGCATCTACGACCAGCAGCGCGCCTTCACAGGCCGCGAGGCTGCGGCTCACCTCATAGGCAAAGTCCACATGGCCGGGTGTATCCATGAGGTTCAGCTCATAGGCCCTGCCGTCCTTCGCGGTGTATTTCAGACGCACGGTCTGCGCCTTGATCGTGATGCCTCGCTCCTTCTCAATGTCCATATTATCAAGGACTTGAGCGGACATTTCTCGATCCGTAAGGCCACCGCACCGTTGAATCAGCCGGTCCGCCAGTGTCGACTTGCCATGGTCGATGTGGGCGATAATCGAAAAATTACGGATTGCATCAAGGTCGGTCATGGCAGCCCGATAGCAGCAAGCAATCGGGCTGTCAGCATTTCCCTTGCACCCCGCCCATTCGGCGCTAGCATCGCACTAAACAAGAGGGAGAGGCTCATGCGGCATGTGGCGGTGATCGGATCGGGACCTGCGGGCTATTACACGGCGGAGGCCTGTCAAAAGGCTTTCGGGGACGAGGTCCGCATCGACATTATTGACCGGCTTCCTGTTCCCTATGGCCTCATCCGGTTTGGCGTTGCCCCCGACCATCAA
Organism: Rhizorhapis sp.; assembly: GCA_036570425.1. GTDB lineage: Bacteria > Pseudomonadota > Alphaproteobacteria > Sphingomonadales > Sphingomonadaceae > Rhizorhapis. The sequence continues at coordinate 142,231 of DATCYF010000023.1, read as the reverse complement.
TCCATCAAAGCGGTGTCACGCCGCTATGAGGCCGTGGCCTTGACGGACAATGTCCGCTTCGTCGGCAATGTCTTGGTCGGCAAGGATGTCAGCATAAGCGAACTTCAACGTCTTTACGATGCCGTTGTGCTGGCCACCGGCGCCCCTCATGATCGGTCGTTAGGCATCCCGGGCGATGATCTGCCCGGCGTCATCGGCAGCGCGGCCTTTGTCGGCTGGTATAATGGCTATCCCGAGTTCGCCACATTGGAGCCCCCGCTCGGCGGTTCGGGGGCAGTCATCATCGGCAACGGCAATGTCGCGCTTGACGTCGCCCGCATCCTTTCCAAGACGGAAGACGAATTCGTGGGCAGCGATATTGTGGCCCACGCGCTTGAACATCTGAAAGGTTCGGCGGTGCGCCGCATCACTATTCTGGGTCGGCGCGGTCCCCACCAGATCGCCATGACGCCCAAGGAATTGGGAGAGCTGGGGCATCTGAAACGCGCGGTCCCCCATGTCGATTCCGCCGATTTGCCCGACGAAGGCGCGGACGCGCTGCTGGAGCCGGGCGTGCGCAAGTCTGTCGCCCTTTTGCGCGATTTTGCTGCTCCCACAGATGACAAGCCTATCGCCATTGATTTCGACTTTTTCGCCATGCCGGTGGCCATCGAAGGCGACGGCAAGGTCGAACGCATCATCGTCGAGCGCACTGAACTGGACGAGCAGTTGCGAAGCCGTGGAACAGGCGAACGCTACAGCATCGATTGCAGCCTGGTGGTGAGTTGCATTGGCTACACGACGCCGCCCGTGGAGGGCGTGCCTTATGAGCATGGCCGGGGGCGATTTGCTAATGACGAGGGTCGCATATTGCCAGGCCTGTACTGCGTCGGCTGGGCCCGGCGGGGTCCGACGGGCACGATCGGAACGAACCGTCCCGATGGCTACATGATCGCTGAAAAGATTGGCGAGGACATTGGCAAGGGCGACAATAAGGCAGGACGGCCCGGGCTGGATGCCTTGCTTGCGGAACGTCAGGTGGAAATCGTCACTTTTCGCGATTGGCAGAAGATCGAAGCCGCGGAAGTCCAGCGCGCGCGTAACGGCTCCCCCCGCGAAAAGTTCGTAGCAGTCGAGGAAATGATTCGCGCCAAGGGTGAAGCTAGCGTTTCATAGGAACACAGGCGTTCTGAATCGCTACTTCTCACCATGGCCCAGCGCCAGATAATCATCGGATTGCATTTCCATCAGCCGCGATACTGTGCGTTCGAATTCGAAGGCGCCATCGCCTTCTTGATAGAGTTGCGCCGGTTCGGCATCCGCACTGACCAGCAGCTTCACCTTATATTCGTAGAGCGCGTCGATCAGCGTCTTGAACCGGGCGGCCTCATTCCGGCTTTCGGGGCCTAGCCGGGGAATGCCCACGATGATGACCGTGTGATATTTTCGCGCAATGGCCAGATAATCGGGTGCGCCGCGCGCCTCTGCGCACAGGCGCTTGAAGGAGAAAACAGCGACGCCCTTCAGCGCCTTGGGCACATGCAGTTTTCGCCCGCCATGCACGTCAATATCTTCCGAGGGAACATGGGCGCGGTCTTCGGGCGGATAATCGGTGAGACGGAAAAAAGCGCTGGATAACGCCGCGGTTGACTCCGGCCCGTTGGGAACATGCCACATGTCAACGCCGCCCAGCCGCTCAAGACGATAATCCGTCGGGCCGTTGAGCGTCATGACGTCCAGCCGCTCTTCCAGCAGGTCAATGAAGGGCAGAAACAGCTCCCGATTGAGGCCATTCTTGTAGAGGTCGCGCGGGGGACGGTTGGATGTCGTCACCACTGTCACCCGCGCATCCATGAGCCCCGTAAAAAGACGCGACATGATGGCGGCATCAGCCATATTGTTGACCACCATTTCGTCGAAGGCGAGCAGGCGCGCCTCATCTGCCAAATCGGCTACGACCGGTGGAATGGGATCGCCGTTTTCAGACTTCCGCGCCTCCCTCAAGCGGTCATGCACCTCTATCATGAACTCATGAAAGTGAACGCGGCGCTTGCGGCGGATATCAAGGCTGTCGAAGAACAGGTCCATCAACATGGACTTGCCCCGTCCTACCCCGCCCCACATATAGAGCCCCCGTGGAGGCGGGGGCGCACGGCGCAGCATTTTCCAAAGCGTGCTCCCGCGCGGCGGCGCAGCTTCCAGTTCCTTCTGCAATGCGTCGAGTCGTTGGGCGGCGGCCTGCTGATCCGTGTCAGTCCGCAGTTCTTCAGCTATTATGAGTTGTTGATAGCGCTCAAGAACGCCTGTCATCGGCGCGACTGACCTTTCCGGAGAGTCGCCATGAAGGTGGCTATGGTTCCGGCTTCCTGTTCCACCTTGCCGCGCACGAAGGCCATGCGCCCGGTTTCCCGTATCAGTTCCACCACCGCATCCATATGCTGGCCGGCAAGTCCCGGAGCGATATACTGGATCGACAAATCCAGCGTAACGGCGATCCCCTCATGTTGAATTCCGCAGCCTCTTATGCCCGCAAACAGAGCGATATCGATGAATCCGGCGGTCGCGCCGCCATGCATCCGTCCGGTGGCGCTCGTAAGGATCGGTTGCGGCATGATACGGACCCGCGCTAGCCCGGCCCCCTCTTCCTTCACCCTCACCGGGTTATAGAGGGAGTTGAACTGAGCGTTCTCCCGGGGCCCCCAGATCATCCAGCCGGGATTGTCCGGATCGGGGTCGTAACCGAATTCTACTGGCGCCTGGTCCGTCACTCGATCAAATCTGCCTCTCAACCACCATCTTCTTGATCTCCCCAATGGCCCGCGCGGGCGAAAGGCCCTTCGGACACACGTTGGAGCAGTTCATGATGGTGTGGCAGCGATAGAGACGGAAAGGGTCTTCCAGTTCGTCAAGCCGTTCGCCCGTCATTTCGTCGCGGCTGTCGGCCAGCCAGCGATAGGCTTGAAGGAGAATGGCCGGACCAAGAAACTTGTCCGAATTCCACCAATAGCTTGGGCAACTCGTCGAACAGCAGGCGCACAGAATGCATTCATAGAGGCCGTCAAGCTTCGCCCGGTCTTCCGGCGACTGCAGGCGCTCCTTGCCCGACGGCGGCGGCGTCACGGTCTTGATCCAAGGCTGAATCGAACTGTACTGTGCATAGAAATGCGTGAAGTCGGGGACGAGATCCTTGACGACGTCCATATGCGGCAACGGCGTGATCCGCACATCGCCTTTGCAGTCTTCAATCGCGGTCGTGCAGGCAAGGCCGTTTTTACCATTGATATTCATCGAGCAGGAACCGCAAATCCCCTCCCGGCATGACCGGCGGAAAGTCAGGGAGGAGTCCTGCTCGCTCTTCATCTTGATAAGGGCGTCGAGCACCATCGGACCGCAATTGTCGAGATCAATCTCGAACGTGTCGTAGCGCGGATTTTCGCCCGAGTCGGGATCGTAGCGGTAGACCTTGAACTTCTTTATGCGGGTCGCGTCAGCGGACGCCTTGTGCTCCGCGCCTTTGCCCTTGATCTTGCTGTTCTTCGGCAATGTGAATTCGGCCATCGCTTTGTTACCTCACGGACTCTGACGAAGCGGGGAAACCCGCAATTGCGGCGGGAATAGCAAAGAATGGGAAAAGGTCCAGCCCCGATCGGCCTACAGCCCCCCTGCGTATGGGCAACCACTATCCAGAATGTGGGGCTTGCCAACCCGTGCGGCAGGCGGCAGATGCGCCCAAATTGCACACTCCATCCCGCGCGTGCACAAGCTGGGAACAACGTGAACATAAGGCCGCCGCATTGAGGAAAATCGCCTTTCTTGCCATTTCCGAGGCACATCAGGTTTTTCATTGGCTTCCCGCCGCCCTTTGTCTGGCCCGCGACTTCGGTGTGGAGGTCAGCGTCCTTTCCCCTTCAAGGAAAATGCTCGACTTCATCGGCAGCTATGATGAAAAATGCGTGTTGGAGCTCGTCCAGTTGCGGCGGCCGTTCCCGTCGAGAGATTCGCTTTTCCGTCTTCCTTCCAGACTCGCCGTGTTGCTGCTCAATTATCGCCTCATCGCGTCATTCCCCTTCATCGCCACCACGGAGGTTTCCAGCGCACATTTAAGAAAGGTGCCCGGGTTCTCGTCAAGAATGATCCATTTGAAGCATGGTGCCGGAGACCGGGAAGGCGGGTATAATCCCCGCCATGCCGCATATGACCTGACGCTGGTCATGGGAGAAAAGGACAGGGAACGGCTCATTGAAAGAAAACTGGTCACCGCGCAGAATTGCAAGGTGACGGGCTATTCCAAGTTCGAATTGATGGCGCCTCGCCAACGCTTTTTCGACAACAACCTTCCGGTAGTGCTCTACAATCCCCATTTCGACAAGGAATTGTCGTCCTGGCTACATCACGGACCGGACATTCTTCGCTGCCTCGAAAACATCACCGGGTTCAACTTCATCATCGCTCCGCATGTCAAGCTATCCTCTGATCCCCAGGTCTTTCGCACCAGCGCGCCACATGTCCGCGTGGATCTCGGCAGCCGCCATTCGATTGACATGAGCTACACCAATAGCGCGGACATCTATCTGGGCGACATCAGCAGCCAGGTCTACGAATTCATTCGTCAGCCAAAGCCATGCCTCTTCTTCAATCTGGATCGGATTGCATGGCGCGAGCATGGCGGCTTTGCACACTGGCATCTTGGACAAGTGGTGGAGCGGTTGACGGACTTGCCGTCCTCGCTCCGTCAGGCTAGCGCCGTGCAGCCGCAGTTCGAAATGGCGCAGCGCAATGCGGTGGATCGTTCGATCAGTGTGACCGATGTGCCGGCGTCCAGAAGACAAGCGGAAGCCATATCGGCTTTCATCCAGAACTCCGAAGGCATGCATGCAAAAAGGAAATAGCTGAATGGCTGACAATCGGCGCTTCATTGTCGAGATCATCGGCGAAAATCCGGCAAAGGCCTGGGGTCTCACCAGCATGGAGCGGTTGAAACGGATGCTCCATGCAGAAAAGATTGAGGTAGCGTCAGCGAGGACACCGGACCTGCCCCTTCTGGTGGCCGACAGCGATTATATATTCGAGCGTCTCTGGCTGCGCCTTGCCCTCAACACGCCGGGAAGCGTCCTCACAATAAACGGGCGGCCCGTGCTTGCTCATTTGCCGGATCACACCTCTTTGGAGGGAGTCCGCGCCGCCATGACGGAAAAGCGAGGGCCAGAAAACACCGCTGGGCTGACCGTCATTCCCATGGATGAGGGAATGACGATCGAAAATGAGGAATTGCGCAAACGGGAAGCGCCCTTCGCGGGACGGCTGACAGCGGAAACGGCCGCGAAGGCAGAACGGGCCACCTATTACGGAGCCTACAAGGGCGTTACCGATGTGCTCACCAAATATCTCTGGCCTGAACTGGCGCTGGTGCTGACGCGCCTGGCGGCCCGGATCGGGATGACGCCCAATATGGTGACGGCGATCGGCGCGGCATTATGCGTCTATGCCACCTGGCTTTTTTATCAGGGAAATTTCTGGGGCGGCGTAGCGGCCGGGTTCGTTTTCATGGTGCTTGATACCGTTGACGGGAAGCTTGCCCGCTGCACCATCACCTCTTCCAAATGGGGGAATGTCTTCGATCACGGCATTGACCTCGTTCACCCCCCTTTCTGGTGGTATGCGTGGGGCCTTGGCCTCACCAAGGTTAATCTGGGCATTGGAAACGATACTTTATGGGCCTTGATGGCGGTCATAGTGATCGGCTATGTCCTGCAACGTCTGATCGAAGGAGAATTCATCCGAGCCTTCGGCATGCACATCCATGTGTGGCGAAAGTTCGATTCGCAATTCCGGCTGATTACGGCCCGGCGCAATCCTAATATGGTCATTCTGGTGGTCGCTCTGATATTCAATCGGCCTGACATTGGGCTTGAGCTTGTCGCCTGGTGGACGATAATCTCGCTGGTGGTCCATGCTGTCCGCCTGGCACAGGCATATATAACGCGGCTCGGCGGTCGGGATGTGACAAGTTGGCTGGAGCAGGGCACATGAATGAAACCATTCGCAAATTCGGCTATCCGGCCACATTGATCCGCGAATATGATCATTGGGTCGTGCTGCTGCGTCCCGCCCAGCTTACGCTTGGTTCGCTCGTCCTGGCGGCCAAGTCGGAAGCCACCGATTTTAACGATCTCTCTCCGGCGGCCTTTACTGAACTCAAGCGTGCGACAGCTCATATTAACACAGCGCTAAGCAAAGCCGTCTCCCATGCCAAGCTCAACTATCTGATGCTCATGATGTTGGACCCGCACGTGCATTTCCATGTTTTCCCCCGCTATGAGGGCGAGCGTAGCGCGCAAGCCACGACCTTCGCCGACGCAAGCTGGCCCGGACCGCCCGATCTCAGCAAAGCGCGCAAGCTCAGCGGCGATCAAATCGAAGGCCTGCGCGACTGGCTATCGGGCCTCTGGCCGGATCAGTAACGTCCGTCAGCTACCCATTTGGCCGTGAGTTTTCTTGCGATTTCCACATCCTGCGGGAAATCGACCTCCGCCCATTCCAGCCCTTCGATCGACACCGTGCCGATCTCCCGTTCCATGGCGAGCATATCGATAGCGCGCAAATACCAACGCTCCACCCCCTCTGGCGTGCGCATCATCTTTTCCACCTGGTTACGGAAAATCGAAGGGCCTTCCCCCCGAAAGGCAAGCATCCCGATGGACTCGGCATTGGAGACATCCGCCCCCAACCGTTTGCCGATCGACATGAGCCGCTCGCCCTCTCGATGTACCTTCATGTCGTCCTCATCGTAAGCGGGCTTTACATCGACCGTGACGGTGATCGGCCAGCGCGCGCCTGCGATCAGCCTGGCGACGATTTCATCGGAGACGATCGTATCGCCGTTCAGAATGATGAAGTCTCTGTCCATCGCTTCTCGCGCGATCCAGCAAGTACCCAGATTGTCCGCCACCTGGAAAAAAGGATTGAAGATTGTCTCAATCTCCACGCCATCCACAGCGGCAAGATGATCCTCTACCCTTTGCGTGCGATAACCGGTCACAACGGAGATGTGACGAACACCATTGGCCTTAAGCGCCTCGATCTGCCATTCGATCAGCGTCCTGCCATTAAAATCGATCATGCACTTGGGCATGTCCGATGTGAGCGGCAGCAGGCGCGATCCTTGTCCGGCGCTCAGGATGATGGCTTTGCTTATCGTCATGGAAGAGGTCCTGGATAAAATGGAAGCACGTAAACGCGCAAAGCAGGCAGCCGCTCCTAAGGTCCCTCAATGGCAAAAATACGGCGGGGATTAACGAGTTGGATCGACAATCACCCCTCACACCATTATGCCCACGCCCAAACATGCCCTCTCATATGTCCGGGCGTGCGGAAGGACGGAGAAGAACCGGCGCATGCGTCCCATAGGCTGGCCCAAAAAATGGCGTCCCGAAAAAGGCGACAGCTCTATCGGCCGGATATTGGAGAACACGGCCTGGTTATTGGGCGGCAAGGGTGTGGGAGCGCTGCTCAGCTTCGTTTATCTTGCCATCATTACGCGCACCCTGGGGCCCGCAGGTTTCGGCCATTTCGCCCTGATCCTCAGCACGGCGCAGGTGATCAGTATTATCGTCAGCTTCGAAAGCTGGCAGGTCATCGTCAAGTTCGGTCAGGAGCATGTCCAGAATAGCGACACAGAACGTTTCGGAAGATTATTTGGTTTCTGCATAGCCATTGATCTTTGCGGCGCGATCGTGGGTTGTCTGATCGCCGCGCTCGCGACGTTTCTTCTCGGGCCCTATTTCGGCTGGTCGCGTGAACTTTCACTACAGGCGCTCGCTTATTGCGCAGTCATACTGCTCACCATCCGGTCGACGCCGATAGGCATATTGCGCCTTTTCGACCGTTTCGATGCAGGCGCGCTCGCCGAAACCATGATTCCCATTGGCCGGATGATCGGCGCCACTGCCGCCTGGCTGGTCGCGCCGGACATAACCAGTTTTCTCCTCGCCTGGGCAGCGGCGGAACTACTCTGCGCATTTACGTATTGGACGCTCGCCCTGCGGACCGCTCGCAAACATATGGGCAGGACGAGCAAGCGCCGCTTCCTTAGTGCCCGACATGAAAATGAAGGATTGTTCGGCTTTCTTGCCGCCACGAACCTCAGCACCAGCATCAACGCTGTGACAAAACAGCTTTCAGTGCTGATAGTCGGCTTTTTCGCGGGCGCGGCGGATGCGGGGCTTTACCGCCTGGCCTATCAACTCAGTGTATCGCTAACCAAGATATCGGGCCTCCTTTCCCGCACCATCTTTGCTGAACTGGCCAAGGTCCATGCGGGTCAAAACGCCAACGACCTTCGCAAGCTATTCCGCCGGACCAACCGACTTGCGATCATCGCGGGCGTGGTCATCATCCTGCTGATCCTGATTTTGGGCAAGCCGCTGCTTCTGCTCCTGGCGGGGCCGCAATTCGCCGCCGCTTACCCATTATTGCTGTTGCTCGGCATAGCCGCATCAATCGATCTTATCGGCGTCAGCTTCGAGCCATTGCTGATGGCGACGAACCATGCACGTAAGTCCGTCACGATCAAACTGATCAACGCCGCATTGCTGCTGTGCCTTTTGAGTATTTTGCTGCCACGGTTCGGGCTGGAAGGCGCGGCGGCGGCCAATGTCGTGGTGGCTCTCGCCGGATTTTTCCTGATGGGCTGGGCCGCGCACCGGCATGCGCCGAAGGAGCCGGATATTTCCTAGCGGCCGGTCGCCAATATGCTTTCCACCAGATCCTTGTCTTCCGGTTTATCGACGTCAATGCACGCCTCCGGCTGAGGCATGGGAATGATATGGGCTTTCACGCCAAAGCGGCGTCCTGCCAACAAGACAGCCTGCTGGATCGTCAATAGCCGCAACAGCGCGCCCGCCAATAGCAACGGGCCGAAGGCGGCAACGATCTTCATGCCTTTCTTGCGATCCTGCTCCACTCCTCGCCACAGGTTCAGCAGCGGCTTGACGTTGTCGTTCGCCAGCCAGAAAAGATTTGCGCCCGACCAACAGCCTTGCCGGAACTTGAGCCACGTCCGCCGCGATTGCGGATAGCGGGAAAGCAGGACGCGCCTTTCGACCATCGCGACAGCAAGATCGGCATCATCCACGCCATCGAGAAAACTGTCGATCATGGAGTGATCGAGCAGCACGTTGTCCGCCGTGGTAACGAGCAGCGGATAACGTGCTTTACCCTTTTCCATTATATCCAATAACGAGCTGCTGATCCCGGCACCGCTAGCAACAAAGGCTATGCGTTCGTCCCGCGCCATCCAGCCAGTGTCTTCATGATGGGCAAGCAGTTCGGTTTGCTGTGCCAGCACTATGATGCGCTCTATCCGGTCATGCGTGGCAAGCGTGCTCGTGACATGCGCCACCATTGCCTTCCCCGCAACAGGGATCAACGCTTTGATCGGTGAACGGTAAGCCTGCGCCAATGGATCGGCGCCCGGACGACTACCCGCCAGAATGATCGCAGTGATGCCCCCGCGCTGTTTCACGATAGATTGATCCCGAATGGAAATGGAGCGGACGAGCGCCCTCTCATTCGGCCGCCTCGGTCGCTTCGGCGGTCGGGCGATCATCGCCTGGTTTGAAGGTCAGCAAACGCGTCCTGAGGCGTGGGCCGATCCACCCTTCGATCATGATCGCCAGACTGAAACCCGCCGGTACAATCAGCAGGGTGAGCAGCGTGGACAGGAGAAGGCCGCCAATGACGGTTATCCCCATCGGCGCACGCCATGCCGCATCGCCAGAAAGCGAAACCGCCGTGGGAATCATGCCAGCCACCATTGCGACGGTGGTCATGGCAATAGGCTGGGCGCGCTTGTGCCCGGCATCGACGATCGCATCGAACTGGTTGACTCCCTTGGTCATCTCCTCAAGCGCGAAATCGATCAGCAAAATGGAATTCTTCTGAACAATGCCCAGCAGCATCAGGAGACCGATGAGCACCGGCATGGAAATGGGCTGTCCGGCGACATGGAGCGCCAATGCGCCGCCCAGCGGCGCGAGCATCAGCGATCCCATATTTACAAATGGCGGCAAGATGCGTTTGTAAAGCAGCACCAGCACCGCAAAAACCAACAAGACGCCCGACATCACGGCGGTAGCGAAATTCGCCACCATTTCCGCCTGCCATTTGGCATCGCCGATATCAATTTTTCGAACCCCTTGGGGTAGATTATTGAGCGTAGGCAAGGCGTTGATCTTCGCCATCGCTTCGCTGTTCACCACTCCCGGGGCAAGATCAACACCAATGACGACTCTGCGAATCTGATTATAGCGGCGGATTTCCGTGGGCCCGGCGCCAAATTCCACATCGGCGACAGCTTGCAGCGGCACGGCGTCACCGGAAGCGGTGGGCACAGGCAGATTCTGAATGTTGGCCAGATTTTTGCGGCTTTCCTCAGCAATGGACACACGGATGGGAATTTGCCGGTCAGAGAGCGAGAATTTGGCGCTGTTCTGATCTATATCGCCGATCGTCGCGATGCGGATAGTCTGGCTGAGCGCCGCAGTAGTGACGCCCAGATCAGCCGCGAGGTCCATATGCGGGCGGATCAGAATTTCCGGCCGCTGCAAATCGCCGTTAAGGCGGGGCGCGCGAATTTCCTTTATGCCTTCCATTTCCTGCACGAGTTGATGCGCCGTCTTTTCCAGCAGTTCCGGATCGTCGCTGCCCAGCATGATCGTGATGTCGCGCCCAAAGCCTCCGCCCGACTGCGACTGGAAATTAACCCGTGCGTCTGCGATATCCTGCAACTTGGGCGCCATTTCGCGTTCCCAATCGACACTCGACTGTTCGTGCCCCTTTTTCAGCGTTAGATATATGGTCGCCTTCGTTGGCTCGATATCCGAGAAAGCGGAATCGACAATGCTGGATTGGCTGAGAACGTCGGCCACATGCTGCGTAACAGCGCCGGTCTGCTCCAGGGTGCTGCCCGGCACCATTTCAACATTGACCTGGCTGTAATCGGTGTCGATGGTTGGCTGAAACTGGAAGGGAAGCGTCATGAAGGCCATTATCGTGGCTGCAAACGCGCCGCCGCCACCCAACAACAATGTTTTCCAGCGATTATGAAGGGTCCAGCGTAATACGCGGATATAGCGATCCATCAGCCAACCCTCACCGTGGCTGGCGTGCCCCTTGGCCTTCAGGAAATAGGCCGCCACCATGGGCGTAATCATGCGCGCCACGGCAAGGCTCATCAAGACAGCAGCCACCACTGTCATGCCGAACTGAATGAAGAACTGCCCTGAGATGCCGGGCATCAGCGCTACCGGCAGGAATACCGCGACGATCGCCATCGTTGTCGCCAGCACGGCCAGGCCGATTTCGTCAGCCGCATCGATGGCGGCCTGATACGCCGTCTTTCCCATGCGCATGTGACGCACGATATTCTCGATCTCGACAATGGCATCGTCCACCAGAACGCCGGCTACCAGGCTGAGCGCCAGCAGGCTGATACCATTGAGCGTAAAATCCATCAGGCCCATGAACCAGAAGGCGGGGATCGCTGACAATGGGATAGCAAGAGCCGAAATGATGGTTGCCCGCCAGTCTCTCAGAAAGAGAAACACGACGATCACCGCCAGCACGGCGCCTTCGACCATCGCGGCCATAGCACTGTGATATTGGCCCTTGGTATAATCGACGCTGTTGTAAAGCTGCTTGAAATGGATCTTCGGATTCTCCTTTTCGATCTTGTTCAGTTCTTCCATGGCCTGGTCATAGACCGATACATCCGACGAACCCTTCGCCTTTTCCAGGGAAAAGCTGGTGACCTGCCGCCCATTCATCAGGGACACGGAGCGCTGTTCCGCGTACTTGTCCCGTACGTCAGCAATGTCACTAAGCCTGACGGTCCGCCCGCTCCTGATGGCGATTTGCGTCTGTCCCAGCGCATAGGCATCCTGCGCATTGCCCAGCACGCGAACGGACTGTTCCGCCCCCGCGATTTCGGCGCGGCCGCCCGTCGCATTAAGGTTGACCTGACGAAGTTGCTGATTGACCTCCGCCGCTGTGATGCCCTGCGCCTGCAGCTTGGCCGGATCCAGGATCACGCGGATTTCGCGGCTTACCCCTCCACCGCGCCGCACTGCGGCCATGCCTTCTATGCCCAGCAGACGTTTTGCGACCGTGTTATCGACATACCAGCTCAACTCTTCCAGCGTCATGTCCGTCGCTTCGGCGCTGAAATAGGCGATGGGACCGCCATCAATATCGACCCGAATGACCTGCGGCTCTAATATTCCTTCAGGCAGGTCGCTGCGGATTTGCGCGATGGCGTTGCGCACGTCATTGACTGCACGGTCGACAGGCGTTCCGATGACGAACTGGACGAAAGTCTCACTCGTCCCTTCGCTGGCGTAGGACGTGATTTCGTCCACCCCGCTGATTCCGCGCGCGGCGGCTTCGACCCGCTGCGTTACCTGTGTTTCCAGTTCCGACGGTGCAGCACCCGGCTGGTTCACGATTACACGAACCGCCGGAAAGCTGATGTCCGGATTGTTGTTGATATCCATCTGCAGGAAACTGACGATCCCCGCCATCAGCAAAGCGCTGAACACAACCAGCGGAAAAACCGGATTGCGGATCGACCAGGCTGAAATATTGCGGAAATCCACGTCCGTATTCCTTCAGGCTCTAACGAGCGGCCTTTTGAAGATGCGGCCTGACCTTCTGCCCTGGATTGAGGAAAGCCCCAGCGGAGAGCACAACTTTCTCCCGTCCTGTCAAGCCCTTGGTGATCGCCACGCCCTCGCTCGATACCTGCCCGACAGTGACGGCCCGCCGTTCAGCCTCGTTCTGGCCATTGATGACATAGACATAATTGCCCTTTTCATCACTTTGCACTGCCGATTCCGGCAGCAATGGCGCCTGGGTCGTGCCGCTCACTATCCTGACCGAAGCGAAACCGCCGGGCCGGATCGCCTTTTGATAACCAAGGGCAATCCGCGCCATGCCCAGACGGCTTTCCGGATCCACCACAGGAGAAACCTGCCAGACCCGCCCCATAAAGGATTGCTGGGAACCTACCGGCGTCACGCGGGCAGTCATGCCGTCGGCAACATGCGATAGGTCTCCTTCGCTGACCTTCGCAAGCATTTCCATTTCGCCACCCTTCGCCACGCGGAAAAGAACGCCGCTGCCTGAGCCTACGATCTGACCCGGCTCGACATCGCGGGTCAGAACCAGTCCAGCCTCCGGCGCACGAATGTCCAGCCGACCCTCCCGCGCAACGGATTCGCGGACCTGAGCGATTGCGACATCCACGCGAGCGCGAGCGGCGTCGCGAGTGGCCGTTTTGCGATCTATATCCGCTTTCGAGATGAAGCCTCGACCGACCAATGCCTGCGCTCTGTCCAGTTCGGCCTCGGCAAGGCGCGCATCGGCGCGGGCGACCTCAACCTGAGCCGCAAGCGAGCGGGTTTGCTGTGTCTGCACCGACCGTTCAATAGTCGCGAGCGCCTGCCCCGCCCGCACCCAATCACCCGGCTCGACGAGCACGCGCATAACCCGGCCGCCCTCGCCTACAACGCCTATGGGCATTTCCCGCCGGGCCGCCAGAGACCCGGTCGCATGAACGACATTGTCAACTGAACTGCGCCCCGGAATAATTGCAGTGACGAGAGGAATTTGCTTCGCCGTTTCGGCAACCACAGCTTTGTCATCCGCCCCGCTTCTCATGAAATTCAGAGCCAAAGCTATCGCGGCGACCACAAGGACAGTTGCAATAATCGCTATGACAATAAAACGCTTGCGCCGCCTCGCCGCGGAATGACCGAAATCCATGTCCGGCTCATGCGCTAGTCTGGTTTCGTAATTCATCCGCCCACATTTCGCCTGAGCGCGCTGTCGCGCGCGGAGGCTGTATTAGATGAATATATCACTCGTCTCAAGTGATAAGTTGGAGCGGGAAAAGAACAACTTGCGGGAGGCAATTACATGCCGGCACTGCAAGTCGGAGCATTTAGCGGCGGTCTGGTGGCATTGCACAGCCGGAGTGCACCGCCCAGCCTCGCCGTTTATTCCGAACATAAACGGTCTGCCGCGACGTCGAGGCCGCGGCAGCCGTGATCCTTTTTTTATCTTCCGGCGAGCGGGCGGCGAATTATCGCACGCTACCGCGCCGCACCAGGTTTACAATGGCCAGTAGAACCACGGCGCCCAGGAATGACGCGATCAGGGCGGAAAGACTGAAGTCGCCCCGGTTGATCGTGCCTCCGCTGAACACCAGCCCTGCAAGAAAGGCACCGACAATACCGACTACTATATTAAGCAAAATGCCCTGCTGAGCGTCGGTCCGCATCAGAATGCTGGCCAGCCAGCCGAGAATGCCCCCAATGATCAGCCAGATGATGAAATTCATCGTACGTCTCCTGTCCAAGTGATGCGGAAAAAGCGCTCGAGACAAGAAAACGTTCCGGAAGCGGGTTCATATTTCGAAACTGATCTGCTGGCGGACCAGCAACTCGCCAATTCGCCTGGAGTGAGAAGGCTTCTATTTCATGCATCTGGCTGCAAATGGCTAATCAATATTTCTGCTGACGCTCATAAAGCGACTTATAATGCTGGATGCGGGTGACCCGCAGGCCCGGCATACCGGAACGGTCCACTGCGCGTTGCCAACCTGCAAATTCCTCCAGCGTTAATCCATAGCGTTCGCATGCTTCGTCAACCGTCAGCAATCCGCCATTGACCGCCGCCACCACTTCGGCCTTGCGACGCACGACCCAGCGGGTTGTCGATGGGGCCGGAAGCGTTTCAAGTGTCAGCGCTTCACCCAAAGGGCCGACGACCTGAGTAGGACGGATTTTTTGATTCTCGATCATTATCACCTCAAAACACGGCAACGGAGCCAACCACTTGTTTGACGTCACCTGTTTGTCACACGAGCATTGAACATCGGCTAAAGCGCCACGGTAAATGCGTCATTCACGATTCCTGGCCCGCTATCAGATGCCCGGCTATCAACGGATTGAAACATCCCGCCAGACTCCTCGTCCTGAGATTTTCTATGGCGCGCGGCGCAAAAACCTGAGCCAGCGCCTGGACAATATCTTCCTCTTCCGGCCCGCCCGCCTCGGCTGCAAGGAAACGCGCAGTCGGGCATGCTGCCTGCCGCGCCGATGCCACGGCGAGCAGAATTGAAAGATCTGGCGCCTTGTCCCCCAAAAAGGAGATTTGCCAAGTCGTCCCTCTCGTCCGCCTATGTGGAAAATTCATGTCCATGAATCGGACGTTAGCGGGGAATGGATAAAGGCCGGTAAACCAGCCGGTTAGAAGCTGTTAAGCCGGGGTCAACAGTTCGTTAAACTGAAACACTGGCGCGCAGGACCGGCACGGCTTATATGGCCCTGCATCATGACAGCCGATTTCCAGCTTGAAGGGCCGATGAACGCCCGGCGAATCGTCGTAGCCATGTCCGGCGGCGTGGATAGCAGCGTCGTCGCTGCGTTGGCTGCGCGGACGGGCGCAGAGACTATTGGCGTCACCTTGCAGCTATACGATCATGGCGCCGCCACCGGCCGGACTGGCAGTTGCTGTGCCGGGCAGGATATTCGCGATGCCAGGGCCGTCGCCGACAAGTTGGGCATCGCCCATTATGTTTTCGATTATGAAAGCCGCTTTCGTGAGTCAGTGATCGAGGATTTCGCCAATGAATATATGGCGGGGCGAACGCCCATCCCTTGCGTCAAATGCAATATGGGCGTGAAGTTCACTGACCTTTTCACCCTCGCCCGCGATCTGGGCGCGGATTGCCTCGCCACGGGGCATTATGTTCGTCGTGTCATGGGCCGCGATGGCGCGGAACTGCATCGCGCCGCCGATCCTGCACGGGACCAGAGCTATTTCCTGTTCGCCACGACGCAGGACCAGCTTAATTATTTGCGCTTTCCGCTAGGTAGCCTGCCCAAGCCGCAGGTGCGGGAAATTGCGAAATCGCTTGATCTTGCCGTGGCGCTGAAGCCTGACAGCCAAGACATCTGTTTCGTCCCCGATGGCAACTATGCGGGCATTGTGCGCAAGATCCGGCCCGATGCCGACGAAGGCGGGGCGATCGTCCATGTCGATGGCCGGATGCTTGGCAGGCACAAGGGCCTTATCCACTATACGGTCGGCCAAAGGAAAGGTCTGGAGATCGGCGGGCAACCAGAGCCACTATATGTCGTCCGCCTGGACGCGGGCGAAAGGAAAGTGGTCGTTGGACCCAGGCAGGCCCTGGCGGTTCGCGGCGCGCGACTCTCGGACATGAACTGGCTGGGCGGCGATTTTGCAGGAACCTGCCAGGCAAAGGTCCGCTCCCTCGCCAAGCCGGTGCCTGCACGGCTGGATGGAGGCATGTTGCATTTTCTTTCGCCAGAATATGGCGTTGCGCCTGGGCAGGCTGCCGTGCTTTACGACGGCGATCGCGTGCTTGGCGGCGGCTGGATAGCGGTGACACAGGCAGCAGATCTGACTGAAGCTGCTTAGGGCCTCGGCTATTTGATCATTCCGGCCATTGATCCACAATCACCACGCCTCATCCTATTTGTTCCGAAGAAATTGGCCGGATAAATACCCCGCGCACTTCCGCATGCTGTTTGCGCACAGTGTCTTCGATGTTCTGGACCCGCGTCTCAATGTCCCGAGTGCGAAGATTGTCATTGAAATCGACACTCAGCACCGCGAGCACCTGATCCGGCGCCATATGAGCAGTCCGCACTTCGCTGACTTTACATATGTCCGGTTCGCTCTCGGCAATATCACGGATGGCACGGATGAGCTGCGGGCTCGCCCGCTCGCCAATCAAAAGGCCTTTGGTTTCCCGCGCGAGAATAATCGCCACTATGACCAGCACGATCCCGATCAGGATCGAACCCGCGCCGTCCCACCGCGGATCGCCTGTGATCAGCGCAGCAGCGATAGCGGCAGTAGCAATCACCAGTCCCAATAGCGCCGCGCTGTCCTCGCACAGCACCACCAGAGTAGAAGGGTCTTTGCTGGCCCGCATTGCCTGCCACCAACCCAATTCCCCTTTTGTGCGTGCGAACTCCCGCAGCGCAATAACCCAGGACGTTCCTTCGAACAGGAATGCCAGCCCCAGCACGATGAAATTCACCAGTGGGTTCGTCATTGGCTCAGGTTCCCGGATGTGGATGATCCCCTCATAGATCGACACCCCTGCGCCACCCGAGAAGATCAGCAACGCGACGACAAAGCTCCAGAAATAGATTTCCCGCCCATAGCCGAAAGGGTGAATCTCGTCCGGCGGCCGCCGGGACTGCCGCATTCCGTAAAGCAACAGCACCTGATTGGATGTGTCGACAAGCGAATGCACTCCCTCCGTCAGCATGGCTGAACTGCCGGTGAAAAAGGCAGCGACGAACTTGGTAATTGCAATGAGCGAATTGCCTATGAGAGCGGCATAGATAACCAGCGTGGTTCCTGATTTCGTCCGCGCCATGGCCTCACCCGCCCATCTGCGAGGGAGCCGCCGACAGGATATGGCACATATCTTTCCAGCTTTGCATCACCCGGTTCAACGACGGGGCGGCGCTTCGGTTGCAGTCCGCCGCAGATGAGCCCCGTGTTGCTTGATTTATTGAAGCGTGCGGACCTTTTATCCCGCCGTCTCGTTGGCGATTTCGAAAGGAGAGGAGCATGGCACATCAGCACCGGCACGACGCAAGGCTGGCTCTTGGCATAGGCGCTTTTGCGATCGGGGCCATCGCAGCAGCGGCCTTGCAAAATCGTCGCAACAGCAGGGGAGCGGATGATAGCGCTCCGGGGCGCACTGCCCGGCATGGCTGGGGTCGCAAATTCGGTGATTATACGGTCATAGGCAAGACTGTTACGATTAACCGGCCCCGCGAAGAGCTTTTCGCCTTCTGGCGCGATTTTCAAAATCTCCCCACTTTCATGGAAAACATCGAAAAGGTGGAGGAAACCGGTGATGGCCGGACGATCTGGACCATTTCCGCTCCGGGCGGCCAGTCCGTCAGGGTTGAAACAAAAATTGCGGAAGAACGCGAAAACGAACTCGTCGCCTGGCGATCCGTCAAGGGCAGCGACATCGATACGGAGGGCCGCGTTGCGTTTCGCGATGCACCAGGGGGGCGCGGCACGCTGGTCGAAGCCATCATCTCCTACAAACCGCCCGCCGGAGCGCTCGGCCGCGCAATGGCAACGCTGTTTCAGAAGGAACCGGCCATGCAGGCGCGGCGGGAGATGAAACGCTTTAAGATGCTGATGGAAACCGGCGAACTCGCCAATCCAGCCAATCGCCGGGAAACGGCCTGACAGATAAGAGGAGATGCATCATGCGCGCACTGACTTGGCATGGAACACATGATGTCCGGGTGGATACCGTACCCGATCCGGAAATCGTCAATCCTCGCGATGCCATTATCAAGGTGACATCCACTGCCATCTGCGGGTCTGACCTTCATCTCTATGACGGCGTCATTCCAGGCGTTCTCTCTGGCGATATATTAGGTCATGAGTTCATGGGCGAGGTCGTGGAGACCGGGTCCGGCAGCACATTGCAAAAAGGACAGCGCGTCGTCGTCCCCTTCGTCATTGCATGCGGCAAATGCTTCTTCTGCGAAAAACAACAATATTCCGCCTGCGATAATTCCAATCCTGTCGACAAACAGGATATATCGGAAACGCTTTACGGCCATGCCATGAGCGGCCTTTTCGGTTATTCGCATTTAACTGGCGGCTATCCTGGCGGACAAGCCGAATATGTCCGTGTCCCTTTTTCCGATGTAGGCCCCATCGTGGTGCCGGAAGGGATGGACGACGAGCAGGTTCTGTTCCTGTCCGACATCATTCCCTCCGGCTGGATGGCCGCTGACAATGCCGACATCGAGGAAGGCGACACAGTGGCTGTATGGGGCTGCGGCCCTGTTGGCCTCTTTGCCATTCAAAGCGCGCTGCTCATGGGCGCTGAAAGAGTGATCGGTATCGACCATTACCCCCATCGCCTTGAGCTGGCACGCGGATTGGGGGCAGAAACTATCAATTTCCGGCATACCAACGTCCGCGAGGCGCTGATCGAGATGACCGGGGGCATCGGCCCCGATGCGGTCATTGATGCGGTTGGGATGGAGGCGCACGGCTTTGCCATCGACAATATGATCGACATTGTGAAGCAAAAGGCCCGCCTTGGCACTGATCGCGCCTCAGCGCTCAAACAGGCGATTCTCGCCTGCCGCAAAGGAGGGCGGGTTTCGGTCCCCGGCGTTTATGGCGGCATGACTGACAAGTTCCCGCTGGGCGCCATCATGGAAAAAGGATTGCAGGTGAAGAGCGGCCAAACGCATGTGCAGCGCTATAGCCACGATCTTCTCCACCGTATCGGAGAGGGTGAGATCGACACTGAATTCCTCATCAGCCACCGCCTTCCCCTGGAAGAAGCGGCGACTGGCTACAAAAACTTCAAGGAAAATCAGAATGAATGGACCAAGGTGGTTCTGACCCCCGCATGACAGGAGATTTTTCATGGCTGATCGCCCACTCGCGATCGTGACCGGCGCGTCCACCGGGATCGGTCTGGAACTTGCAAAATGCTGCGCCGGCGACGGATATGACCTGATCATCGCAGCCAATGAACCGGAAATCGAAGCGGCTGCGCAGGAATTGCGGCAGCACGGTGCGCAAGTCGAAACCGTGACTGCCGATCTGACCACTGAAGAAGGAGTCCAGCAGGTTTGGTCGGCCGTCCGCGACCGGCCAGTCGACGCGCTACTCGCCAATGCGGGGAGAGGCTTGGGTCATGGCTTCCTCGATCAGGATCTCGACAAGGCCAGACAAGTGGTGAATCTCAACATCATTGGCACCATTTCCTTGATCCACAAGGTGGGCCGTCAGATGCGGCAGCGCGGGCAAGGCAAAATTCTGATCACGGGATCCATCGCAGGTTTCATTCCCGGTTCCTTCCAGGCAGTCTACAACGGCACCAAGGCATTCGTCGACAGCTTCAGCACGGCATTACGGAACGAGTTGAAGGACACAGGCGTGACCGTCACCTGTCTGATGCCCGGCCCCACCGAAACCGAGTTTTTCGAACGGGCCGAATTGATGGACACAAAGGTGGGCCAGGAAGAAAAGGCGGACCCTGCCAAGGTCGCCGTCGACGGTTATGCCGCCATGAAGAAGGGTGAGGCAGGCGTCGTCAGCGGATTCATGAACAAGGTACAGGCGCTATTTTCCGGCATCATTCCTGATACTGTCCTGGCCCAAATGCATCGTCGCCTGGCAGAGCCGCAGAACGGGCCGCGATGAACCTGTTCCGGTCCATCGATTTGAAATGCGATCGACCGGGCTAAGCGGCAAGCCATCGTCCCGGCTTTCTGAGAGGAACTTCGAGCAGGCCAGGACATGCCCCGGTCAAAGCCGCTTAGAGATCATTATGCGTTTCGCGGCGCATAGACTCATTGATTATTGGATGCCAATCGATCATTTGGGCCGCATGGACACAACCAAACTTCTGCTCGAATCCATCGCGACCAGGAAATGCGTAGAAACAGTCTATAATCGCATGGCCGTGAAACTGGCGCCGCATATTCTCTATACGCGACATGACGAACTCTTCATCGATGCCGTGACCATAGAGCGCGAAGGCAAGCCCCCGCGCGAAATCAAGATCGGCACTTTCAAGCTGGCCGGCCTGTCTCAGTTGGCGCTCACCAATCAAGAGTTTCAGCCAGAAACGATTTTCGATCCCGCCGATTCGAAATACGCTGGCGTCACGTTATTTGCCGTAGAGCGCTGATCTTCCACGACTCACACGCGGTTTGGCTTCGTATCAGCGATACCTTCCCATTCCGTGCGCCTGATACGCGGATGTTGGCCAGTCAGATCCCTGAAGCCATGCCCAATGTCTGATTGAGACAGGGCATCCGGAAGCGTAAAACATCGCCTCGGCGATCGCTTCCCCGTTTCCTATCAACTCGCAGAGAGCAGATAGAATGGCTGCGAATGCCATGAAGCCACCCGCCGCTTCCATTCCAAGTCCAGGATTAGTTATGCTGGCTGGGGCGGCAGGATTCGAACCTGCGCATGCCGGTACCAAAAACCGGTGCCTTACCGCTTGGCTACGCCCCAACACGTCCGGCCGAGCCGGATCGAAGAGGCGTCCTTATACTCAAGCCGCGCCTGCGGGAAAGGGCTTTTTTGTTCCTTTCCCGCAGAAAACATCAGTTGGATCGACCGTTCACCAGATCGCTATAATCTTTCTGCAATTGCAGGGTCAGGGCACCGACTTCGAAATTCCAGGGGCCAGCCGACTGCACAGGGGTGATTTCCGCGGCACTCCCGGTCAGGAAGAATTGTTCGAAGCTTTCCAGTTCGTCCGGCCAGATCACGCGTTCTTCGACTTCTATACCGCGCTTGCGGGCCAGTTCGATAACGGTCTGGCGTGTGATGCCATTGAGGAAGCAGTCTGGCGTCGGCGTGTAGATTTTGCCGTCGCGGATGAAGAAGGCGTTTGCGCCAGTCGCTTCAGCCACCTGCCCGCGCCAGTCGAACATCAGCGCATCGTCGAAACCGCGATCAGCCGCGTGATGCTTCGACATGGTTGCGATCATGTACAGCCCCGATGCCTTTGCCTGAGTCGGCGCGGTATAGGGCGCAGGCCGCCGCCATGGCGCGATATCCAGGCGGATGCCCTTGGTCGCGTCGCCAAAATACGCGCCCCATTCCCAGCAAGCAACGGCAACGTGCGTTTTGGTGCGCTGGGCTGCGACGCCCATCTGTTCAGGACCGCGCCAGGCGACCGGGCGGACATAGCAGTCCGTGAGCCCATTGGCCTTCATCACCTCGTTACAGGCGGCATCGATCTCGGCAACCGTATAAGGAATTTCGAATCCGAGGATTCCAGCGCTGTTGTGCAACCGCTCGCTATGCCTTGTCAGTGCAAAGATCTTTCCGCCATAGGCACGCTGCCCCTCGAACACGCTGGATGCATAGTGCAGTGCGTGAGTAAGAATATGGACGTTTGCTTCCCGCCACGGGACCAGCTTGCCATCAAACCAGATCCATCCATCACGGTCATTATAGGGGCGTTCATCAAGGGCCATGCTCATTTTCCATAATTCTATTGCGCTGCAACACGAATCTGCGCATTAAACTTGCCATTCCATATGCCTGACGGGTAGATAGGTCAAGATGACTGTCCAAACACCCACCGCATCGCCGCTCTTTTTGCGCGAAGACGAAATCCGGCGCGGAGTCGAGCTGCTTTACTTCGGCTACAGCCACATGACGCGGGCCATCGACCAGACGTTGGCGCAGCAAGGACTTGGCCGTGCGCACCATCGAGCACTTTATTTTATCTCGCGCCAGCCGGGCTTGACGGTCAGCGAATTGCTGAAATTGCTGGCAATCACCAAACAATCGCTCGGGCGCGTACTGAATGACCTTTTCGAGCGGGGCTATATCCAGTCCACAACAGGCACCCGGGACCGCCGTCAGAAGCTTCTGCATCTGACGGAAACAGGCGCCGAGTTGGAGGCCGCGCTGTTCCGGGACTTGCGGGAAAAAATGTCCGCCGCTTATGCGCAGGCGGGCCAGGGATCAGTGACTGGCTTCTGGCGCGTGCTGGAAGGATTGATTCCATCAGAAGATAGGAAGATGGTGGCGGCGCTGCAGGGGCGGGGTTAGTCTGCGTACACGCAGAAAAACATCAGGTTCCGGCTTCCCTTGCCATCTCCTCACCGCGATCTCGCGCAGCACGCAAGCTATGGGTCAGGAGTTCCAGCAGGCGATCGTCCTTGTCGAGAACATTCATGCCTTCTCGCGTCATGCCGCCGGGGCTGGCGACGCGATCCGCCAGAACACCAGGTGCAACATCCGCATGGGCGGCCAGCGTCGAGGCTCCTCGCACAGTGGCAAGCGCCAGGCGGGCAGCCTGATCCTCCGGCAAGCCGAGCCGCGTTGCGGCCCCGGCAAGTGCGTCGATAAAGCGGAAGAGATAGGCCGGGCCGCAACCAGACAAGGCGGTAACAAGATTGAATTGTGTCTCGTCCTTTAGCCATTCGGCAAGACCCAGCGGCTGCATCAACGCCTCAACCTGCTCGCGTGCCGCGTCGCTGGTCCGTTCATCGGCATAAAGCGCACATACCCCCTGCCCCACGCCAACGGGCGTGTTGGGCATGACGCGGACAATATCTGCGTGACCGGGAAAACGGGATCGCAACGCCGCCGTGCTGATGCCAGCTAAAATAGAGACAAGACGAATATCCTGCCCCTTCATACCGGCAACGTGCGGCGCGACATCATCAATTTGATAAGGCTTCATGCCCAACAGGACGAGCGTGCCGTCGGGCAAATATTCAGGCCATGCGTCCAGCACCGCCACCCCATCGGCTACGGACTTTCCGCTAGGACGATAGACGGTCACGCGTGCAGGATCGAGCCCGCATTCCAGCCAGCGCGCCAGCATTGGGCCCGCCATGTTGCCACAGCCCACCAGGAAAAGGTGCTCGGGAAAACGGTTCGCTCTCATGACGCGCGATCAGGCTTCGCCGCGCGTTTCGATCAGGGATGCGGAAATCGCCTCCTGCGGGGTTTTGCCGCCCCACAGAACGAATTGGAACACGGGATAAAAACGTTCGCATTCGTCAAGCGCGGTTTCAATGAGCGTTTGCGCTTGTTCCAGGCTCAATGTCTCGCCCGATCCCAGGAGAGCGCCATTGCGGAACAGCACCAGTCCGCTGTTGGACCAAAGCTCGAAATGGCCGAGCCAGAGCTGTTCATTGATAAGGCCCAGAGTTTCATAGATAGTCGCCCGCTTCTCATCAGAAACGCGAATGTCTGGCAGCGCCAGCAATTGCAGCACCTGATCCTGTTCGCGCCAGATGGCGCGCAGTTCATATTGGGCCCAGCTTCCCTGCGTCGTGGCCACGATTTCATCTTCGCTGGCATGTTCGAACGGCCAACCGTGCGCCTCAAAATAGGCGGCGAGCATGTCGATCGGCGCCGCTTCGTCCCGCTCGCCTTCAAATTCGTCGCCCTGCATCATTAACTTTCTTCCTGCGCGACTGCTTCATTAGCAAGCCTGATGTCCCAAGCACAGTTGCGCAATAGGTGAACTGACGCGATTGTGAATGAAATTGTGGATAGCCTGTGGACAAGTTTGCGCCCCAAGGCAAATGCAATGGGCTATTCCGCCGTCTTGGGAGATGCCTTTTGTGCAGCGCTATTTTCCAGGGCTTCCAAGCGTGCTCTTAGCGCCTCAGCCTCTTCCCTGGCCTTTGCCGCCATTTCCTTCACCGCTTCAAACTCATCACGGCTGACAAAATCAAGGCCGCCAATCCATTCCTTGGCACGTTCGCGGGCAGCAGCCTCCGCCTCACGCCCTACACCGGCCAGCGTGCCCGCAGCGCCGTTGATCAATTTAGCGAAATCGTCAAAAAATCTGTTTTCAGTCTGCATGGTCCGTCTCTATCGCGCTACTAATCGTTTGGCCTGAAGGCAGACCTTATATCTGGGTACGCACCGCTGGCGCTGCAAGGGTTTCCGCATCGGGGTTGAGACGATCGATCTCCAAAGTCAGATAGACCGCAAAACACAGCCACAGCAGATAGGGCAGCATCAGCAGGGCCGCGACCTTCCGTATCATTGCGAAGAGAATGAGCGTGATCAACGTCAAACCCGCAATAGCGCCTGCAAGGTAAAGCGCGCTGGTCACCTGATGCGCGGCGAAAAACAGCGGCGACCAGACAAGATTGAGAATGAACTGAACGACGAACAGCACAATGGCGGGCCCGCGCATCCGGGCTCCCCGCGCATGCAGGATCATGGCGATGGCAAGACCGATGAGAAGGTAAAGCAAAGGCCACGCTGTGGCGAATACCCATCCCGGCGGCACAATGTCCGGTTTCGCCAGAGCTGCGAACCAACGGTTGCCGTGACCGCTTCCCGCTATCCGGCCCGACGCGATGCCAAGCAACAGGATCAGTGGGACGGTAAACAGCGCCCAACGCAGATAGGACATTCTGAGCTGTCCCCTGGACGCAATCTGATTCATCGGACCTGCTCCCCCACATGGTCGACTCACTCTGCGGGTTTTGGCGCTTCCAGTGCAGCATCCAGTTCCCGGCCCACGGTTTGCGGCGAAACCGTGCGTCCTGCAAGCCGTGAATAGAGGATAGGTATCAGGAACAGCGTAATCAGCGTGGCAAGCGAGACACCGGAAACAATCACAACGCCTATGCTGGCCCGCGATTCCGCGCCCGCGCCGCCCATCATGACCAGTGGAACTGCGCCCATGACCGTGGCAATCGAGGTCATCAGGATCGGGCGCAGGCGCCGGGCGGCGGCTCCGCGGATCGCCTCACCGATCTCCACACCTTCGTCGCGAAGCTGGTTGGCGAATTCCACGATAAGAATGCCGTTTTTCGCTGCCAACCCGACCAGCATGACAATCCCGATCTGACTATAGAGATTGATGGAATCCCCCGCGAGAGCAAGGCCGATGACTCCGCCAGCAACTGCCAGCGGCACGGTCGTCACGATGATGGCCGGATGTACGAAGCTTTCAAATTGAGCCGCGAGCAAGAGATAGACGATCAGGATGGTAAGCCCGAAGACCAGCCAGATTGAACTTCCCGTTTCACGCAGCGACTGGCTTTCGCCGCGATAGCCGATGGCAGCGACCTCAGGCGCGGCGCGGGCCTGCTGCTCAAGGAATTCCAGCGCCTGCCCTAGCGAATAGCCGGGAGCGACACCGCCCTGCAATGTAATGGCTCGCAATTTATTGTAGCGATTGAGTTCGCGCGGGCCCGCAATCTCCTTGACCGTCACCAGGCTTGATAAAGTTACCAGTCCACCTGCGGATGAGCGCACATAGATTTTACCCAGGTCGGATATGGTTTCGCGGCCCTCTTTCTCCGCCTGCATGATGACGCGATATTCCTCACCCCGATCAGTGTAGGTGGAAACGCGCCGGGAGCCGAGAAGTGTTTGCAGGGCTTCGCTGATGTCCTCCACCGAGACGCCGAGATCGCCGGCGCGGTTGGTGTCTACCGTAATGTGCAGTTGGGGCTTGGTTTCCTTGTAATCGCTATCGAGATTGATGATTCCGGGATAATTCGCGGCGGCGGCCATGATCCGGTCGCGTGCCCGTGCCAAACCTTCATAAGTAGATCCCGCAATGACGAGATTGATCGGCTGGCCTCGACCGCGACTCAGTCCCGAACGTGGCACGGCGTTCCCACGCACGCCGGGTTGCTGGGCTATGATCCGGTTCACTTCGGCGGCGACTTCCGCCGTGGTCCTGGTCCGATCTTCCCAAGGTTTCAGATAGATGATGAGGCGACCGTCGGTGAAATCATCGCTTGCGCCAAAGCTGCCTGGGGTACGGGAGATAATGGTGCGCACGGCGCCATCTTTCAGCAGCGGCAACAAGGCATTTTGCGTGGACACCACATAGCGGTCCATCTGCTCGAAGCCGGTTCCTTCAGGTGCGCTGATGCTGGCATCCATGATGCCCGTATCCTCTTGGGGCGCAAGCTCGTTGGGCAGCATGACGAACAGCAAAACCGCCACACCCAGGAATAGAACCACGAGGCTGAGCGGCAGCAACGGCCGGGCGAGAACGCGGCCCAGTCCCCTCGTATAGCTCGCCTCAAGACGCTGGAAACGCTCGTCAACCCAAGCGGCAATACGCCCCCGCTTAGTGCGCCGCAGCAGTTTGGAACAGAGCATCGGCGCCAGGCTGAGCGCCACGAAGCCGGAGAACGCCACCGCAGCAATCATCGCGATGGCCAATTCGCGGAAGAGCAGCCCGGTCTGCCCCGCAATGAACATGACGGGCACGAAGACGGCACATACGACCAGCGTGGTTGAAATGATGGCGAAGCCCACCTGCCGGGTGCCGAGATAGGAGGCAACCAGCGGATCTTCACCCTGCTCGATGCGGTGGTAGATATTTTCAAGCACCACAATGGCATCGTCAACGACAAGCCCAATCGCCAGCACCATTGCGAGCAGCGTCAGCAAATTTATGGACAGGCCCAGCAGCCACAGGACAACAAAAGTCGCCAGCAGACAAATCGGCACTGTGATGGCCGGGATAAAAGTTGCTCGCACACTGCCGAGGAACAGGAAAATCACCAACACGACCAGCACCGCGGCCTCAGCGAGCGTATGATAGACTTTATCGATCGCGCGACTGATGAATTCCGACTCATCAGAGCCGACGGAAATCGTCATTCCCGCCGGGAGAGTCGGACTCATTTCCTCGGCCAGTGCTTTTGCCCGATCGGCAACCTCCAGCGTATTGGCCCCGGACTGGCGAACTATACCAAGGCCAATCGAATTTTGGCCATTGGTGCGAAAGCTCTGATAGGGGTCCTCCGGACCTTGCTCCACGCGCGCGACATCGCCTAGCCGCACAAGATAACCGTCACTGCCGCGACCGACCACCAAACGAGCGAATTGCGCCTCGGTTGTAAAGGGACGATCGACGCGCAAGGTCAGATTCTGATCTTCCGACTCCAGCCGGCCGGCAGGTAATTCCACATTCTGCGCCATCAGCGCAGATTCGACATCGGCGCTGGTCAGATGAAAGGCAGCAAGCCTTTCCGGCTGCAACCAGATCCGCATCGACGGCTTGGCCTCACCGCCAATAAATACGCGAGCGACGCCGTCGATAGCGGAAAAGCGGTCAGCAATATTGCGGTCTACATAATCGCTTAATTGAAGGCGCGACCAGCCAGGTTTGGAAATAATGAAGAACATGATGGGCCGCGCATCGGCGTCGACCTTGCGTATCTCGGGAGCCAGCGCTTCTTCTGGCAGATCATCGACAGCGCCTGAGACACGGTCCCGTACGTCATTTGCAGCTGAATCAACGTCCCGAGTGGGGCTGAATTCAATGTTGATGCTGGATTCACCATCTTCCGATTCAGACGTGATGGTTTGAATGCCCGCAATACCGGCCAGCCGCTCTTCCAGCACTTGGGTAATGCGCGTTTCCACGACGGAAGCCGCCGCGCCGGTATAGGTTGTCTGCACTGACACGATAGGCGGATCAGTGTCGGGATATTCACGGACCGAAAGGCTGAAATAACCGACCGCTCCGGCCACGCACATCAGAATCGCGACGACGGCGGCGAGCACAGGACGGCGGACGGAAAGATCGGATAATTGCATATGATCAGTCCGCCATGACCATCAGCCGCCCGGTTCCGCCATCATATTTTCCTTGGACCCAGCGGCTCCAGCGTTCTTCGTCACCCGCACAGGCAGGCCATCGGACAGCTTGACGATCCCGTCTGTCACCACTTTCTGTCCGCGGCTCAACCCGTCGACAATCTCGATGCGGCCATCCTGCCGCGCGCCCGTCCTGACCTCTGTTCGCTGGGCCTTCCCCTGATCGTCCACGATATAAACGAAGCGGTCCTCGCCGTCCCCCAATACGGCAAGCTCCGGAACGGACAGCGCGGTATGTGCGCCCGCCTCCACCTGCACCGTCAGCAGCATGCCGGGCTTCAACCGCAAATCCGGGTTAGGCAAAATAGCGCGAATAGTTACGGCGCGAGTGGCAGGATTGACCACCGGATCAATGGTCTGCACTTTTCCGCGAACCGGATGATCCGGAAATGCAGCAGCCTGCGCCTCTATGACCTGCCCCTCCTGCACAGTGGCGAGCAGCGTTTCGGGGATACTGAAGTCCAGCTTGATCTGAGACAGATCGCTAATGGTGGCTATTTCCGTACCCGCTGGAATGACGGCGCCAGCTGACACATTGCGGAGCGAAACCCACCCGGAAAAAGGAGCGCGGATCACGCGGTCGGCGATGGCGGCCTTCGCCTGAGCGGCTGCCGCGCGCGCTGAACCAAAGGCAGCGACCTGTGCATCAAGGCTCGCATTCGTGGCAAAGCCGCGCTCCTTGAGCGTCCGAATGCGCTCGAGCTGTTGTCCTGCCTCCCTTTGCTGTGCGGTAGCGGCAGCAAGCTGGGCCTGCTCTTCGCTGTGCGCCATCGTCGCGATCACCTGGCCCTGTCGCACATAGCCACCATCGGCGAAATTCAGGCTGACCACCCGCTCCGTGACAGGCGCGGAAATGACCACCTGTTCATTGGCGAGTGCCGTTCCTACCGCATTGATGCGGTCCACAAAGCGCATGCTGGACACAGGAGCAGCGGAGATCAGCGGAGCAGGACGCGTCGCCTGCTCCCCGGAGCCGTCGCCACAGGCGGCTAAGAATTGGCAGAGTCCAAGAAAGAGGAGAATGCGGGTTTTGGGCACAAGCAATCGCTAAAGCGCATCCCTGTGCAATGCAAGAAAGTCAGTTGTCGCAAATTGTAACAGGATTTCTGCAAGCGCCTATCAGGAACTCCACATTCCCCTCCGGCCCTGTGATGGGGCTTTCCACAATATCCGCGACTTGCCAGCCTTGCGCCGTTACCCAATCGCGCACCTCCGCGCAAACGCGTGCATGAACCGCGGGGTCGCGAACAACCCCGCCCTTGCCGACTTCAGCGCGTCCCGCTTCGAACTGCGGCTTGATGAGCGCAATCAGGCGTGCGGAAGGCGCCGCAAAGCTGAGGGGCCGCTCCAACACCTTCGCAAGCGAGATGAAGCTGGCATCACAGACAACAAGATCAATGGGCTCCGGGATATGCTCCCACGTCAAAATCCGGGCGCTGGTCTGCTCATGGACGATCACCCGGTCATCCTGCCGTAATTTCCAGGCAAGCTGGTTGGTGCCGCTATCGACCGCATAGACCCGCGCCGCGCCTTTGGTCAGCAGCACGTCGGTGAAGCCGCCGGTAGAGCTTCCTACATCCATCGCTACGGCGTCATTCACGTCCCAGCTGAAATGATCCAGGGCGTGCGCCAGCTTGATCCCGCCGCGCGAAACCCAGGGATGATCGCGACCCCGCAGTTCAATCGTCGCATCTTCGGCCATCGGTTGTCCGGCCTTTTCGATCTTTCGCTCGCCCGAATAGACTAGACCGGCAAGGATCATGGCCTGCGCACGGCTACGGCTCTCGACAAGACCGCGATCGAAGAGCAACTGGTCGGCTCGTTTTTTCGCCATGGCTCAGCCCTTGGGGAGCGTCGCCAGTAGCGACGGCGTGAGTATTTGCGGCAGCACCCGAGCCTCCTGACCTGGCGCATACCAAAGATAAAGCGGCACCCCCGAACGGCCATGACGTTCGAGAAAGCGGCTGATCTCCGGATCGGCATTGGTCCAATCGCCCACAAGCATCGCCACCCGCTTCCTTGCGAAAGCGTCACGCACTTCGGCGCGGTCGATCGCGGCGGCCTCGTTCGCCTTGCATGTCAGGCACCAATCGGCGGTGAAATAAAGAAAGACGGGCCGCCCTTCGGCACGCAACGCGGCAAGCCTCGCCTCGCTGAACGCCTCATCCTGCGCGATCGCCCCGCTCTTTGCGGCCGCTGCTTCATTACGCATGGGAAGCAGGGCCGCCCCACCAGCCAACACCAGCAACATGGCAAGGCTGACGATCCACGCGCCACCACGTCCATGCGCCTGTCGCATGCCTACCCACCAGAGCAGCAGCGCAGAGCCGGCAGCGACGCCAAGACCTATCGTCATGCCCGTCGTTCCGGCCTGCCGTCCCAATAGCCAGACGAGGGCGATCGCGGTCAGAAACATCGGCACTGCCATGACTCGCCGCAAAGTGCCCATCCAGGGACCTGGTTTCGGCAATCCCCGACGCAGGGCGGGGATGAACGCGATGAGAAGAAATGGCAGAGCAAGGCCCAGACCCAATCCGGCAAAAATCACAAGCGCAAGAGGCACAGGCAGGATCAGAGCCGCGCCCATGGCTGCGCCCATGAAAGGTCCGGTACAAGGCGTAGCAATGAAGGCCGCCAGCACGCCGGTCCAGAAAGAACCGGCTGAGCCCGGCTTTTCCGCAAGACTGCTCCCGGCATTGACACTGCTCAATTCGAAGAGCCCGGCCAGATTGAAGGCAATGGCAGTCACCAGTACGAGCAGCAACAAAATGATGCGCGGGTCCTGCAACTGAAAGGCCCAGCCAATCGCCGCACCGCCCGCCCGCAGCGCGAGCAGCGCTCCGCCCAACGCCAGGCAGGTCAGCACAATGCCTGCCGTATAGGCAAGAGCATCGCGCCGAACGACATGTTCATCGCCCCCCGCCTTGGCCAGCTTGAGTGCCTTGAGACTCAGAATCGGAAAAACGCAGGGCATGATATTGAGCAGCAGCCCGCCGACCAGCGCGCCCGCCAAAGTCAGGACAATAGCTGAAAAGCTCACGGCCTCCTGGTCCGCTGGCTGCCCTACATCCGCGATAGGCGTTCCGGCGGACGGAACCTCGCCCGGCTTGGCGGTGAGGATCAGGCCTTTGTGGGGACCGGTTTTGATAACGCCGTGCAATTCGCTTGGCGGAGATTCCGCTGCATCGGTTTCAACAATCAGCCAGTCGCCACTGCGAGTCACGGATTGGGGGCTTGCATAACGGATGGCCCCTTCCGTCGTGGGAAAAAAATATGGCGTCGCTATCGAGGCTCCTGCTGGAAAGGGAATTGCGAGCCGCAGCCGATCCCCGACACGGGCGAAACGCCCCTCGCTTCCCAAAGGACGGGGCAAGCGCGCTCGAAAGCCGTCGAACGCGACCCGCTCTTTTGCATCAATCTCGCCAGCCCCGACTATGAGATCGAGGGACAGATCATCGCCTTCGGGGACGCAGATTTCGTGTGTGCAGGACAGCCAATCAGCACGCACCCGGATCGGAAGCCGGTCGCCCGGCGCAAAATTCGGCGGCACCGTGAGCGTCACCAGCGGCGCGTAGTCGTCCTCATAGACATAATTCATGAGGCCGGAGATCAGCAGCGTTTCCGGCACAGGATAGCGCAATGCGCTTACCGTGACACCGGACGGCAAGTCCCACTTGAGGGTCATGCCCTTGCCAGCATCGCCGGGATTTTCCCAATAGCCATGCCAACCGGCCTGCGGCTTCATGGTGAAGGCGAGTGTGACCGTCTGCCCCGGCGCAGGATGATCAGTTTCGGCGACCAATGACGCGGGAACATGCAATTCCCCGGAGGACATGAGCTGTGCAGATGCAACGGCGGGCAGAAGAAGCGCCAACGCCGCCATTGTCTTCAGAAGGAAATGAAAAATGCGCATCTGCCTGCTCGATCCCTGCTTCCGTGACCCGCCAGCGGCAAGACCGAAGCGGCCGCTGAGGCGTTATCGCAAAAGCTTGGGGACCGTTACCGTCATTGCGCATGCGCTGCCAGCCTTTTGTACTTACAAAAGGGGCTATGGCTCCGCCTGATGACAGGCGCTCCCGTTCCGCCAGCAATCGCATGGAAGCTGCTCGGGCAAAGCTGCCAGAGCTATTCCTTCTGCTGCCCCGCTTCCATATTCCAGTCCCACATGTCCCGCACATGGGCATGGTGCGCCATCATGCCTCCATCCAGAACAATGATCTCTCCATTGATGTACCGCGATTCGTCTGCCGCCAGAAACGCCACGAGCGCCGCTGCATCTTCCGGAGTTCCCAGTTCACCCATGGGCATATGACGCGCAATCATATCGAACAGAGGTCCGGCGACGCCCCGTGTATGAGGCGTTACTATTGGTCCCGGCGCGATGGCGTTGCAACGAATGCGATCCTTGCCATGCTGAGTGGCAATATAGCGGGTCAGCGAGATGACCGCCGCCTTTGACGTGCCATAGGCCACGCGCGACACGTCGGCCAGCAAGCCCGAGCCCGATGCGGTGTTGACAATACAACCGCCCCCTGCCGCCTTCATGAGCGGAATCGCATATCGGCAGCACAGCATCAATCCAGTGGCATTCACCTGAAGCGTGCGATTCCACGTATCCAGCGGAATATCAGTGACATCGGTATCTGCCCCCATGGTCTCGGCGTCGGTCAGCGCCGCATTATTGAAGAGGATATCCAGACGGCCGAAATGGTCATGGGCTTCATTCAGGGCCCGTTTGATCGACTGTTCATCGCCGAGATCGATCGTAACCGCATGCGCCTTGGCGCCCAGCCGCCTGGCGACCGCCTGCGCGCCTTCACCATTGACGTCCGCGACGGTGACGCTGGCGCCTTCGGACACGAACCGTTCAGCCGTGGCAGACCCGATTCCGCCCGCTCCGCCAGTAATGAAAGCCACTTTGTCTCTAAGCCGCTGCATCCCAATCTCCCGATTCTTCTTACCGATCCATGCGAACGGCAGACGCGCATCCATGCGCTCAATGCTTAGCTCAACACGAAGGCGGCTCGCCTAAACCTATCGTGAGCAAGGTGAGGCAGCCTGCTTTCCCCTGCGCAAGATGGATGCTTGCCATCCCATCGGGCGGCTTGAAGCGGGTTTATGGTTATGATACTGCAATAATCTATAACAACGTGTAGAAGGTAGAGGATCATGCATAACATAGAATCCCTTGCGATCTATGATGCAGTGGAGGAGGAGGTGCAGCGCACCACTTATCCTCCCTCATTCCCACCGCTCCCGGCCGTCCCCACCGGACGCTACATTGACCCGCAATTTTTTGATCTGGAAATGCAGCATGTCTGGCACAAGACATGGCTTACCGCGGGACATATCTCTGAACTGCCCAAGCCGGGATCCTACAAGCTGTTCGAAAAGCTGGGCCAATCGATCATAATCAGCCGCGGCCTGGATGATGAGGTCAGGGCGTTCCACAATATCTGCCGCCATCGCGGCGCTGCGCTATTGCAGGAACCCACCGGCACCGAACGGCGATTCGTTTGCCCCTATCACAGTTGGGGATATGCGATTGACGGAAAGCTGGTGTCGGTTCCCGAAGCGCACAATTTTGCTTGCCTCGAAAAGTCTGAAAATGGCTTGCTGCCCGTCCGGTGCGAGACCTGGCGCGGAATGATCTTCATCAATCTGGATGACAATGCGCAACCGCTTGCTGAGTTCTTTGCCCCCATCACTGCGGAAACAGCAGATTTCCCGTTTGAGGATCTGGTCGTCAAAGACACCGTAGTCGTCGAGATGGACTGTAACTGGAAGGCAGCCTACGACAATTTCCTGGAAATCTATCACGTCAATTCCATCCACAAGGACACCTTGGCGCCTTATCTGGATTCCAAGAGCTTCGTTGTGTCCCTCTTCAAAGGCGGCCATGCCCGATTTGTCACACGGAAGAAGCGCGGCGACACGATATTCGGAACCGGCCTGACCCTTCCGCATGAAACGACCGAGCGGTTCAAGGATCATACGGTAGGCCTGCCATTTTTCCCCAATGGCTTTACCGCCCTGGACCCCATCGGCTTTGCCTGGCAAACCTTTTGGCCTGTCGGGCCCCGGAAAACCATCATGGAAGCCCCCTTGCTTGGCTGGAAAATCGATACGGCCGAAGATCGCCAGTTCTGGACCGACACTAAGGCGAACACGCTTAAAATTCTCGCTGAAGACACCCGGCTGTTTGCGGGAATTCAGCGCTCGCTGGAAAGCGGCTTTCTTCCCAGCGTGATGATGGGGTGTCAGGAACGGGCGCTCTATTGGTATCAGGAGGAAATTGACCGGAAGATTGGACAGGCCAATATTCCTGAGCATCTACGTGTCACACCTGTGTTGGAGGAACATGTCGGCGCGCAAAGGCGGTGACACGCTAATATCCAACCCACGCAAATTCTGAACAATAACGCATTCTCAAACGAGCTGCTGTGAACGGCCAGCCGACGTTCGCTCACCAGAGGTTCGCTTGAAGTGCGAAACGCTAAAACAACGAACAATAATTCGGAACACGAGAGGAGATCGTGATAATGCAAAGGGGTACAGGTTTCTACATGGGTTGCGTTTCGGCTATTGCCCTGGCGTTTCCCGGTATGGCGTTGGCGCAATCCGCGCCTTCCGCTTCCGCCCCGCAGGCTGGCGGCCAAATTCAGGACATCCTCGTTACAGCGCGCCGCACTAGTGAGGCGCTTCAGACCACGCCGGTTGCCGTCACTGCATTGAATGAGGAAGCTCTGGAAACGGCTCAGGTGCAGATGGTCGACGACTTGCAACGAACGACCCCCAGCCTCAGCGTGGGGCTTGGCGGTTCAGGGCCATCCACGGTTATCTTTCTCTCCATTCGCGGACAGGGGCAGGTTTCACCCAATTCAACAGCAGACCCGGCGGTGGGCACCTATGTAGATGGCGTGTACATTGCCCGGCCCGTCGCAGGAAATCTCGATCTGCTGGATGTGCAGCGCGCCGAGGTTCTGCGTGGACCGCAAGGCACCCTGTTTGGCCGCAATACCACCGGCGGCGCAATCAATATAATCTCCAATCCGCCCACCGGAGAATTCGAAGGCAGTTTGAAGGCAGAGCTTGGCAATTATGACCAGCGTCGTCTCCAGGGCGTCGTCAACTTCCCCCTGAACGGTGATGAATTGGCCCTCCGTCTGGTCGGCGGCTATGACGAACATGACGGCTATGGCCGGTTTGTGCGCCTGAACAATCGCCCGGCAGGCGATGTCCGAAGCAATTATCTTGCCAGAGCGACATTGCGATGGGCACCTGAAGCCGTTCCCCTGACGCTGACGATAGCTGGCGATTATTCGCGCTATCGCGACAGCGGTGACACGGCAACGACACTCGCCGTCAACCCGGACTTTGATCTTGGCGGCATCACAGTTGGGCAGGCGTTCGACGCTGTGGGTTTCGATCCCACGCCATATCTTTCCACAAAGAAGAATTTTTACCGCAATTACGGATATAACGACACGGGCGAGGCCGATCTGGACACGCCTTTCGATGCGGCAACGGCAAAGGGTATCGCTGCAACGGTTGAGGTCGAACTGGGATCGGCAACCATAAAGTCCATCACGGCCTACCGGAAATCGAGGGTGGGCACGACGCTTGATCTTGATGGTTTGCCGATCAACATGGTGTCCTTCAAAAGCGATTATGCCCAGCATCAGTTCAGTGAAGAACTGCAGGTTTATGGTTCTGCAGGCGATCTCGACTGGATAGCCGGCGCATATTATTTCATTGAGAAAGGCACCGAGCGATCCGACGCAAAGTCATTCGGATTTCTTAATCCAGCCGCACCCGTAGCCCGCAATACTGACGGCAATATCCGCAGCACATCCTACGCATTATTCGGTCAGTTGAACTATGATTTCACTGATCGTTTGAGAGCAACAGCAGGCTTCCGCTATACCTGGGACAGCCGCGAGCTTGTCATTCACGCACTGACGGACCGGGATGACCCGGATAGCTGCGCGGTCGTCAGGGATGTACCGGGTGGCCCCTGCGACCAGACCCGCAAAGCGAAGTTCAAATATCCCGCGTGGACTGCGGGCCTGGATTATAAAATCAATGACGCGCTCTTTGTCTATGCCAAGACCAGCGGCGCCTCAATGTCGGGAGGCTGGAACATCCGGGACACCTTCGCTCCGGCATTCAAGCCTGAAAATGTTCGCGACGTCGAAGTGGGGGTCAAGGCCGATCTTCTCGATCGACGCCTGCGCGCGAACGCCGCCTTCTTCTATGCCTGGCAATCCGATGTGCAGCGCATCATCAATACCTTCGACCCCAAATTCCAGGCACTGACCCAATATGTGGTCAACGCCGGCAAGGCCCACATCCATGGCGCGGAGTTCGAGCTTACGGCATTGCCATGGAGCGGCATGGAAATCACCGGCAACCTGGCGCTGCTCAAGGGCAGCTATGTCGATGGTTCCTTTGTCGAAACCCAGATAGTGAACGGCCTTCCCGTGCTTGTCGACAGAAGCGGCGAGCGGCTTCCCCAGTTGCCCAAGGTCACGGCCCGCATTGGAGCAACGCAGACCGTACCCACTTCCTTCGGCGAGGCTTCACTGCATCTGGACTATTCCTATATTTCCTCACGCGCTTTCTACCAGAACACCCCGGCCGACACATTGCCGCAAAGCGTCAAGGATCAATATGCGCTGGCTAATCAGTTTGGCATCGTGAAGGGATATGGGCTGCTCAACGGACGCGCGGCAATCAAACTGGACGATCCCGCGGTTGAGATCGCGGTGTTTGCCAGAAACCTGACGAACAAGCGCTATCTCACCAATTCCGCAGACTTCCTGGTATCGTTCGGCGTTGCCCAAGGCACCGTGGGCGATCCGCGAACCTATGGCGTCTCGGTGGGTTATCGTTGGTAATGGGATTTTTTGCCTCAGTCTTATAAATAATGCAGAACATTATTGGCGTTATGCACAATTTCCTGTGTTATAAAGATCATATAAAAAATGAGAGGAGAGCCATATGCCATACCGTATTGATGTGCCGGAAGGCGAAGAAGCGCTGGAGCATATCCTTAATCATTTGGGTACGCCGATGCTCGTCGAGAGCCGCAAACGCATGTTCCGTATCGTCTATGATGCGCCTGAAACAACCCTGTCGCCCCGGGAACGTGAGGTTATGCGTTTTCCGATGACGGCGATGATGGGCTGCCCCATCTGCAACAGTATGCGCCTGTGGCGCGACTGGCCCGGCTTTTCCGATGAGCCAATAGAAGAAGAGCTTTACACAAATGCGGAGGCAATCAACCTGGAGTGGCCGGGCTTCAGTGCACGCGAACGCCTTCTTCTGGAATTTGTCGACCGCTTTGCAAACGCGATCGACGGAATGAATGGCGATGATGCTTTCTGGGAACGGATGCATGCCAATTTCAGCGACACCGAAATCGGCGATGTCGTGTTGATGTGCGGCACCTGGTTGGGTGTCGGTCACGGGCTAAAGGCGCTGGGGATTGGCAGCGTCTGTGCAGTGCCGGCAAGTGAAGAGACTCTGCGTCGGCTCCGCAATGCCGAGATGAGCATTGCGATGGAATAGCTCGAAGCGGCCGCGAAATTACAGCATCAAGGGAGACATAAATGGATCTGGGCATCACCGGCAAGGTAGCCGTGGTTACGGGCGGTTCGCATGGAATGGGCCGTGCTGTTGCGGAGGAGCTGGGCCGCAACGGCTGCCGGGTTGTGGTGGTCGCGCGGGGGCAGCAACGGCTGGACGAAACCGTGGAAGCGATAAGACGCGAGGGCGGCCAAGCCGTTGCAGTGTCGGCCGACATAACCCGACTCGAAAGCTTTCCTTTGATCGTCGAGCAAGCAAAGGCTGCTTTTGATCTGCCGGATATCGCCATCTATGCGCCCGTTGCGCCGCCCTCAGGTTCCTTTGAGGAATTTGACGACGAGGATCTGGACCGCGCTTACGCCTACGTTGTGAAGGGTTTCGCCCATTTCGTACGTGCCGTCGCGCCCAATATGAAAAGCAAAAACTGGGGCCGCATTATCACGATCGGCTCGGGCGCGGCGAAATCGCCCGCGCGCCGTTCGATTTTGAACTTTGACTATGCTCTTGCGAATACCGTCCGGCCTGCTGGCCTGGGCCTCAGCCGCACTGTCGCTGATGAGCTTGCTCCCTATGGGATCACTGTCAACACGGTTCCACCAGGCTTCATAGACACAGGAGAGAATTATGAGGATTTCTTCCGTAAGTGCGCACAGGATGCCGATTTGCCCTATGACATCTTTATGGAGCAATTCCTGAAACGGATACCTGCGAACCGCTTCGGCAGGCCGGAAGAAGTAGCCAGCCTATGCGCTTTTCTGTGTTCCGCTAACGCCAGTTATATCACGGGACAGTATCTCGTCGTGGATGGCGGCTATATGAATTTTTACCATTAGGATTGTCGGCTCTTGATCTGACTTGATGCTTGAGCGGCCGTCTGTTGAGGAACCGGACACAGCCAAAGGCGTTTCAGTATCGGAACGAGGGCTATTGTGTGCCGGATACTGAAGATTATCTGATTTTCTGCCCTGACGATGTGGATCTATCACGTTCGCCCCTGCGCCGGGGAGTGAACGAGCCGACATTCGTATTGGGAGCATTCAATCCCGGCCTCGCTCGCCTGCCCAGCGGCAATCTCCTGCTCATGGTCCGCGTGGCCGAAGCGTTGCAGAACGCCGTCTCCGGAACCGATGTGCATGCAATCCGATGGACGCCGGAGGGGTATGTTCTGGACCCGCATCCGCTCGATTCCGTCGACTTCAATGATCCCCGGCATTTTGCGCTGAAACGGGGCTCTTATGATTTGCTCGCACTGACGTCGCTGTCCTGGATACTGCCCGTGGAGATCTCTGCCGACGGTCGCACCGTTGTCGAGGTCCATTATGACAAGGCCATCGAACCGGCGGCCACCTACCAGAATTATGGTGTGGAAGACGCACGTATCAGCCTGATAGACGGCATCTATTATATGACGGCATGTTCCGTCAGCGCGGAACGGCATTGCACTTCGCTTTACACATCGCGCAATGGGCTGGATTACGATCTGCAGGGAATCATCCTGGATCACCAGAACAAGGACATGCTTTTCTTCGAAGGAAAGGTCGGCGGCAAGTTCATGGCGCTGACGCGGCCCCAGGGTGACGTCTATTTCGCCTATCCCGAAGATAGTCCCTTCGCGGGCGGCCCGTCCATCAATCTGGCGGAATCGCCGGACGCTCTCCATTGGAAGCCGCTGGATACGCCCGGGATTCGGGCACGCAAAGGATCAACCTCCGGCATGAAGGTCGGCGGTGGCACGCAGCCGATCCGCACGGAACGGGGGTGGCTGCTTCTGTATCACGGAGTGGAAACGGGGGAAAAGGTCGGCATTTACCGCACATTCTGGGCACTGCTTGATCTCGAAGATCCTTCTCGCGTCCTGCGTCTTGAGGATGACCAGCCAATCCTGGAAGCGAAACCCGCGCTTACGCAGCGGGTTGCACATCAAATGTACCTGCCGACACCCGTTGTCTTTACGACCGGCATCGCCGATGCAGGCGAACATTATATCATCGCTAATGGAGAGGCCGATCTGGCCTGCCGGATGACGTATCTGCCAAAGGCTTTGTTCGCATGACGGTTGCCTGGTGGGAACGCGGGGTCATCTATCAAATCTATCCCCGTTCCTTTCAGGATATGAACGGGGATGGCGTCGGCGATCTGAAAGGCATTGAGCAGAGGCTGGATTATCTGGTCGCTCTCGGCGTCGATGCGATCTGGATTTCCCCGATTTATCCCTCCCCTATGGCCGATTTCGGCTATGACGTTGCCGACTATTGCGGCATCGATCCTCGCTTCGGGACGCTGGAGGATTTCGATGCCTTGCTGGCGGCGGCCCATCAACGCGGTCTGAAGCTGCTGCTGGACTTCGTACCGAACCACAGCTCGGACCGGCACCCCTGGTTTGTTGAGAGCCGATCTTCGCGGGACGATCCGCGTCGCGACTGGTACATCTGGCGCGATCCGGCTCCCGGCGGCGGACCGCCCAATAACTGGATCAGCGATTTCGGCGGCTCGGCCTGGGAATGGGACGAGCGAACCGAACAATATTATTACCACGCCTTCCTGAAGGAGCAGCCGGATCTTAACTGGCGCAATCCTGCCGTTCAGGAGGCAATGTACGATGTGCTGCGCTTCTGGTTCGCGCGCGGAGTCGATGGTTTCCGGATCGACGTGCTCTGGCACATGGTGAAGCACGCTGACCTCCCGGACAATCCTATCAACCCCGCTTTCACTCCTGCCATGGGTGAGATGCATAGCGTCCTTCAGCTCCATTCCACCGATCAGCCAGAGGTGCATGGCATCGCGGCGGAGATGCGCGCCATCGCGGACGAATTCGGTGAGCGTGTGTTGATTGGCGAGATATATCTACCGATCGAGCGATTGATGGATTATTATGGGCGTGAACGGGCGGGCGTGCATCTCCCCTTCAATTTCCAGCTTATCGATGCGCCATGGAACGCGCGTGATCTTGCTACGCTCATTGCGGGATATGAGGCCGCACTGCCGCAGGGCGGCTGGCCGAACTGGGTTCTGGGCAATCATGATCGCCCGCGCGTTGCCGCCAAGCGGGGCGAAGCACAGGCGCGGGTCGCCGCCATGCTGCTGCTCACTCTGCGGGGTACGCCAACCATCTATTATGGTGATGAAATCGGCCTTTCCGACGTGTCCATCCCGTACGATCAGGTTCAGGACCCACGGGAATTGCGCGAGCCGGGGCTGGCTCTGGGCCGCGATCCGGTTCGTACGCCCATGCCATGGAACGCCCATCCCTTTGCGGGATTCAGCTCCGTTTCGCCTTGGCTGCCGCTCAATCCCGATTGGCCGGAGCGCAATGTCGAGCAGCAGATGGGAGACGCGCAATCCATGCTGATACTCCACCGCCGCCTGCTGGCGCTCCGGCGGACAAGCGATGCGCTGGCGATCGGCGATTTCGCGCTGGCGGATGCCGAGGGGGACATTCTCGCTTATGAGCGGCGCCATGGAGACGCGCGCGTTTTCGTGGCGCTCAATCTTGGTTCCGACGCTCAACGCGCCTCTTTACCCGGCTGGGCCGCACGCGGACGCGTGCTGCTGTCGACGCTTCCGGATCATCCGGCAATCGGCCCGTCCGAAGTCATGCTGCGCGCTGACGAGGGCGTGGTCGTGGCCGCGGCATGATGGAGACACGGCGCATGCGCGTTGCAATGCTGGCTCCCATCTCCTGGCGAACGCCGCCACGACATTATGGACCCTGGGAGTTGGTCACCAGCCTGCTGACGGAAGCACTCGTGGCACGGGGTGTGGACGTGACGCTGTTTGCGACTCTTGATAGTCAGACGGCAGGTAAATTATGCGGCGTGTGCTCCGCGCCTTATTCCGAAGATCCCGCCATAGATGCGAAGGTCTGGGAGATATTGCATGTCGCCCATGTGTTCGAACGGGCAGGCGAGTTTGACCTTATCCATAATCAGGCTGATTTCGTGCCCCTCGCTTTCTCGCGACTGGTTGAAACGCCTGTGGTGACAACTATTCATGGGTTTTCGTCGGAACGTATTTTTCCGGTGTTTCAATCCTATGCAGATCGCGTCGCCTATGTCGCCATCAGCGAGTCGGATCGACACCCTTCCCTGCCCTATGCCGCTACGATCCATCACGGCATCCGGCTCCAGGACTTCTCGTTCGATCCGGAAGGCAGCGGCGACTTGCTGTTCTTCGGCCGTATCCACCCCGATAAGGGGGCAGCGGAGGCCGTCGCCGTTGCTCAAGCCAGCGGTCGTCGTCTTCACATGGCGGGAATTGTTCAGGATCAGGGCTATCATGATCGGGAGGTGGCGTCCTCCCTTGACGGCAATCGCGTAATTCATCACGGGCCAGTCGGCGGCAGTGCCCGTTCACAAATGCTGGGATCGGCACGCGCCCTTCTGCACCTCATCAATTTCGAGGAGCCGTTCGGCCTGTCGGTCGTGGAAGCCATGGCCTGCGGCACCCCCGTAATTGCGTTCAATCGGGGCTCCATGCCGGAATTGATCATTGACGGCGTCACCGGCTTCCTGGTCGATACTCTGGAAGAAGCGATTGCAGCGGTGGGCCGGATCGGAGAAATCGACCGCGCGGCCTGCCGGGCGCATGTCATCCGCAATTTTACGGATGATGTAATGGCCGACCGCTATCTGACGCTTTATCGATCGCTGCTGAATTCCTGAATTCGGCGCGGATGTTCACAAGAGAGCATCGATCTTCCGCGCCAGCTTCACGTCGCGATTGGACAGGCCGTCAGCGTCATGCGTGGTGAGCAGAATATCGACACGGTTGTAGACGTTGAACCATTCAGGATGATGGTCCGCCTTTTCCGCCAACAACGCAACCTGGGCCATGAACCCGAAAGCACCGTTAAAATCATCGAAGCGGAAGCTGCGCGTGATCGCATCTCGCTTCGCATCATAGACCCAGCCGGACAGATCGGCGAGAGCTTCCTTCCGTTCCTCTTCGGTCAGCTTCGCAACCATGGCAACTCTCCCGTCTGGACATTTCGGATGGCGCGCCTATGGCGTTGATTAGGCGGCAAGGGAGGATGTGGGCATGATGAAGACAGGCGCAAGCCTTTCTTTTCAGAATGTCACTTGCCTGCGCGCCGACCGGATTTTGTTCGAGGGCATGGACTTCGCGCTGCAACCTGGAGAGGCGGCGCTGATCGCGGGGCCCAACGGGGCGGGTAAATCCAGTCTTATCCGCATGGCGGCGGGCCTGCTGCAACCGGCGGCTGGACATATAGAGCGGCGGGGCCGCTTGGCGATGAGCGATGAAAATCTGGCGCTCGACATGGACAAGCCGTTACACCGCGCGCTTGATTTCTGGGCCGGGATCGACGGATCGGACAGCAAGGCAGTAGGCGAAGCGCTATCGGCGCTGTCTCTCAGTCATCTTGCCGATGTGCCGGTACGCATGCTGTCCACCGGGCAGCGCAAGCGAGCGATGCTGGCGCGGGTCGTTGCGGCCAAAGCGCCCATCTGGCTGTTGGACGAGCCTGCCAATGGGCTTGATGCCGCTTCGCTCCAACTGCTCGGCGGCCTTATGCAGATTCATCTGGCAAGCGGAGGCATCCTCTTGGCCGCCTCCCATCAGCCT
This sequence comes from Rhizorhapis sp., assembly GCA_036570425.1. Classification (GTDB taxonomy): domain Bacteria; phylum Pseudomonadota; class Alphaproteobacteria; order Sphingomonadales; family Sphingomonadaceae; genus Rhizorhapis. Next base: position 98,842 of record DATCYF010000023.1, on the reverse strand, counting down.
TTGCCATTGATCTTTTCGCACCGGATCGATCTTGGGGCAGCCGCAGCATGAGCGGGCCTCTGCTGAAAATCATCGCGCGCGATACCAGCTTTGCCTATCGAAGCGGAGGCGCATGGCTGCCGGTCGCTTTCCTGCTGATGGTCGCCACGCTTTTCCCCTTCGCGGTGGGACCGGACACGGCGCTGCTCCAGCGCACCGGAGGCGGGGTCATCTGGATAGCGGCGCTGCTCGCTGCGCTACTTCCTATCGACAGGCTGATCATGCCCGACAGAGACAGCGGCGTGCTCGATCAGCTTGCATTGCGGGGAATGGCGGACGAGTTGATCGCCTTGGCCAAGCTTATCGCGCATTGGCTGAGCTTCGGTCCGCCTGTGATGATTGCAGCGCTGCCTGCAAGCGCGCTGCTGAATATTGACGGAGTAACCTTATGGCGGCTGGAGCTTGGGCTGGCCGTCGGCACACCGGCCCTTGCCGCCCTTGGCCTGATGGTGAGCGCATTGACCGCCGGCCTCAGAAGCAGCGGGGCGCTCGCTGGTTTACTTGCGCTGCCATTAGCCGTTCCGTTGCTGATTTTCGGTGCAGGCATGCTGACGAGTGAAAGCGGAGCGCCGCTTAAATTTTTGGGGGCAGCCTCGCTGCTGCTGGTAGCCATGGGGCCAATCGCGGCTGGCGCTGCCTTAAGGGCAGGGCGCGAATAATGCGTCAGCTCGGATGACGCAGGCTCCCGCTTACCGTGACCAGCGCGCCCAGATCGCCGTTGGAAGCAGCAGGCCCCGCGCTTCCTCTCGAACCGCCAGTTCGCCGCACTCAACCGTGCCGCCGAGCCCAGTGCAGGCCTGCCGGAGCAACTCGCCGATGGCCAGCGCCGACATGCGGACCGCGTAAACCGTCAGAAAGAGAAACCGGCTGTCTTCATCGAGCAATTTGCGGCAATCGGCTATCAGATTCGGGAGTCCCTCCTCCAGCTTCCAGACTTCGCCTTCAGGACCGCGGCCATATTTGGGTGGGTCAAGCAATATGCCATCATAGCGCCGCCCCCGCCTCACCTCTCGGGCCACGAATTTTGCCGCGTCATCGACGATCCAGCGTGTGGGCCGATCCGCCAGCCCCGACAACTCCGCATTGGCGCGGGCAGCCTGTACTGATTTCTTTGACGCATCGACATGCACCATCTGGGCGTCCTCGGCAGACATGGCGAGCGTGCCGACACCGGTATAGCCGAAGAGATTCATGATCTGCGGCTGCTCCATCCCACGAACCTGCCCGCGCATCCAGCGCCACACAGCGTCCATGTCTGGGAAGAAGCCCAGATGCCGAAACGGCGTGCAATTCGCCGTGAATGTCACATTGTCCCAGGTGAGCGGCCAGCCATCGCGTGGGACAGGCTTGTCGAAGAACCAACGTCCACCGCCTTCTTCATCCGACCCGGGAATAAACTCGCCATCTGCGGACCAGTCCGGCGAAGCGGGTGCCCACATGGCCTGAGGCTCGGGCCGAATGAAACGATATGGGCCATAGCGCTCAAGCTTTCGGCCGCTCCCGCAATCCAGAAGGCCATAATCGGCCCAGGGCTCCGTAATCATTTGATGGAGTTGCATCTGCCCGCTCCCCCTGTCACCCCTTGGGCGTCGCCCTTTCGGCGATATACGCGCTCACGGCGTCAAATGTGGCGGGAAGCCTGTCATAGCTTTCGTCCCGCTCGAAGAGGTTGCTGATACGGGCGGGAAGTTGCGGCCGGAGGCCTGTAGCGCGCTCGACGGCATCAGGGAACTTGGCAGGATGTGCAGTGGCGAGCGTCACCATCGGGATCGCCGGATCGACGTCGCTGAGGCGAGCGGCGGCAAGTCCGACCGCAGTGTGCGGATCAATAAGCTGGCCCGCGGCATCATTGGCCCATCGCATTGCGATCGACATGTCATCCCCGTCAATTCGCGCGCTGGAAAAAAGCTTTACCGCGCCTGCGCGCTGCGCGTTGGTGAGGCGCATCGCGCGATTGGCTTCGAAACCCTTCATCTGCTCCGCCAGCGCTGTTCCGTCCTGACCCGCCAGATCAAAGAGAAGCCGTTCGAAATTGCTGCTGACCTGGATATCCATGCTGGGCGTTGCAGTCGGCGTCACCTGCCCCTGACTGTAATCGCCCTGCGACAAGGCGCGGTGCAGAATATCATTCACATTCGTCGCCACGATCAGACGCGCGATCGGCAAGCCCATTTTGGCCGCAACATAGCCCGCAAACACGTCGCCAAAATTGCCCGTGGGCACGGCGAACGCCACTGATCGGTCAGGCCCACCCAGACGAACAGCGGCATAGAAATAATACACCACCTGCGCCATCAAGCGGGCCCAGTTGATCGAATTGACGGCGGACAGGCTGAAGCGCCCCGCGAAATCGCTGTCGTTGAACATCCGCTTCACGAGAGCCTGAGCATCATCGAAGCTGCCGTCGATAGCAATATTATGGACGTTGTGCGCGCGCACGGTGGTCATTTGGCGCCGCTGCACGTCAGATACGCGTCCATCAGGATGAAGCATGAAGATATCAATCTTCTCACGACCCGCCACGGCGTCGATGGCGGCCGATCCGGTATCCCCGGATGTCGCGCCTACTATGGTCAGGTGCCGATTGCTCTTGCTGAGGAACTTCTCGAACAGCAGGCCTAGAAGCTGTAACGCAACGTCCTTGAACGCCAGAGTCGGGCCGTGAAATAATTCAAGCAGCCAATGCCGATGATCGAGCTGAACAAGGGGCGTTACGCCCTGGTGACTGAAACTGCCATAAGCCTGTTTGCAGAGGTCGCGCAGCTCCTCTTCGTCAAGCGAGTCGCCAACAAAAGGCAACATGACGCGGACGGCCGTCTCGACATAGCTAAGGCCTGCCAGCGCAGCGATGTCCTCCCGCGAAAAGGTGGGCCAGCTCTCTGGCAGGTACAATCCGCCGTCAGACGCCAACCCCGTCAGCGTTGCGCCTTGAAAATCCAGCGCCGCCGCGCCGCCCCTGGTGCTGATGTAATGCATGACGCGCTGCGTTAGCGGGCTCTGTCAAAAGCGGCAAGCGTTTAAGCGGAATTCACGCTGATCGACTTCTTCCCCGCAGCGCAAGAATGTAAATCGCAACCGCGACTCCCGCAAACAGAAACCATTGAATCGCATAAGCGAAGTGGTTGTTGGGAACATCATCGAGGCTCGGCGGCTGGGCAGGCTCCAGCCCCGCCGCAGCACGGTCAGATACAAGACGAATGATGTGCTGACTGTCGGGGGCAATGATACCGCTGACGCGGCCTCCCTGCCAAGTCACCGGGTCCGGACGCTGCGACCAGCCCACCACAACCTGCATATCCGCTCCGGCAGGCGTGCGGCACTCCGCGATGTGCACCCAACCGGGCTCGCCGGCCCGATTACGGCCACTACCGCTACGCCAGTCCACGACCCGCGCGCAATCGGCAGAGGCGCGGCGAAAAAGAGGCGGATGCTGTGGATCAGGGGATACGGGCCAATCAATGGAAGGCAGTCCCTGGGCCGAAGCATAGCTATTGAGAAGGCCGTCCTTCCACGTCATCCGTTGCAACTGCCAGACACCGAGACCAATCATGGCGGCCACGGCAAGGGCCACGATCAACGTTGCAATGAGCGGGAACCGGCGCATCAGGCCTACAGATCCCTCGCCTGCTTGGCTTGGGGCGATTGCGAACGGCCCTCGCGTGCCTTGTGACGATATTCCAGGATCAATAACGCTGCCTTGGCGGCGCGAAGCGTCCCTACCACCGCCACAGTGGTTAGCGGGATCCAGAGCAGCATGTGCGCCCAGAACGGTGGATGAAAAGACACTTCGACGACCAGCGCCAGTGCAGTGATGATGGCGCCGACGATCAGGATCAGGAAAGCCGCCGGTCCGTCACCAACATTGAATTGGCTATAGTCCAGCCCGCAACCGCGACATCGCGGTTCGAACCGGACTATATGCGTGCCAAAAATGGTCTGTGCTCCACATTGTGGACAAAGGCCGAGAAAGGCCGATCGCATCACGGGCGAAGGGCCTTCCCCTCCATTCATCCGGCGTGAACCGGCGCGCCCCAGCCACCCCACACATAAATGACCAGGAACAGGAACAGCCAGACAACGTCGACAAAGTGCCAGTACCAGGCAGCAGCTTCAAAACCGAAGTGCTGACGCGGTGTAAAGTCTCCCTGATGCGCGCGGATCAGATTGACGATCAGGAAAATGGTGCCGATCAATACGTGGAAGCCGTGAAAGCCTGTCGCCATGTAAAAGGCCGAGCTGTAGGTTGTGCCGCCAAAATCGAACGGTGCATGCGCATATTCATAGGCCTGGATCATCGAGAACACGATGCCAAGCAGAACGGTGCACCACAGGCCTTTCTTCAACCCGTCGCGATCCCCATGAATCAGCGAATGATGCGCCCATGTTACCGTCGTTCCCGAGCAGAGCAGGATGAGCGTATTGAGAAGGGGGAGCTCGAAGGCGTCCATCACTTCCAAACCCTTGGGTGGGAACTGGCCGCCGATCACGTCCACCATGGATGGAAATAGGGAGAAGTCAAAAAAGGCCCAGAACCAACCGACAAAGAACATCACTTCAGAAGCAATGAACAGGATCATCCCATAACGCAGGTGCAATTGAACCACCGGCGTATGATCACCCGCGTGAGCCTCCCGAATTACATCGGACCACCAGCTGAACATGGTGAACAGGATGCCCGCGACGCCCGCCAGGAAGACATAGCCGCCGCCCGCATATTCATGCAACCACATGACGCCGCCCACGGCCATAACAAGCGCCGACATGGAACCGATGAACGGCCATATGCTTGGCGGTAGAATATGATAGTCGTGCGTCTTGGCTCCAGCCATTTCCTTATTCCCTGTCGTTTAACTTTGATTGGTTCTTAGCTCGCGCTTCCGTCCTGGTCCACAGGATAGAAGGTGTAGCTCAACGTAATTTCCTGCGTGTCCTTGTTATCAGGATCATCCAAAATCTTTGGATCGACATAGAACAGGACGGGCATGCGAACTTCCTGACCCGGCTGCAGCGTCTGTTGCGTAAAACAGAAGCACTGTATCTTGGTGAAAAAGGATCCTGCCTGCGTTGGCGTCACATTGAAGGTGGCGGTTCCGGTCACAGGTTTGTCGGACATATTCTTGGCGATGAAGATCGCCATATCCCGTGCGCCCACGGTGACCTTGTCCGTCGGATGTTCAGGATAGAATTTCCATGGCATCCCCGGCGTGACATTGGAATCGAAACGGATCGACATCGTGTGGCCGGCGGCCACCTGCACGCTGCTTCCGGGAACGGCCCGCTGCGTCGTGCCGTTAAACCCCGTTACCTGGCAAAACATCCGATAAAGCGGAACCGCCGCGAAGCCGAGCGCAAGCATTCCGGCCGCCACCAAAGCCATGACGATAGCGCTGGTTCGTTTTTTCTGCACCAACGTCGTCATCAGAGGCCCCCAATCTTTGCCAGAGCGATAAGGAAGAAAAGAATGGCCAACGCCACCAGCAACAATCCGGTAACGCGTGATCGCGACTGTTGGCGCGCTCTAATCTGGTCTTGTTCTTCCTCGTTCATGCTAACACCCAGCGGTCGGCCACTAACGCGCCGAAAAGAAGGAAGAGATAAAGAATGGAATAAGCAAAAAGCCGCCGTTCAGGCTTCATCTTCGTCGCGTCGCTTTCCCGCCGAACGGAAACCTGGAATGCCAGGACCGCGAAGACTGCCGTCAATAGGAGTGCCGATACGCCGTAGAGTAAGCCGGTCAGTCGCAGGAGCACCGGGACCATGGCGGCCACGGCCATAATCGCAGTATAGGCGAAAATCTGCCGACGGGTCGTCACCTCACCGGATACCACCGGCAGCATAGGCACCCCGGCATTCGCATAGTCCGTCTTGACGAAAAGAGCGAGCGCCCAGAAATGCGGCGGTGTCCAGAAAAAGATAAGCGCGAAGAGCGCAAGTGGGAGCGGCGCTATGTGGCCCGTCGCGGCTACCCAGCCGATCAAGGGAGGAAAAGCGCCAGCAGCACCGCCGATAACGATGTTCTGGGGCGTCCGGCGTTTCAGCCAAACCGTATAGACCAGCACGTAGAAAAGAATTGAGACGGCCAATATGCCGGCCGCCAGCCAATTGGTCGCCAGACCTAGCAAAAGCACGGAGAAAAAGGAAAGCCCGACGCCGAAATGCAGCGCCGATTGCCTGTCCATGCGCCCTGCAGGCAACGGACGGCCCGCCGTCCGCTTCATCTTCGCGTCCAGATCGGCCTCATACCATTGATTAAGAGCGCCTGCCGCACCAGCACCCAGAGCAATGCACAGAATTGCCGTAAAGGCCAACACGGGGTGAATCGATACAGGCGCGGCAAGTAAACCGCACAGTCCGGTAAAGACGACCAGCGTCATTACACGGGGCTTTGTCAGCGCAAGAAAATCGCGCCAGTCCGCCGTTATAGCGGACGACGTTGTGCCTATCATTGGCCTGCTTGCCATAGCTCTTTCCCGGTGGTTGGCCGCTCCACCATCGGAACGACCAACCCTTGTCATCAATCAATCTTTGGAAGCGTCTCAAACTGGTGGAAAGGCGGTGGGCTGGACAAGGTCCATTCCAGCGTCGTTGCACCTTCACCCCACGGGTTTGCTTCCGCCTTCCGGCCAGCCATCAGCGACCAGAAGAGGTTGATAAAGAAGATTACCAGCCCTGCGGCCATGATAACATAACCAAGGGAGGCGATCTGGTTCCAATACGCGTAGGCACCAGTGTAATCCGGGATACGCCTGGGCATTCCGCTCATCCCCAGGAAGTGCATCGGGAAGAACAGAACGTTTACGCCGATGAAGAAGACCCAGAAATGAACCTGACCCAGGAACTCGTTGAGTTGCCTGCCGCTGATCTTCGGGAACCAGTAATAGAAGCCGGCAAAAAGCGCAAAGACCGCGCCAAGCGACAGCACATAATGGAAGTGGGCAACCACATAATAGGTGTCGTGCAGATTGTCGTCGACACCACCGTTGGCCAATACCACGCCGGTAACGCCGCCGATCGTGAAGAGGAAAATGAAACCGATCGCCCAGACCATCGGAGTCTTGAATGATAGCGAACCACCCCACATCGTGGCGATCCAGGAGAATATCTTCACCCCCGTCGGCACGGCAATAACCATCGTTGCCGCAGTGAAGTACATCTTCACGTTCACGGACAGGCCCGTGGTGAACATGTGGTGCGCCCAGACGACGAAGCCGACTACACCAATCGCGACCATGGCATAGGCCATGCCCAGATATCCGAAGACAGGCTTGCGGCTGAAGGTGGAGATGATCTGGCTTACGATACCAAAGCCCGGAAGGATCATGATGTAAACTTCGGGGTGACCGAAGAACCAGAACAGATGCTGATAAAGGACCGGATCGCCACCGCCAGCAGGATCATAGAAGGTGGTGCCGAAATTGCGATCTGTGAGCAGCATGGTGATGCCAGCGGCCAGCACCGGGAGCGCGAGCAGCAGCAGGAATGCCGTCACCAGCACGGACCAGGCGAACAGCGGCATCTTGTGGAGCGTCATGCCAGGCGCACGCATGTTCAGGATAGTCGTGATGAAGTTGATTGCACCCAGGATGGAGCTTGCGCCAGCGATATGCAGTGACAGGATAGCCAGATCGACGGCCGGCCCCTGACTACCGCTGGTCGACAGCGGCGCATACATAGTCCAGCCCGTGCCTGCACCGTTACCCGTGCCACCGGGCACGAACGTCGAACCAAGCAGTAGAAGAAAAGCGGGGACAAGCAGCCAGAAGCTGATGTTGTTCATGCGCGGAAACGCCATATCGGGCGCACCGATCATGATAGGAATGAACCAGTTACCAAATCCACCCATCATGGCCGGCATGACAACGAAGAAGATCATGATCAGGCCGTGAGCCGTGATCAGGACGTTCCACAAGTGATAAGCCTGATCCAGCGTCGCGTCAGGCCCATCGGAAATATGCGCCCAGGCCTGGAGGAACTGGATGCCGGGTTCGGCCAGTTCAGCCCTCATCATACCCGAGATCACGCCGCCTATAATCCCCGCTATGATGGCGAAGATAAGGTAAAGCGTGCCAATGTCCTTATGGTTCGTCGACATGAACCAGCGGGCAAAGAAAGCCGGCTTGTGATCACCGTCATGATGATGATCGGAATGCGCCTGAAAATCGGCGTGTGTTGCAGTGGTGTCAGTCATATCCTCGCGACCCTTAGTTGGCAGCTACGGCGGGTTCAACAGCAGCAGGCGCTGCGGCTTCTACAGCTTCGGCGCCCTTGGCATGGCCGCCCTGAGAAGCGACCCAGGCGTCGAATTCGGCCGGAGGAAGAGCCTCAACCGCGATAGGCATGAAGCCATGGCGCACACCGCACAATTCCGAACATTGACCATAATAAACGCCAGGCTTTTCTATGGTAAAAGTCCTTTCGTTGATGCGACCCGGAACCGCATCCTCTTTCAGCCAGAAAGCTGGAATGGAAAAGCTGTGAATGACGTCGGCCCCCGTCAGCAGAATTTTGATGGGGCGGCCAACGGGGAGCACCAGGCGATTGTCTACGCCCAGCAGTTCAGGCTCACCACGCTTTTTCGCCTCTTCAGCCGACAGCATGTTGGATACGATCTCCGAAACGCCGTTATCAGGATATTCGTAACCCCAATACCATTGATAACCTGTAACCTTGACAGTCAACGCGTCGCCAGGGGCGGGCTTATATTGCCGCGCGAGCAGGTCGATGGAGGGAATAGCGATACCCACCAGAATCAACACCGGAACCAAAGTCCAGATCACTTCAATCAGTGTATTGTGCGACGTCTTCGAAGGCTCGGGATTGGCCGTCCGCCGATAACGGAAGATCACCCAGAGGAGAAGCACGAGAACGAGAATCGAAATCAGGGTGATGAGAGGCATAAGGACGCCATCATGCATCCAGCGCGCATATTCGCCATTTTCCGTGAACTGCTCCTGGAAAGTGACCTCACCTGGACGAGGCATGCCGATGCCTTCCACGGGCTTCAGGGCCGGCACTGAAGCCGCCGCAGCCGGAGCCGAGTCCGTTGCCGCTCCAGCCGGGGCGGCAGTCGCCGTCTGCGGCGCTGGCGCAACATCCTGTGCACTGACGGAACCAGGCGCAAATGCCAGCAATCCAGCCAGAAATAGCGATTTCACCATATTCATAAGCGTCTCGATCTTACCCCGCATACTCCACTGCGCCAACATTGAAAGCCGGTCACAGCCCTGTCATTATTGCCGCGGCTTATAGGCAGGGTTGCCGCAGGCCTCAAGCACCTAAAAGGCATATTTTCTTTGTGTTGAACTTGGGCCATCCGCCGCCTATCAGACGAGCCGTCACAGGAGGAATGGCAATAACATGAATGATGAAGAGATTTTGGCTGAATTCCGAGCGGCACAAGCGCTGCTGGAGGGCCATTTTATCCTCTCTTCGGGAAAGCGCAGCGCCAATTATCTGCAATGCGCCCGCGTGTTGATGGATCCTGAGCGCGCAGGCCGCCTCGCCCGGGCGCTGGCGCAGAAGATTCCCCGTGAAATCCGGTCCGACATCGATATAGTTGTGTCTCCCGCCATGGGGGGCGTCATCATTGGCCATGAAATGGGCCGCGCGCTGGGCGTAGAGGCAATTTTCCTGGAACGGCCGGAAGGCGTGTTCGAGCTGCGGCGGGGCTTTACATTGAAGGAAGGACAAAAGGTCCTGATGGTCGAGGATGTCGTAACCACTGGCCTTTCCTCCCGTCAGGCCATGGAAGCGGTCGCAGCGGCGGGCGGCATAGTGATCGGCGAGGCGGCGCTGGTCGACCGCTCAGCGGGAGAAGCGGAGCTTGGCGTGCCGTTCTTTCCACTCGTTTCGCTGAATTTCCCGACTTATGATCCGGACAGCCTGCCGCCGGAACTGGCTTCCATTGAGCCGGTGAAGCCAGGTAGCCGAAAGGTGTAAGCCGATGGCCGATCCCCGCCCCCTTCGTCTTGGTGTCAATATCGACCATGTGGCGACTATTCGCAACGCGCGCGGGGGCGATCATCCCGACCCTGTAAAGGCGGCCCTGACAGCCGCAGCGGCCGGGGCGGACGGCATCACAGCGCACCTTCGCGAGGATCGGCGGCATATTCGCGACGACGATATTTCGGCGCTGATGGCGGCCCTTGCCATTCCCCTTAATCTGGAGATGGCTGCGACGCAGGAGATGCTGGAAATCGCGGTGCGGCATCGGCCGCATGCTGCGTGCATCGTGCCTGAAAAGCGCCTGGAGCAAACAACGGAGGGGGGGCTTGATGCGGCAGGTCAATTCGAACAGCTCGCCCCAATTGTCAGCGCGCTGTCAACCGCCGGCATTCGCGTGAGCCTCTTTATCGAGCCTGATCCAGCGCAAATCGACGCCGCAATACGGCTCAAAGCTCCAGTGGTCGAATTTCATACAGGTCGTTACGCGCATCTGGACGGAGCCGAACGCAGCGCGGAGTTGCGTCGCCTTTCCGATGCCGCCGCGCTAGCGGCGAAAAACGGCATAGAACCGCATGCGGGCCATGGCCTCACATTCGACAATGTCGGACCCATCGCCGCCATTCCGCAGCTTGCCGAACTCAATATCGGGCATTTCCTGATTGGTGAGGCGATCTTCTGCGGCCTGAAGGAGTCGATCAGGGAGATGCGGCGGCAAATGGACCTGGTCCGGTGATTATCGGGTTGGGATCGGACCTCTGCAATATCGAACGCATCCAGAATTCGCTCGACCGTTTCGGCGAGCGGTTTGAGGCGCGGGTCTTTACCGATACAGAGCGCGCCAAAGCGGCCAGGCGTCCGCATACTCGGGCGGGAACCTATGCCAAACGCTTCGCTGCCAAGGAGGCTTTCTCCAAGGCAGTGGGCACCGGTTTCAGGGCGGGTGTTTTCATGCGCGACATTGGCGTGGTGAACGCCCCCTCCGGCGCGCCAACGCTGAAACTCACTGGCGGCGCGCTGGTGCGGCTGGAATCGCTGGTTCCGGATGGCTATAGACCGCTCGTTCACCTGACGCTGACGGATGATCATCCGTGGGCTCAGGCATTTGTGATAATTGAGGCCGTGCCCGCCTGAAGGCAAGGTCACGCCCGGAACGGACACCGAAAGGGCGAAAGCCGAATGGATGCAGACATGGCCGATCTGGAACAGGCTGAAAAACACGAGTTGCCGAGGCAGGACGCAGACGGCGAGAAGAAAAAGGACCGGACCGACTGGAAGGCCGAAGCGCGGAGCATTTTCTTCCTGATCGTGGCGGTTCTGGCATTTCACAGCTTCATCGCGAAACCCTTTTACATTCCATCGGAATCCATGATGCCGCGTCTTCTGGTCGGTGACAGGCTGGTGGTCAGCAAATATCCTTATGGCTGGTCCTATGTGTCGCCATCATTCCATGTTCTGTCCCCTATAAAAGGTCGGCTGCTGGGCCGTTTGCCTGAGCGCGGAGACATCGTCATAGTCACGCCCCGGGGTAAGAGCAGCGATTACATCAAGCGTGTTATCGGCCTGCCCGGCGACACAATAGAAATACGCGATGGGCAGGTCATATTGAATGGAGTGCCGGTCAAGCAGGAAACGCGGCCGGATCTTCATCTGGCTGTTGACGAGAACGCGCCCTGTGCGCCTGATCAATTCCCCGGCCGCAAGCGTATGGAGGCCGATGGAACCGCGTATTGCGATTTGCCGATCAAGCGCGAAACCCTTCCCAATGGGCGATATTACGACATCGTAGATCTGGGCGATCAGGCACTGGATTGGTATGGACCGATCAAAATACCGTCCGACCATCTGTTCCTTATGGGTGACAATCGCGATCGGTCGGCCGATAGCCGCGTCAGCCTGGACGAGGACGGGCTTGGCGGCCCTGTGCCGGTCGAAAGCATTGGGGGACGTGCCGAATTTATCACATTTTCATTGAATGGATCGACAGGATGGAACCCGGCGAGTTGGTTATCGTCTTTAAGAAGCGGTCGTGCGGGCGCCAGCCTGCACCCTGCCCGTTCCACTTCCGCGAAGGAGAATAGATGAACGCACAGCGCGAGCAATCCGGACATACCCATGTGGAAGCCCCCGGTCCTTCGGAAATGCACGATCCCCTGGTCCGGCGCGAAATGCAGAAGGCGGCCGTCTGGTTTGGCCTAGCCATTTCCATTGCCTTTCTGGTGTTGCTCGCTCAGCCGATTCTCCTCATCCTCGGGGCGCTGGTCATCACATCGATGCTGGATGGCGGCACCCGCTTGCTTGGCCGGATTCTGCCGATTGGGAGAGGCTGGCGGCTGACCGTCATCATTCTGGCGCTGTTCTGTTTCCTGGGTTGGACGGTCTGGCTGACTGGATCGCAACTTTCGGCTCAGGCTTCGGCGATGCAGCAGATCATCGAAGTCCAGATAACCAAGATCAGCGCGTTCGCCACTGATCGGGGCTTTACCGCAACGCCCGCAGATCTCAAAACGCTGGGAACCCAGATATTGGGATCATTCGGCAAGGTCACGGCGGCAGTCAGTTCGGTGGTTGGGACCTTCACCAGCCTGGTTATGATGCTGGTTCTTGCGATTTTCATCGCGCTCGAACCCCGTATATATGAACGGGGCGTCGCATGGATGCTGCCGATGAGCCGCCGCGCGGCTTTCTACAAAACCGCCGACAAAATGGCGTGGACGTTGCGACGGCTGATGGCCGGGCGTCTGATCGGCATGGCGGTGGAAGGCTTCGGCACCTGGATATTACTGATGCTGGGTGGCGTGCCGATGGCAACGCTTCTGGGTGTGCTGACCGGCATATTGGCCTTCCTTCCCAATATCGGCGCGATTATTTCGGGCGTGCTCATTGTGCTCGTCGGCTTTTCGGCAGGAGTGAATACGGGACTCTATGCCGTCGTCGTCTATCTGATCGTGCAGACGGTGGACGGCTATCTGATCGTTCCGGTCGTAGCCAAGCGGGCTGTCGATCTGGCCCCCGCTCTGGTCCTGGGGGCGCAGATATTATTCGGGGCCTTGTTCGGTATTCTAGGCCTCTTCCTTGCTGATCCCATCGTCGCCATGATCAAAGTGTTTCTGGAGGAACGATCGAAGCAGAATGGAGCGCCAGCGGAGGAATAAGCGCATCGGCAATGCGTTACAGGCCAGCCTGCGCCAGGATGTGCTGAGCCTGCGTTAAATGTGGGCGGTCGACCATATGGTCGTCCAGTCGCAATACCCCCGCATCAGGATGGGCCGCAAAAGCGGCAATAACCGCGCGGGCATGGGCGATCTCTTCCACGGTTGGCGTGAAGGCTGCGTTGATCACTGGAATCTGCGCCGGATGGATCGCCATCATGCCGGTAAACCCGTCCCGTCTTGCCCGTGCAGCATAGGCGGCCAGGCCTTCGGTATCGGTGATAGCGGGATAGACAGTCTCTATGGCCGGAACGGTCGCTGCATGCGCGCCAAAGAGCGTCAGCGCCCGTACGATTTCATAAGGGGGCGTATAGCTGCCATCCTCTTCCCTCGAAGTGGCGGCGCCGATGGCTGCAGGCAAGTCTTCAGCGCCCCAGGTAAGGCCGCAAAGCTGATCCGAAACCTCCACATAGCTGCCGAGCTGGAAAATGGCGGCAGGCGTTTCAGTCGCAATCGGTAGAATCGGAATTTGAAATCCTTGCAACTTGGCCGCGAGTGCCTGGACCGAGGCGGCACCCTCCGCCTTGGAAAGCACCAACGCATCGGCTCCGGCCCCAATGACGGCATCCAGATCGGCATCGACGAGGCCGCTATTCAGCGGGTTGAGTCGAACAAATCGGGCGAGGCGGCCTTCGCTTTCCTTCAACCAGGCGGCAACGGCCGTCCGCGCCTTCGCCTTGTTGGCAGGGCTAACGCTGTCCTCCAGATCGAGAATCACCGCATCCGTTCCGCTGGCCGCTGCCTTTTCAAACCGTTCCGGCTGATCCCCCGGTACAAAGAGGAGTGAGCGCAGCCTCATGCCGGAACCTTTTGGATGAGCGCCATGCGCTGACATCGGCAGACGATTTCCTCCCGTTGATTGATCAGGCGATGGCCGAAGGTCACAATGCCCGCGTGCGGTCGTGAACGGCTCTGGCGCAGTTCCGTCACCTCCGTTTCGCAGCGAAGCGTGTCGCCGATGAAGACGGGCTTTGGCATCATCACCTTGTCATAGCCCAGATTGGCAACGAGGGTGCCCAACGTCGTCTCACCCACCGAAAGGCCAATCATCAGAGCAAATGTAAAGGTGCCATTGACAAGAATTTGTCCGAATTCAGAAGCCGCCGCCGCCTCTGCGTCCAGATGCAGTGGCTGCGGATTATGAGTCATCGCCGTGAAGAGAAGATTGTCTGTTTCGGTGACGGTGCGACGGATGGGATGGGCGATGGTGTCGCCAACAGTCCATTGGTCGAAATATCGGCCGCTCATGACGCAGCTTCCCGTACGACTCGCGCAAGGAGCATTCCCTCCGTGACTTGCGCACCTTCGACGACATTCAGTTCAGCCACCATTCCGTTGAAAGGGGCGACAAGGCTGTGCTCCATCTTCATGGCTTCCAGCGTGACGAGTTTCTGGCCCTTTGTCACCCATTCGCCTTCCGCCACAGCGACCGAGATCAGCCTGCCCGGCATCGGAGAGATGATTGCGCCATCCAGAGCAGCGCCACCGCCTGAGCCTCGCGGCTGTGATAAAGTGCAGGCGAACAGTTCACCCGGCCGTCCGATCAGAAGCATATCACCGGCAGTTTCGATCCATACGCCTACCGGGATGGTCAGATCCTTTTGGTCAAGCACGACAGTCCTGACGCTTTCGTCGATCTTCATCCGCACCTGCACGCGCGGAGAAGCGTTCATGCGAAAACCAGGATTGTCTGTCCAGGGCTGCGGGGGCGCCGCGCGATGGCGACTCAGTATGCCGCTGGTCTGTTCGGGTGCATAGCCATCGGCTTGGCAAAACATCAGCGCCGCCGCCGCCAGCCGAAGCATTACGGCATCAGGTTCAATGGGCGCTGCCAATTCCGCCAGATGGGTATTGATAAAGCTCGTTTGCACCCGCCCCGCATCGATTTCGGGGTGAAGCAAGAGCCGGCGGAGGAAACCGGCGTTGGTCTTGACGGGCCAAACCCTGCACGCACCGGCAGCTTGAGCCAGTTGCCGCAGAGCCAAACCCCGTTCCGGCGCGTGAACAATCAGCTTCGCGATCATGGGATCATAGAAAGACGAAACCATGCCGCCTTCCTCGACGCCGCTATCAATACGCGCCAGACCATCAGGCACACGGAAATATGCCAGCGCCCCCGTGCTCGGCAGAAAATCATTAGCCGGATCTTCCGCATAAAGGCGCGCTTCCATCGCCCAGCCGTTGATGGATAATTCCTCCTGCCGCTTGGGTAACGGTTCGCCGTTCGCGACTCGAAGCTGCCATTCGACCAGATCGACGCCGGTGATTGCCTCCGTCACTGGATGTTCGACCTGAAGACGCGTGTTCATCTCCATGAACCAGGTGCGATCGGCGGAGAGCCCATTGCTGACGTCTGCAATGAATTCAATTGTGCCGGCGCCTACATAATCGACCGCTTTCGCGGCGCGAACAGCGGCTGCGCAAATGGCTTGCCGTGTCGCATGATCCATCCCGGGCGCGGGGGCCTCTTCAATCACTTTCTGGTGGCGGCGCTGTAACGAGCAATCCCGTTCAAAAAGATGGACGATGTTGCCATGCACATCGCCGAAAACCTGCACCTCGATATGGCGTGGGCTGACGATCCATTTTTCGAGCAGCACATGCGCATTGCTGAAACTGGACGCTGCCTCACGCTGGCAGGATTGCAGGGCGTCCGCAAAATCTTCGGACCGATCGACCCTGCGCATCCCCTTACCTCCGCCCCCTGCGACAGCTTTGATAAGGATTGGATAACCGATGATGTCCGCTTCGCTAGCGAGGCGTTCGGGCGATTGATCCTCACCCAAATAGCCGGGTGTGGTCGGGACACCGGCTTCCTGCATCCGTTTCTTGGCTGCATCCTTCAAGCCCATGGCCCCGATGCTTTCCGGCTGGGGTCCTACCCAGATCAATCCCGCATCTATGACGGATTGCGCAAAATCGGCGTTCTCGGAAAGGAAACCATAGCCCGGATGAATTGCTTCCGCCCCGCTAGCCTTCGCGGCGGCGAGGATTTTATCGCCAGCAAGATAGCTTTCTATGGCAGGCGAAGGTCCGATATGAATCGCTTCATCGGCCTGGCCGACGTGCAGCGCCTTCGCGTCCGCATCCGAATAAACGGCGATAGTTCGAATGCCCATCTGGCGCGCCGTGCGAATGATCCGGCAAGCGATCTCTCCGCGATTGGCGATGAGGAGCGATTGGATCATGGCGAAGCATCCTGAATCCTCAGCGAGCCTGTTTCCCGGAGGAAGCCCCCGCGAAGCACGACCAAAGGGCAGAGGTGAATCGCCCGCATCACATTCGGAACACGCCGAAGTTCGCGCGCTCCGCTATGGGCGCGTGCAGCGTCGCCGTAAAGGCCAGCCCGAGCACATCGCGAGTCTGCACGGGGTCAATCACCCCATCGTCCCACAGGCGCGCCGTTGCGTGCCAGGGGCTGCCTTCGTCCTCATATGTTTTGCGAATCGGCGCTTTGAAAGCCTCGGCCTCTTCGGCTGTCCAGCGCTCTGAATTGCGGTGCACGCTTGCGAGTACGCTTGCCGCCTGTTCGCCACCCATCACGCTGATCCGGCTGTTGGGCCAGGTGAAAAGGAAACGTGGCGAATAAGCCCGGCCACACATGCCATAATTGCCTGCGCCAAAGCTGCCTCCGATCAGCACTGTCACCTTGGGCACGCTGGCAGTGGCAACCGCTGTGACCAGCTTTGCGCCATGTTTGGAAATACCCTCCGCCTCATATTTGCCGCCAACCATGAAACCGGAAATGTTCTGCAGAAACAGCAGCGGTATGCGGCGTTGGCAGGCCAGTTCTATGAAATGCGCTCCCTTCAGGGCGCTTTCACTGAACAACACACCATTATTAGCCAGAACAGCTACGGGGATTCCCCAAATATGGGCGAAACCGCACACGAGCGAACTGCCATAGAGCGCTTTGAATTCGTGAAACCGGCTGTCATCAACAAGCCGGGCGATGATTTCGTGCACATCATAGGGCGTGCGAACATCGCAAGGGATGATTCCATATAGCTCGTCGGGATCATATTTGGGAAGCCGAGGCTCCCTGCACATCATGTTGGGCGGAGTCTGTGGCAAAGTCGATACAATGTCCCGAACGATGGTAAGCGCATGTTCGTCATTTTCGGCCACATGATCGACCAATCCGGATTGCCGGCCGTGCGTCTCGGCGCCGCCCAGCTCCTCAGCCGAAATCTCCTCACCTGTCGCGGCTTTCACCAGCGGAGGGCCGGCAAGGAAGATCGTTCCCTGATTGCGCACAATCACGGTCTCGTCCGACATGGCCGGAACATACGCCCCGCCCGCAGTGCAGCTTCCCATGACGCAAGCGATCTGGAAAATGCCTTGTGCGCTCATCTGCGCCTGATTGTAGAAGATGCGGCCGAAATGCTCGCGGTCAGGAAAAACCTCTGCCTGATAAGGCAGGTTCGCCCCACCCGAATCAACCAGATAAACGCATGGCAGCCGATTTTCCGCCGCGATTTCCTGCGCGCGCAGGTGCTTTTTTACCGTCAGCGGATAATAGGTGCCGCCTTTCACCGTCGCATCGTTGCAGACGATCATGACCTGTCGCCCCGATATGCGGCCAATGCCCGCAATGATTCCCGCGCCGGGCACTTCGCCGTTGTACATGTCGCAGGCGGCAAGCTGGCCGATTTCAAGGAAGGGAGAACCAGCGTCGAGCAGGCGCTCCACGCGTTCGCGGGGCAACAGCTTGCCCCGGGCGATATGACGCTCCCGATTCTTCTCAGGTCCACCGAGTCCGGCCTGTGCCACGCGTGCATGAAGTTCATCCCGCAGGGCGCGGTTATGGGCGGCATTAGCACGAAACCCGTCGCTGCCCGGCGCTATCCTGCTGTTCAGGACGGGCGCACTCATGCCTTCGCCTTTCGCGGCTTTTCTCGCGCGATCAGATAACGATAGACGCCGATCAGGTTGATCACGAGCAGAATCACATTCTGCGTCCCGATCCCCTTCCCCTCATCATTCAGGAAGCCCCACCCGATCAGGGCAATCGAGGAAGTGACGAAGATCACGAATGCCCAGCCCGTGGGTCGCCGCCCGATGTTGAGAGAAACAATAAGGGCTGCCACCGCCCCCGCGGCCGCGCCATACCACTGAAGCACGGTCAGGAGCAGTTCGCTCATACCGTGCCTATCAGTTCACGGCCGATCAACATCCGCCGGATTTCGTTCGTACCTGCGCCAATATCGAGCAGTTTGGCGTCGCGCATATAGCGCTCGACCGGCCAATCCTTCGTATATCCCGCACCGCCCAATGCCTGAATAGCCTCCAGCGCCACCTTGACGGCATTTTCGCTGGCCAGCAGGATCGCGCCCGCCGCGTCGAAGCGAGTCGCTTTTCCAGCGTCGCAACTGCGCGCGACAGCGTAAACATAGGCTCGCGCCGAATTGAGCGCGACATACATGTCGGCGATCTTCGCCTGCATCAATTGGAATCTTCCAATCGGTTGCCCAAACTGTTTGCGTTCGCGGACATAGGGCAGCACCACGTCCAGGCAGGCTTGCATGATTCCGATCTGAATGCCGGCAAGCACGGCGCGCTCATAATCAAGGCCGCTCATCAGCACTGCCACGCCGCCATTTTCAGGGCCCATCATATTTTCCGCCGGAACTTCACAATCATCGAACACCAATTCGGCGGTTGGAGATCCGCGCATGCCCATTTTTTCGATTTTTTGTCCAACGGAGAAGCCGGGCATGTCCTTTTCGATCAGGAAGGCCGTTATCCCGCGCGGTCCATCGCTGGTCCTGGCATAGACGACCAGCGTATCGGCATAAGCGCCATTGGTGATCCAGAATTTTGTCCCGTTCAGGACGTAACGACCGCCCCGCCTTTCAGCTTTCAGCTTCATGCCGACCACGTCCGATCCGGCGCCTGTCTCCGACATGGCTAACGACCCCAGATGCTCGCCGGAGATTAGCTTCGGCAGGTATTTTCCCTTCTGAGCATCATTGCCCCAGCGCCGGATCTGATTAACGCAGAGGTTGGAATGCGCGCCATAAGAGAGGCCCATCGACGCGGACGCGCGGGAAACTTCCTCCACCGCCACCACATGTTCCAGATAACCAAGGCCCAGGCCGCCCCATTCCTGCTCGACGGTGACGCCATGCAGCCCAAGCTGCCCCATTTCAGGCCAGAGGTCGCGCGGAAACCAATCCTCCGCATCAATCTGCGCTGCCAACGGGGCGATGCGGTCGGCGGCAAAGCGCGCGGTAGTTTCGCGGATCATGTCCGCATTTTCGCCAAGGGCGAAATCAAGCGACTGATCCATCCTCCGTCCTCTCATGATCCACTTCTTGCACCAAGGCTATCACGATCGCCGCTATTGGCAATCTCAGCCATAGCGGGTGTTATGAATCATGAGGATTGTGCTTCGGGCATTTGCCCTCCGCCTTCGTCACGCGCGGAGGCGATTCATGAGCAGGAGGTGGTCGAAAATCGCCGCGTGGAGGGGGCGCTCGAACAGACAGTCCGCTTCGTGGTCGCGCGTCCCAATGATTTTGGCGCGGCGTCCGTCAAAGCCTGGAAGCATGACCCAGATTGTCGAATCCAGATCCAGTCGGGCGAAAGTCTGCACGCGAAAGCCGGTCAGCGACAGATTGGATAGGCGTGCATTGAACCAGTTTCCCCCTTGGCGCCGCAATTTGACGTCCATCAGCAGGTTGCAACGCGTGTTCAACCGTTCCTGTCTATCGTTGGAAGGGAGTTTCTGCGCAGTCATTCAAATCCGGCCTGGCGAGTCTTTGACATGAATGTCCCACGATCAGGTAAGCGAGAGGTTAACTGCCGAAAAATCCTATCCGTCGGTGGCAGGACGGAATAAATATCAAAAAAGCCCCTCCTCGTTAGAGGAGAGGCTTGTACACGCTTGTTACTATAAGGCGGTCTATTGCGCCGGAGCAGGCGCTCCTTGCTGCATCTGGTTCATCTGCTGTTGCATCTGCATCAGTTTTGCCTTGGACAGATAGTCGAGCAGTTCAACATCGAACATCAGAACGCTATCCTTGGGAATAGGACCGCCTTCGGGCACGTCAGAGCCATAACCAAGCTGAGGCGGAATCCAGAGCCGGTATTTGCCGCCGCGCTTCATGAGTTGCAGCCCTTCGGAAAAACCAGGAACCACGCCATCCACTGGAAGCGGCGCACGCTCATTCTGATCGAAGACTTCTCCGTCCGTCAGCATGCCCGTATAATTGATAAGGGCAACATCATCGGCGGTCGGGCTATCGCCCTCTCCCTCTTCCAGCACCTTGTACTGCAAGCCGCTTTGCGTCGTGATGACGCCCGCTTCATCCGCGTTGGCGGTCATGAAGCCTGCCGGAGACTTCCCGATGACGCCTTCCGTTCCTGCATAAGCAAGGCCAGCCCCCGCCAGGGCCGCTATGGCTACACCCACCCACAATCTGGTCAGCGAGCCCTTGGCAATAGGACGAAGGGGTACAGCGGTTATTTCCGACATGCCGGAATGCCCTTATGCAGGAGGAAATGTGAAATGCGAAAAGCGTGCCTTACCGAACGCCGTCGCGTTCCGCCCGCTTACGCTCCAGCTTGCGTGCGCGACGGACAGCGGCGGCCTTTTCCCGCGCGCGCTTTTCCGACGGCTTTTCATAGTGGCGGCGCAACTTCATTTCGCGATACACCCCTTCGCGCTGCAGCTTCTTCTTGAGCGCCCGCAGCGCCTGGTCAACATTGTTGTCGCGAACGATAATTTGCATGAGCCAGTCAATCTCCAACTGAAATGATGTCGTCCGCTAGCTGCAACACGCGCTACCAACGGCAAACCGGAAAGCACATAAATAGGGTTCGTCGCGGCTGATGCCACGGCGTATCGGCCGCCACCTAACAGCAGAGTCGCCAAATATCAAGCCCAAAGCCAAGATTGACGCCTGCCCTGCGACCGACAATTTCCATTTTTCGGTAAATAAAGCGCCGCCGCCCGCCAGCGCGTAAGGACATATAGTCTGCGTCAGCCGAAACGATAACCCGACACATTCCAGCCGAAGACCTCACTGCTATGGCTCCGCACCGCCGTATCCTCTCCGGCAGCGCCAAGCACCATCATGAGAGGCAGCAGATGTTCCTCGCGCGGATGAGCGAAGCGAGCGAATGGAAGGCGGTCCCAATGCGCGATCCGCTCCGCCCGGCGCTCGGGGTCCGTGTCAGTAACAGCGTCGGTCAACGCCGCGTCCCAATCAGCCGAGCGCGCCGTCACATGCGGACCGCGTTCGCCCAAATTATGAAAGCTCATCCCCGAACCGACGATCAGCACGCCTTGATCACGAAGCGGCGCCAGCGCACGTCCGGCACGGATATGATCCGCTGGGTTAAGGTCGCTGCGAAGCGAAAGCTGAGTCAGCGGAATGTCCGCATCGGGCAGCGCGACTTTCATTGGAACGAACACACCGTGGTCCCATCCCCGCGTGATTTCCTCCCCAGTTGAAAACCCGGCCTTCCTCAACAATCCTGCCGCTGATCGCGCGACATCTGGCGCGCCCGGCGCATCCCAGCGCAGCTCGTAAGTATGTGGCGGAAAATTATAGTAGTCGAAATAGAGACTCGGTCGCTCGCCGACATGAACGGTAAAATGCCGTTCCTCCCAATGGCCTGAAATAAGCAGGATAGCCCTGGGCCGTTCCGGCAGGTCGGCGACAAGCCCCCTGAGATAATCCTCCATGGGCCACCAGACCGGATCGGGTCGGTCACCGGGATTCATGAAGAAGCAGGGACCACCTCCATGCGGCAGAAATATGGTGGGAAGTTTCATGGATTATATATCGGATGGCCCATCCTTCCGGACAAGCGCGTTATCCCTCCCAATCCGGAAACACATGGTTTACGAAGCGGACATGACCAAGTTCACCGTCAATGATCGCCCGGTGCAATACCGCATGGACCCCGACACGCCGCTTCTGTGGGCGCTGCGTGACGCGTCTAATCTGACTGGAACCAAATATGGCTGCGGCACGGGCGATTGTGGCGCATGCACTGTCGAAATTGACGGAGAGGCAGTCCGAAGCTGTCAGATCAGTATCGCAACCGTGGAAGGCCGCTTCGTCACCACGATAGAGGCGCTATCGCCCGACCGGAGCCATCCGGTGCAACAGGCCTGGGCCGCGGAAAATGTGCCGCAGTGCGGCTTTTGCCAGCCAGGCATGATCATGGCGGCGGCTGTGCTCTTGAGGAAAAACCCCAATCCAACAGACACCGATATCGAAACAGCAATCACCAATATTTGCCGCTGCGGTACTTATCCGCGCATCCGTGAAGCCGTGAAGCGCGCGGGCCGCATCATGCGCCGCGAAGAAAGGATCGCCGCTGCGCCGCCGCCCGCCATCTCGCCTCAGGATGCGGCAAGAGCCGTCCCCGCCATGACCGCTCCGGACGGGAAATAGGTGCGACGGATTCTCCTTTGTGCATGACAGTTGAAGGGCGATCCCGTTAGCCTGTCCTTCGCTGTCCTTTTCTTACGGATTGCTGACTGTTCAATTCAGCATCGGCTCATTCCAGCAAGTGTATTCAGGAGGGCATAATAGGGCCCGTGCCCCTTGGAGTAACTGCAATGAGGAAAATTATATTGGCGGGACTGATGGCCGCGACGGCCATCGCACCCCTGTCGCCAGCTCTGGCGCAGGTGCAGTTCGCGCAACGTGATCATGATCGGCGCGGCAATAATCATGCTGACCGCCAACAGTCTCGTGGCGAGAACCGGGCCGAGCGACAGGAACGTCGGGTGGAACGTAGCCAGACGCGGCCGAATGTGCGGTCGGAGAGTCGCAACGCTCGGTCTGTCGAGCGGCAGGACAATCGAGGACCGGAGCGTAATTGGCGCGATAGTCGGCAGGTCAACCGTCAGGCGCAGCGCAACTCGCGCGATGACCGGCGTGACAACCGGCAGTCCCGGCCCGACTGGCGCGAAGGCCGGCAGGACAATCGTACGACATCCCGCAATTGGCGGGACTCTCGGCAGGATGACCGTCGGGATTGGCGAAACAATCGCTCCGATGACCGGCGCGAATGGCGCGACAGTCGCTCCAACAGTCGCGTGGTCCAGAACCGCTGGAACAACCAGCGTCGCTGGGATCGGGACTGGAGAAACGACCGGCGCTACGATTGGCGCGACTACCGCAATTCGCATCGCCGGATCTACCGGATGCCACGCTATTATGCACCGCGCGGATGGCACAACAGCTATAGTCGCTATTCCGTCGGCATTTACCTGAACGATCTGCTTTTTGCCCGCAATTACTGGATTGACGACCCATATTATTATCGTCTCCCGCCGGCATACGGGTCGATGCGCTGGATTCGCTATTATGACGATGCGCTGCTGGTCGATACGCGGGATGGCTATGTGGTTGATGTGATCTACGACTTTTTCGATTGACCCTTTATCACGTTCACGCCTCCTGAACTGGCCTTCAGGAAAACTACCCGGGACGCAATGCGTCCCGGGCTTTCTGTGTCCCCGACGCTTGGCAGCCTTCAGTCATTTCCTTAAAACGGCGTCGAACAGGAATTTGGGAAAGAGCCATGTCGGTGGAAGAAAAGGATGACGGTGGCCGAGCATCGCCCAAGCGGGCCGCGATCGGCGCTCACGTCGTTTCGGCTCTTTCCAAGGACCCGGCCGTACAGCATGTCGGCACGGACATGGTACAAATGTTCGCCTGCCCTGATTTCCTGAGCATGGACGAGTGTGAAGGCCTTATCGCCATGATCGATGCCGATTGCTTCACCTCGGAGGTATTCGATCCAGGTCAGGCGCGATACCGCACAAGTCAAAGCTGCAATCTGGACAGCTATCATCCATTGGTCAGCGCCATCAGCAAGCGCATCTGCCTGTTGATGCAGTTACCGCCCGAACATGGAGAAACGCTGCAAGGACAGCGCTATTTGTCCGGCCAATATTTCCGCGCTCATCAGGATTTCTTTCATGTCGGGGAAGCCTATTGGCCCCGCATGCGAGCCGAGGGCGGACAACGAAGCTGGACCGCTATGATTTATCTGAACACATTGGAGGAAGGCGGCGAAACCTCCTTCCCGGCATTGGGCTTCGGCGTGTCGCCCCGCGCCGGACTCCTCCTGATGTGGAACAATATGCGTCCCGACGGCTCACCCAATCCGGATACCTTGCATGAAGCAAGGCCCGTCGAATCGGGACGCAAATATGTCGTCACCAAATGGTTCCGGGAAAATCCCTGGCGGGCGAGATGAAGGGCATCAGGCCGACTTCCTCTGCCCCTTCTCCCGTGAAGGAAGGTCGCGAGGCGCGCTGAACTCAGTTGAGATAAGTGCAATCCGTGTCTGTCGGACCCGTTAAATATGGATCGGCTTCCCCAGTACCGCCATCGCCGCTTCCTTGACTGCCTCGTTATGCGTCGGATGCGCGTGACAGGTGTAGGCGATATCCTCTGAAGATGCCCCGAATTCCATCGCTTGCGCCGCCTGTGCGATCATAGTGCCCGCTACCGATGCGATGATGTGTACGCCCAGCACCTTATCGGTCTGGGCATCTGCAATGACTTTCACGAAACCATCGGTGTCGCGGTTGGTCTTGGCCCGGCTATTTGCGAGCATCGGGAACTTGCCGACCTTGATCGCGCCCCTTTCTTTCGCCTGCTCTTCGGTCAGGCCCACGCTGGCAATTTCAGGATAGGTATAGACCACCGCCGGAATCACGTCGTGGTTCACTATGCCGGTGAGGCCTGCAATATTCTCGGCAACGGCGACCCCTTCATCCTCCGCCTTGTGCGCGAGCATTGGACCGGGCACAACGTCACCAATGGCCCAAATGCCGGAAACCGTAGTCGCAAAATCATGATCGGTTTCAATCTGTCCGCGCGCATTGGTGGCTAGGCCGGCCTTGTCGAGCGCCAGTCCATCGGTGTTGGGCTTGCGACCGATGGCGACGAGCACGGCATCCGCTTCTATTGTTTCCGCCGCTCCACCCTTGGCGGGCTCCACAGTCAGGCTGGCCTTGCCGCCCTTCACGGTTGCGCCAGTCACCTTGGTGCCCAGCTTGATCTCGAAGCCCTGCTTTTTGAAAAGCTTGGCCGCTTCCTTGCGGACTTCGCCATCCATGCCGGGGAGGATTTGATCGAGAAATTCAACAACAGTCACCTTCGCGCCCAAACGGCGCCAGACTGATCCAAGCTCCAGCCCTATGACGCCCCCGCCAATGACCACCAGATGTTTCGGAACCTTGGGCAGCGCCAGCGCGCCGGTGCTATCCACGATGACCGCACCGTCGATCTCCACGCCTGGCAAGGGCGTGACAGAGGACCCAGTGGCGATAACGATATTCCTGGCGGTGTAGCTCTTTCCCGACACCTCGACCGTGTGGGAGTTTTGAAAGGCCGCATGACCCTTCAGCCAATCAATCTTGTTCTTCTTGAAGAGATATTCGATGCCGCCGGTTAGCTCGCCCACTGCCTTGTTCTTTTCGGCATGCATCTGATCAATATCAAGCGCAGCGCCGCTGATTTTGACGCCGAACTTTTCAAGCGCCCCGGATGCAGCCTCTTCGTAAAGTTCGGAAGCATGCAGCAGAGCCTTTGACGGGATGCAGCCGACATTGAGGCAAGTGCCGCCCAACGTCTCGCGCCCTTCGGCACAAGCGGTCTTGAGGCCAAGCTGCGCCGCCCGGATAGCCGCGACATACCCGCCAGGGCCAGCGCCGATTACAAGGACGTCATAGTCGAACTCAGCCATTATCTACCTCTTCAAATGTGCGCCTGAACAGGAGCACTGCACATTCCCTCAAAGATCAATCAAAAGACGCGTGGGGTCCTCAATTGCATTCTTTAGTGCGACGAGAAAGGTGACCGCCTCGCGTCCATCGATGATGCGATGATCATAGGAAAGAGCGAGGTACATCATGGGACGCGCCACCACCTGACCATTGCGGACGACCGGGCGTTCCTCGATGCGGTGCAGGCCGAGAACCGCGCTTTGCGGCGGGTTAATAATGGGCGTTGACATCAACGATCCGAAAACGCCGCCGTTGGAAATGGTGAAGGTGCCGCCCTTCATCTCTTCCATGGTAAGCGCACCCTCTTTGGCGCGCTTGCCGAAATCGCCGATGGTGCGTTCGACCTGTGCAACGCTCATATCCTGTGCATCGCGGATGACCGGTACAACCAACCCATTAGGCGCGCTGACTGCCACCGAAATATCGGCATAATCGTGATAAACGATCTCATCGCCTTCAATGAAGGCATTCACTGCGGGCACATCCTTCAGCGCCATGCACGCCGCCTTCACGAAAAAGCCCATGAAGCCCAGACGCACCCCATGCTTCTTTTCGAAGAGGTCCTTATATTTGGCGCGCGCCTCCATGACGGCGCTCATGTCGACATCGTTGAAGGTGGTGAGCAGCGCCGCGTTTTCCTGCGCGCTCTTCAGGCGCTTTGCGACCGTCTGACGCAGGCGGGTCATGCGCACGCGCTCTTCCTTGCGGGCGGAAGCGGCGGGCGCGGAGGCTGGTGACGGGCTCTGCATCGCTGCGGGTGCAGCGGCATGAGCGCCACCCGCTTGAACGGCAGCCATGACATCATCCTTGGTCAGGCGGCCATCCTTGCCAGTGCCCTTGATGCGCGTAGGATCAACGCCATGCTCCAGCACCAGGCGACGAACGGCTGGCGAGAGCGTCAGCGCGGCGGAAGCGCTTTCGTCCTGCGCTGGCTCCGCCGTTTTGGCGGGCGCGGGCGCGGGCGCGGAAGCAGCGGCGGGTGCCGCAGGCGCAGCAGCACTGGCCTCCTTCTTCGCAGGCGCGCCGCCACCTTCCTCGATATAGGCCAGGAGAGCCCCTACTTCTACCGTGTCACCCTCCGTAACCACCAGATCGCCCATGACGCCCGCCACCGGAGAAGGCACATCCACGGCCACCTTGTCGGTTTCCAGGCTGACGATCGGCTCATCGGCGGCAACCGCCTCGCCTGGCTTTTTCAGCCATTGGCCAACGGTCGCTTCGGTAATGGATTCGCCGAGGACCGGCACTTTGACTTCAATAGCCATGGTCTTGATCAACCCTTCTGCTGGCGTTTGATTTCTTCACGGACGCTGTGCCCCAGCGCGTCGGCGACCAGAGCGCCCTGCTCCGCGACGTGGCGCTTGGCGAGGCCTGTGGCGGGCGAAGCGGATGCTTTCCGGCCAGCATAGCGGGCGCGTTTCGGCTCAACATCGGCCTGCGCCAGACACTGTTCGATAAAAGGTTCAACAAAGAACCAGGCGCCGTTGTTCTTCGGCTCTTCCTGCGCCCAAATCACCTCCTCCAGATTGACCATCCGCCGGAGGCGAGCAATCAGCGGGTCAGCCGGAAATGGATAGAGCTGTTCAATACGGACGATCTGCGTGTTCTTGTCGCCCGCCGCGTCACGCGCTTCGATAAGGTCATAGGCGACCTTGCCACTGCAAAGCACCAGCCGCCTGGTATTTTCATCACCCGGCGAATTGGTGTCGGACAGGATGCGCATGAAATGCGTGTCGCCCATGAAATCTTCGGCCTTCGACACGGCCATCTTGTGTCGCAGCAGCGACTTGGGCGTCATCATGATAAGGGGCTTGCGGAAAGACCGGAGCATCTGCCGGCGCAGGATGTGGAAATAATTGGCCGGCGTGGTGCAGTTCGCAACCTGGATATTGCCTTCCGCGCAGAGCTGCAAATAGCGTTCGAGGCGCGCGGAGCTGTGTTCCGGTCCCTGCCCCTCATAGCCGTGCGGCAGCAACAGCACCAGGCCGTTCGCCCGCAGCCATTTGGCCTCTGACGCGGCGATATACTGATCGATTATGATTTGAGCGCCATTGGCAAAATCGCCGAACTGCGCCTCCCAGAGCACCAGAGTCTTGGGGTCGGCCATGGCATAGCCATATTCGAAGCCCAGCACCCCATATTCGGAGAGGGGACTGTCCAACACTTCAAACCGGCCATGCGGCACGGTGGAAAGCGGGATATATTTATCTTCGGTGTCCTGATCGACCCAGACGCTGTGCCGCTGGCTGAACGTACCGCGGCCCGAATCCTGTCCTGACAGGCGCACGCCATAGCCTTCCGAGAGCAGGCCGCCAAAGGCAAGCGCCTCTCCCGTTGCCCAGTCAAAGCCTTCGCCCGAGCGGAACATTTCCGCCTTCTGCTCCAATATGCGGCGCAACGTCTTGTGGACGTTCACATTGGCGGGGACGGTGGTCAGCGTGCGGCCCAGGCCGTCGAACAGCTTCTTTTCGATGGCCGTATCGACATTCTGCCGCGCGGTTTCAATATCCGCAGGCTGGTGCAGGCCCGACCAGCGGCCAGCGAACCAGTCCGCCTTATTGGGCTTATAGCTCTTTGCCGCCTCGAATTCCTCTTCCAGATGCTGGGTGAATTCGTGGGTGATGCCCGCGACGAAGCCATCGTCAATCAGGTTCTCCGCCTTCAAACGTGCGGCATAGCCTTCGCTGACAAGCGCATGCTTGCGAATCTTCGCGTACATCAGCGGCTGCGTGAAGCTCGGCTCGTCTCCTTCGTTGTGACCGAAGCGGCGATAGCACCACATGTCGATCACGATGTCGCGGTGAAACGTCTGACGGAATTCGATCGCCATCTTGCAGGCGAACGTCACCGCCTCCGGATCATCGCCATTCACATGGAAAATGGGAGCCTGCACGCCCTTCGCAACGTCGCTGGGATAGGGAGAGGATCGGGCGAATTGCGGCGACGTGGTGAAGCCCACCTGATTATTGACGATGAAATGAATGCATCCGCCCGTATTATAACCGCGAATTCCCGAAAAACCGAGGCATTCCCAGACGATGCCTTGACCCGCGAAAGCAGCATCGCCGTGGATAAGGACAGGGAGCACTTCCTTGTGCTGCGACAGATCGTCGCGAATCACCTGCTGCGCCCGCACCTTGCCGAGCACGACAGGATCGACGGTTTCAAGATGCGAGGGGTTGGGAACCAAGGACATATGGACGTTGATGCCGTCGAATGAGCGGTCGGTCGACGTGCCCAAATGATATTTAACGTCGCCTGATCCGCCCACATCTTCCGGATTGGCGGTGCCGCCGGAAAATTCGTGGAAAATGACGCGAAAGCCTTTGGCGAGCACATTGGCAAGGACGTTCAGACGGCCGCGATGGGCCATGCCATAGACGATTTCGCGCACGCCATAATGCGCACCATATTTGATGACGCTTTCCAGCGCCGGAATCATGGCTTCGCCGCCATCCAACCCGAACCGCTTGGTGCCGACATATTTCTTGCCGAGGAATTTTTCATATTGCTCGGCGTGGATCACCTTCGCCAGAATCGCCTTCTTGCCCTCAGGCGTGAATTCGATGGCCTTGTCCTTGCCTTCCATGCGCTCCTGCAGGAAGCGGCGCTCCTCAACGTCGGCGATGTGCATATATTCAAGGCCGACATTACCGCAATAATTGGCCCGAAGAATGTCCACCAACTCGCGAACGGTAGCGGTTTCCAGGCCCAGCGTACCACCGAGATACACCGGCTTGTCGAGGTCATCGCCGGTAAAGCCATGATATTCAGGCGTCAGATCGGCGGGCAGTTCACGCTGGGACAGTCCCAACGGGTCCAGATTTGCCGCCAGGTGCCCGCGCACGCGGTAAGTCCGGATCAGCATCATCGCCCGGATGCTGTCAGCCGCGGCCGCCGCGATATCCGTTCCGGACACGGTGGCCTTGCCCTGCTTTGCGATCGCCGGCTTTGGTTCGACCGTCATCTGCGTGGGATCAAGCGCCGCCGTCAGGCCGTCGGTCGCCACAGGCGGCCAGTTCTTCCGCTGCCAGGTGGGTCCTGAAAGGCTGCCTTCCAGGCCGTCAAACCAACGCTGCCATTCCGGCGCGACGCTGGCCGGATTGGCGGCAAACTGGCGGTAGAGAGATTCAACGAAAGAGGGGCTGACACCCTCGATGCCGTCGAAATCCTGACCCTCGAAACCCATGTGACTTGTCCTTGAAAGGCTGCCCGATCGGCCGGTTTATTCAGAGCGAATAAGTCCTGAAATCCCCCGTTCGCCCTGCATAGTGATTACGCTTCCCAATACCTCTAATCGAGGGGGCGGACCAATCCCGCCCCTACAGATCCTTGGCGAACGCAATCCTGTTCAGCACGAACGGAAGTGGATAATGTTCCCCTTAAGCAGGAACACCCTTCAGCAGCGCCGCCAGCGTGGTGCCAAGCTCGGATGGGCTTGGCGAGACACGAATTCCCGCCTCTTCCATCGCAGCGATCTTGTCTTCCGCGCCACCCTGACCGCCAGAGACGATCGCGCCGGCATGGCCCATCCGACGGCCCGGAGGGGCGGTACGCCCAGCGATGAAACCGACCATCGGCTTCTTGCGTCCGCGCTTCGCCTCATCCTTGATGAACTGCGCCGCTTCTTCCTCAGCGCTACCGCCGATCTCGCCGATCATGATGATCGATTCCGTTGCATCATCGGCCAGATACAATTCCAGCACATCGATGAAGTTGGTGCCGTTGACGGGATCGCCGCCAATGCCCACCGCTGTCGTCTGACCCAGGCCAACAGCTGTGGTCTGATGCACTGCCTCATAAGTCAGCGTACCCGAGCGCGACACAACGCCCACGGAACCCTTGGAGAAGATATTGCCCGGCATGATGCCGATCTTGCATTCGCCCGGCGTCAGCACACCGGGACAGTTCGGCCCAATGAGGCGCGATTTGGAACCGGAGAGCGCCCGCTTCACCTTCACCATGTCGAGCACCGGAATGCCCTCAGTGATGCAGACGATCAGCGGGACTTCGGCATCGATCGCTTCCAGAATCGAGTCAGCCGCGAAGGGCGGCGGAACGTAGATCACGCTGGCGTCGACCCCGGTTTTCGTCACTGCTTCCTTGACGGTGTCGAACACCGGAAGGCCGATATGAGTCGTACCGCCCTTGCCCGGCGTCACGCCGCCAACCATCTTCGTCCCATAGGCGATGGCCTGCTCTGTATGGAAGGTGCCCTGCGAGCCGGTAAGGCCCTGGCAGATCACCTTGGTATCCTTGTTCACGAGAATCGACATCTAAATCCCTTCATCTGTCGGGAGTGCATTTGTTCAATCCTCGTCCGGGCCACATTGCCGAAGAGGATCAGCGATTTGTCAGGCGAGTGAGTTGTCGATGCCCTTGCAAGCAACCAGCAATTCCTTCACCGCGTCGACTGAGCGCTGGAAATTCTCCTTGGCTTCATCACCCAGCTTGATTTCGACAACCTTCTCGACGCCACCAGCACCGATCACTACCGGTACGCCGACATAGAGGTCGTTAACGCCATATTCGCCCGACAGATAGGCGGCGCAGGGCAGAACCCGCTTCTTGTCCTTCAGATATGCCTCGGCCATTTCAATACCGCTGGTGGCAGGCGCATAGAAAGCCGATCCGGTCTTCAACAGGCCGACGATCTCTCCACCGCCCGAACGCGTGCGTTGCACGATGGCGTCGATGCGCTCCTTGGTGGACCAGCCCATTTCGATAAGATCGGGAATCGGAATGCCCGCAACCGTCGAATATTCAACGACTGGCACCATGGTATCGCCATGGCCGCCCAGAACGAAGGCCGTGACATCCTGCACGCTTACCTTGAACTCGTCTGCCAGGAAGTGGCGGAAACGCGCGCTATCCAGAACGCCTGCCATGCCCACGACCTTGTTATGGGGCAACCCGGAAAATTCCCGCAGCGCCCATACCATTGCGTCGAGCGGATTGG
Organism: Rhizorhapis sp.; assembly: GCA_036570425.1. Classification (GTDB taxonomy): domain Bacteria; phylum Pseudomonadota; class Alphaproteobacteria; order Sphingomonadales; family Sphingomonadaceae; genus Rhizorhapis. The sequence goes on along the minus strand of DATCYF010000023.1, from coordinate 66,921 downwards.
TGATGCAGATGACAAAAGCGTCAGGCGCATTGGCCTTGATGCCCTCACCCACGGACTTCATGACCTTCAGATTGATGCCCAGCAGGTCATCGCGGCTCATGCCCGGCTTGCGGGCAACCCCGGCTGTAACAATGATGACGTCCGCGCCAGCGATATCGGCATAATCGTTCGTACCCTTCAGGTTCGAATCGAAACCCTCCACCGGGCCGCATTGGGCGAGGTCAAGTGCTTTACCCTGAGGCACGCCCTCCACCACGTCGAACAGGACCACATCGCCCAATTCCTTGGACGCAGCGAGATGCGCCAGTGTTCCACCGATATTGCCAGCGCCGATGAGCGCAATCTTTTTACGGGCCATTACATCAACCTCCCAAGGGGCCGGCCGCAGACCGGCAAAAAAAGCTTCGCCCGCTTAAGCCGTATTCGTAAAGAGTTCAACAATGGAAAGGCTCGCTTCAAAGATTATCTTTGCACATCATTCTCAATTTCATTAGAAAGCGACTATCCGTTCTTGCCATATGGCGAAGTGCCCGGAATGCCCTCTCTTTCCTCTTCGTCGCAACGTCCGCACGAATCAGTTTGCCTTGTAGCCTCGCCCATAGCGCGGCCGATTAGCAGAAGGGCGGGACCATCGCCAATGCCGGTGCTGACCGCCAACGGCAGCAGATCGAGCCGGCTCGCCAGATGCCGTTCCTCGGGAAGGCTTGCATTTTCGATCACTATGGCCGTGGTATCCGCTGGCATACCCGCCGCAATCAACTGGCGGGCCACGTCACTCGCCGCAAATTTGCCCATATAAACGGCAAGCGTCGCCCCCGGATCAGCCAGCGCGCTCCAGTCAAGATCCAGCGCTTCGCCTTTGCGCGCATGAGCCGTGACGAATTGCAATCGCCTTGCCATGCCGCGCAAGGTCAGCGACACACCCAGGCTCGCCGCCGCCGCGCTGGCGGCTGTGATGCCGGGGCAAATGCGCACATCGATTCCGGCGGAGCGCAGGTGCGTGATTTCCTCCGTCATGCGGCCGAAGATGGAGGGGTCCCCGCCCTTCAATCGCACCACGCGCTTTCCCGACAATGCCGCGCTCAGAAGCAGGTCGTTGATACTGTCCTGATCCTTGCTATGGCGGCCGGATCGCTTTCCGACAGGGATGCAGTTCGCATGGGCCGGGATCAGCGCCAGAACGCCTGCGCCTACCAGCGCATCATAGAAGACAATGTCAGCCTCTCGAAGAAGGCGTTCCGCCTTGCGTGTCAGCAGTTCGGGATCGCCCGGCCCCGCGCCCACCAGCCAGACGGGATAAGGGCTGCTGTATTCCTCAGGCATCGACTGGCTCCCTGTGTTTATTGAGCATCGCCCTGATCGCTGGACGGCAGCTTCCGCAATTTGTGCCCGCCGAGAGAGCCGCTCCCACGGCCTCAACGCTGGTCAGTTGCTGGTCGGCAATGGCCTGCAGTATGGTCCTGGTCCCAACGTCGAAGCATACGCAAAGGATGGGTCCTCGATCCTGGGCAGGCTGGGCGGATCGGCCAGCGAGCAATTCCATTGAAGATGCGCCTCCGTCACCCCCAAGTTGCGAAATCAGCCATTCGCGCGATGGCAGGCCGTTGCCGCGGGAGATGTAAAGCGCAGCCTGAAGTTCTCCATCCTTCACGACGGCGAAACGCATCTCGCCGCGAGCCGCATCGCTGGTTTCGATCCGATCACACGCAGGCAGACATTTTCCAGTGACCAGCGCGGGATCTCCGCTTCCGGCCAGTTCGACCAGCCAGCCCTGCGGAACCCGGATTTTCGTGGCGTAAGCTGCAGAGATCAGTTCTGGCTCTTGCCGTGTGACAAGAAAGCCGCGCCACTCCACGCTCAACTTCCTCACGCGCGCAGGCGTCGCCTTGAAGCCCGGCTGGCCTGAATGGGGATCAACCAGCGGCCGGGGCAGCAGGCCAGCCCGTCCGCCGGTCGATTGACGGTCAGTCCAGTGGATCGGCGTAAACATCTCGCCCCGGCGCTGGCCAATGCTCAACGATACCCGAAAAACGCTCTCACCCTGCGCGGTTGAAACAGTCGCGAGGTCTCCCTCCATCAGCCCTGCCGCAGAGGCGTCCGCCGGATGAATCTCAACCAATGGCTCCCGCCTATGGCTGGCCAGCCGGGGGGAAAGGCCGGTGCGAGTCATGCTGTGCCACTGATCGCGATATCGGCCTGTATTCAGTGTCATCGGCCAGCGGGCCAGCGGTTCGGCGGGCGCCACCTGCTTGACAGGCAGCATCCGCGCGCGGCCATCCGGTGTCGGGAAGCAACCGTCTGCAAAGGGTGTCCCGCCCCAGCGCCACGGCGTCATTTCGTCATAAGCCTTGTTGGAGATCGATGCGTGTCGGCCAAGATCGAACAGGCGGGCACCCCCATTTCCATAGGTCGAGAGGCGCGCATGTTCGCGATAGATGTCCGCTGGGCGGTCATAGCTGAAAGCGTCTTGCCACCCCATGCGCCGCGCGACCTTAGTGACGATCCACCAGTCGGGCCGCGCCTCACCGGGCAGCGGCAGAAAGGCCCGCTGACGGCTGATCAGCCTTTCGGAATTGGTGACGGTGCCGTCCTTTTCGCCCCACGCCGCTGCGGGCAACTTTACATGCGCATAGCGGCTGGTGTCAGTGTCAGCGATGCAGTCCGACACGACGACAAAGGGACAGGCCGCCAGCGCCTCCCGAACCCTGTTCGCATCGGGCAGGCTGACCGCCGGATTGGTCGCCATTACCCACAGCGCCTTGATTCTCCCTTCGCCCACACTGCGGAAGAGGTCCACGGCCTTCAGCCCTGGCTTCGTGGCCATGGACGGCGCGGCCCAAAAGCGGCCTACCGTTGCGACATTCTCCGGCGCGAAGTCCCTGTGCGCGGCAAGCGTCGAAGCAAGACCGCCGACTTCCCGCCCACCCATCGCATTGGGCTGGCCGGTAATCGAGAAGGGCGCTGCGCCCGGCTTTCCGATGCGACCAGTCGCCAGATGGACATTGATGATCGCATTCACCTGATCGGTGCCACGCAGCGATTGGTTGATGCCCTGGCTGAACAATGTGACCGTGCGCGGCGTGGCGGCGAACAGGTCAAAGAAGCGCTGGAGATCGGCAGGGGGCAGATCGCACGTGTCCGCCACGCTCTCCAGATCGTGACCAATGTCGATCCCTTCCAAAAAACCTTCCGGAACAGCGACGCTCCCGTCCAGAAAGCCTTTATCGAGCAGCCCTTCCCGGCGGCAATGCGCCAGAAGGCCGTTCATCAGCGCAACGTCACTGCCCGGCCGGAGCGGCAGGTGCAGGTCCACATCCTCGCAGCTTTCGGTGCGGCGCGGATCGATTACCACCACCTTCGTGCCTCGCTCCGCGCGAGCGGCCATGATGCGCTGATAGACAATGGGATGGCACCATGCTGTATTGGACCCCACCAACACGACCAGATCAGCCAGTTCCAGGTCCTCATAGGTCGCTGGCACCACATCCTCGCCAAAGGCGCGAACATGACCGGCAACAGCGCTGGACATGCAGAGCCGGGAGTTTGTGTCTATGTTCGCCGACCCAATGAAGCCCTTCATCAGCTTGTTGGCGACATAATAATCCTCCGTCAGCAACTGGCCGGAAACATAGAAGGCCACACTGTCCGGCCCGTGACGGGCAATAGTGTCGGCAAAGCGCTTGGCCACCTGACCGATCGCCCTGTCCCAGCTTACGCGCCGCCCCCCGATTTCCGGATAGAGTAAGCGTCCTTCGAGCCCTACCGTTTCGCCCAGATGCGTTCCCTTGGAGCACAATCGGCCGCGATTGGTGGGATGTTCTGCGTCTCCTTTGATGATGGCTGCGCGCTCTGCCGAGGGGGTGGCGCTGACGCCGCACCCCACGCCGCAATAGGCGCAGGTGGTGCGGATTGCTGTCACACGACCCCCTGCAGGGCTTCCGCCCGGCTGATCAGGATGCGCCCCGCATCCACCTTGACCGGAATGACGCGGGTGCATCCTTTATCCTCGCCGAGCGCCTCGCCCGTGATGAGTGAAATGCGCCAATTGTGCAGCGGACAGGTAACGCTGGTGTCATGAACGATGCCTTGGCTAAGCGGACCGACCTTGTGCGGGCATTTATCGACGAGCGCGTGCACCCCGCCATTAGCGGTACGGAAAATCGCGATCGGTTCGCCTCCCTGTACCGGCAGCGTACGCGCGCCAAGAGCTGGCAACTGGTCAACCGGGCCAATATCAAGCCATTCTGCGGTCATGGTTCAACGTCCTCCAACGACCGCGAACGGTCTGATTTCTGCGATGTGCTGGTGCAAGTCCCTCTCGGCGCCCGATGCACGCTCGGCCCACGGGTCCTTCTGCAGGAAGCTTTGGGCATGAAGGAAGCGCGCGCGCAGCGCTTCCCGGCCTGCCGCGTCCTCGACGATGCGCTGCTTGATATAATCCAGCCCAACGCGCTCCACCCAAGGGGCGGTGCGATCGAGATAACGGGCCTCCTCACGGTAAAGCTGAATGAAGGCCGCGCAATAATCGAGGGCTTCCTGCTCCGTCTCCACTTTGCAGAGAAGATCCGTGCCGCGCAGGTGAATGCCGCCATTGCCGCCGATATGCAGCTCGTAGCCGGAATCGACGCAGATCACGCCAATGTCCTTGATCGTTGCTTCGGCGCAGTTGCGCGGACAGCCGCTAACCGCAATCTTGAACTTGTGGGGCATCCATGATCCCCAGCTCATCTGTTCAATCTTGATGCCGAGGCCCGTCGAATCCTGCGTGCCAAAGCGGCACCATTCGGACCCTACGCAAGTCTTCACAGTGCGTAGAGCCTTGCCATAGGCATGACCCGAAACCATCCCGGCCGCATTCAGATCGGCCCAGATGGCCGGAAGGTCTTCCTTCCTGATGCCGAACAGATCAAGGCGCTGCCCGCCAGTGACCTTCACCATGCGCGCGCCATATTTGTCCGCTGCATCGGCAATGGCCCGCAATTCATCGGGCGTCGTGACCCCGCCCCACATGCGTGGCACGACCGAATAAGTGCCGTCCTTCTGGATATTCGCGTGCATCCGTTCATTGACGAAACGGCTGCGCGGGTCCTCCTGATGCTCCTCCGGCCAGGCGCATAAGAGATAATAATTGAGCGCGGGGCGGCAGGAATAGCAGCCATCAGGCGTGGTCCAGTGAAGCTCCTGCATCACCTCCGGGATCGCCTTGAGCTGCTTTTCCACGATCAGGCGGCGCACGTCCTCATGCGTGAAGCTGGTGCACTTGCACAGCGTCTTTTCCGCCCGTTCTCCGGCATAATCATCGCCCAGAGTGATGGCGAGCAGGCTTTCAACCAGTCCCGTGCAGGAGCCGCAGCTTGCTGACGCCTTGCAGGTCGCGCGGATCGCATCCAGCGTCGTCGCGCCGCCATCAATGCAGGAAACCACCTTGGCTTTGGAAACGCCGTTACAGCCGCAAATCTCCGCATCCTCGGAGAGCGCTGCAACGGCGGCATTAGGGTTTGCCGAAGCGCCCCCTCCCGAGGCGAAGGCTTGGCCGAAGATCAGCGCATCGCGGACTTGCGACACGTCCTCCTGTCTTTTCAGCAGATCGAAATACCAGTTGCCATCCTGCGTGTCGCCATAGAGCACCGCGCCCACAACGCGGTCCTGCTTGACGATCACGCGCTTGTAAATGCCGCGCGAAGCGTCGCGCATGACAATGTCCTCGCAACCTTCGCCACCTGAAAAGTCACCGGCTGAAAAGACGTCGATCCCGGAAACCTTCAGCTTGGTCGATGTCACCGATCCCTGATACCCGCTGGGCTTGGCCACCAGTCCATCCGCCAGTGAGCGGCACATGTCCCACAAGGGCGCGACAAGGCCGTAACAGGTTCCCCGATGCTCGACACATTCGCCGACCGCCAGGATGTCCTCGTCGCTCGTGACCATGTGGTCATCGACCTGAACGCCACGCCCAACCGCAAGCCCCGCATCGCGCGCCAGTCCAGTGCTGGGACGAATGCCGACAGCCATCACCACGATATCGGCGGCAATTTCCTTCCCGTCCTTCAGGCGGACGCCCTCAACCTTGCCCACGCCGAAGATTTCCGCCGTATCGGCGCCAGTCAGGATAGTCTGGCCGCGGGATTCCAGTTCGTTTTTGAGCAGCCACCCGGCCGCTTCATCCAGTTGCCGTTCCATCAATGTCGGCATCAGGTGAATGACCGTGACGGTCATGCCGCGCAACGCAAGTCCATGGGCAGCCTCCAGGCCAAGCAGGCCGCCACCGATGACCACGGCGGCGCCTCCACTGGCTGCTGCGGCCAGCATCTTGTCGACATCATCCAGATCCCTGAACGTTACCACGCCGGGAAGGTCCTTGCCCGGAACGGGAATGATGAAGGGATCGGAACCCGTCGCCAGCAACAGCTTATCGTAGCTGACAGCCTTACCCGAACGGGCGGTGGCGGTCTTTCCGATGCGGTCGATCGCTGTCACCGGATCGCCGGAGACCAGCTCTATGCCATTGTCCGCATACCAGGCAGCATCGTTGATCACGATGTCCTCGAATGCTTTCTCCCCTGCCAGAACAGGTGAGAGCATGATGCGGTTATAGTTCACGCGGGGTTCCGCGCCGAAGATCGTGATGCGATAGCGGCTGCTGTCGCGGGCCAGGATTTCTTCCACCGCGCGGCAACCAGCCATGCCGTTGCCAATGACGACCAGATGCTCGCGATTATCTGTGTTGGGAGTGGACATAGAATTCTTTCGGAAAATGCGTTGAACAGATCAGATGCGAACGTTTTGAAGGGTTGCGCCCCAGGTAGTCCGCCACCGTCCCTTGACCACGGAAAGGCTCGCCAGTGCCGCCAGGGCAAGACCGGCAAAGATCAGAAAACCGGACTGCGGGCTGCCCGTAAGCTGCTTTGCAAAGCCCAGGGAGGAAGCGAGATAAAAGCCGCCGAACCCCCCGGCAAAACCGACCAGACCCGTCATGACGCCGATCTCACGATGAAAGCGCTGCGGCACCAGTTGGAACACCGCGCCATTGCCGATGCCCAGCGCCAGCATTGCTATGACGAAGAGGACCAGAGCGAGCGCCACTGTGGAGGGCCCGGCGCTGATGGCGACCAGCGCCGCGGCTGCAACCGTGTACACCAGCGACAAGGTAGTAATGCCGCCGAAGCTGTCGGCAAATGCGCCCCCCAGCGGACGCACCAGTGAACCGGCGAACACGCAGGCAGCGGTGCAATAGCCGGCCACGATGGTGGAAAGGCCGAACTGATCGGTGAAGTAGATGCTGAGCGAAGAGGTAAGGCCGGAAAAGCCGCCGAAGGTCACACCATAGAACAGCATGAACCACCAGGCATCTGCATCCTTGAGCGGATGCAGATAGGCGCGCAGCGGCTTGGGAGCGGGCTGGTTGGGCGAATCCTTTGCAAAGATCATGTAAATCACGAACACGATCGTGAGCGGTATGCAGGTGAGCCCCAGCACTGCGTTCCATCCGAACAGTTTAGCCATGACCGGCGCGAACAATGCGGCAAGTACCGTGCCCGAATTGCCCATTCCGGCTATGCCCATCGCTTTTCCCTGATGCTCGGGCGGATACCAGCGCGATGCGAGGGGCAACGCCACTGCAAAGCTGGCGCCTGCAAAGCCAAGGACGAGACCAACCGCCAAAGTGCCTGCGAAACTGTTGACGCCAGTCATCCAGGCGAGGAACAGGCCCGCCAGGACAATGATCTGGCCGACAGCGCCCGTTGTCTTGGGACCGATCCGGTCTACGAGCAGGCCATTGACCAGCCGCAAAATTGCTCCGGCCAGCGTTGGCACCGCGACCATCAGGCCTCTTTGTGCAGGATTCAGGCCCAGTTCCTTTGCAATATCAGGAGCAAGGGGGCCGAGTAGCACCCAGACCATGAAGGCCAGGTCGAAATAGAGAAAGGCTGCGATTAAAGTTGGCCGGTGCCCGGCCTGCCAAAAGCTCTTGTTCATGCGCGTTCCTCATGGAGAACGGCAGACGTCGCTGCCGAAAGGTGACGAACAATCCGGCTGGCCCACGTCACGCGGGCGGGCCGCGCATGGGTAAGGACATGGGCAGAATGATGCCTGCAAATGGCGTGAAATTTGTAGTGCATATCACCAGCGGCCACCGCGTTACGGGGCCGTTCGCCCGTTGGAGAACAGGCTTGCTGGTTCGCGCGCTGGATAAGCGCCGGCTGACGATCAGGTAAAAATTTCGCAGATGTTTTGGGATAACCCATCCGAATCTACTCCCGACAACAAGACGTGTGACTGGTGGAGTTGTTGAAACTCCAAACAGCGCCATTGCTGTCGATTGAGCAGATTCCCGGCTATTAGCGGCGGGTATCTTGCGGTAGTGCGGCTTCATTGCTGCACTGCAGTAAGACCTAATCAGAGCCAATGAGTCTGTCAACAACCCATTGCAATCTTGAGCGCTTCTTTACGCCCGGACAGAAGCATCGCCGCAAGCATTCAAACTATATTCTTTTCAATATATCCAGCCAAGCTGGACCCAGAACTTCCGGGTATCAGCGCCAAAGCCACTGCTATCAAAATCGGCATATTTAAGCAAAACAGCCGTTTCCAGCAGTTTGAAACCCACTTGAGCATCCCATTCCTGACCATAATCGAGATCGCCGATATCGCTGTCGAATTTATGATAAGCGATTGTTGCGCTGAGCGCTGGCAGTACCGGAATGGCTGGAAATTTCTTGGTCAGCGTAAAGTTCAAATCCCGGACGCCGGCGCTGGGCGTAGTCAAGAACAGGTCGGCCCATCCCTGAAACTTGTGGAGGGTGGCAAGCGGCGTCTGAAAAGCGAATACCCCCGCGTCAGAGCCCAGCACTTCATAATTGCCATTAAGACTGAATGTCTGCCAATCGAGGGTAGCATCAGCCATGTAATAATCAGCCCTGTAATCCACGGCACTGCTCTTGTAGTCCGATTGAATTGCATAGCTTGCTGCCAGGCTGAGCTTTGCGTCAGGCCCCAAGGGAAAGGCGGCAGTGGCGCGCAGGCCCTATGTCTGGCTGGAAGATTGCGAGCGGCCCGGTTCATCCTGATCGATCAGGAACGCAAATGCCTTTATGAGAGCAGGCCCCGTTTTCACGCCTGTGGTCAGGAAAAATTTGTCACCGGAAAATGCCTGACGGGGCCCAGCGTCAATACCGTAGATTGTGCGGTTCGACCAAGCGTAGGTTGCGTCAACCTGGACAGGTCCGAATGTGCTTTCAAGTCGCGCCGCATCAAAGGTCTGCTCATTCTGACGCCATCCGACCGATCCCACGAAGCGCTGGTCATCCAGGTTGATGCGTTGACGCCCCACCGTGACGATCGAGCCTTCAACACCTCTATATTGCAGATGAAGACGGTTAAGCTCAATATTTTGAGGGTCGGCAATGGTGGAAAAGTCTGTCTTTCCGTTTGTGGTACTGTTGTAATCCTGAATGGGGGCAAGTGTCCCTTCAACCTCTCCCAAAATGGCGAAGTTTTCCGACAATCCAATTTCCAGCCCTGCCCGGACCCGAACAGTCAAGGCATCAGCATTCTCCATCCGTTTTCCTGATCGACACTTTCATACCGCAACTGTGCATCATAGCTCGGCAATAAAGTCACGCCATTACCGACCGGAATGGTTGAGTCGGCGAAAGCAGGGCTCGCCGTCAGCCCGAAAAAAACTGCGTACAAAAGAGATTTGTTCACGATTGTTTCCTCCACTGATGTCTCCTCTCCAGACATGAAAAAAGCCGCCTCGACCTTCCTTGGCGGCGGTCGGGCGGCGTCATTGCCTGATGACTGTTCCCGACGGGAACGTCTTTTACCGTTTTCCGGGTCTTCCGAATGAAACGGGGATACCATCAGGCCTCATTGCCTGATGGACTAAAGCTGTCATGAATCGGAAAGGCCAGCAAGTGCCTTTTGCACCTGCGAAATAAATTGGATCAGGAATCGATCTGCCGAAGATAGCTGTCCAACTGATCAGGATCGAAGGACCGTCCGTCGAAAAATTGGTCAGGCCCTAACAGCAAACGGCCCTGAACCGTGCCTACTCCCATGGTTTCGGCAATGCCGCCCTCCAGCTTCGCGCTCGCGCCCGGCAGGGGTACATTCGTGCCTGCAAAGGCAGCGCGATAGACATCGGGGCGAAAAACCTTCTGCGCCGCAGCATAGTCATCTGTGTTATTTACGGCGTGTCCCGCCCGCACCATCTGCGCATAGAGCCAGGCTGCCTGACTGACCCAGGGGAAGTTGGCCGCCTCACGGTGCTGAAACATGAAATCCGGAATGTGGAGAGGGTCAGCTCCGGCAGTAAGCTTGATCCGGTCGGATATGGCCCGTTCGATGAGCGGAGCCGGGCCGTCCAGATATTCCGCGCGAGCAAGAATTGCAGCATTTTCTTCAAGCCTCTCCGGCTGAATGAAGGCCTTGCCTGCATTATAAAGCGCCCTGATCACGCTGTGGACCAGGTCCCGTTCGCTTTCCATTCGTTCTGTGGGCATGGCGAGAACCTTTTCGACGCCCCTTTGCCAGATATGCGACGTAACGGTCACAATAGCGCCGACGCCCTTGTCCACCGCTACGCTGTTCCAGGGCTCGCCAACGCAAATTCCGTCCACTTCGCCCGCCGCCAGCGCGTCCGCGGCAAAAGGTGGAGCGATTGTCACGATCTCCACTTCCTTATCGACATCGACACCGCTGCTGGCCAGCCAATAGCGCAGCATATAGTGATGGCTGGAATAGCGATGAACCACGCCCATGCGAACCTTGGCGCCTTCCTGCGCCCGGGCCGCAATAATGGCTGCAAAGCGCTTTCCCGCTTCCACCGCGCCGGGAAGCCCCGCCTCTCCGCCCGTTATGCCAGCGGCGAGAGAAGGTGCGACCGTGATGGCGTTTCCGTTCAGACCAAGCACGAAAGGCACCGATAGCCGTACCGCTGCACGATCAAGGCCCAGACTGGTGGCTATGGCCAAGGGAGCGATCAGATGCGCGGCATCGCTTTGCCCATAAAGCATCCGGTCGCGTACCGTCGCCCAACTGAAATCCCGGACCAGTTGGAGATCGACGCCTTCTTTTTCCGCAAAACCCAGTTCCCGGGCCAAAATGGGAAGGCCAGCGTCAACCAAGGGCAGAAAGCTGATACGGAAAGGGTTCAGCGTCACAAATCACCTCCCATAAGCTGGTCCGCAGTCATCAGCGCTTCGGCGACGTCCACGATCCTGCGATTGCTCTGCATGGCATGACTACGGAGCAGCGCATAGGCCGCTGGCTCATCGATGCCCCGGCGCTTCATCAATATCGCCTTGGCGCGATCGATGGTCTTACGCTCGGCGAGCAGATTCCGAGCTTCCGCCAATTCTTCCTGAAGTTTTGAGAATGCCTGAAAACGGCGCACGGCCAAATCCAGGATGGGCTTGATGCGTTCCTTTTTGAAACCATCGACGATATAGGCCGAAACGCCGGCATCCACGGCCGCATTCGTGGATTCTTCGTCGCTCTGATCGACGAACATGGCAATAGGTTTGCCTAAAGACCGCGACACCAGGAAACTTTCCTCCAGCGTATCACGACTGGGATTTTCCAGGCTGATAAGAACAACATCGGGTTCAAGAGCGGTCAGATGCGCCACCAGACCCTTACGCTCTGTCAAAAGCGCAACGTCGGTGAGGCCGGCCTCGCGCAGGCCTTCCTCAATCACCGCCGCACGCGCGACGCTTTCATCGACAATCGCGATCCGCAACCCTTCGCCTCCTGCTTCGCTGCGTTGCAGCACGATTTTCCGCCCAATGCAATAATGTGCAGCAAAGGATGGTGAGTAGTCCCGGGCTGAGGCGCGGACGTAAACCCTTTACCTCTGGCATGTCCACAACAGTCCGACGTCGGTATCGCACGATATACCGGCCCAGCAAAAAAGGCCGGAGCTTTCACCCCGGCCTTCTCTGTTGGTAATGAACAGCGCGGACTTAGAAGTCCATGCCACCCATGCCGCCCATACCACCGGGCATCGCAGGCGCAGCGCCCTTGTCTTCCGGCAGTTCAGCAATGGCAGCTTCCGTCGTGATCAGCAGGCCTGCAACCGAAGCAGCGTCCTGAAGCGCAGTGCGAACGACCTTCGTAGGATCGATAACGCCAGCCGCGACAAGGTTTTCATACACGTCTGTCGATGCGTTGAAGCCCTTGCTCTCGTCATTTTCACGCAGCAGGTTGCCCGAAACGACTGCACCGTCATGGCCAGCGTTCTGGGCGATCTGGCGAACCGGGGATGACAGCGCCTTGCGGATGATGTCGATACCGCGGGTCTGGTCATCATTCGCACCCTTCAGGCCATCAAGAGCCTTGGTGGCATAGAGAAGCGCCGTGCCGCCGCCGGGGACGATGCCTTCTTCAACGGCCGCACGGGTGGCGTGCAGCGCGTCGTCGACGCGGTCCTTGCGTTCCTTCACTTCAACTTCAGTCGCGCCGCCAACCTTGATCACTGCAACGCCGCCAGCAAGCTTGGCAAGACGCTCCTGGAGCTTTTCACGGTCGTAATCGCTGGTGGTGACTTCGATCTGCTGACGGATCGCTTCCACGCGGCCCTTGATCGCATCGGCTTCACCGGCGCCATCAACGATGGTGGTGTTGTCCTTGTCGATGGTGACGCGCTTGGCCTGGCCGAGCATACCGACGGTCACGCTCTCCAGCTTGATGCCCAGGTCTTCGGAAACCATCTCGCCCTTGGTCAGGATCGCGATGTCTTCCAGCATGGCCTTGCGGCGATCGCCGAAGCCCGGAGCCTTCACTGCTGCAACCTTCAGGCCGCCGCGCAGCTTGTTGACCACCAGGGTCGCAAGCGCTTCGCCTTCAATGTCTTCAGCAATGATGAGGAGCGGACGGCCCGACTGAACGACGGCTTCCAGAATGGGGAGCATCGCCTGCAGGTTCGACAGCTTCTTCTCGTGGATCAGGATGTAGGGATCGTTCAATTCGACCTGCATCTTTTCCGGGTTGGTGATGAAATAGGGCGACAGGTAGCCGCGGTCGAACTGCATGCCTTCGACAACGTCGAGTTCGAACTGCAGACCCTTGGCTTCCTCGACGGTGATAACGCCTTCCTTGCCGACCTTTTCCATGGCCTTGGCAATTTGCGTGCCCACTTCCTCATCGCCATTGGCTGAAATGATGCCCACCTGAGCGATTTCGCTCGAACCGGAAACCGGCTTTGAACGGCCCTTGAGGTCTTCGACGACCTTGGTGACGGCCAGGTCAATACCGCGCTTCAGGTCCATCGGGTTCATGCCCGCGGCCACCGACTTCATGCCTTCGCGCACGATCGCCTGCGCCAGAACGGTCGCGGTGGTGGTGCCGTCGCCGGCAACATCGTTGGTCTTCGAAGCGACTTCGCGGACCATCTGCGCGCCCATATTTTCGAACTTGTCCTTCAGTTCGATTTCCTTGGCGACGGTTACGCCGTCCTTGGTGATGCGGGGAGCGCCGAAGCTCTTGTCGATAACGACGTTGCGGCCTTTGGGGCCGAGCGTCACCTTGACGGCGTCAGCAAGGATGTCGACGCCGCGCAGGATGCGTTCACGGGCGTCGCGCGAAAATTTGACGTCTTTCGCTGCCATAATATCTACCTCTGCTTTCTTGTCGGATAATGCTTTGAAACGGTCAGAATATGTGGCTCAACCAGTTGAGCCGCTGGCGTCAGCCAACAATCCCGAGGATGTCGCTTTCCTTCATGATCAGCAGGTCTTCACCGTCGATCTTCACTTCGGTGCCGGACCATTTGCCGAAAAGGACGCGATCACCAGCCTTGACGTCGAGCGGTGTGATCTTGCCATCTTCGCTCTTGGCGCCTGCGCCAGCAGCGACGACTTCGCCTTCCGAGGGCTTTTCCTTGGCGCTGTCAGGGATGATGATCCCGCCAGCAGTCTTCTCTTCCGCCTCTACACGGCGAACGAGAACGCGATCATGCAACGGACGAAAACCCATATGCTTACCTTTCTCTCTAATTTTCCGGCCGGTGGTGCTGCAGGATTCCTGTAAAAGACGCCCCTCAAACCGTTCCGTCCTTGAAACCTTGTTAGCACTCATACACGACGAGTGCCAACGGCGGTCATATGGCCCCGGCGGCGCTCCGGTCAAGAGGGCGGATACAAGAAAATGAGTTCGTTCGGGAGTGATTGTGATCGAAGGTGCAGGGAAGACGCTGAGGCGCTTATCGCTACTGCTCCACTCACTGCGCTGACAAGAGCGGGGATACCATCTATATCGATGGCGGCCCGGATGTGCGTGCGGTACGCCGTTGGCCTGTGATAGCAATTGGCAAGGAGGCTCGGTTGGCCTTTGTAAAGGGTGTTTGGCGCATTTTGATGGCCATCAAGGACGGGCTCGTCCTTCTGTTCATGTTGCTCTTCTTCGGTCTGCTTTATGCCGCTCTCTCCTTCTCCCCCCGCCCCGCAACGGTCGCGGGCGGCGCCTTGGTGCTAAAGCTGGACGGCGCAATCGTCGAGCAGCCGCAACCGCAAAATCCTCTCGATCTTGTTGCCGGCAGCAATTCGATCCTGCGGGAATTTCGCCTGCGCGATGTCATTCACGCCATAGAAACTGCGGCTGACGATCAAAAGGTGAAAGCGATTGTGCTCGACCTCGATAATTTCATGGGTGGGGGCCAAGTGGCCTTGAGCCGTGTCGGCGAGGCGCTGGACGCTGCCCGGGCGGCGAAGAAGCCAGTGCTGGCCTTCGCCACGGCATACACCGACGACAGTTATCAACTCGCCGCGCACGCCTCCGAAATCTGGCTCAATCCCATTGGCGGCGTCATGATTTCCGGACCGGGCGGATCAGGTCTTTACTATAAGGGCTTGATCGACAAGCTGGGTGTGAATGCCCACGTTTATCGGGTCGGCACCTATAAAAGCTTCGTCGAACCATTCATCCGCACCGATCAATCCGAGGCTGCCCGCAAAGCGATGCAGGCAGTCTATGGCGCAATCTGGGGGAACTGGCTCGACGAAGTGGGCAAGGCCCGACCGAAATCCAAGCTTGCTGCCTATGTCGGCAATCCAGTGGCCGCATCCAATGCTGCACAAGGCGATCTGGGCAAAGCGGCGCTCAATGCCGGCCTGATCGACAGGCTGGGCGACCGAACGGCGTTCGGTATCCACGTGGCCAAATTTGCAGGCGTGGAGGATGACGACCTGCCCGGCAGTTACAAGGACATGGATTTTGCAGCGTATGTCAGGGCCTATCCCTTGAAGGATGATGGCAAGATCGGTGTGGTTACCGTGGCGGGCGACATTGTCGATGGCAAGGCGGGTCCCGGAACCGCCGGGGGCAAGACCATAGCCGACCTCATCCACGATGCATTGGCCAAGAAGGATTTGAAGGCGATCGTCCTGCGCGTCGATTCGCCGGGCGGATCAGTGCTGGCCGCCGACCAGATCAGAAGCGCCCTCATGGATGCCAAATCCCGCGGCATTCCGATCGTGGCCTCCATGGGCAACGTGGCGGCAAGCGGCGGATACTGGATTTCAACCGCTGCCGATCGGATCATTGCCGAACCTTCCACCATCACGGGTTCCATCGGCGTTTTCGGCATATTGCCCAGCTTTGAAAATTCGCTCGCGAAAATCGGCATCACTACGGACGGCGTAAAGACGACGCCATTGTCGGGTGAACCGGATCTGGCGGGGGGTTTCAGTCCCGAATTCGATGCGCTGGCGCAATCCGGCGTGGAGGACATTTACCGCCGCTTTATTGGCCTGGTTGCACACGCGCGCAAGATGACACCGGAGCGTGTCGACCAGATCGCGCAAGGCCGCGTCTGGG
The DNA here is from genome assembly GCA_036570425.1 of Rhizorhapis sp. Taxonomy (GTDB): domain Bacteria; phylum Pseudomonadota; class Alphaproteobacteria; order Sphingomonadales; family Sphingomonadaceae; genus Rhizorhapis. Next base: position 51,105 of record DATCYF010000023.1, on the reverse strand, counting down.
ACGGGGGGACTGCTCGGCAACTTGGCCTGGTGGACGGGTTCGGATCGCTGGACGATGCCATTGCGGAAGCGGCCAGGCTTGCAAAGCTTGATCCCGCCAAGGCCCGGCCGGTCTTTATTGAGGAAAAGCCGGATTATTTCAGCTCCCTACTCGAACAATATTTCACTGGCGACGAAGACGACCGCAGCGCCAGCATGCCGCGGGATTGGCTCAGCAAGCAGGCCTGGATGCGGCGGCATGTTGCGCTTCAGGCCGTGGGCGATGTTCGCACGATGCTGACCGGCAGCGCCATCCGCGCCGATTGCCTGGAATGCCGGGGAGCATCTCCCCGCGCGGTCGACAGCACACAATCGCGGCGGCTGATCGACTATCTATTCGGCAGGAGTCTATAAAGATTCTGTAGCGCGCCAGTCTTTCTGCGCCCGAAGGTCGCAGGTCTCACCCTCGCAGGAATGCGCGCACTTCTTCGGCAAAGCGTTGTGGCTGATCGAACATGATCATATGTCCGCTCGGCCCGACAGCTTTCAACCGCACGCCCTTTGCGCCGGCATAGGCCGCACTGTAGCGCTGCATGATCGCGGTGCGCTGGGCAGCGTCGGCAGGCGTGGCGTACACCACCGTCAGCGGCATGGAAATCTTTGGCAACTCAGCCGTCAGGTCAATCCTCGCCAGATCCTGAAGCGCGGCGGCAGTGACATCAGGATCATTGTTGGCGGCATCCGGCCCGAACATTCCCATCAACTGCCGGAACATCTGCCGCCCGCCCTTGGTGCCCGTAAAATAGCTGCCTAGCTGTCCAGCGAAAACGCCCATACCGCTCGTCGTGCCACCGACCATTCCAGCGCCGGAGGGGAGCATATCGACAACCATCACCTTCCCCGTCGAAGCCGGATAGCGCGCCGCCAGCATCATGGCCAGCGTACCGCCCATGCTATGACCGATGATCCTGGGACGCCGCAGGTCCATGGCAGTGATGTAGCGGACGATTTCCTTCGCCACCGGCTCCAGTATCGGGCCGCTGGCATTCGCCTCCGCCGCTGTCCCTGCAAAGCCCTTCACCTGCACCAGATGATAACGATAACCCGGCACGGCGGCGATGGCGCTCTGCCAGATGGAAGGGGCAGAACCCAGTCCGGGAATCATCACGACATCAGGTCCGGAGCCGTGCACCGTTACTGAAATGCGTCGCGATGAAAAAACGGATGCTGCCAGTGCTTCTCCCGGCATCAGACTGGTTATAGTCAGTGCCAGCGCACCCGCCAGCCATCGCCTGCGGTTCTGATCGATCGTTTCACACATTGGCGCGTCCATTCATCCTGTTTGCTCCAACGGATTTGAACAAAAGCTGACCGTAGCTTTTCGGCCCTTTTACAGCCCGTTAAGCTTCCATCCATCGCCTTTGTGGAATCATTCATCGCAAAGTGACGCATGGCGGTGATTCGCTCGTTACACGATTTCTTGAAGCGAATTGATGAGGCAAAAGAGAGGCAGATTTTCCAGTGCGGGGTACAAAGTCGGGACCAAAATCGGGGCCAATGCAGAAAATATTGAGGGGTGGCGCCATCGTCGCGGCCTCCGCAATGCTGCTGTCCTGCTCGACCGCCATCATTCCGGAAGGAGCGGCTCCCCCCGCGGTGGCGAGCCGTCCCGTCAATCCTCCAGCGCGTATTCCCCAATATAATCCACGCAGCCAGCCCTCGCCTGCCCTCGTCAAGATCATCCATGATCTGGGCCGGAATTTCGATGGTCATGTCGGCATTGCCGTCAAGCGCGTCGATGCGGACTGGGTGGTCGATTATAACGGCAACGAACTGTTTCCGCAGCAGAGCGTGTCGAAGCTCTGGGTCGCGATGACTCTGCTCGACGCCGTGGATCGCGGCAAGCTGTCGCTCAATGACAACACCGTAGTCCGCAGAGAGGACCTGACGCTTTTCCATCAGCCGCTGATCGCGCTGGTGGATGGAGACGGATACCGCACGACGCTGCGTGGCCTTTTCAATCGCGCGATGCAGCAGAGCGACAACACCGCCAATGACAAGCTGCTCCGCACCGTCGGCGGACCCGATGCGATCCGCGCCTTCCTGGGCAAGAATTTCATCTCCAATATTCGCTTCGGCCCGGGCGAACGGCTGCTGCAAAGCGGGGCAGCGGGGCTGGACTGGAATCCCAGCTATTCGCTTGGCCGGAATTTCTTCACGGCAAGGGCGAACCTGCCCCGTTCGGTGCGGGAGAGGGCGCTTGACAAATATCTGGCCAATCCACCCGACGGCGCGGCGCCGGTCGCCATCGTCGGGGCGCTTGCGAAGCTGAAGCGCGGGGAACTGCTGTCCCCTTCGTCCACCCGGCTGCTGCTCTCGACCATGGAGGGCGCGCATACCGGGCCACAGCGCATCAAGGGTGGGGTGCCTGCCGGATGGACCTACGGTCACAAGACCGGCACGGGGCAGCAGCTCGCGCCGCGCTCCACCGGCTATAATGATGTAGGCATCATGACCGCCCCCGATGGCACGAGCTACGCCGTCGCCGTCATGATCGCTAGCACGACGCAACCAATCCCCAAGCGCTGGGAATTGATGCAAGCGGTCTCCCGCGCGGTGGCGGCGAACCACGACAAGAGGTAGAGATCATCCCCTCCTGCCGGAGGGAAACTTTAGACGCGCGGCGGCCGTCCACGCATTCCGGCATTCCCCCCGCCGCTCCCCTGCGCTATCCCCCGGCCATGGCCCAGAATCATCTCTATCTTGTCGACGGCAGCGGCTACATCTTCCGCGCCTATCACCGCCTGCCTCCGCTCACCAACATCCGGGGGGAGCCTGTGGGTGCGGTCTATGGCTATACGACCATGCTCTGGAAACTGGCCGATGCGCTGCACAAGGCAGAGGGGCCAACACATATGGCCGTGGTGCTGGACAAGGGCAGTACGTCATTCCGCAACGAACTCTATGACCAGTACAAGGCGCAGCGCCCGCCCGCGCCCGAGGATCTGGTTCCGCAATTCCCAATGATTCGGGATGCGACGCGCGCCTTCTCCCTTCCCTGCATAGAGGAAGCGGGGTTCGAAGCGGATGACATCATCGCCAGCTATACCAAGGCAGCGCTTGCCGCCGGCTGGCACGTCACGATTGTCTCGTCAGATAAGGATCTGATGCAGCTCATCGAACCGGGCGTCGACATGCTCGACACGATGAAGAATGCCCGGTGCGGCTCTGAAATCGTGATGGAGAAATTCGGCGTCGCGCCTGAGAAATTGGGCGATGTCCTGGCGCTGATGGGCGATACGGTCGACAATGTGCCCGGCGTGCCAGGTATCGGCCCCAAAACCGCGGCGAAGTTGATCAATGAATTCGGCGATCTGGAAAGCGTGCTCGCCGCAGCGCCGATGATGAAAAAGTCGAAGATGCAGGAAAACCTCCTCGCCCATTCGGAGATGGCGCGGCTGTCGCGCAAGCTGGTGGACCTGCATTGCGAAGTTCCCCTGCCGCAGCCTCTGGAGACGCTGGCGCTGGAAGGAATTCCGGCCGATCCGTTGAAGGCGTTTCTTGAACATCACGGTTTCAACTCCCTGCTCGCCCGCCTGGGCGCTGGCGCTGCCAAGGCGGTGGTCGCCGCTGCCACTGCGCCAGCCGCAGCGCGGCCAGAACCAGAAGCGCCCCGGCTGAACACGACCCCCGCCATTGACCGCAGCCAATATGAAACAGTGACGACCGAGGCCGATCTCGACCGCTGGATTGCCGCTGCTTATGCCGAGGGCGTCCTTGCCATTGACACGGAGACTGATAGCCTCGATTCCATCACGGGGGGCCTGGCCGGCATCTGCCTTGCGGTTGGCCCGAACAGAGCCTGTTATATCCCTGTCGGCCATCGCGGCGCTGACATGTTCAGCGATGCGCCTCAGCAGTTGCCGCTTGACCTCGTCATAGCCAGACTCAAGCCGCTGCTCTGCGACGACAGCGTGCTGAAGATCGGCCACAACATCAAATATGACCTCTGCGTTCTGGGCGGTCTGGACCTCGACGTCGCGCCGCTCGATGACACAATGGTCATGAGCTTTGACCTTGATGCGGGAAAGAACGGCCACGGCATGGATGAGTTGGCGAAGCTTCATCTCGGCCATGAGTGCATCAGCTTCAAATCGCTTTGCGGAACCGGCAAAAGCCAGATCAGCTTTGCCGAAGTCCCGCTGGATAAGGCGACGGAATATGCCGCCGAGGATGCCGATATCACTTTCCGCCTTTGGCAGCTTCTGAAGCTTCGCCTTCCGCAAGAGGGCGTGACGCGCGTCTACGAGATGGTGGATCGCCCGCTCGTCTCAGCCGTAGCCAAAATGGAACGCACCGGCATCAAGGTGGACCGCGAACATCTTTCCCGTCTTTCTGCCGAATTCGCAAGCGAGATCGAAGCGCTGGAGCAGGAAATCTATGCGGAGGCGGGAATGCCGTTCACCATCGGGAGCCCCAAGCAGCTTGGCGATGTGCTGTTCGACAAATTGGGCCTGAAAGGTGGACGCAAGGGCAAGTCGGGCGTTTATTCAACGGACGTGACTGAACTTGAGCGCCTGCAGAAGGAAGGCGTGCCCATTGCGCGCAAACTTCTTGATTGGCGACAGCTTACAAAGCTCAAGTCCACTTATACCGACGCGCTGCAGCAGCAGATCAACCCAAAGACAAGTTGCGTCCACACCAGTTACAGCCTCTCAGGTGCGCAGACCGGCCGCTTGAGTTCCACGGACCCCAATCTGCAGAACATTCCGATCCGCACCGAGATCGGGCGGCAGATTCGTCATGCCTTCGTGGCCGGGCCGGGCAATGTCATATTGGCGGCGGACTACAGCCAGATCGAGCTCCGGCTTGCCGCTCACATGGCCGACGTTCCGGCGTTGAAGGAAGCTTTTGCGCGCGGCGACGACATTCACGCCGCCACCGCCCTGGAACTATTTGGCGAAATCAACCGCGACACTCGCGGGCGAGCGAAGACGATCAACTTTTCAATTCTTTATGGCATTTCGCGCTGGGGCCTCGCAGCCCGGCTGGAAATCGTGCCTGACGAAGCACAGGACATGATCAATCGCTATTTCGAGCGCTTTCCCGGCATATCGCATTACATCACCCACACGTTGGAAGCAGCGCGGGAGACCGGCTATACCCGAACGCTTTTTGGCCGCAAAACCTGGTTTCCACGCTTGCAGGCCAAGAGTCAGGCCGAACGCCAGGGCAGCGAACGCGCCGCCATCAACGCCCCTATTCAGGGCACCAGTGCGGACATCATCAAGCGGGCCATGGTTCGCATGGGACCTGCGCTCGGCGCTGCTGGGCTGGATCAGGTAAAGATGCTGCTACAGGTCCATGACGAACTGGTCTTCGAACTGCCTGAAGGGGACATCGAAGCGGCCAGTGGGGTCATTCGTCAGGTTATGGAAAGTGCGGCGGAGCCAGCCATAAAGCTTTCCGTACCTCTGGGCGTGGACATCGGCACCGGCCCCAGTTGGGGCGCGGCGCACTAGACCGGCCGACAGCCACCCGTTTCAGAGAGATTAAGGAATTAGTGGCCGTCTTCGGCCATAGGCCGCGCACGGGCTTGGGCATAGGTCCCCAGCACTCGCATCCATTTCGTGTGGAACTTCAGTTCCTCCAGCGCGCGGTCCACCGCCGGATCACCGGGCTGACCTTCGATGTCGGCATAAAATTCCGTGGCCGCGAAGCTGGCTCCGCGCTGATAACTTTCCAGCTTGGTCATGTTGACGCCGTTCGTCGCAAAGCCGCCCATCGCCTTGTAAAGCGCGGCGGGTACATTCTTCACTTCAAAAAGAAAGGTGGTCATCGCCGGTCCATCGATCCGCCCGCCATTGGCCGATTTCGACAAGATCACGAATCGCGTCATATTGTCGTCGCTATCCTCGATATTTTCGGCGCACAGGGTCAGGCCATAAATCTCTGCCGCCAATCGCGGAGCCACCGCCGCCGCGCCGGGTTCCTTTCGCTCCGCAACCAGAGCGGCCGCTCCCGCTGTGTCGGCATAGGTGACGGGCTGAATGCCCCTGTCGCGCAGATAGTGGCGGCACTGGCCCAGCGCCTGCTCGTGACTGATGGCGCTTTTGACGGGCGCATCGTTCGCGCTCATCAAGCAATGATGGATGGGCAGAAAATATTCGCCAATGATCGAAAGACCTGATTCGGGGAGCAGGAAATGCATGTCCGCCACCCGGCCGTGCAGCGAATTTTCTATGGGAATAATTGCTCGCTCTGCTTGCCCTTCCTGCACGGCATCAATGGCATCCTGGAAGGAAAAGCACGGAAGCGCTATGCAATCGGGCGCATATCCGAGCGCGGCCAGATGGGAATTGGCACCCGGAGCGCCCTGATAAGCGACGGCACGCGCGGGTTCCGCGGCGGCCTTTGCCGCCATTTCTTCGACAAGGCGGCGGGCGGGAAGAGGATAGTTTTCCATGAGTGATTGAGCGCTTAGGCATAGAAACGCCTAATCGCAAGCACCGCTTGCACGTTCGCAATTGCTTCATTAAGGGAGCGCGCTAAAGGGAATGCGCTCTTGCCGGAGCGCGGGGACTTTCTTGGAGGTAATAAGTCGCATGGACGATCGTTCCAATACCGTTGCTGGCTGGGTCTTGTTCGCGGGCATCATCGCTCTGGGCGCGGGCATCGTCAGCGGAAAGATTTTCCATGAGGAACGCCCTGAGAAAATGGGCTACCCGATCGAAGGCGTTGAGCCGGAAGGCGGAGAGGGCGCAGAAGCGGGTCCCTCCATCGCCACGCTGCTCGCCAGCGCGGATCCCGCAAAGGGCGAAGCCGTGTTCAAGAAGTGCGTTGCCTGCCACACGGTCAATCAAGGCGGCGCCAATGGCATCGGTCCCAATCTTTACGCCGTCGTGGGTGAGGAAATCGGAACGGGCAAAGCCGGATTCGCATTTTCCGACGCATTGAAGAGCAAGGGCGGCACCTGGACCTTCGAAGCGCTCGACCAATGGCTCACCTCGCCGCGCAAATTTGCGCCAGGCACGAAGATGACCTTTGCTGGCCTAGGCAATCCTGAAGATCGCGCCAATATCATCGCTTATATGAATGCGCAGGGATCCAATCTGCCTCTGCCGACACCTGAAGCCGCGCCTGCTGCTGATGCTGCCACGAATGAGGCAGCGGCGCCTGAGGCTCCCGGCGCTGGCACGGGTGATGCGAATGCCGAACATGGCGCTGCGGAAACAGGCGGGCAAACCGCTCCTGTCGCTCCCACGACCACGCGTTCACCCCCACAATAATAGCGCGCGCGAATATCAGCGCATGAATGTCATTGACGGAGCGAGGCGGAGCTACCGCCTCGCTTCTTTATTTTTGGCCCTTCTCTTTACCACAGGCCCGTCAGAGTGTTTGCCTTACTTCGCTTGATTGTCTTGAGCAAAGGCAAGGCGGCTACCGTTATTTCCAGTCGGAACTATCCGCATCCTTGTAAAAGGCCTCAACGATTTCCCATGCATCTTCGGCCGTTTCGACGAAGTGGAAAAGGTTCAGGTCCTCTGGACTGATCACGCCTTCATCGGCAAGCGCCTGGAAATCGACCACCCGGTTCCAGAACTCCTGACCGAAAAACAGGACCGGAATAGGCTTCATCTTGCCCGTCTGGATCAGTGTCAGCGTTTCGAAGGATTCGTCGAATGTACCAAAGCCGCCGGGAAACACCGCCAATGCGCGCGCGCGCAATAGAAAATGCATCTTGCGCAGGGCGAAGTAATGGAACTGGAAACTAAGTTCCGGCGTCACATAATGATTGGGCGCCTGTTCATGCGGCAACACGATGTTGAGCCCGATCGACTGAGCTCCGACATCGTCCGCGCCCCGATTGGCGGCCTCCATGATTGAAGGGCCACCGCCTGAACATACCACGAAGTTGCGGGAGCCATCATCCGTCACTGGAAACTGGCTTGCCGTCCGGGCCAGCTTGCGCGCTTCATCGTAATATTTCGCCTTGGCCGCCAGACGTTCAGCCACCTTGCGGTCATAGTCGCTCTGCGCCTTTTCAACCGGGACATTCGCCTGATCGGGATGCGGAATACGGGCTGATCCATAAAAAACAAACGTAGATTCGATCTTGGCTTCATCCAGCAGCAATTCAGGCTTCAGCAATTCCAACTGGAACCGGACAGGCCGCAAATCCTCCCGCAGCAGGAACTCCGTATCCTGAAAGGCAAGCTTATAAGCCTCGCTTTCGGTCTGCGGGGTGGAAACGGAAAGCTTTGCAGCGCTGGCGTCATCAGAGGCGCGACGGAATTTGCCCTCAGCAATTTCTTTATTTGTCATCCGGACCATCTAGCCAGAAAATCGCGGCGATTCCAGAGGCTCCGCGCAAATGCATTTACCGGCAGCATCCACGCAGCATCTACCTGCAATAAGTCCCCTTTCCGCCCATATCGAAATGGAAGTGATCGTGATGGGCGGCGTTATAATCCGGGCTGAGCACCGTTCGAAAACGCTTGCAGGCGCTGTCGTGGACGACCTGAAGGAAACGCCGCGTCCGGTCATCGCCGTGCCAGTCGTTCTTGACCGTGATCCGGCGGCCATCTGCCAGCACAAAGGCAGAGACATCGACAGCATTGCTATGCGCATGTTCGGACAGGTTTCCGGACATATTGCCGTTCATTTTTCGGCAGGCATAGGTGCCATAGGTTTCAATGCGTACCAGCTCGCTGCCCAGGATCAGGCGCGCGGCTGGCTGGGCGCCGTAGCGGGCCCATGCCGAAAATCTTGAGGCCAGGGGACAGGTCATGGCACCCAGATTCGTGACGGGCGTACCGATATCGTCCAGTTTCACGCTGTTAAGCGCGCTGCATCCACCGCCAAAATATCTGTCGGGCAAAGGCGTGAACCTAATGCCGGTCTGACGCAGGTCGGCAAGGCACTGCCGTGCTTCCTTGGTAGGCGGAACGGGCGGTTGCGATATATGCCTGCTTGTCTGCGACCCCGAACCACAGCCCGACAACAGCAATAGCAGCCCCAATATGGAACCCATGACGACGATCAGCCGCCGGAGCTCCCCCGATATTTCAATCGCAATCATGCCCGCTACCCGTCTCTTTATGAGACAACATATCTTGCAAAATCCGTTATTTAGCAACCCCGCGTATTCCCCCGCCTCCATCTCCCCTCTTCAGGCAATGCGTCGCAACGCGCTTGACAATCCGCCATGCCCCTTTATGAGCGGCGGCGGGCCACGCTGCCCCAACGCAGCGCGTGCTCTCTGTGAGGAGAGAATACATTATGAATGACGCCGTCCGCGCCGCGGAAGCATCCACGCTTTCTGCAAAACCTGCTACAAAGCCTACTCGCCCCTATTTTTCTTCGGGCCCCTGCGCAAAGCCCCCGGGCTGGGCTGCCGAAAAGCTGGCCACTGATTCGCTTGGCCGCTCGCACCGCTCGAAGCTGGGCAAGAACCGCCTTCAACTCGCCATCGACCTCACCCGTGAAGTGCTTCGCGTGCCTGATACGCATCGCATTGGCATTGTGCCGGGTTCGGATACCGGTGCTGTCGAAATGGCGATGTGGACCATGTTGGGTATCAAGCCTGTCACTATGGTCGCATGGGAAAGCTTCGGCGAAGGCTGGGTCACGGATGCCGTCAAGCAGTTGAAGCTCGACGCTACGACGCTGAAGGCCGGCTATGGCGAACTGCCCGACCTCAACGCCATCGATCAGGACACTGATGTCGTTTTCACCTGGAACGGCACGACCTCAGGCGTACGTGTGCCTGATGGCGACTGGATCAGGGACGACCGCAAGGGCCTGATGATCGCCGATTCGACCTCCGCCGTGTTCGCGATGGACCTGCCCTGGGACAAGCTGGATGTCGTCACCTTCTCCTGGCAGAAGGTCATGGGCGGCGAAGGCGCACATGGCGTGCTGATCCTTGGTCCTCGCGCTGTCGAACGGCTGGAAAGCTATACGCCCGACCGTCCGCTGCCGAAAATCTTCCGCATGACCAAGGGCGGCAAGCTCATTGAAGGTATTTTCAAGGGCGAAACCATCAACACGCCCTCCATGCTGGCGGTTGAGGATTATATTTTCGCGCTGGAATGGGCGCAAAAGCTGGGCGGTCTGGACGCACTCGTTGCACGTGCGAACGCCAATGCAGCGGCACTCGACAAGATCGTCCAGGAACGCGATTGGCTGGATCATCTGGCTGCTGACCCCGCGTCCCGTTCGACCACCAGCGTTTGCCTCAAATTCGCGGATGCAGCTGTCGAAGGGCTGGACGACAACGCCCAGCTCGCACTGGTCAAGAAAATCGCCAGCCTGCTGGACGCAGAAGATGCGGCTTATGACATCGCCGGTTATCGCGATGCTCCTCCGGGCCTGCGCATCTGGTGCGGCGCGACAGTTGACGCCGCCGACATCGAAGCTCTCGGTCCCTGGCTCGATTGGGCCTGGGCCACCGCACGCGCGTAAGTTTTCACTGAATACATCGTCATTCCCGCGAAGGTGGGAAGCCATTTCCGGCATTTCGCCACGGAATGGACATGAACCCCGCTTCGCGGGGATGACGGACAAAGGAGCAAGACATGCCCAAAGTTCTTATTTCCGATAAAATGGACCCCAAGGCCGCAGAAATCTTCCGTTCGCGCGGTGTTGAAGTCGATGAAATCACCGGCCTTTCGAAAGAAGAGCTGATCAAGATCATCGGTGATTATGATGGCCTTGCCATTCGGTCGTCGACCAAAGTGACCGCTGATGTGCTGGAAGCCGCGAGCAATCTGAAGGTCGTCGGCCGCGCCGGAATCGGTGTGGACAATGTCGACATTCCCGCCGCTTCGGCGAAGGGCGTCGTTGTCATGAACACGCCCTTCGGCAACTCGATCACCACGGCCGAGCATGCCATTGCCCTGATGTTCGCTCTCGCTCGCCAATTGCCGGAAGCCGACACGTCGACGCAGGCGGGCAAGTGGGAAAAGAATCGCTTCATGGGCGTTGAGCTGACGTCCAAGACGCTGGGCCTCATCGGCGCGGGCAATATTGGTTCGATCGTTGCCGATCGCGCGCTCGGCCTCAAGATGAAGGTTGTGGCCTATGACCCGTTCCTGACCCCGGAACGCGCGATCGAGATGGGCGTGGAAAAAGCGACTCTGGACGAACTGCTCGCCCGCGCTGACTTCATCACGCTGCACACGCCGCTTACTGAGCAGACGCGCAACATTCTGAGCCGGGAGAATCTCGCCAAGACCAAGAAGGGCGTCCGCATCATCAACTGCGCGCGTGGCGGCCTGGTTGACGAAGCGGCCCTGAAGGAGGCGCTCGACAATGGCCATGTGGCCGGTGCGGCGCTGGACGTGTTCGTGACGGAGCCTGCCAAGGAAAGCCCGCTTTTCGGCACGCCCAATTTCATCTCCACTCCGCATCTTGGCGCTTCGACCAGCGAGGCGCAGGTTAATGTCGCCATCCAGGTCGCCGAGCAGCTTGCCGACTATCTGGTATCGGGCGGCGTCACCAACGCGCTCAACATGCCCAGCCTTTCGGCGGAAGAAGCGCCGAAGCTGCGCCCTTATATGGAGCTGGCTGAAAAGCTGGGCGCCTTGGTCGGTCAGTTGGAGGGCGAAGAAATTCAGGGTCTTGCCGTCGAAACCGAGGGTCATGCCGCAGAACTCAACCAGAAGCCGATCACCGCTGCCGTGCTGGCCGGGCTGATGCGTGTCTATTCGGACACCGTCAACATGGTGAATGCGCCCTATCTGGCGAAGGAGCGCGGCCTTGACGTGCGCGAGGTGCGCCATGATCGCGAAGGCGATTATCAAACCCAGTTGCGTGTTACGGTTACGACGGCCACGGGCGAACGTTCGGTCGCAGGCACGCTGTTCGGCAACAAGGCCCCTCGACTGGTTGAGCTTTTTGGCATCAAGGTGGAAGCTGACCTCAAAGGCACGATGCTTTATATCGTCAATGAGGACGTTCCCGGTTTCATCGGGCGTGTCGGATCGGCTCTGGGTCAGGCGCAGGTCAATATCGGCACCTTCCATCTTGGCCGTCGCAACACGGGCGGCGAGGCCATTCTGCTGCTCTCCGTTGACCAGGATGTCCCCAAAGCCGTCATGGACGAGATCTGCAAACTGCAAGGCGTGAAAACCGTCAAGCAACTGCGGTTCGTGTAAAAACCAGGAAACCGGCGCGGCAATCCACTAGATTGGCGCGCCAGTTCCGCTAAAGCGGTGGCCATGACCAAGATTCCACCTGGCTTGCTTCCCGAAGGCCTCAGCGATCGTTTGCCGCCACAGGCCGAGGCGTCGGCGCGGCTTGTGCGTCATGTACTGGATACAGTGGCGAGCCATGGCTATCAGCGGATCATGCCGCCGCTCGCTGAATTCGAGCAGGATCTGGTTGCACGGCTGCAATCCGCCGGATCGCAGGATTTGCTGCGCATTATCGATCCCCTCTCACAGCGGATGATGGCGCTTCGCCCCGACATGACGGCGCAGGTGGGCCGCATCGCCGCGACCCGGCTGGCTCAAGCCCCCCGCCCGCTGCGCCTCTGCTATGCCGGGCCGGTCATCAAATTGCGCGCGAATCAGCTTCGTCCGGAACGGGAGATGACGCAGGTGGGCGCTGAACTGATCGGCACCGACAGCGTCGCCGCCGCCGTCGAGATCGTGACCATAGCCATTGAGGCGCTCGAGTTTGCGGGGCTTTCCGGCATCACTGTCGACTTCACTTTGCCCGACCTCATTGATACGCTCGCCGCGGAGGATTTTCCGCTTGAGGCCGAAGAGATCCCGGCGGTCCGCGCCGCTCTGGACGCGAAGGACGCAGGCGCACTCGTGGCGCTGGGCAAAAGGCCTGCCGCCTACCTACCGCTCATTGAAGCGACCGGTCCCTTTCATGCGGCGATGGATCGCCTGGAAGCCCTTGATGCCGGCGGAGCGCTCAAGAGCCGCACCGAGGCCTTGCGCGCTATCGCCAAGCCGGTGAGCTGGGACATTACCCTGACCCTTGATCCGACGGAGCGCCACGGTTTCGAATATCAGACCTGGTTCGGCTTTTCCCTCTTCGCAGAAGGGTTCGTGGGAGAAATCGGCCGCGGCGGCACGTACCGGATCGCACATCCGGATGGACGTCAGGAACCCGCGATCGGTTTTTCACTTTATCCCGATCCCTTGATCGATGCGGGTTTTGGCGACAAGGAAAAGAAGCGCCTTTTCCTTCCACTGGGCGCGGACGCCTCACGCGGTGCCGAGTTGCGCAAGGCCGGATGGCGCACGGTCGCCGCCCTGTCGGACAGCGACGACGGCATTGCGCTGGGTTGCAGTCATGTGCTTGACGGAAAGGAACCGAAGCCGCTGGTGAGCTAAGCCTCAGCGGCTACATGTGGCATATGAGATGGCCCCTTTTACATTCCGGCGTGCTATTTAGGTGGCCGGTTCCCAACCTTGGCTTGCCTGCCGCCGCAAAGGCGCTAAGGACGCCATGCGCATTTTCTCCACGAGAGGACAGGACTTGGCTAACGTAACAGTTATCGGCGCCCAATGGGGCGATGAGGGCAAAGGCAAGATCGTCGATTGGCTGGCCGAGCGCGCCGATTGCGTCGTGCGTTTTCAGGGCGGGCACAACGCCGGTCACACGCTGGTCGTGGGCGAAAACACCTACAAGCTGGCGCTACTCCCTTCGGGCGTTGTGCGCGGAACCCTGTCGGTCATTGGCAATGGTGTGGTGTTCGATCCCTGGCATTTCCGGGACGAAGTGACCAAAATCGCCGGGCAGGGCATCAACATCACGCCCGACCTCCTCCACGTTGCCGAAACCGCCCCCCTAATCCTGCCAATTCACCGCGACCTTGATGCGTTGCGTGAGGATGCGAGTGGCGCTGGCAAGATCGGCACCACGCGCCGGGGCATTGGCCCCGCCTATGAGGACAAGGTCGGCCGACGGGCCATCCGCATATGCGATCTTGCTCATCTGGACGATCTGGGCCCGCAACTGGATCGGCTCTGCGCTCATCATGACGCGCTGCGCGCCGGCTTTGGCGAGGCGCCCGTGGACCGGGACGCGCTGATGGCGCAGCTTCGGGACATCGCTCCGTTCGTCCTGCCTTTCGCCAAGCCTGTCTGGGTGACACTTAACGAAGCGCGCAAGCGCGGCGACCGCATTCTGTTTGAAGGCGCGCAGGGCGTGCTGCTCGACGTCGATCACGGCACTTATCCGTTCGTGACGTCCTCAAACACAGTGGCGGGAACCGCATCTTCGGGCTCTGGCCTTGGTCCCCGGGGCGTAGGTTTCGTGCTGGGCATCGTAAAGGCCTATACAACCCGCGTTGGCTCGGGCCCTTTCCCGACCGAGCAGGACAACGATATTGGCGAGCTGCTGGGTACACGCGGTCGAGAATTTGGCGTCAATACCGGGCGCAAGCGGCGCTGCGGCTGGTTCGACGCCGTGCTGGTGCGCCAATCGGCGGCGGTAAGCGGCATTACCGGCATCGCGCTCACCAAGCTCGACATTCTTGACGGCATGGATGAAATCAAGATCTGCACGGGTTACAAGCTGAATGGGCAGACCTATGACTATCTGCCGCCCCATCCCCAGGATCAGGCGAATGTGGAACCGGTCTACGAAACCATAGAGGGTTGGAGCGAGACTACAGCGGGCGCCCGCAGTTGGGCCGAGCTTCCGGCGCAGGCGATTAAATATATCCGCCGGATCGAGGAATTGATCCAGTGCCCGGTGACGCTGGTTTCCACTTCACCTCAGCGCGACGATACGATCCTCGTGCGCGATCCGTTTGCCGATTAGGGCGGTTTAACGCAACGACTCTTGCGGCAATCTGCGTTTTACCGCACGAATCGGCCATGACATCACGCGAGGCCACAAGCCTTTTGCCGCGCAGCACGGCCGATGAGGCCAATGCCATTTCGCGTTCCATAGCGGACTGGTTGCAGGTGCTTGCTTATGGAGCAATCGGATGGCCCTGGCTGTTACGCAGCCTGTCCGGTGGACGGCGATCGGACAAGATGGCGCTGCTCGACCGGCTGCAATTACCGCATGACGCTTTGCCTCATCTCGGGAGCTGGAAGGCCGATACAGCGCTTCTGGAACTGATTGTGGATGGGATCGAGGAACTCCGGCCGGCCAATGTCGTGGAACTGGGCTCGGGCGCATCCAGTCTGGTGATCGCGCGCGCCCTGCAGGCATTCGGCGGCGGCATGCTGCATAGCTACGACCAGCATCGCGACTTCGTCGCCGCTACCCAGGAATGGCTGGCCGATCATGATCTGTCGGCCCATATGCACCACGCGCCCCTTGGCCCCGCTCCGGGCGATTGGCGCGGCTATTGGTATCAGCTTTCCGCCCTTCCCCGTTCCATAGGCATGCTGGTCGTCGATGGCCCGCCCTGGACCGTGCACCCCCATGTTCGCGGCGCCGCCGAAATGTTGTTTGACCAGATCGTCGTTGGCGGATTGATCCTGCTGGACGACGCCGCCCGCCCTGGCGAACGGGTCGTTGCGCGGCGCTGGCGGCGGCGCTGGCCCAATTTCAGCTTCGATCTGGTGAAGAATGGCACCAAAGGCACGCTGATCGGCCGTCGCCTCTATTGATCCTGTGTCTCCGGCAGGCGCGCCATCTTTTCTTCGGCGGAGATATCCGGATCGTGTTCAGCCAGATCCCAATCCTTTTCTCCTGCGGATACGACAGTAGCGGCGACAAGATCTCCGGTGACGTTGAGCGTCGTACGGCACATGTCCAGGAAACGGTCCACTCCCAATACCAGCCCAATACCCTCGGGAGGCACGCCCACCATGCCCAGGATGAGCGCCACCACTGGCAGCGATCCCGCCGGAACGCCGGCTGTGCCGATGCCCCCCAATATGCATACGAGCATCACCATGAGCTGTTGCCCAAAAGACAGATCGACACCGAAGAACTGCGCTAGGAAAATGACCGTCACGCCCTCAAACATCGCCGTGCCGTTCTGATTGGCGGTAGCGCCAATCGTAAGCACGAAGCGTGCGACCTTCGGCGGTAGTTTCAATTCCTTATCGGCAACGCGCAAGGCCGTCGGAAGCGTCGCGTTGGAAGATGCCGTGGCAAAGGCCATCACCATCGCCTCCTGCACCTGACGAAAAAAGAGCAGCGGCGACTTCTTCGCGAGCATGACGAGCAGAACCGAAAAAACCACGATCATCTGAACGCCAAGCGCCAGCAACACAACGCCCACATAAGCCGACAGACGGACCAGCAAATCCCATCCGAAAAGCGCGGCCAGATTGAACATGAAACAGGCAATGGCAATGGGCGCGATCCGGATGACCATGCCGATCAGGCGCATGGCGATCTCGAACAGCCCCTCGATCGCATCTTTTAGCGTCCGCGAATTGGGCGTCTGCACCAGCACCAGACCAATACCGAAGAACAGCGCAAAGAACATCACGGCCAATATGTCATTCGCGCTCATCGCCGCGACGATGTTGGACGGGATGATGTTGACCAATGCGTCCATGCCCGACGCACTTTCGCCGGACTGCCTGACGATGGCTCTGGCCCCTTCGCTCGCACCTGCGAGCAATTCGCGGGCAATGGCGGGATCCACACCTTCCCCCGGCCGGAGCAGATTGACGATGGCAAGGCTGACCATCACCGCAACGCTGGATACGACAAGAGTATAGACAAGCGTGCGTACTCCGACCCGCCGCAACGAACGGATCTCCCCCATCTCGGCAATTCCGATCACCAATGCGGAGAACAGGAGCGGAAGCACCAGCATGAAGAGGAGCCGCAGGAATATCTGCCCTATGGGCCCGGTCACATAGCTGATAATCGTCTGCACCCAGGGCGCGCCCGGTGCGCCGACATAAGCGATCAGGCCAAGGACAAGACCCGTCAGGAAACCGATCAGCATTTGCCACTGTAGCGACAGGCCTTTTCCGCCGCCCGATGCCTCGCCGTTCGTCATCCGTAAGCTCCCTGAACGCTCTTCTGCAACTTTACCGCACCGCGTCGGGTCATACGGCGATGAGCTACGGCTATCAGGCCAACAGAGCTATCGCAATGCAGGTCGCCAGGCCCACTATGATCGTCAGGGGAATACCTGCCTTGAAGAAATCCGTAAAACGGTAATTGCCGGCCGCATAGACCAGCGTGTTGGTCTGATAGCCGATCGGCGTCGCAAAACTGGCGGACGCAGCGAACATCACGGCAATCACCAATGGCCGGGGATCAACGCCCAGATCACGCGCCAATGCAATGACCACGGGCGTCACAATGATAGCGACGGCGTTGTTTGTGATCATTTCCGTCAGCAGCACCGACAATGCATAAACGGCAAAGACCAGTCCCCAAGGGGGTATGTCACGCAACAGGGGCGTCAATGCGTTGACAATCAGCTCAACGCTACCGGCCTTCTCCAGGCCAAGACCTACAGCCAACATCCCGAAGATGAGGACGAGAACATTGCCGTCCAGCGAACTCCACGCTTCTTCGGCGTCAATGCAGCGGGCGACCAGAATCGCCCCGACCGCCAAAATGGCTGCGACAGCAATAGGAATGACATTCAGCGCGGAAAAGAGCACGACACCGGCAAGCGCCGCAAGGGCGATGGGCGCACGATCACGCCGGAAAGCGCGTGCGCGGGTTTCCCCCACCCCAAGCATGTAGGGATGTTCATGCAGATGGCGAATCGCCTCATGACTGCCGGTAACAAGCAGACGGTCGGCGGCGCGCATACGGGCGCTGGGCAGGTCGGGACCCGGCAGGTTACGATGCCGTGTCATCCCCAATATCCGCACCCGGTGCAGCGCCAGGAAGGGGATCTCTGACAGCCTCTGCCCAAGCGCGGGATGGCTGGGCGCTATCGTCGCCTCGACGATGGCCTGGCTGTCCGCCTTGACTTCGCTCGTGGAAGAAAGCCCGATTTCGAACTGCTTGCTGGACCGCAGGGAGAGAAGCTCGGCAAGGTTCAGGCGAGCAACGATATGATCGCCTGCTTCCAATATATGATTTTCCAGATTGTGCCGCAGGAATCGACCCCCGCGCTTCACTGCCGCCGACTTGACGCCGCTGCGCTTCATGAGCGGCAGATCGCCAAGTGCCCGCCCAATAGCATCGCTATCGCCATGCACCAGCAGTTCCGTCAGAAACTCCGCCTCGTCCTGTGACCCGTAAAGGGCTTCGGCTCCCCCTTTTGGCAGCAGCAGCGGACCAAACATGATTAGCACGGCTGCGCCTGCCGCAGCGGCGACCAGGCCGAACGGCGTGATGTCGAAAATACCAAATGGCGGCAGGCCTTCCTTGCGCGCGACAGCATCGACGATCAGATTGGTGGATGTGCCGATCAGCGTCATCGTGCCGCCCAAGATCGTCATATAGCTCAACGGGATAAGCAGCCGCTTGGTCGAATAGCCTGTAGCCCTTGCCAGTCGGGACATGATCGGAATCATGATCAGGACGACCGGCGTATTGTTCATGAACGCCGACGCCACAAGCACGCCAAGGAAAAGCTCCGCCGTCGCAAGCCGCGGATGCTCTTTCGCCCGGTTGATGATGAGGTCCGCTATGGCGTCGATAATCCCGGTGCGCAGCAGAGCGCCTGACAGGATGAACATGGCCCCAATGGTAATGGGGGCCGGGTTGGAGAAAACGGAAAACAGCCCCTCGGCATCCAATATGCCCAGGAACAGGAAAGCGCATGATCCCATGATCGCCACGACGGTGGCCGGGAAGCGCTCGATAACGAAACCGATGAACATCAGGCCGAGGAGAATAAGCCCGATTACCGCCTGGTTCGCATCGATAAACGCCCGCGCTGCATCCAGCAAAATCATTGCCCCCAACATTGCCAAAGCGCCCGGTCACTCATGAGCCATGCCCGGAACGATAAGAATCATTAATGGCATTATCCAAAAGAACCAAAACCTATGACAGCGGAATCATCCGCACTGGGCCCTATGCAACAGCTTCTGATCGGCCAGCACCAACGCCATCATGGCCTCCACGACGGGTACGCCGCGAATGCCGACGCAGGGATCGTGACGGCCCTTGGTGATGATTTCGCTGGCATTACCCTCTCGTGTCACGGTGCCGACCGGGATCAATATGGAACTGGTCGGTTTGAAGGCCACGCGCAGCGTGACGGGCTGCCCCGTCGAAATGCCGCCCGCGATCCCTCCGGCATGATTGGCCGTGAAAACCGGACCATTTTCGCCAGGATGCATGGGATCGGCATTTTCCTCGCCACGCAGCCGCGCTGCGGCGAAACCGTCGCCGATCTCAACACCCTTGACCGCATTGATGCTCATGCAAGCCGCCGCCAGTTCGCTGTCGAGCTTGGCGTAAAGCGGCGCGCCCCAGCCGGCCGGAACGCCGGTCGCGATACATTCGACCACAGCGCCCAACGACGAACCATCCTTGCGTGCGCCATCGACCAGCTTCTCCCAACGGCTGGCAGCCTTCGCATCGGGACAGAAGAACGGATTATTGCCAATCTCCGCAGGGTCGAAATTGCCGAAGTCGATGGCGTCGCCGCCGATTTCCGTCACATAGGCAAAAACATCCACTTCGGCGATGACCAATCGCGCTACTGCGCCCGCCGCCACGCGAGAGGCCGTTTCCCGCGCGCTTGAACGTCCGCCGCCGCGAAAATCCCGAAAGCCGTATTTTGCATCATAGGCATAATCGGCATGGCCCGGGCGATAAGCCTTGGCGACCTCACTATAATCCTTTGACCGCTGATCGACATTTTCGATCATCAGGCTGATGGGTGTGCCGGTAGTCTTGCCCTCGAACACGCCCGACAAAATACGGACATGGTCCGGCTCCTGCCGCTGCGTCGTGAATTTCGACGTGCCAGGCCGCCTTTGGTCAAGGAAGGGCTGGATATCCGCCTCGCTCAACGCCAGACCTGGCGGGCAACCGTCCACGACCGCGCCGATGGCGGGACCGTGGCTTTCTCCCCAGGTGGAGAACCGGAATATGCGGCCGAACGTATTGAAGCTCATTTGTCGAGCGCGATGTCCGGCGCGTCCTCTGCCTTCATGCCAATGACATTATAACCCGCATCGACATGATGAATTTCACCCGTGACCCCGCTCGCAAGATCGCTGAGCAGATAAAGGCCGGCGCCGCCCACATCTTCGATGGTGACGTTCCGGCGCAGCGGTGAATTCAGCTCATTCCATTTCAGGATGTAACGGAAATCGCCAATGCCGGATGCCGCCAGCGTCTTGATCGGGCCTGCCGAAATAGCATTCACACGAATCTTTTCCGGCCCCAGATCCATCGCGAGATATTTGACGGAAGTCTCCAGCGCCGCCTTCGCCACGCCCATTACATTATAGTGAGGGATGACCTTTTCCGCTCCATAATAGCTAAGCGTCAGCAGGCTTCCGCCGTCCGGCATCATCGCGCGGGCGCGGTTCGCCACCGCCACGAAGCTATAGGCGGAAATGTTCAGCGTCAGCAGGAAATTGTCGAGGCTGGTATCCACATATTTGCCACGCAACTCGTTCTTGTCGGAAAAGCCGATGGCATGAACGACGAAATCGATGGTGGGCCAGCGTTCAGCGATTGTATTGAACGTCCGATCGAGCGCGCCCATGTCCGACACGTCGCATTCGACAAGGAATTCGGAGCCGAGCTCCGCCGCCAGCGGCCGAACGCGCTTTTCCAGCGCATCCCCCTGATAGGAAAAGGCGAGTTCAGCGCCTTGCGCGGCCAATTGCCGTGATATTCCCCAAGCCAGCGACTTGTCATTGGCCAGGCCCATGATCAGCCCGCGCTTTCCCGCCATCAAGCCACTCATTACTTCACAACCTCCTGATTACCTGTTCGGTCACTGTCGGTCGCCTCCGTTTCATCCGGAAATTCGGCGAGCGCTGCGTTGAGTTCCGCGCCAATTACCACGCCCAGCCCAATGACAAAGAAAAAAATGAGGGCAATCATCACCCCGGCCAGACTACCATAAGTAAGGTCGTACCCACCGAGTTGCGACAATACCACAGGCAGCAGCAATGTGGTGGCATACCACCACACCGCCGTGAACGCCGCACCTGGCCATTTGGGGAATTGCCTTCCCTTGTAGGCCTGCGGCGTCAGGGAAACGAATAAGAAATAAAGTGCGCCTCCTATCACGAGCATGGGCAGCAATCTGGTCGCCGCTACGATGGTGATGGCCACATCCGCAAAGGGCAGGAGATTCCGCAGGAACTGCTCCATACCCGTCAGCACCACCTGGATGCTGAACGCGAACATCATCGCAAACACCGACAGGATGATAATCCCGATCGATCCCAGCCGATATTCCCAGAAAGAACGACCGCTGGTGGTGCCATAGGCCCGGCGCAGAATGTCACGGATGGTTTCGATCAGGCTCCCGGTCGTCCACAGCCCCACCACCGCGCCGAACCACAGCAGATTGCCAGTGCGCGCGGTCAACACGCCTTCTATCGGACCACGCAGCGCATTGGCCACGCCAGGGGGTACATTCGAAAGGAAGGCGCTGACACCCGCCATGCCGTCCTCTGTCCGCCCGAAAATCGTCGCGGCGGCCGTCGCGACAATGAAGAAGGGAAAAAGCGTCACCAGCGAAAGATAGGCAAGGTTGCCCGCATGAATGAAGCCGTCAGTATAGACGCCGACGGCCACGCGCTTGGTGATTTCCAATGGATGCGTGACCGGTCGGGGGCGTTTCAGCTCCCGGCTTAGATGCGCACCCGCCTGACGCAGCCTTTTACGGCGCGCCTCGGGGGAATGGGGCGAGCTATCATTCATTTCAGCGTCTGGCCGACGGCATGCGCATTGTTGCAATACCAGGGACAACGCGGTCTGCCATCACACGCCCAGATTATCCCTTACGGCGCGCCCATCGCGCCAGTCCTGAAGGAAGCTCTTCAAGCGTGCGTCGTCTGCGGGCACGTCCAGCATCAGCGTCACCAGTTGATCGCCCCGTGCGCCCATCCTGTCATGGAAACCCTTCCCTTTCAGCCGCAGCGTCTTGCCCGAACTGGACCCCGCCGGAATGCCCAGCATCACTGGACCATCTACCGTGGGCACCTTCACCCGAGCGCCGTTCACTGCCTCATCAAGCGTCACCGGCAGGTTCAGCCGCACATTATTGCCGTCGCGCTCGAAGAAGGGATGAGGCTTTATTTCTATGGTGATGATTGCATCGCCTGCCCCGCCGGGTCCGGGTTGCCCCTTGCCCGTCAGCCGCATCTGCGTGCCGTCCTCAACGCCTTTGGGTAGTTTGAGGTCGATGGTCTTTCCGTCCTGCAGGGTGATGCGCTGCGGCGCCAACGTCGCGGCGTCGATAAACTGGACAGCCAGCCGATAGGTAATGTTCCCGCCTTTTTGCGGAGGAGCCGACCGGCCGAAACCGCCAAAGCCGCCGCCCGCCTGCTGGCGTCTGCCGCCGCCGAACAATCCTTCGAATATATCCCCGAAGTCCGCGCCCTCGCCGCTGAATTCATGGGAGGCTCCACCCGGTCCCCCGGAACGAAAGCCGCCGCCGCGACCGCCGCCAAAGCCGAATGGCGCCGTCGGATTTCCGTCGCCGTCAATTTCGCCCCGGTCGAACTGCGCGCGCTTGTCTTTGTCCATCAGGAGGTCATAGGCGTGCGTCACCTGCGCGAATTTTTCCGCGGCTTTCGGATTGTCCGTATTCCGGTCGGGATGCAATTCCTTGGCAAGATTGCGATAGGCCTTCTTGATATCGGCCTCGCTCGCATTCCGCGCTACCCCCAGAATCGTATATGGATCAGCCATTTATTGCCTTATTGCCTCTAACAGTTCACCCCGGCTCCATTTGGCGATCGATCCTTCATGCTTCAAGCACCCGCCCCCCGAAGGCCGCTGCTCGACTCATCGGCCCCAACTCCCTAAATGACAAGCCATGACGACTGATCCCTTCACACTTTTCGACGACTGGTATGAGCAGGCCCGCCTTAATGAGGTCAACGACAGCAACGCGATGGCGCTTGCCACTGCGGATGCGCAGGGGCGGCCATCAGTGCGCATGGTGCTGCTGAAGGGGCATGGTCCGGACGGTTTTGTCTTCTATACCAATTATGAAGGACGCAAGGCCGCCGATCTGTTCGCCAATCCCCATGCCGCCCTTCTGCTCCACTGGAAATCGCTGCGGCGGCAGATACGCATTGAAGGTCCGGTGGAAAAAGTCAGTGAGCAGGAAGGGGACGCCTATTTCGCAACCCGCAGTCGGGATTCGCAACTCGGCGCCTGGGCGTCGGACCAGTCCCGCCCGCTCGACAACCGCCATACGTTCGAGGCACGCTTCGAAGAGGTGCAGGCGCGGTTCGAGGGGCAGGAGGTTCCCCGCCCACCGCATTGGTCCGGCTTCCGCGTCATTCCCGAGCGAATAGAATTTTGGCAGGATCGCGAGCATCGCCTGCACGAGCGGCGCCTGTTCGTGCGCGAACGCAATGGCTGGACCGAAAGCCTGCTCTATCCATGAGCGCATCGGAGACACGCGCACCGGCTAACCCTCATGCACGGCACGCAAAGCTGACCTCCCGCGCGGCGCTTGCCAGCGTGGCCGTCGCGCTTCTCCTGCTGTCGTTCAAGGGCTATGCCGCCTGGGCCACGGATTCAGTGGCGATGCTTGGGTCGCTCGCCGATACCGCGCTTGATTTCGCCGCCAGCCTTGTGACGCTGTTCGGCGTTCGCTTCGCCGCCATGCCCGCGGATCGCAATCACCGCTTCGGTCATGGCAAGGCGGAGGCGCTGGTAGCCCTTTTTCAGGTGGTCCTGATTATCGTAGCCTCGATAGGCATCGCCCTGCGCGCCATTGAGCGGATTGGTAGCGGCGCTACCACCGCCAACGCCGAATATGGCATAGGCGTATCGCTGATCGCTATCGCGGCAACCTTTGCCCTGCTCGCTTATCAACGGCATGTAATCCGCCAGACAGAGTCCGTCGCCATCGGCACGGACCATCTGCATTATCAGTCGGATCTGTTCCTGAACCTGTCCGTCATTATAGCGCTGGCGCTTGATCAATATTTTGGGTTTTCCGGCGCAGACGCCCTGTTCGGAATCGGCATTGCGCTCTGGCTGGCGTGGAACGCCCTTCGCGCGTCCAGCCGCGCCGTGGATCAGCTCATGGACAAGGAATGGCCGCTGGAAAGGCGGCAGCGTTTCATTGAGACGGCAGGACATCATCCCCGGATAAGCGGCATCCATGATCTGCGCACCCGGACCAGCGGGATGCATGACTTTGCGCAGTTTCACATCTGGGTCAGCCCGCAAATGACCGTGCGGGAAGCTCATCGGGTCATGGACGAGATCGAAACGCGCCTTCACCGGGAATTTCCCGGCGTCGAGATCCTGATCCACCCCGACCCGGAAGGGCATGTCGATAGCCAGAGCGATCCTCTGCGGTCGAAAGACGCCGCTGTGCTGATCGAACAGGAGCAGGAGGCGGAGCAAGGCGAATAGCTATGCTGACGCGACAGACTGGAACAGATGATATGAACGCCATTCCCTTCTTTCAGGTGGATGCCTTTGCGGAGCAACGCTTTTCCGGCAATCCGGCCGCCGTCATGCCGCTCGAACGCTGGCTACCCGACGATGTGCTCCAGGCGATCGCCGCCGAGAACAATCTGGCCGAAACGGCTTTTACAGTCCCGTTGGAGAGCAGTGCGCAGGCCGATTATGAGCTGCGCTGGTTCACCCCCGCCGTCGAGGTGGCGCTATGCGGCCATGCGACACTGGCCAGCGGCCATGCCCTGATGGAAGGCGATTCAGTCCGTTTCCTCACCCGCAAGGCAGGCATATTGGAAGTGCGCCGGATCGGCCCGGGATATGAACTGGACCTGCCGGCCTGGGAAAGCGTGCCGAAAGCGCTGCCGGACATCGTCGCCGGAATGCGCCAGGAACCGGCGAAGACCCTCTGGCGCGAAGGCGGATATGGCCTGCTGGTCTATGAAAGCGAGGAACAGGTCCGCGCACTCGACCCCGATTTCCGAATGCTCAGGGACATGGGCAATATTCTTATCATCGCGACCGCCCCCGGTGACAAAACCGATATCGTCAGCCGCGTTTTCGCACCCGGAGCGGGCATAGACGAGGACCCCGTGACCGGCTCTGCTCATTGTCTCCTCACCCCTTATTGGGCGCAAAAATTGGGTCGCGATAGCTTCACCGCCTATCAGGCAAGCGCACGCGGTGGCCATATAAATTGCCGTTTGGCTGGGGAGCGCGCCCTGTTGGGCGGCCAGTGCATCACGGTGATCGAGGGCGTATTCTTCTTGAGCTAAAAGGCACAGGGCGATCACTATCCCCGGCTACTCCCACGAGAGGCGGAATCCATCTGCGTCGCTAAAACGATACGCTGCGGAGACGGATTCCTGCCTCTTTACAAGGCCAAGATCAATCAGGCCCGTCGCGGGGTTCACTCACGGGCTATTGCCGCACATCATTCTCGGTGACTGGCGCGATCTTGATTTCCACGCGACGGTTCTGCGCTTTGCCTTCTTCGGTCGTATTGCTGGCGATGGGCTGAGTCTCGCCAAAGCCCCGGGTGGCAACCCGCGCCGACTGAACCCCATTCACGCTGAGGTAATCGGCAACGGCCTGGGCGCGGCGTTCGCTCAGCGACTGGTTGTACACGTCGGAGCCGGTGCTGTCGGTATGGCCGTAAACGTCGATATAGGTGCTCGGATAATCCTTCAGCACTTTGGCTACGTCATCCAGCACTGGCCGGAATTGCGGCTGAATGGCGGACTGGTCGGTGGCGAAGGTAATGCCGGACGGCATGCGCAGCATCAGATTATCGCCTTCGCGGATAACGTCCACACCGGTGCCCGCTGTTTCCTCGCGCAGTTTCTTTTCCTGTGAATCCATATAGGCGCCAATGCCTGCGCCCGCCACGGCACCAATGCCTGCGCCTACAATCTTTTCCGTACGATCGCCTCGCCCGCCGATCAGGTCGCCCAGAAAATAACCGCCGACAGCGCCGGCAACACCGCCGATCGCTGCCTTGGAAAGGCGCTGATTGCCGGTTTCCGGGTTTGTCGTGCATGCAGCCGTCAGCAGCATTGCGCCCATAGCACCTGTGCCCAGAAGTTTTTGATAAACTCTCATCCCTTATTCCCTCTTTTCTCATCCCGCATGCCGCGCGGGGACTGATAAGTAACAGCCCTGCAAACGGGTTAGTTCCACATCCGAATTGAACGGCAGATGAGAGCCTTGTTGTGGAAATGAAAGAAACCCGCCAATAAGGCAGTTACGTTATGGAGCCGATGACAGCATTTCCTTGGATCGACGTTGCGACAATCCTCGCGCTGGTGGCGTTGAATGGACTGTTCGCCATGTCCGAACTCGCCATCGTGTCCGCACGAAAGCCGCGCCTTCAGGCTCTGGAGAAGGCGGGCAGGCGCGGCGCGCGCACGGCGCTGGACCTTGCCTCTGATCCGGGCAAGTTCCTCTCCACCGTTCAGATCGGCATTACCCTGATCGGCATATTGGCGGGCGCTTATTCGGGGTCCAGCCTGGGACAGCCCGTGGCCGACCGCCTGACGTTGCTGGGGTTGCCTACCGATTCCGCGCAGACCATCGGCTTTGCGCTCGTGATCGGTCTTGTGACCTATGCCTCGCTCATTGTGGGTGAGCTGGTGCCCAAGCAGTTTGCCCTGCGCGCGCCGGAGCAGATCGCGGTCGTGATGGCCACGCCGATGCTCTGGCTGGCTCGGCTCACGGCTCCCATCGTCTGGATTCTGGATGGCAGCAGTGCGCTCATTTTCCACCTGCTTGGCATGGACCGCGAATCGCGCAGTCAGGTCACGACAGAGGAGCTCCATCTCATCGTCGCTGAAGCCAGCCGGTCAGGCGTGATCGAAGAAAGCGAACGCGCGATCATTTCCGGCGTCGTCCGCCTGGCCGACCGGCCGGCGCGCGAAGTCATGACGCCGCGCACCGAAGTCGACTGGATTGACGCAGACGCAGATGCAGACGCCATTCGCGCCCGCCTGCTCGAAAGCCCGCATACCCGATTGCCTGTCGCTGAAGGGTCCGTCGAAAATATCATCGGCGTCGTTCAGGCGCGCGACATTGTTTCAGCGCAATTCCGGGGGCAATTTCTCGATCTGCGGCAACTCATGCGGCGAGCGGAGGTCGTGCCCGATCAACTTGATGCCATGGACGCGCTCGATCATTTGCGCCGGGCGGAAGTGCCGATGCTGCTGGTTCATGACGAATATGGCCATTTCGAAGGCATTGTGACTCCGGCTGACCTATTATCCGCCATTGCAGGCGAATTCGCCTCCGATCAGGACATCGGGTCGGAACCTGCCCTCGTTCAGCGGGACGATGGCAGCCTGCTCGTTTCCGGCCAGATGTCAGCCGACGCGCTGGCGGAACGGCTCGGCCTCGATCTGCCTGAAGATCGCGATTATGCGACAGTGGCCGGTCATGCGCTTTGGGTTCTCAAGCATTTGCCCCAGGTGGGCGAGTATTTTCACGATCAGGGCTGGCGCTTCGAAATCGTCGATATGGACGGTCGCAAGATCGACAAGCTGCTGGTCAGCGAAGAATAACGCATAATAATAACACACCGCGCGTTATCGGCGCGCCGGGTTTCCACAGATCGCAACAGAGATATTCATGACCGACAAGGACGCTCCGCTTTCTACCCCAGTTCATGCGAACGTAACCTGGTCTACATTCTATGACTGGGTAAGCCTCAACAGCACCGGCATCATTGTCGCCCTGGCAGCGGGCGTGGCCATTTACCTGCTGCTCGGGCTGGCCCGCACTATGGGCATGCGGTTGCTGAACAGGACCGATCCTCTGGGTCTGATGCCGGTCATTGGCCGGGCCATAGCCAAAACCAACCAGTTCTTCATGATCATGGTAGCGGCCGAACTGGTCGCCGCGCTGGCCAATCCTCCGGTGCTATTGGTTCAGATCATCCATTTCCTGTTCACCATCTCCACCGTGTTCCAAGGAGCGGTCTGGCTGCGCGAGTTGATCCTGGGATTGCTGGAACGCCGCGCCGGAGCGGGCGCGTCAGGCGAAACGCTGGCGAACGCGATGGGCATCATCCGCGTGATCGTCACCTTTGTGCTGTTCGCCATCGCCGCAGTGGTGGTGCTTGATAATCTGGGCGTGAATGTCACTGGTCTGGTGGCGGGACTGGGCATTGGCGGCATCGCCATCGGCCTTGCCGCACAGGGCATATTTTCGGACCTGTTCGCGGCGCTCTCCATCATTTTCGACAAGCCTTTCCTGAAAGGCGAGACGATCAATTATGACCAGACGACCGCCACGGTGGAGCGGATCGGCCTTAAGAGCACAAGGCTGCGCGCGATTACAGGCGAAAAGAAGATCATTTCGAACACCAATCTTCTGGGCAAGGAAATCACCAGCTATGTGGACCTTGACCATCGGCGGATGAAATTCGCGCTTGGCGTCATCTATCAGACCGATCCCGACGACGCCGCACGCATTCCCGCAATGCTTCAGGAAATTGTCGAAGCCAATGGCGGCACGTTCATCCGCAGCGGCTTTATCGGTTTCGGCCCGAGTTCGCTTGATTTCGAACTGGAATTCGATGTCTTCGATCCGGACTTCGAGAAGGTTTATCAGGCCCGTCACCAGATCGGCCTCGGCATTCTGAAAAAATTCAACGAAGCAGGGCTGGAATTCGCCTACCCCACGCAGACGACCTTCACCGCCGCGCCCGATGGTCAAATGATCATGCCTTATGCTGAAATTCCGCTACGTAACGCTGAAGGCTGAGTCAGGAAAGAACCCGACGCTGACGGGGGATTACTCGCCTCGTCATTCCTCGCGCAGGAGTGAGCGATTAAGCGCCCATGCCCCAAAGGGTCCCCGGCTGAAGCAGGCCAGCCTTCTGCTTCAGCGCACCCTTCCGGTCCTTCTCCAGCAACAGCGCCCCGTCCAGATCAACCCATTTCGCCTGCTGCCCAAGCAAAAAGGCCGGCGCGATTCCCAGCGAAGTGCCCAGCATGCAACCAATCATCACGTCCAGCCCACGCTCCCGCGCCTTTTCTGCAAGCCGCATCGCCTCGGTTAGGCCACCCGCCTTGTCCAGCTTGATATTGACCGCCTGATATCCCTCCAGCCGGTCAAGATCCTCATGCGTATGGCAGCTTTCATCGGCGCAGAAGGGGATTGGCGACTTAAGGCCGATGAGCAAATCCTCTTCCCCCGCCGATACGGGCTGCTCGATAAGCTCCACACCAAAAGCGGAAAGCGCATGCGCCTCCGCTTCAATGTCCAGATCGTCCCAGCTCTCATTCGCATCGACGACGAGGCGAGCCTCCGGCGCGCCCCTGCGCACGGCCGCCACGCGCTCCCGATCGTCTTCGCCAGTCAGCTTGCACTTAAGCAGCTTGTAGGTCTTTGCCGCGGCGCGTGCATCCGCCTCCATCTTGGCGGGATCGCCAAGGCTCACTGTGTAAGCGGTGGTGAGCGGCTGTGGGGCAGGAAGGCCCGCAAGCTGCCATACCGCCTTCCCCGCCTGCTTCGCTTCCAGATCCCATAAAGCGCAGTCGAGCGCGTTGCGCGCCGCGCCTTCCATCATGCTGTCGAGCAAGTCCTCGCGCGTGATCTTTCGCCGCTGTTTTCCACGCATCAGGATCGAATCGGCGCACAGGTCCGCCGTCTCTCCCTCATAATAAATGGGCGTACCCTCGCCGCGTCCCACATGCGTGCCGTCCGTCACTTCGCAGACCACGACATCGACGTCGATCTTCGCGCCGCGACTGATGATGAACGCGCCGTCGACTTTCCAGCGCTCGACCTTTGCAGAAAGAATTTCAATCATGATGCATCCGCCTTAAAGGAGAAGCCATGCAAGGGAAACCCAAAGGCGGCGCAATCCGACGTTTTGTTCATAAACTGCGGGTAGACGCTCACGCCGTCTGGATAGCCGCGCGTGATCGGCGCACGCCGCTGGCGCTGCGCCTGTTCGGCGCGCTCATCGCCGCCTATGCCCTCTCGCCGATTGATCTTATCCCCGATTTCGTGCCGGTGCTGGGCTTTGTGGATGACCTTATCATCCTGCCCCTTGGAATATGGCTGTTCACGCTGATGATTCCCAAACCGCTGTGGTCCGAATATCGCGCCACTGCAGAAGCGGAAACACAGCGCCCCATCAGCCTGCTTGGCGCGGCGATAGTCGTGGCGATCTGGCTGGCCCTGGCGGTCCTGATCGCCTTCGCGGTGACGAACTGGCAATATTATTGAGCGAGCGGGGGCCACTAGCGGGCGATCAGCCCACTTTATCCTTGATCGTCGCCTGCACTGAAATCTCGGCGGAAGCATAGGGCTCCTGCTTCTCGACGCTCCAGTAACGCAGGTCATCAAGGCGGATTTTTTCGCCCGTCACTGCGCAGAGCACATGATCGCCGGGCGACAGCATGCGAAAGCTGTAAGCCATATAATGCAGCTTGGCCGGGCGGTCGCGGTTGGACATCAACATGGGCATATACCTTGTCTATACTCAAATTAGCGCCACGGATCAGGAAAACAGATCCTGCTGGCGCGGCGGCGGATCGCCCTCGCCTGAGGAAGATGGCCGCGCTTTCGATGTTTTGGATGTAGCAGTTCCGGCCGATTTCTCAAGGCGTTCGGAAATGTCCGCGTCCACTTCGCCATCCTTGAACTTCAGCGTGACCTGCCCCGCCGCCTGCGCGGCAGCGGCGCTCGACACCAGACGGTCCCCATCCATCACCCGCGCAAAGCCGCGCGACAGGGGTCGGTCGGGATCAAGCGATGCGGCGAGCCGTGCCAGACGGTCCAACGCAACGCGGCTGTCAGTCAGCCGCCGCTGGAGCAATTCGGGACGAAGCCGCACCGCATCAAGGCGCGCCTTCTCCCCTCCGATCCGCTGATGCAGCAAGGCAGGCCGCAGCGCCCCTGACGTATCCGCCAGCTCATGCCGCGCATCGCTCAGCCTATGGGACAGCGCCCGGCGCAAACGGTCGGCCAGATCGTCAGTCTTCTGCCGTTGCGGCTGCAATAAATCCTCCAGCCGGGGCATAAGGCGCAGTTGTGCCGTAAGCCGCTCCTGCCCGCGCTCCTGGTAACGCCGCGCGCACCGCCCGGCCCGCAGGCCCAGTTCTGCAATGGTGGCCATCAGTTCCGCACGGACCGGAACAGCAATTTCGGCGGCGGCGGTCGGTGTGGGCGCGCGCACATCGGCGGCGTAGTCGCATAAGGTGGTGTCCGTCTCATGCCCCACGGCGGAAATGATGGGGATTCGGCAATCGGCGACGGCGCGAATGACCGGCTCTTCGTTGAAGGCCCAAAGGTCCTCTATCGACCCGCCCCCCCGCGCCACGATCAGCAGGTCCGGGCGCGGAATGGAGCCGTCCGGCGTCATCGCATCGAAACCCCTGATCGCCCGCGCGACCTGCAAAGCCGCGCCTTCGCCCTGCACCAGGACGGGCCAGAGCACCACCCGCGTCGGGCAGCGGTCTGCCAGCCGATGAAGAATATCCCGAATGACCGCGCCCGTCGGCGAAGTCACGACACCAATCACGCGGGGCAGATAGGGCAGCGGCTTCTTGCGCGCGCCGTCGAATAGACCCTCCGCCGTCAATTTCTGCTTCAACCGTTCGAGGAGCTGCATCAGCGCACCCTCGCCCGCCAGTTCCATCCGTTCGATCACGATCTGATATTTGGAGCGGCCGGGATAAGTGGTGATCTTGCCCGTCACCACCACTTCGATGCCGTCTTCCGGCCGGAAAGCGAGTCGCTGCGCCCCACCCTTCCACATCACGCCGTCGATAACGGCATTCTCATCCTTCAGGCAAAGGTAGAGATGACCCGATGCCGCACGCTTGAACCCGGAAATCTCGCCACGCAGCTTCACATAGCCGAAACGGTCCTCCACAGTACGTTTCAGCATGGCGGAAATTTCCGTAATGCTGAACGCCGGCGCGTTGTCCCCGGCCACATCCTCGGCTAACAGCCTGCCGGACGGATCATATTGGGAAGACGTAGACATGAACATCCTTTTGCTGGGAAGCGGCGGCCGGGAACATGCGCTGGCATGGAAGCTGGCGCAATCGCAAAAGCTGACGAGGCTCTACGCTGCACCCGGCAATCCCGGCATAGCCCAACATGCCGAACTGGTCGACCTTGACGCGACCGATCATGGCGCTGTCGTGGCATTCTGCAAGGCACAAACCATTGGCCTCGTCGTGATCGGGCCGGAAGCACCGCTGGTCGACGGTCTTGCCGACAGCCTGCGCGCTGCGGACGTGCCTGTCTTCGGCCCTGGCCAGCAGGCAGCACAGCTGGAAGGTTCGAAGGGTTTCACCAAGGATCTGTGCGGCAAGGCGGGCATACCGACGGCCGGTTATGTGCGCGCGAAGAGCGAAGCGGAGGCGACGGCGGCCTTGGTGGATTTTGCCCTGCCCGTAGTTATCAAGGCGGACGGCCTGGCGGCAGGCAAGGGCGTAGTCATCGCCATGAGCGAGGCGGAAGCACAAGACGCCATCGCGCACATGTTCTCCGGCGGATTCGGGGAAGCGGGCGCTGAGGTGGTAATCGAGGAATTCCTGACTGGCGAGGAAGCAAGCTTCTTTGCGCTCACTGATGGGACTGCGGTGCTCCCTCTGGGTTCAGCGCAGGATCACAAAAGGGTAGGCGACGGCGACACCGGCCCCAATACTGGCGGAATGGGCGCCTACAGCCCCGCCCCGGTGCTGACAGCAGCGCTGGAAGAACGCGTCATGGACGAAATCATTCGGCCCACGGTCAGGGCAATGGCGGACGCGGACATGCCTTATAGCGGCGTGCTTTATGCCGGTCTGATGCTGACTGCCCAAGGCCCCAAGCTTATCGAATATAACGCCCGCTTCGGTGATCCTGAATGTCAGGTCCTGATGATGCGGCTGGAAAGCGATCTTGTGGATCTGTTGCTCGCCACGGCGCAGGGGCGGCTTGCGGCGCTTGGCTCCGTGACGCTCTCGGACAAGGCCGCGCTCACCGTCGTCATGGCGGCTAACGGCTATCCGGGGGCACCCGACAAGGGCGGCGCGATCAGCGGAATCGATGCGGCCGAAGGCAACGGCACGCGGGTGTTCCATGCCGGAACCGCAGTCAGGGGCGGCCAACTCGTTGCCAATGGCGGCCGCGTCCTCAATGTAACTGCGCTCGGCAGCAATGTGACGCAGGCGCAGGCAAGCGCCTATGCGGCAGTGGACGCCATCGATTTCCCGAGCGGCTTTTGCCGCCGCGACATAGGCTGGCGCGAGGTAGAGCGGGAAGCAAAGAATTGAAGAGCCCCCTCTCATCCTCTCTCCTCTCCAGTGGGAGAGCATATGAAGGTCTGACCACTCCGCCGACCGGCCGGAGTTGGAGCGGAGTTCAACACCACCGGCAAGGGCAGGCCCACTCACTCGCTTCGACCAGGTTCGGCTCCGCCTCACCGACTCTCACTGCCCTCTCGTGCTGGAGAGGACGAGAGTCATCACGCCTCAAAACAGAATCGAGCAAAGGAGAAGCAATATGCAGGATTTCTTAGCCAATTATGGCCTCTGGCTACTCATAGCGCTCATCGTCATCGCTGCTATTTTCTTTTTGCTGAAGGGCAAGGCCAGCAGGGACGATGCCACTGTCGCTCCGCAAGCCGAAGCGACGCTCGCCGAAAACATTCCGCCTCCGCCCCTCGCGCCGGAACAGGCCGTCCAGCCCGGATCCGTCGTTGAAGAGCCGGTCATCGCGCCAGCGTCAGGTGCGCCGGACAATCTTCTACAGTTGAAAGGCGTGGGGCCGAAGGTCAACGCCATGCTCAACGGACTTGGCGTTACCCGTTTCGATCAGATTGCCGCATGGACCGATGCAGACATCGCTGCGATGGACAAGCGACTGGGCAATTTCTCCGGACGGATCACCCGCGATCATTGGGTCGATCAGGCTGGCTATCTCGCAAAGGGCGATATCGCAGGGTTCGAAGCCAAATACGGAAAGCTGTAAAAGCGCAGTTCGGGTTGAGGCCCTATGCTGTTCCAGCCAGGGGGAGTACGGGACGGGGAAGGCGGGAGCGCCAAAAAAATCCCTGTCCTACAGCCCTGCCATTAGGCTATGGCCGCGGGAGCTCTTTCCTATCGTCCATACCTTTTTGTAGGAACTGGAACATCCAACAGAGGACCGATTTAATCGTTCAAAATCAACGGCCCTCAGTGTCAACTATGTCAAGCTGGAAGCTCCAACAAAGCTCCGAACGCACACGCCTCCGGGAAGCGTCTAAAGCGAGAAACTGGCCTTCAGCCCATCGATCACGAACTGCGCTGCGAGCGCTGCCAGAAGGACACCAAGCAGCCGGGTGAAGACCGCCTCAATCTTCTGCCCCAGAATGCGCATCATCGGGCCAGCGGCGAGAAGCGCTGCCAGCATCAGCACAAGCACGCTGCCCATCGCGGCGAGTACGATCAGCGTTTCGGTCGATCCTTCGCTCCGCGCCATGGTCAGCATGACGCTGGCAATGGAGCCAGGCCCCGCAATCATCGGCATAGCCATGGGAAAAATGGAGACATCCTCCACCTCCGGCGTATCAATGATCTTTTGCGCCCGGCTTTCCCGGCGCTCCGTGCGCTTTTCGAATACCATGTCCAGCGCGATCAGGAACAGCATGAGCCCGCCTGCTATACGGAAGCTCGCCAGGCTGATGCCCAGCGTGCGGAGCAAATCCTCGCCAATGAGCGCAAAGATCAGGAGGATGATGGTGGCCACGGCAACGGCACGAATGGCCATGGAACGCCGCTGCGCCGCGGAAGCGTCACTGGTGAGGCTGGCGTAGATAGGCGCACATCCCGGCGGGTCGATCACCACGAAGAAGGTGATGAACGCCGAAATGAAAAGCTCAAGCAAAGATCAGAGGCCTTCAAGAACAGCCAGTCCCACCCGTCGGCTTGCCGCGACCAGCGTGTTGCGCAACAGGACGGCAATGGTCATTGGCCCCACTCCGCCCGGAACTGGCGTGATCGCGCGGACATGGCTCATTGCTTCAGAGGTAGCGACATCGCCCACTAAACGGGTCTTGCCTTCTTCTGTGCCGGCAATGCGGTTGATGCCGACGTCGATGACCACCGCTCCGGGCTTGATCCAGTCGCCCTTCACCATTTCGGGCATGCCCACGGCCGCAACCACAATGTCCGCCCTGTGAATGACCGAAGCGAGATCGCGCGTGCGACTATGCGCCAGGGTAACGGTGCAGTTTTCCTTGAGCAGAAGCTGCGCCATCGGCTTGCCCACGATATTGGAGCGGCCCACGATAACGGCTTCCAGCCCGTCAAGGCTGCCCAGTTCATCCTTCAACAGCATCAGGCAGCCCAGCGGTGTGCAGGGCACCATAGCCTCCTCACCCACGGCCAGCATGCCCGCGTTGACGACGTGGAATCCATCGACATCCTTGGCGGGATCAATAGCGGCAATGACCGCCTTGTCGTCAATATGTTCGGGAAGCGGTAATTGGACCAATATGCCGTCGACATTATCGTCGCCGTTCAGTTCCTCGACCAATTCCAGCAATTCATCCTGGCCGATTGTCGCTGGGCGGCGGAATTCCATGCTTTCCATGCCCACCTCGACAGTCGCCTTGCCCTTGTTCCGAACATAGACGCCGCTGGCCGGATCCTCACCCACCAGCACCACCGCGAGTCCGGGCTTTCGGCCCGCCTGCGCCGTAAAGGTCTGCACCCCCGTGGCCACCTGTTCGCGCAGCTTCGCGGCAAAGGCCTTGCCATCGATAATCCGTCCGACTCTCATGCATCACCTGCCAATGTTTGGAGCTTTTGCGTTATCATAACGCTGCTATCGGAAATGCGGACCCGCTTTAACCGCGAAATATCACCCGCTTCCATGGAAATCGCACTCGGCGGGCAGTCGAGCGCCTTCGCCAGTAATTTGATGAGCGCCGCGTTGGCCCTGCCCTTTTCCGGCACGGCGCGTACACTGGCGCAAAGCCAGGACGCTTCCTTTGCATCACGCCAGATGCCGCCAATGCCCTCCTTCGCTGATCGAGGCGTCAGGCGTATCGACAAAAGCACCTCCTCGCCATCAAGTCGCCAAGGGCTGCCAGGCGTCACGCCACAGCATAATAAAGTTGCGGCAAAATCACTTGCTGTATGATGTAAATGGCCAGCAACACCACCAGCGGAGACAGGTCCAGCGCGCCGAGATCAGGCATGATCCTGCGGATCGGCCGGTATATCGGCGCGGTTATACGGTCGAGCGCGATGAGCACATTGCGAACAAAATCGTTGTAGGTGTTGATGACATTAAAGGCGATCAGCCAGGATAGAATCGCCTGAATGATGATGATCCACCAGATGATATTGAGCAGAATATTGATGATCTGAATTAAGGCGACCAGCATCGATTTCTCCGTCCGGTTAGATCAGGTGTATTGTAATAATAAAGCAGTTGCAAGTTCGCTTCAAATGCGCACCAGCGTGCCCGCGCCGCGGCGAGTGAAGACTTCCAGAAGCATCGCGTGGGGAACGCGACCGTCCAGAATGACTGCGGCATTCACTCCGCCTTCCACCGCCTGGACGCAGGTTTCCAGCTTCGGAATCATGCCGCCAGAAATCGTCCCGTCCGCACGCAGGCCCCCGATGTCCTGAGGCGTCAGATCGGTCAGCAACTCACCCTGCTTGTCCAACACGCCTGGAACGTCGGTGAGAAGGAAAAGACGCGCCGCGCCCAGCGCCGCCGCAACTGCGCCCGCCATGGTGTCGGCATTGATGTTGTAAGTATGCCCGTCATCGCCGATGCCGATGGGCGCGACGACCGGGATCATGCCCGCAGCGCTGATCGTATCAAGCAGGCTACGGTCGATATGGCTTGGCTCCCCCACGAAACCCAGGTCCACGATACGCTCGATATTGCTATCCGGATCTCTCTGCGTGCGCCGGACCTTGGTGGCGGTGACAAAACCGCCGTCCTTGCCGGAAATACCGACGGCACGTCCGCCCGCTTGCCCGATCCAGCTTACCAGTTCCTTGTTGATGGCACCGGATAGCACCATTTCGGCCACGCGCGCGGTTTCGCTATCCGTCACGCGCAAACCGTCTATAAACTGCGTTTCAACGTTAAGCTGCTTCAGCATCGCGCCAATCTGCGGCCCGCCGCCATGCACGACGACAGGGTTGATGCCCACCGCCTTCAACAGCACCACATCCTCGGCGAAATCGCGTGCAAGTTCAGGATCGCCCATGGCGTGACCGCCATATTTCACCACGAACGTCTTGCCTGCATAGCGCTGCATATAAGGCAGCGCCTCCGTGAGAGTCTCCGCTTTGGCCAGAAGCGCGGGGTCAGGTGCGTGTTTGGTGGTCATGCCGTTTTCTCGTCCAGTTTCCGGCCGATACCAACGAACGCTTAATTAGCAAAGAGACAAGAGGCACAAGCATGCGATTTTCGAAATTGATGCTGGTGCGTGGCCACAAATGGTCGCGAGTGGAGATTGACGGCCTGCGGCATCTCCCAACGCTGGAAAGAGGAAATCGCCGAGCGGCCAGCCGTGCAGAAAGGCATTGCCATTCTCGATAGCCGCGACCCTTCCCCGGAGAGGGATGAGCAGGCCGTAGGGAATGCGCGCTAGGTGCTGGCATGATCCGCGGGGCTATGCTTTATTTGAATGCTCTTTAAGGCCAGACCTCACCCGAATGCCTGAATTCCCGTGATCGCGCGCCCCAAGATCAGCCCGTGGACATCATACGTCCCTTCATACGTATTAACCGTTTCCAGGTTGATGAGGTGGCGCATGACATGAAATTCATCGCTGATCCCGTTACCGCCATGCATGTCCCGCGCTGCCCGGGCAATGTCCAACGCTTTGCCACTGTTGTTGCGTTTGATGAGACTGATCATCTCCGGCGCCCACGTACCCGCATCGATATTCCGGCCGACAGTCAAAGCTGCATTCAGCCCCAGCGCAATTTCCGTTTGCATGTTGGCCAGCTTGGTCTGGACCAGTTGCGTCGCAGCCAGCGGCCGACCGAACTGCTCGCGGTTCAGCACATATTGCCGCGCCCTTCGCCAACAATCTTCCGCTGCGCCCATGGCACCCCAGGCAACGCCGAATCGCGCCTTGTTCAAACATCCGAACGGTCCGGCCAGTCCTTTGGCTCCAGGTAGCAGATTGGCATCGGGAACGAACACGTCGTCCATCACGATCTCGCCAGTGCTTGAGGCCCGCAGGCTCATCTTGCCCTCTATCTTTGGGAAGGAAAGGCCCGGCCATCCACGCTCCAGAATGAAACCGCGAATGATATCATCCTCAGTTTTCGCCCATATTATTGCCACGTCGGCGATCGGCGCATTCGTGATCCAGATTTTTGAACCTGTCAGGCGATGGCCGCCCTTCACCATGCGCGCGCGGCTTGCGATGGAACCGGGATCCGATCCCGCACCAGGTTCTGTCAGCCCAAAACAGCCTATGATTTCTCCGCTCGCCAGACCGGGAAGCCATCGTTGCCTCTGCTCGTCGGTGCCGTAGGCATATAGCGGCTCCATGACGAGAGATGATTGAACGCTCATTGCGCTACGATACCCGCTGTCGACCGCCTCCACTTCGCGCGCGATCAAACCATAGGCGACATGCGAGACACCAGCGCAGCCATAACCCCTTATGGTTGCGCCCAACAGACCAAGCGCGCCCATTTCGGTCATGATTTCCCGATCAAACCGCTCCTCCCGCGTGGCGGAGATAACCCGTGGTAACAACTGCTCCCGCGCATAGGCGTGAGCGCTATCACGCACCATGCGTTCGTCACCCGTAAGCTGTTCCTCCAGAAGGAAGGGGTCATCCCAGCGATAGGTGAAGCGCGTCATAGAGCAAGCTTGCGCCGCTCCAGTCCCCCCGTCAAGCGAACCACCCTTGACGCAGCGGGGCTTTGCGCACAGGGCAAATCGCTCCTGCACCGAGGACCTTCGATGCCAATTGCATCCCACCCACATATGAGCGTTCGCTTTGGTAAGGCTGAACTGGCGCTTGTGGCCATCACCATGATCTGGGGCACCACCTTTCTGCTCGTCCAGATGGCGATGGCAGTGAGTGGTCCCTATTTTTTCGTGGGATTACGCTTCGGAACGGCGGCTCTGGTGATACTGCCCTTCACATGGCGGGCACTGAAGGGCCTGACAAAAACAGAAATGCGGGCTGGATTTCTTGTGGGGCTTAGCATTGCCACGGGCTACGTGCTTCAAACCATGGGATTGCAGACCATTCCCAGCAGCAAATCGGCCTTCATCACGGCGCTTTACGTCCCGCTAGTCCCTATCCTTCAATGGCTGGTTTTGCGCCGCCCACCCGGTATCATGGCCTGGACGGGCGCGGGTTTTGCCTTTGCGGGAATGCTCGCGTTGGCGGGACCCGATGGTATCGCCGGCAGTCTGGGAAAGGGCGAATGGCTGACAATCATCAGCACGCTGGTGATCGCGGGGGAGATTATCGCCATCGGCCATTATGCGCCGAAGGTCGATGCACGACGGATAACAATCATTCAACTCGG
Organism: Rhizorhapis sp.; assembly: GCA_036570425.1. Classification (GTDB taxonomy): domain Bacteria; phylum Pseudomonadota; class Alphaproteobacteria; order Sphingomonadales; family Sphingomonadaceae; genus Rhizorhapis. The sequence goes on along the minus strand of DATCYF010000023.1, from coordinate 11,630 downwards.
CACGGCATCGCTCCTGAGCTTTGCGGCGATGATGCCCGCAGGGGAATCGGTGCCGGCCTTTTCCTGGCTGCTGGTTTATATCGGCGTGGGATTGGGGGCAGCGAGCGCCCTCATTCAGGTGGTAATGAACTGGGCTCAGCGCAGCGTGTCACCCACCCGCGCCACCGTCATCTATGCGGGTGAGCCTGTCGTTGCCGGAATATTGGGCCGCATTGCAGGCGAACGTTTGCCGCCCGGTGTATTCCTGGGCGCGGCCCTGATCCTGGTCGGGGTTATCGTCAGTGAATTGAAGCTGCCTCGACGAAGAGAAGAGTGACGTTCGCTTGCCGCACAAGGGGGCAGCGCGTTGTGGCGACCTGGGAATATGAACCGCCCTTTCTCCCGAGGTGGGAAGCTCTTCCCGGCATGAAGGGCGCGCTTTGTCCTTGTCCTGTTTGGCTGCATCACAGCGATCCTCGCCGGTCACGGGCGTGGAAATGGCGGACAGGGTCCATCCCGGAACGACGCGGAATGACACCGAAGATCGCATGCCCATAAACGAACGACCGATCCGTTACCGGACCGGCCGCTCCTAGTTTCACGAAAGGTTCGCCGGACGCTCCATCTGAAGCATCTGGCGACTTCCTCTTACTCCCGATCCAGATCCTCGGTGGTGAAGTCTTCGCCCTGGACCACGGCCAGCGGATCGTCGCCAATCGCGGCTTCCGGGCCTTGCTGCAGTTCAGCTGCATGTTCCTCGGCGGCATCATGCGGCACTATAATATGCGCCTGCATCGCCTTGAACTGGGCCCGCAGGGCAGCGTCGCGGCTATTAGCGGCGATGCGCATGCGGTTCATGCCAGCGCCGGTGCCCGCCGGAATGAGACGGCCAACAATGACATTTTCCTTCAAGCCGACGAGTGGGTCCTTCTTGCCCTGAACCGCGGCTTCGGTGAGAACGCGGGTCGTTTCCTGGAATGACGCGGCCGAGAAGAAGCTGCGGGTCTGCAGGCTCGCCTTCGTAATGCCGAGCAGGATGGGCTTGCCCTGAGCGGGCTCCTGACCCGGCTTCAACCTGGCGTTGACCTCGTTCATTTCCTCAAAGTCGATCTGTTCGCCTGGCAGCAGGATGGTATCGCCGGCATGGGTGATTTCCACCTTCTGCAGCATCTGCCGGACGATCACTTCAATGTGCTTGTCGTTGATCTTCACGCCCTGCAAGCGATAGACCTCCTGGATTTCGCTGACCAGATATTCGGCCAGCGGCTCAATGCCGAGCACTTCCAGAATGTCATGCGGATCAGGTGAACCGCCAATCAGGTTGTCGCCACGCTTGACATAGTCGCCTTCCTGAACGTCGATGACCTTCGACTTGGGCACCAGGTATTCAACCGGATCGCCGTCCTCAGGGACAATGGCGATCTTGCGCTTCGCCTTATAGTCCTTGAGGAACTGAACACGGCCGGACACCTTCGCGATGATGGCATTGTCCTTCGGCTTGCGGGCCTCGAACAATTCAGCAACGCGCGGCAGACCGCCGGTGATGTCGCGGGTCTTGGCAGCTTCGCGGGAAACACGAGCCAGCACGTCGCCAGCCTGCACTGCCTGCCCATCCTCGACCGACAGGGTCGCGCCGATGGCCAGCATGTAACGCCCGGCTTCGCCGCTATCCGTGTCGAGCAGAGTCAGGCGTGGACGCAGATCCTCCTTCGATCGCGCGGCGCCACGATACTCGCTGACGACGCGCTGGGCGATGCCCGTTGCTTCGTCAGTTTGCTCGACTAGCGTCTTGCCGTCGATCAAGTCCTGATACTTCACGACACCCGGCTTTTCCGTGATCACTGGCATGGTGAACGGATCCCATTCGGCCAGCCGATCGCCCTGCTTCACCTGTGTTCCATCGTCGTGCATGAGCTGCGCGCCGTAAGGCAGGCGGTGAACCGCACGCTCACGACCTTCCTTGTCGATGATCGCCAATTCGCCATTACGAGCAAGCGACAGACGACGACCCCGCGAATCCTTGATCGTCGGCATATCGCGATATTCCAGATGACCATCGGCCACCGCATCGAGGTTCGACTGCTCGTTGAGCTGCGCCGCACCGCCGATATGGAAGGTACGCATGGTAAGCTGCGTGCCCGGCTCACCAATGGACTGCGCTGCGATGACGCCTACGGCTTCACCGATGTTGACCGGCGTACCGCGAGCAAGATCACGACCATAGCATTTGCCGCACACGCCCATCTTCGATTGGCAGATCAGCGGCGAGCGGATCCTGACCGCCTGGATGCCGATGGCCTCGATCCTCGCGATGGCAGCTTCGTCGAGCAGTGTGCCTGTTTCAATGAGAATGGAGCCATCCTTGCTGTCGACAATGTCTTCCGCCGTGGTACGGCCAAGAATGCGCTCACCGAGCGAAGCAATGACCGAACCGCCCTGAACGATGGCCTTCATCTCCAGCGCGTTTTCAGTGCCGCAATCCTCCTCGACAATTGTGCAATCCTGCGACACGTCGACAAGGCGGCGAGTCAGATAGCCCGAATTCGCCGTCTTGAGCGCCGTGTCGGCAAGGCCCTTGCGGGCGCCGTGCGTCGAGTTGAAATACTCGAGGACGGTGAGGCCTTCCTTAAAGTTCGAGATAATTGGCGTTTCAATGATCTCGCCGGAAGGCTTGGCCATCAGGCCACGCATGCCCGCAAGCTGCTTCATCTGCGCGGGGCTGCCGCGTGCACCGGAGTGCGACATCATGTAGATCGAATTGATGGGCGCAAGACGGCCATCATCCAGCTTCGGCGTGGCCTTGATCTCGTCCATCATGGCGCTGGCGACGATATCGCCGCAACGCGACCAGGCGTCGATCACTTTGTTGTATTTTTCCTGCTGAGTGATGAGCCCGTCCTGATACTGCTGTTCATAGTCAGCCACCAGCGCACGAGTTTCATCCACTGTGCCTACCTTCGATTCCGGGATGATCATGTCATCCTTACCGAAGGAAATACCCGCCTGGAACGCGTGACGGAACCCCAAAGCCATGATGGCGTCGGCAAACAGCACCGTGTCCTTCTGACCGGTGTGGCGATAGACCTGATCGATCACGTCGCCAATGTCCTTCTTGGTGAGAAGGCGGTTGACGATATCGAAAGGAACCTTGTGGTTCTTTGGCAGGCATTCGCCAATCAGCATGCGACCCGGCGTGGTTTCGAACCGCTTCATATATTGATTGCCGCTCTCGTCCGTCTGGGGCACGCGGCTCACGATCTTGCTGTGTAGCGTCACTGCCTTGGCAAAGAGCGCCTGATGCACTTCCGCCATGTCAGACAGCAGCATACCTTCGCCCGGCTCGCCCTCGCGCTCCATGGAAAGATAATAGATACCCAGCACCATGTCCTGTGACGGCACGATGATCGGCTTGCCATTCGCGGGCGAGAGGATGTTATTGGTCGACATCATCAGCACGCGCGCTTCCAACTGCGCCTCAAGGCTCAGCGGAACGTGCACGGCCATCTGGTCACCATCGAAGTCCGCGTTGAAAGCGGAGCAGACCAGCGGGTGAAGCTGGATGGCCTTGCCCTCAATCAACACGGGTTCGAATGCCTGGATGCCAAGACGGTGAAGCGTCGGGGCGCGGTTCAGCATGACCGGGTGCTCGCGAATGACTTCGTCGAGGATGTCCCAGACTTCCTTGCGCTCCTTTTCGACCCACTTTTTGGCCTGCTTCAAGGTCATCGAAAGACCCTTGGCGTCAAGACGCGCGTAGATGAACGGCTTGAACAGCTCGAGCGCCATCTTCTTGGGCAGCCCGCACTGGTGCAGCTTGAGTTCAGGACCCGTCACGATCACCGACCGGCCGGAATAATCGACGCGCTTGCCGAGCAGGTTCTGACGGAAGCGACCCTGCTTGCCCTTCAGCATGTCAGAGAGCGACTTCAGCGGACGCTTGTTGGCGCCAGTGATGACGCGACCGCGGCGGCCGTTGTCAAACAGCGCGTCCACCGCTTCCTGCAGCATGCGCTTTTCATTGCGGACGATGATGTCCGGCGCACGCAATTCCATCAATCGTTTCAGGCGATTGTTACGGTTGATGACGCGGCGATAAAGATCGTTGAGGTCCGACGTCGCGAAACGGCCGCCGTCCAGCGGAACCAGCGGCCGCAATTCGGGCGGAATGACCGGAACGACATCCAGGATCATCCATTCCGGACGGTTGCCTGAATCAATGAAGCTCTCGACGACCTTCAGTCGCTTGATGATCTTCTTTGGCTTCAGCTCGGACTTCGTTTCAGCCAGATCCTTCAGCAGAATTTCGCGCTCGCCCTCAAGGTCGAGATCGATCAGCATCTGCTTGACGGCTTCCGCACCGATGCCGGCAGAGAAGGCGTCTTCGCCATATTCGTCCTGCGCCTCGACCAGTTCATCTTCAGTCAGAAGCTGATATTTTTCGAGCGGCGTCAGGCCCGGTTCGATGACGATGTAGGCTTCGAAGTAAAGGACACGCTCAAGCTGCTTTAGCTGCATATCCAGCAGCAGCCCGATACGGCTGGGAAGCGACTTCAGGAACCAGATGTGCGCGACTGGCGCGGCGAGTTCAATGTGACCCATCCGTTCGCGGCGGACCTTCGACACAGTGACTTCAACACCGCACTTTTCGCACACGATGCCCTTGTATTTCATGCGCTTGTACTTGCCGCACAGGCATTCATAATCCTTGATCGGACCGAAGATGCGCGCGCAAAACAGACCGTCGCGTTCGGGCTTGAACGTGCGGTAGTTAATTGTTTCGGGCTTCTTGATCTCTCCGAAGGACCAGGATCGTATGCGCTCGGGGGAAGCAAGGCCGATCTGGATCTGGTCGAATGATTCCGGCTTGGCCACCGGATTTGCGAAATTGGTCAGTTCGTTCATTGTCTCTACCTTCCTTAGCCCCTCCTCTTCAGGGAGGGGTTGGGGTGGGGAATGAAATTTCATCAGGGTGAGGACATGCCCCAACCCTCGCCCCCTCCCCTGAAGAGGAGGGGGAGGTGTGGTTTTACTCCGCCGCTTGCGCCTGCTCGTCGTCGGCCTCATCCATCGCGGTCAGTTCGACATTAAGACCAAGTGAGCGCATTTCCTTGACCAGAACATTGAAGCTCTCCGGAATACCGGCCTCAAAAGTATCGTCACCCTTGACGATCGCTTCATAGACCTTGGTACGACCGACAACGTCGTCCGACTTCACCGTCAACATTTCCTGCAAGGTGTAGGCAGCGCCATAAGCTTGCAATGCCCAGACCTCCATCTCACCGAAGCGCTGGCCGCCGAACTGCGCCTTACCGCCCAGCGGTTGCTGGGTGACGAGGCTGTAGGGACCGATCGAACGCGCATGGATCTTGTCATCAACAAGGTGGTGGAGCTTCAGCATATAAATATAGCCCACGGTCACCTTGCGGTCGAAACGATCGCCCGTACGGCCGTCGAACAGGTCTACCTGGCCCGAACGGTCAAGTCCGGCGAGTTCCAGCATGTTCGCAACGTCCGCCTCACGCGCACCGTCGAACACCGGCGTTGCCATCGGCACGCCATTGGTCAGCAGCGATGCCATTTCGAGCACCTGGTCGTCTGAACGCCCATCGATCTCATCGGAATAGCTGCTGCCATAGACGGTTTTCAGCCTTTCGCGAACGGCTTCCGGCGGTGCGGCGGCTTCGGGATTCGGATTGGATTCGCGCCAGTTCTCCAGCGCCTCCTTGATCTGGTTACCCAGACCACGTGCGGCCCATCCCAGGTGCGTTTCAAATATCTGTCCGACGTTCATTCGGCTTGGCACGCCCAGCGGATTGAGCACGATGTCGACGAACGTTCCGTCTTCAAGGAACGGCATGTCTTCCACCGGCAGGATACGCGAAATCACACCCTTATTGCCGTGGCGACCGGCCATCTTGTCGCCCGGCTGCAGCTTGCGCTTAACCGCGACGAACACCTTCACCATCTTCAAAACGCCCGGCGGCAGTTCGTCGCCCCGCTCCAGCTTGTCGCGGCGGTCCTCGAACTTGTCGACGATCAGCTTAACCGCTTCGTCATACTGCGCCTTGACGGCTTCCAGACCTGACTGGCGCGCGTCATCTGCAACCGCAAATTTCCACCATTCGTACCGTTCGACTTCGTTCAGCAGTTCCTCGGTAATCTCGGCACCCTTCTTCACACCTTTCGGCGCGGCGGTGGCGACCTGACCAACCAGCATTTCCTTCAATCGATTGAAAGTCGCACGGTTGAGAATCGCTCGTTCGTCCTCGCGGTCCTTGGCGAGACGGTCGATTTCCTCCCGCTCGATCGCCATGGCGCGCTCGTCCTTGTCGATACCGTGGCGATTGAACACGCGGACTTCCACGACCGTACCGGCAACGCCCGGTGGCAGGCGAAGCGAGGTGTCGCGCACGTCACTCGCCTTTTCTCCGAAGATGGCGCGGAGGAGTTTTTCTTCCGGCGTCATCGGGCTCTCGCCCTTCGGCGTGATCTTACCTACCAGAATGTCGCCCGGCTCCACCTCGGCTCCGATATAGACGATGCCCGCCTCATCGAGGTTGCGAAGGGCTTCTTCACCGACATTCGGGATGTCGCGGGTAATGTCTTCCGGCCCCAGCTTTGTGTCGCGGGCCATGACTTCAAATTCCTCGATATGGATCGAGGTAAAGACGTCGTCCTTCACGATCCGTTCCGAGATCAGGATGGAGTCTTCGTAGTTGTATCCGTTCCAGGGCATGAACGCGACGAGTGTGTTCCGGCCCAGAGCAAGCTCACCCAGCTCGGTGGAAGGACCATCGGCAATGACGTCACCCTTCTGGACGACGTCACCCACCTTCACCAGCGGACGCTGATTGATACAGGTATCCTGGTTCGAGCGCTGGAATTTCATCAACGTGTAGATATCGACGCCCGACCGCCCGGGTTCGATTTCCTCGGTGGCGCGGATGACGATACGGGTCGCATCGACCTGGTCAACGACGCCGGCGCGCTTGGCGGCAATCGCTGCGCCGGAATCGCGCGCAACGGTCTCCTCCATGCCAGTGCCGACGAACGGCGCCTCGGCACGCACCAGAGGCACGGCCTGCCGTTGCATGTTCGAACCCATGAGCGCGCGGTTAGCATCGTCATTTTCCAAGAAGGGAATGAGCGAGGCCGCGACGGACACGAGCTGTTTGGGGCTGACGTCCATCAGCGTGATTATGTCACGCGGCGCCATCAGGAATTCGCCTGCCTGACGGCTGGAAACGATTTCCTCCACAAAGCTGCCGTCTGCGGTCAGTTCGGCATTCGCCTGCGCAATGGTGTGCTTTGCCTCTTCCATCGCCGATAGATAGACGACTTCATCTGTCACCTTGTTATCGACGACCTTGCGATAGGGCGTTTCAATGAAGCCGTATTTATTGACCCGGCTGAAGCTCGCGAGCGAGTTGATCAGGCCGATGTTCGGACCTTCCGGGGTTTCAATCGGGCAGATGCGGCCATAATGGGTGGGGTGAACGTCGCGCACTTCAAAGCCCGCGCGTTCACGGGTAAGACCGCCCGGCCCGAGCGCCGACACACGACGCTTGTGCGTGACTTCGGACAACGGATTGGTCTGATCCATGAACTGGGAAAGCTGCGAGGAGCCGAAGAACTCGCGCACGGCAGCCACAGCGGGCTTCGCGTTAATGAGGTCGTTGGGCATGACTGTCGAAACGTCGACGCTCGACATGCGCTCCTTGACCGCACGCTCCATACGAAGCAGGCCAACGCGATATTGATTTTCCAGCAGTTCGCCGACCGAACGCACGCGGCGGTTGCCGAGATTGTCGATATCGTCGATTTCGCCCTTGCCATCTTTAAGGTTCACCAATTCCTTGACGACAGCGATAATGTCTTCGCGGCGCAACGTGGTGACCGTATCCTCGGCATCGAGATCGAGACGCATGTTGAGCTTGACGCGGCCGACGGCCGAAAGATCGTAACGTTCCGGATCGAAAAACAGGCCGTCGAACAGCGCTTCCGCTGTCTCACGCGTGGGCGGTTCGCCCGGGCGCATGACGCGATAAATATCGGAGAGCGCATGATCGCGATCTTCCGCCTTGTCTGCCTTCAGCGTGTTGCGCATCCAGGGGCCAGTAGTAACATGATCAATATCGAGCAGTTGGAGATGGTCGATCCCCGCCTTGTCGAGCTTCTCAAGATTTTCCGAAGACACCTCATCGCCCGCTTCGATATAAATCTCGCCGGTTCGCTCGTTGATGAGATCATAGGCGCTGTAACGGCCAAATATTTCCTCGGTAGGGATCAACAGGTCGCTGAGCCCGTCCTTGGCGGCCTTGTTCGCGGCACGCGGCGAAATCTTTTGCCCGGCCGGGAAAATCACCTCACCCGAATTTCCGTCGATGATGTCGAAGGCTGGCTTCTGTCCACGCCACGCTTCGGGGCTGAACGGAATCTTCCAACCGCCTTCACCGCGAACGAAGGTCACGGTGTTATAGAAGGTGTTGAGAATTTCCTCGCTGTTAAGGCCCAGAGCATGGAGCAGCGCGGTCACCGGCAGCTTGCGCTTCCGGTCAATGCGAACATTGACGATGTCCTTGGCGTCGAATTCGAAATCCAGCCATGAACCACGATAGGGAATGACACGAGCGGCAAAGAGATATTTACCCGAGCTGTGCGTCTTGCCCCGATCATGATCGAAGAGAACGCCCGGCGAACGGTGCATCTGCGACACGATGACGCGCTCTGTGCCGTTGATGATGAACGTGCCGTTCTGCGTCATGAGCGGCATGTCGCCCATGTAAACGTCCTGTTCCTTGATATCTAGGACAGAGCGGGTCTCAGTGTCCTGGTCGACTTCAAACACGATAAGGCGAAGCGTCACGCGCATCGGCGCTGCATAAGTAATCCCCCGCTGGCGGCATTCTTCCGTATCGTATTTTGGCTCTTCCAGTTCGTACTGGACGAAATCCATTTCAGCGGTGCCCGCGAAATCGCGGATCGGAAAAACGCTACGCAAGGTCTTTTCAAGGCCGGAGACATAGCCGACGGATGGATCTGAGCGCAGGAACTGTTCATAGGATTCGCGTTGCACCTCAATGAGGTTCGGCATCTGCACCACTTCGTGGATGTTGCCGAAAACCTTGCGGATGCGCTTTTTTGCGCCCGAGTTGAGATGTGCCGGGTGGGCTGCCTTGGTCGCCATGCTTTACCTGCCTTGTTCCAAATTTTTTCCGCCTCTCAGCGGGATCGCAGCCGATTCGCAAGACCAGTTCCCACGAAAAAAAGTGCGGGTCCGGGCTGTCGGATCCGCACTGTTTGCGTCTGGTAAAACCCCTTAATCCCCCAATTCGTCGCAATCCGCCGCGCAAAACGGATCGTGTCCCGAAGGAGCAAGGGCAGCTTCGATCATCGGCATGATGGATGAAGCCAGGAAAACTCGTGCAACCTATATAGGATATTCGTCAGGGCTTGTGAAGGGCACTTGCTTATCGAAATCGGCCGAAAGCGTGTCGCAAAGCCAACGGGCAATCCAGACAAACATCTCGCAATATCGGAAGAGATGCCGTAGGATAGCACACATGGAACATGACCGCCAACGTGCAATCGCTGAGTTCAAACGCGTGATGCTGTGGATCGGCGTGGCGGGCGTCTTGATGGTCATCGGCGCGCTATCCTATCTGGGGATTAACGGCCATCTGACCTTCGTTGTAGCCGTGGCCACCATCGCGGGCGTTTTTCTTTCGGTCATGCTTGGATGCGGATTATTTGCAGCGGCGTTTTTCAGCGACAAGAGCGGCCATGATCAAAGCGTCACCAACGCCACACAACATCTGCCTGATGAAGCCGACCATCGGAGATAGACGATCATCGGAGATAAAGGGGCCCCCCTGCGAAGAGTCGCCCACGACACATAGACACCACGCTATTATCCATGAGTCAGAAATTCGCTGAGGCTTAGCAAGGCTGTCGTGATCTGGTCTGTGCTACCAAACAAATGGTTGATTTATGTTGCTGGGCCGATGCTTAATGATGAAGCCAATCTGCTGCCCCAGAAGGGATATTGGTTGCTTGATGCCAATATTTATTATCGCCTGGACAACGGCCTGACCCTCTCGGCCTATAGCCGCAACATCACTAACACCAAATATTCAAGCTGGGGATCCACGCTGGGCGCGCTGGGGCAGAACTTGTTCCCCGGCGACCCCCGGACCTACGGCTTGCGCATGACTGCCGAATTCTAGGCCGGAGATGCAGCGGCAGGGCTGCGCTTGCCGCGGCATCTCGCATCTTTTGCTGACGTGTGAAAGCCATGCAATACTCACCCGCCGCAACATGGACGTACAGGAAAGAGAGCAAAGATGCCGATACCAAAGTTTGTTCAGCAACATATCGATGCCGCATTTCCGAGCCATGTCTGCCTGGTGGGGACCTGCCTTCCCACCGGCTTCGCGCAGATCAGCCCCCGGGGCAGCGTACAGATCTATGACGATGACCACATTTCTTTCTGGGATCGGGGCGGAGGAAGCACCGCAGCCGGTTTGATCGATGGTTCGAAGGTGACCATCTATTTCCATAATCCAGAGCTGATGCCCGCTGGCGTCCTTCCGGCAGGTGGCATAGCGCGCTTCTATGGCGAAGCGGCGATCCATAAGGACGATCCCATTGCGCAACGCATCTGGGATCGTCTGGTTCAACCGGAGAAGGACCGCGATCCCGAACGCAAAGGATCGGCAGTCCTCGTGAGGGTCGAGCGGTCGGAGGATCTGCTGGGCCGGCCGCTGGCAGACTGATGCCTATGGCCCGCCCTGAAAGGAGGAGCGGCACATGATACTGTTCGATGTTACGATTGAGGCCAAGGACGATCGCCGCAAGGAGGCCACCGGTCTACTGCGGCGAACGATGGCGGGCTCGCAAGCGGAAGAAGGCTGTCTCATATATCGTTTTACGGCGGACCTCGATGATCCCCGCCTCTTCCACCTTGTGGAACTCTGGGAAAGCGAGGCGGCTTTTGCCGGACACGCCACCGGCGCGCCCTTCCGCAATTTTCTGGCCGAATTGCCCTTGGTGGGACGGGTCGTTCGATCGGTCGCGCGGCAGGGGCCGCTTGAGCATTTTGATTTCAAGCGTCCAGGGAGAGCGCAATGACTATCAATGCGCAGGCGAATGCAGCGGTTCAGGCCGCCATCGATCAAGCCATTGCAGAGAAGGGCGAAATCGGCATCCAGGTCGCCGCCTATCTGGGTGAAGAACTGGTGGTCGACTGCTGGGGAGGCCTTGCCGATAAGGACTCTGGCAGGAAAGTCGACGGCGATACGCTGTTCAATGTCTTTTCGGTGACCAAGGCTGTGGCCTCCACCGCAGTGCATGTGCAGGCGGAGAAAGGCTTGCTCGACTATGATCGCCCCATCGCTGACTACTGGCCGGAGTTTGGACGCAACGGTAAGGATGATGTCACCGTCCGCGATGCGCTGAACCACCACACCGGCACGCCGCAGATGCCTCTAGGGACAACACCGGAGACAATCTGCAGACTGACGACGAATGGCTTGGCTTCGCCCGCCAATATGGCAACAGCAGTTATCATCTCGTTGGCACCTGCAAGATGGGGCCGGCGACTGATCCGTTGGCAGTCGTCGACGATCGTTTGCGAGTGCATGGCCTGGAAG
>DATCYF010000022.1:0-231866 GCA_036570425.1 Rhizorhapis sp. | reverse complement strand
AGCGACGGATTACGCTCAATAACGCCATGTCCAACACTCCATGATCCCCCGCTCGCCAAAGCCAGGGGTGAGTTCAACATGGGTCACTTCTCAGTGGAAATTTATGCCCTTCCCGGGTCACTTCTCAGCAGCAATCAACAGACCATGGTCTGACCGCACTGCCACGGCAGCGTGGAGATCACGCTCCTGGCAATATTCGGACACCAGCCGGCGGATCGACGTGACCGGCATCAGGATCGCGCCACTGACATAACCGGCCTGCCACTCCATCCAGTCATAGTTTGCGGCTTGAATGATCGTGTCGCGCTTGCAGACCGCCTTGTTCTCATGGCTCCTGCGGTCGAACAGCTGGCCATGCTGAAACTTTCCCGCCCAAAGGTGTCTATGGAAATGCACATGGCCGAACTCATGGGCCAAGGTCGTGCGTAGCCGGTTCTCGCGGCGGGGATCGTTAGCCAGCCGATCGGAGATTGCGACTTCGGGATCTCCGTCTGGATGGAAGGCCGTCACACCTTCGACATCGTCGCCGTAGACCGTCAGGTCGGCAGAGGAATCCAGGCTGGCGTCGTTGAGCTCGATCAGCAGATGGAGTTCATCCGTCGTGATACGGGGGCGTGCCTCTTGGTTCCGCTTGCGGTGCAGATCCCGGACAAGCCGCTCACACTCCCGATCGAGTTCGTCGTTCGTGTAATAGGGGCGCTCTGGAAATCGGCCCTTTGGGTCCCGTATCATCCTCATCGCCGTCGCTCCGTCAGTTGGTGATGGCGCGACGGAAATTGACGAATGCCTCGGCCGCCTTGGCTGGGTCACTGACTTGGCTGCGGAGGTCGTCGGGTATCTTCCCTGCCAGCAAGAACAGAACGCCTTCGTCGATGTTCAACACCTCCGCAAACTGCCGGATCAGGTGATCCGAAGTGGGGCTGCGCCGATCATGCTCGATATCGTTGAGGTACTGCGGTGAAATCGCTGTGCCGTCTTCCTCTTTCATGATCTTCGCAGCCAGCTCCTTCTGGCTGAGAGCCTTGGCCTTCCTGGCTTTGGAAATCTGACGTCCAAAACTCGTCCCGTCAGTGGTCATCGGTTCATCATGGCTTGGGCCAACCCTCAAAATCACGCTTCTATGCGGATTAGCGTAGTTGCGAGGGGTTCCGGGGTCAAGGACACATTGCCGTGAACTCCGGCCGCACACCCGGGCGCCGAGGTCAGAATGTAGCCGATCAACGACCCTCCGCGAATCAAATTACGAAGCATTTCGCAGGCGTTCCGAGCGACGATTCAAAGATGCGGATCGTGACCACCAAGCAATGCTCATGATTTCGCAAGACTACGATAACAAAATGAATTTGCTTGTTTTAAGATCGTTCTCAAAACTACCGTGTCGCCAGCCACCCACTATTGCGAACGGTCTCCATGTCCACCGACACATCCAACCCAAATGGGCTTTGCCCATCCAAGATGTCGCCAGACGCCCGACTTTCAGAGTTGGGTCGCATCGTGGCCGCCGGCGTGCTGCGCATGCGCGAACAGTCCAGTTCTTTATCTGCCGCGAGCGGAGATAGTTCACTCGCAATCCTGCCCACCAGGAGCGTCAGTCGTCCCCGGGCAAAGGCCCGGAATGGAGGACAATGATGCACAAACAGGATGACAATGCGCAGGTGCTGGCCAGGTTGGCGGCGCTGAAGGCCATGTCGGTCAAAGAGCTCAAGGCCGAGTGGGACAAGCTGTTCGAGACAGAGGCGCCGAACAACAGCCGCTCGTTCCTGGAGCAACGCTTGGCCTACAGGATTCAAGAGCTGACCTTGGGCGGTCCGTCGAAGCCCGTGCGACAGCTGCTCGATGCCCTGGCCGACGAGGTCGAGGGCAAGAAGGTCCGAAAGTCAGTGATCAGCGACCCGCGCAACCCGGTCATCGGCACGCGGCTGGTGCGCGAATGGAACGGGGCCGAGCACGTCATCACCGTGTTGAAGGACGGGTTCGACTGGCAGGGCCGCCGCTACAAGTCCCTGTCGGCCATCGCCCGCGACATCACCGGCACGCAGTGGAACGGCTACCGCTTCTTCGGCCTGCGGGAACGAAAGGACGCTGCATGACCAACATCACGGCACCGATGCGGCGCATGCGTTGCGCCGTCTACACCCGCAAATCCAGCGAAGAAGGGTTGGACATGGAGTTCAACAGCCTCGATGCCCAGCGCGAGTCCTGCGAGGCCTATATCGCCAGCCAGCGCGCTGAGGGCTGGGTTTGCATGCGCGAACGTTACGACGACGGCGGGTATTCCGGCGGATCGCTCGAACGGCCGGGGCTGAAAACCCTGCTTGAAGACATCGAGGCCGGGCTGGTCGACGTCATCGTCGTCTACAAGATCGACCGCCTGTCACGATCGCTGATGGACTTCGCCAAGCTGGTCGAGGCCTTCGACCGCAACAACGTGACCTTCGTGTCGGTGACGCAGGCGTTCAACACCACGACCTCGATGGGGCGGCTGACGCTGAACATCCTGCTGTCATTCGCCCAGTTCGAACGTGAGGTCACCGGTGAACGCATCCGCGACAAGTTCGCCGCCAGCCGCGCCAAGGGCATGTGGATGGGCGGGTTCGTGCCGATGGGGTACGACATCGTCGACCGCAAGCTGGTGATCAACGAGGCCGAGGCCGCTACGGTCCGCCACATCTTCCAGCGGTTTGTCGAGCTGGGATCGGCCACCCTGCTGACCCGGGAGCTGGTGGCGGGCGGCACCCTGAACAAGCGCGGCAAGCCGATCGACAAGGGGTTCCTGTACAAGCTGTTCCGCAACCGGCTCTACCTCGGCGAGGCCGTCCACAAAGGCACGAGCTATCCCGGCGAGCATCAGGCCATCATCGACGAGCCGCTCTGGGATCAGGTCCATGCCATCCTGCAGGAAAGCCCGCGCCAGCGCGCGGCCAACACCCGCACCCAGACCACGGCGCTGCTGAAAGGTCTGATCTTCACGGATCGCGGCATCGCCATGACGCCGACAGTGACGAAAAAGGGCAGCAGGCATTACCGGTACTACACCTCGATGGACGCGATCCGGAACCGGGGGTACGAAGGCCGCGACAGCTTTGTCCGGCTCAATGCCGGGATGGTCGAGGGCGCCGTCGTCCAGCACATCCGGTCGCTGCTGCGCACCCCGGAAATCGCGGCGCGGGCCATGGAGGCTGCGCGTAGGAACGATCCCGCCATGACCGAGAACGATGTGGTCAATGCGCTGGCGGGCTTTGACGGGCTTTGGGAATCACTGTTCCCGGCCGAGCAGGCCCGCATCGCCCGGCTGCTGATCGAGCGGGTCACGGTCAGTGCCGAGGGACTTGCGGTCGACCTGCGCACGGAAGGCCTCGGATCGGTCATCCGGGAATTGGTCACACCAAAACAGGAGTTGGCAGCATGAGCGCGCCCACCACTATGCGGGTGTTCATCCCGCTCACCATCCGCAAGCGCAACGGGCGTCCGAAGATCGTCCCGCCAGCCGACATGGCGCCCGACACCGGTGGCGGGATCGACCCGCACGTGCTGAAGGCGATCGCCAAGGCGTGGAGCTGGCGGCGGAAGCTGGAAAGCGGGGCGGCGGCGACGATCCAGGATATTGCCGATGCCGAGGGAGTCTCGGACCGTTATGTCGGGCGGATGCTACGGTTGGCTTATCTGGCGCCAACCGTGCTCGACAAGCTACTGATCCGCCGCGTGCCCCCCGCCGTGTCGGTGAAAGAGATGGCGGCGGCCTCCGAACTACCGTGGGCAGAGCAGGATCCATCGGTATTTGGGTGAGGGAAAGGTCTGCTGCGCGCCCGGAACTCGGTCATTCTGACCGGGTAAAATTGGATGAAATTCCGAGTTCCTCGAGCCCAATCCTCCCATCAGGGACGATGCAGAATTTCTTAAATCGGCACTTGCGGCACCGCTAGCTCGCTGCGTAATGTCAAAAACTAAATGAGGCTGAATCTTAATATTTTTAACCGGCAATATGCCACATGTCCTGACGGCGTACGCATCAAGACAACAGCGC
This sequence comes from Rhizorhapis sp., assembly GCA_036570425.1. Taxonomy (GTDB): domain Bacteria; phylum Pseudomonadota; class Alphaproteobacteria; order Sphingomonadales; family Sphingomonadaceae; genus Rhizorhapis. The sequence goes on along the minus strand of DATCYF010000022.1, from coordinate 227,842 downwards.
CGGTGGCAGCTTAATTAGCATGAGAAAGCCTCAGACGGGAAAACCCTATCCAGCCGGTTTGGCTGCCAGAGGTGATAGTGCCGCGCTCAGGGATGCGCTTGAGCGCAGCCCCACCGATCTACTCGATGAGCTTCGCTTCATTTGGGACTTGCCAGAAGGTAAGCCCATCCGCGTCATCGGCCGAGTATGGTGCAAGGATTTAGACGGGGGCGGCAGTATTTGGCTTCTTGACGATATCGAGCATCCAGCGACTGGCATTGGTCTACTGTACCCACCATTGCCTGACGCGCTCGATACCCTTGGGCCTCGGCCAGCTGCAGCATTTGTCCCGCCTGGGCGTTCGCGCGAAATACTAGATTTTCACGCTGTCACATCAGGAGGACAGTGGGCAATTGCTGAACTGGAACTCGCTTCGATCAAGGAGCGTCAGAAGCGTGCAAATCCTTGGGAATTGAAGGTTTGCCCTGGAACGCTTCGTCCGCTGAGCGAAATCCCGGACGACTGGCAGGTTAGTGTCACTGGCACTGAATCAGCTCGGCGGATCGCAACTTTAGCGCGCGATGAAATCGAGGAATACCTTCGCAAATTGGTACTCGACGAGGACGAGGAGCTGGCACGCCGCCTGGATGAAAACGACAAGGCCCTCGACAATCTTACAGCGACACGTCGACTGGCAGAAGCGGACGCCGCAGCGGCCCATGCCCACATTGAGGCTGAACTTTCATCCCACCGCCAGCGCCGCGATGAGGCTGAGCGAAGTGCCGACGTCCTGCAGGCCCAGTTTGTCGCCGCGCAAGACAGCTTCCTCGCCTACCAACGAACCGTGGAACAAGAGAAGAGCACAATGGAAATCGCCTATCGTCGTTTGGAAGAGCTGCTCTCTGAGAAGGGCGACAGGCTGATCGCGCTCGGACTAGTCGACGCCGAGGATGTGGCGGCGCTGATGCCCCACATGGGCGTTTTGGAAGATACGCGCATTGGGATCAATTTCGCGGAAGCTCTGCCCGGTGGCTTCGCCAAGCTTGCGCCTTTGCTGCAGGCTCGGATGGCCGAACAGGGCCTACTCTACTCACAAGCCCAACTTCGTGACTTTCTGGCGTTGCTTCGCACCCGTGACCTTGTGGTCCTGGCTGGGGATTCTGGCTCGGGCAAGACAAGTTTGGTGCGGGCGGCAGCCAAGGCCATTGGCGGGACATGCACGATCATCCCTGTGAAGCCGAACTGGACAGGCCCGGAAGATCTTCTCGGATACTTCAATCCAATTGAACGGAGCTATCAGGCAACGCCTTTTCTGCTCGCCTTACAGGCTGCCTCGCGCGATCCGCATGTGCCTCACTTCATCTGCCTTGACGAAATGAACTTGGCGCGCGTGGAGCACTACTTCGCCGATTTTCTCAGTCTTCTTGAGAACCGCACGAAGGCACCCGAGATCCCTCTCTACACTGCCGACGAGGAGCGTCACGTTGTAGTAGAGCAGGGGATTTTTCTGGAAATCGAGGCGGAAGCGCGGCGACGCTCCGGGCTTAGCGAGGGCGCCACTCTAGAAGATGTCTTGCGAGACGATCGTGCCAATGCCGAACTCCACCGTATAGGCGGTTTCACGGACAACGAATCCGTTCTGGTGCATCACGGCCGACTGCGGCGCTCGCTTGCGGCCCAGATGCGCATGCCCACCTCGATCACATTACCAGAGAACGTGTGGATCTTCGGCGCAGTGAATATGGACGACACCACGCACCAGCTTTCGCCCAAGGTGCTAGACCGCGTGCAGGTGGTTCGCTTCCGGAACCCGATGCTGGCCGACTGGGACGCGATTGAAGCCGAAGTCCAGGAAGCCAGCCAAAACCTGCCTTCGCACTTCGGGGAGTTGCGCATGACTCCTGAAGATTTCGGCGTCCGCAGCGACTATCCCGCCTTCAATCGTCATGACGCGAACGTTGCCTTCCTTTCGCATCTATCGCGTGACTATCTTGACCCCCTCGGCGTCGAGTTCGGACTTCGCGCCATTCGCCAGTCGCAAGGATACATGATCGCGGCGGAAGTGGCTGGGATAAATCCTGACGAGGCGCTGGACAATGTCATCAAGCACAAGATTCTGCCAAAGATTGCCTTTGACACCGCGCGTCCCGCAGGCAGCGGTCGCTCTCGCCGTGAACTCCTTGACGAGTTTCGCACCGAGCTGACACGGCGCTTCGAAGGCACAAGCCTCGATCTCGAAGCGAGCTGCGTCGCCGACCTTGGACGCATGATCCGCTTGGCCGATGGTAACAACGGCATCGTCAACTACTGGCTGCGCTGACCCGTCCGATGGGGGTAGCGGCGCACTATCTCGAGATCGAATGGGATTCGCCCGGCGTGGCTCGGCGGATAGAGGTATCGACCTACCCTATTGAAATCGACACGGCTGGAGATGGCGCGCTACACGCCGAAGTCTCGATTTTCCGGAATTTCGCGCCATGGGTTGGGCTGCAACTGTCCGGCGATCTCGCAAGCGTCGAGCCCACGACTGTTGATGCCCAAGCTGAACGCCACCCGTGGCTTCGGGTACTCGATGATCACGGCGCTGCCTGGTGGATTCCTGCCACCGGCTGGAGCAAGCCAAGTAACAGACACCTATCCGAAATGCACCGCTCGTTCGGGACTTTCTTGGTGGCGCTTGGTCCTTATCGAACCCTGGTCATTGACGCTGTCGCAAACGAACTCGATCGCGCTCATGCGCAGGAGTATCTCGAAGATTTTCAGGACGAACTGGTCTGGCTTGCGATTGGAAAGCCAACAGGGGCTTTGGGAGAAGTTGGGTCCGATTACAGCCGCGACATCTGTGAGGCGCTTGCGGAGTTCGCGGATGCCGCAGGCCGAGTCCTTGAGCATCCTGCGCAAGAAATACGTGAGGTCACCGCGCTCACCTCACCAGCGCGTCTGCGTCCAAACGCCGCAACATTTCGGGCTGCCATGCGCCGTCCTGGCGCAAGGCTTTATCCTGGTCGTGCGGCGGAAGAGAGCGCCGACGTAGCCGAGAATCGCTACCTGCGAGGAATGGTTCAGCATTGCCGACGCCTGGCGCAGTCCGTTGCGCGCTCCTCGTCGCGTCACCAGGGGCACCTTGCCGCCCGGTCTGGCCGCGAGAGGGCACGCGCAGCAGATTTACTCGCAACTGAGCGGATCGAAGTCGATCAGGAGATCTTCGACAACCAGCTTGCCGATATCCAACGACGCATGGAGGCGATTACCAACTGGGCAACTGGCTCAACCCAACCGGGATCCTCCGAGCGCGAATATCGTTTTTCGGTAGGCAAGAAATATGAGGGGAAAGGCGGAGGCTTTTTCTATCGAAATCTGGATAGCATCGGCCAGTATGGCGGAGATGAGCAATTCCAGTTCAGTGTCGCCCAGCTCCCCGATGGCCTTGATGAGCTTGTGAGGGAGGCGCAGAGTGTCGACAAGGGCCTCGCTTTGGTATTGGTGGGTAAGGCAAGTGTCAGCTCTTTTACGACGGCGAGTGGCAAGTCAGGACGCAGAGCGACGTTTACGAAGGTCTCGGCGGTCCAGCCTCAATCGCCAGTGCTTGATCGACGCATAGCCTCCCGCTTGCGCTATGTACGCGAAGGCTGGCACAGGCCGATCACCAACAAGGAACGCCAAGAATATCGCGCGGAGGCAAACGCCGCGCTGATCCGGGCAGGTCAGTTCGAAGTTCGTGCCGAACAGGGCGCAACCGCATTTGCAGCACTCGGCGCCGTCGAGAATGCCTTTGCCCGACAGGACGCTTCGTGGGATCGTCTCGGGGTTTCGGCTAGTTCGACGTTCCCAATGGGAATGCGTTTCGTCCAGAACCCAATCTACGCGGGCGCTCTGGCGGCATTCCAGAGGGTAGTAGCCCTCGAGCAAACCACGGGCATCGGCGGTGATACACTCGAAAAACTCGGCCGCATCAACATCCTGCATGCCAGTGCGCTCTACGAGCGATGGTGTCTGATCAAGATCATCGCGGTGCTGATGCAAGATTTCGGATTTACTGCACAGTCAGATTGGGTCGAGCATGTGGTGGCATTCTCGGCCCAATCGCGCGAGCCTCGAGATAACAGCTTCACGATCAAATTCACGCGTGACCATCCCGGTATGACAGCCCAACTGGATGTTGAGCCCGTGTTGGCCAACGGACGCCGTCCCGACTTTCGGCTGCGCTTTAACGTCTCCGCCTCTGCAGCGGACTTGGAGAGGGGCTTCCGTCAATCAATATTTGGGAACCTTGCCAAGCAGCACTCCGGCCTCGTGATGGATGCGAAGTTCCGCACGCGCTGGAAGCATGGCGAGCTCGCCGATATGCTGAAGCTGTTGGTAGACACCAAGGATTATGGTCAGGATGGCGACCGCGTCTTCATACTCCACCCAGCCAAGGGAGCAGTTGAGCACAGAACTTCGCCGTTAATCTGGGGCAGAGACTGTAACTACGGACAAGACCACCCAACCGGTCACAAGAACGGTAGCATCCAGCTTGGAGCAGATCCCGTCTCTGCTGGTGCCTCGACTACGAATTTACGCCGCCTTGTTGCACTCCAACTTCAGTCAGAGTTTCCCGAACCTGAGTTCGTGCGGATCGATGCGAAGGGATTTGGGCAAAATGATCAGTGGGGCGAAAAGGCCGAGGTCTGCCGGTCCAATGCGAGCCTATGCATCGCGTGCGGCAAGGCTCACGAGAATACTGATGTCACAAAAGGACGAACCGAACGCGGGAATGCCAAATGGTTTTACCGATGCTCAGACTGTGGTTCCGCATCAATGCGGACGCCCTGCTTTGGATGTGGCACGGAACTGCATAAGAACGGATTGCAGATGACGTACCACCTAACAATTGCTGACCATGTATCAAATGTCGTCTGTCCGGATTGCGGCGCCAACTTCTGATCGTTTCAGGGAAGCGATCACCTCGAATTTCCGCACTCACCCCTAGCTACGCTGCAAAATGCCACCTCGGGTTCTCCGCCCAGAGCCGCCTACGAGAGCGGGGCCAAAACGTTCATTCACGCCTCACTTACAACACATTGGAATAATTCGATTTATCTAACCGAACCTTTTCAGCAGAGGTTCGGGTGAAAAGAGACAAAAGCCGATCAGAGACCGATTGCGGCGTGTTTGGCAGTCTCTGGAGTTCGGTCGCAATCAGCAAAATGGCGCGGAAGCTGGGGATTTTCTGGCCCCTTGAGGCCCATCTCATTGATTCGTATCGAGATGTTGGCGGAGACGGAGGGATTCGAACCCTCGGTAGGGAATTAACCCCTACGGCGGTTTAGCAAACCGCTGGTTTCAGCCACTCACCCACGTCTCCGCATCGGTTATGCGCAGCAGAGGCGCATTGGCTTTCAAGGATTGGGCCTATAGCGGGGTGTATCGCCCTTATCAACTACGTCTTGGTCCCTCCGTCGCTTCAATGATGATTTTTTATGGGACACCACTGAAATCCCGAGATAAACGGGTGTTTCACGCGCTTCATGTGCGTTCCAACGTAAATTCGAGTCAGGTGGCCGCCCGTTCATTGCTGTTTCATGTAGCGAGAGGATAATCGGCGCTGTTATTTTTTCGGGGGATTACAAACATGCACCCTATAGCCAAAGGCCTGGTCGGCCTGATCGCTCTATTTTCAGCGGGCCTGATGCCCGCTCAGGCACAGATTCGAGCGGTCGATCCTAATACGGCTATTGATGCTGACTTGGCGCCGCTTCCGTCCGAAAATGCCAATCCGACTCCTCCGGGACAGGATGTAACAGTCGACAGCAATGTCTATAACGAACAGCCCGCCAGCGATAACGTCGTGGCAGAAAACCGGGCGGCGACCAGCGCTGCTCCAGTTCCGGCTACAGCACCCGTTACGGAGGCGAATCCGGCCGTGTACCAGAAGGATGACCTGATCGGCGCGGCTGAAGGCGTGTTCGGCAAGGGCGCCGAAGGGCTGGCAGGCCTCATCGAGAAAATCCTCCAGGATCAGGGCGAACCCAACGCTTACATCGCCGGGCGAGAGGCGAGCGGCGCATTCGTCGTTGGCCTGCGTTATGGTTCAGGCACCTTGTTTCACAAGATCGAAGGACAGCGCGACGTCTATTGGACCGGCCCGTCAGTGGGATTCGACGTAGGCGGCAACGCATCCAAAAGCTTTGTGCTTGTCTATAACCTCTATGATACACAGGAACTGTTCAATCGCTTTCCTGCAGGCGAGGGCGCGGCCTATCTGGTTGGAGGCTTCACGGCCAGCTATTTACGGCGCGGCGATGTTGTCCTGATCCCCATCCGTTTAGGGGTTGGATACCGGCTCGGCGCCAATATCGGCTATATGAAATTCACGGAAAAGCAGAACTGGCTGCCATTCTAGCGCTTGCCTAAACAAGCCCAAGGCGTGTCAGTTCGCTAAGCAGCCGGGCAGGCATTTTCGTGATATCGTCTTCATGCCCATCCAGATCGGGCGGAGCATCTTCGTCGGCCAGATAGCGCCAGCCCTGATGCGCGCGCCGAACTTGTGAGCGCACGGAAATCAGTCGGGGCTCAAGCCGTATCCAGATGCGGCCGCCCGGCGCGTCGGTAAAGCCGAGAAGAGGACTTCGGCCGATTATCCGGTGGTTCAATATCCAGTACAGGGAGCCGCCTGTCATCTCCGCCTGTCGTTTGGGCAGGTAGCGGGTGGTGAGATGTGCTTCTCCTTCGCCAGCATGCGATTCCAGCCAATCGCGCAAATCCGCAGCGCTTTCGCACTCAAAGGCGATTTTGGTCATGTGCAGGGGCATGATCCCTAGATGGAATTAGGCGGCAGAGCGGTCAAGTGGGGTCTGAACCCACTACAGGCCCCAGACTGTCGCCAGCCCCAGAAAGGAAAAGAAGCCCATCACGTCGGTTGTGGTGGTCACAAACACAGCTGATGAAACGGCGGGGTCCACGCCTGCCTTTTCCAGCGTCACCGGCACTAATATGCCCGCAAGACCGGCGACCAGGTTATTGATCAGCATGGAAAGCGCAATCACGATTCCCAAATCCAGATTGCCATAGATCAACGTTGTCGCAATGCCGATCAGCAAGCCAAGCGAAAGGCCGTTGGCGCTGGCGATCCGGAACTCGCGGGCGATCTGGCGTATGGTATTGGAACTGGTGAGCTGGTTGGTGGCCAGGGCTCGTACAGCAACAGCCATGGTTTGCGTACCCGCATTCCCACCCATGCCGGACACGATCGGCATCAGTACGGCCAGAACGACATATCGGGAGATCGTCTCCTGAAACAGGCCGACGACTGAAGCGGTTATGACGGCAGTGCCCAGATTGACGATCAGCCAGGAAAGGCGCGTGCGGACCGTCATCAGGATCGGCTGGTTGATGTCGCCTTCGCCAGCACCCGACAGCCGCAATATGTCCTCACCCGCTTCCTCCTGGATGATGTGAACAATGTCATCGACCGTAATCATGCCGACCAGGCGGCCATTGCCGTCGACAACAGCGGCTGAAATCAACGCATATTTCTGAAAACGGAGAGCTACCTCCTCCTGATCCATATCCACTGGGATAAGGGTTTGCTCGCGTTTCATTACATCGGAGAGCGGAATGCCGCGCGGGCAGCGGAGAACCCAGCTCAACTGACAAGTGCCGATGGGTTTGTGTTGCTCGTCCACCACGAAGATTTCCCAGAAATCAGTGGTAAGGTCGTTATGTTCACGCAGATAGTCGATCACCTGACCAACCGTCATATATTCGGGCACCGCGACCAGATCGCGCTGCATCAGGCGGCCGGCCGATTCCTCTGGATAAGAGAGCGCATCTTCAATGGCGGCGCGATCTTCGGGATGCAGCGCCTCAAGAACGGCTTGCTGTTCATCCTCCTCCATGTCCTCGATAATCGCGACGGCGTCATCGGTATCGAGCTGAGTGGCGATTTCGGCCACTTGCTCCGGGGCAAGCGCGCCGATCAGGTCATCGCGGACATAGTCATTGAGTTCCGACATTACCTCTGCCGTGACCAGGTCGCCCAGGGCAGTGGCCAATGCACCCCTTTGATCGGATGGGGTCAGTTCAAACAGGTCAGCGATGTCAGCGGGGTGCAGAGGGCGGACGAGGTCGCGCACTTCCTCGGCATGTCCTTCATCGACATGATCGAGCACAGCCGAAACAAATTCGGGCTTCAGCCGGTCGTCTTCGTCGAGTCTTGTGTCGTGGGGCAGAATGTCGTCTTCGGGCTGCTGCGCCGGATCGGCTGTGCCGGTTTCGCTCATGGCCGCCTCCTTTGCCCATCACCAGATTTTGTCCCTTTTGCGCATGCAGCATGGAATTGCAATGGCCGCCCGACGGTTCACCCTGTTCGAGGCACATGAGCCGCTCTTCGCCATGCCGCGCACCGATTGGGGCTTCCATCCCGGCTCGCAGTCTCTATATCGGCGACATCTTTTTTCATCTCATTCTCTGAAAAAGCAGGAGACGATCATGGCCGGCGATACACTTATCATGACCCTGGACGGCGGCGATGTCGTCATCAAGCTGCGGCCCGACCTGGCGCCCAAGCATGTGGAGCAGATCACGGCCTTGGCCAATGAGGGTTTTTATGACGGCGTCGTCTTTCACCGCGTGATCCCTGGTTTCATGGCGCAGGGCGGCGATCCCACGGGCACCGGCATGAGTGGATCGGAGCGTCCCAATCTTCCCGCCGAATTCAGCAGCGAACCCCATGTGCGCGGCGTTTGCTCGATGGCCCGTTCCGCCAATCCGAACAGCGCGAACAGCCAATTCTTCATCTGTTTTGATGATGCGACGTTCCTTGACCGCCAATATACGGTGTGGGGCGAAGTGATCGAAGGCATGGAGCATGTCGACGCCCTTCCCAAGGGCGAGCCGCCCGCAAATCCCGGCAAAATCCAGAAGATGCGCGTCGGCGAATAACACTCCGCCGAATAGCGTAAACGGAACCGGCTCGATCATGCGATCGGGCCGGTTTTTAGTTGCATCCGGCGGCCTCTCATGATCTTCAAAGATAACGTGTCCCGGACCATTAGATGGGTCTGGACGTTGGAAGGGCATGGCGCTTTGCAGTGTAGGCAGGGTCAAGGAGAGGTCGGATGACGCAAGACATTTACCCCGTACCGGCGGAATGGCAGGCACGCGCAAAAGTGGATGCGAACGCCTATGCCGAAACCTATGCCCGGTCGCTTTCCGATCCCGAAGCTTACTGGCTGGAACAGGCGCAGCGTCTGGACTGGGTGCAAATGCCCTCGGTCGCTGATGAAAGCAGCTTTGCCGAACATGACTTCGGTGTGCGCTGGTTTGGCGATGGGGTTCTGAATGTTTCGGTCAATTGCCTGGACCGCCATCTAGCGGAGCGGGGCGATGATATCGCGCTGATCTGGGAACCCGATGATCCTTCGGAGGATGCCCGCCGTTACACTTACCGGGAATTGCATGCGGAGGTCTGCCGTTTCGCCAATGTCCTGAAGGGGCAGGGGGTGAAGAAGGGCGACCGTGTGACCCTTTATCTGCCAATGATTCCGGAGGCGGCCTTTGCGATGCTGGCCTGCGCACGGCTGGGGGCTGTCCATTCAGTGGTTTTCGGCGGTTTTTCACCTGATGCGCTGGCGGGGCGGATTACTGATTGCGATAGCCGGTTTCTCATCACCGCTGACGAGGGCCGTCGTGGCGGCAAGAAAGTGGCGCTGAAGGGCAATGCCGACGCTGCGGCAAAGCTGGCGCCTGTCTTGGAAACGATGATTGTAGTCAAGGCCACCGGCGGTGATGTAACGATGCAGGCTGGCCGCGATCATTGGTATCATGAACTGGCGGCGCAAGTGGATGCTCAGTGCGAACCGGCACCCATGAATGCAGAGGAGCCGCTGTTCATCCTCTATACCTCCGGCTCGACGGGCAAGCCGAAGGGCGTCCTCCATACATCGGGGGGGTATCTGCTCTGGGCGAGCCTGACGCATGAATGGTGCTTTGATTACAGACGGGGCGAGATTTACTGGTGTGCGGCCGATGTGGGCTGGGTCACTGGCCATAGCTATATTGTCTATGGGCCGCTTGCCAACGGCGCGACAACGCTGATGTTTGAGGGCGTGCCGAACTGGCCGACACCCAGCCGTATCTGGGAAGTGGTCGACCGCCATCAGGTCCATACGCTCTTCACAGCACCAACGGCGCTACGTGCGTTGATGCGTGAAGGCGATGATTATGTGAGGCGCACGGGCCGCCATAGCCTGCGTCTGCTCGGTACGGTGGGTGAGCCCATCAATCCGGAGGCGTGGCGCTGGTATCATGACGTGCCGGGTGAGGGACGCTGCCCTATCATCGACACCTGGTGGCAGACGGAAACCGGAGCGGCCATGATCGCACCGCTACCCGGAGCAACGGACCTGAAGCCCGGTAGCGCCACAAAGCCGCTGTTCGGTGTCGAGCCGCAGATCGTCGATGCCGAAGGCAATGTGCTTGAGGGACCCTGCGAAGGCAATCTGGTGATCGCTCGAAGCTGGCCGGGGCTGATGCGCACGGTCTATGGCGATCATGATCGTTTTTTTCAGACCTATTTCGCGATGTTCCGGGGAAAATATACCACCGGGGATGGAGCGCGGAGGGACGGTGATGGCTATTACTGGATCACTGGTCGCGTCGACGATGTCATCAATGTTTCCGGGCACCGCATGGGAACGGCAGAAGTCGAAAGCGCGCTCGTGCTGCACAAATGCGTAGCCGAAGCGGCGGTTGTGGGCATGCCGCATGAGATAAAGGGGCAGGGCATCTATGCCTATGTCACCTTGAACGCCGGCGTGGATCCCAGCGAAGAACTACGCCGCGAACTGGTCCGATGGGTGCGGCAGGAAATCGGCCCTATCGCTTCCCCCGACGCCGTTCAGTTTACACCGGCCCTGCCCAAGACACGTTCCGGCAAGATCATGCGGCGCATCCTTCGCAAGATCGCGGAGGGCGATGTGTCCAATCTTGGTGACACGTCGACCCTTGCGGATCCGGGCGTAGTCGACGATCTGGTCACCAATCGCATCGGCTAGCATGTTGCTGTTTTGTTCTCCTGCTGGCATGATGACAAAACTATGGATGAGAGCGCCGGCCGCACGCGAAAAATAATCCACATCGACATGGATGCCTTTTTCGCATCGGTCGAACAACGCGACAATCCCGAACTGCGGGGTAAGCCTGTGGCCGTTGGCGGCTCGAGCGCGCGGGGCGTGGTGGCGGCGGCCAGTTACGAAGCCCGTCCATTCGGTGTGCGCTCGGCTATGCCCTCCGTTACCGCCAAGCGGAAGTGCCCGGCTCTGATCTTCGTTCCGGCTCGGTTTGATGTCTATCGCCAGGTGTCGCGGCAAATCCGCGCGATCTTCGCTGATTATACACCACATATCGAACCCTTATCGCTTGATGAAGCCTATCTGGACGTCACCGAAAACCTGAAGGGCATCGCGTCGGCAACCGAGATTGCACAGCAGATGCGTGAACGGATCAGGGCAGAAACTGGACTGACCGCGTCAGCAGGCGTGTCCTATAATAAGTTTCTGGCGAAGCTGGCGTCCGATCAGAACAAGCCGGATGGCCTGTGCGTCGTTCGACCCGAGCATGGAGCCGCCTTTGTGGCGGCACTGCCCGTCCGGCGCTTTCATGGCGTAGGGCCAGTGACCACGCGGAAGATGCAGGCCCTCGGAATTGAGACGGGGGCTGATTTGCGCGCTCAGGATCTTAAGTTTCTGGAGCGGCATTTCGGCAGATCTGCGCGCTATTATTACTGGGCCTCACGCGGTCGCGATGAACGTCCCGTGCGGGCTAATGCCTTGCGCAAATCCATTGGAGCAGAACGCACCTTTTTCACAGATTTGTTGGAGAAAGGCGAACTTCTGCAGGCGCTGGAACCGATCATAGAAGAGGTATGGCAGCGTGTCGAACGTTCAGGCGCGGCCGGGCGTACCATCACACTGAAGGTCAAATTTGCCGATTTCCGGCAGATGACCAGAGCGCATTCTTTTTCAGTCGCTGTGGCTTCCCGGACCGAATTCGAACGGACTGGCCGCAATCTGCTTTGCGCCCAGCTTCCACTTGAAAAGGGGGTGCGGCTCCTTGGTCTTACCTTGTCCAATCTGGAGCGAAATGCCGGGCAAAGCAGCGACGCTCAACTTGCCCTCATTTTGTAGGGTGTCAGAAATGCATGAGCATGAAGAACAGGCTTGCCGCAAATCCCGACAGCGCCAGATAGCCAACGGCCATTGACAGGGCTTCCTCTAACCGAACCGCGGTGCTGCGGTGCTGAGGATCGAGACGCTCCAGCGGCAGCGCCATTGACGACTCTTCTCGCCCGGACTTTGGAGACACCGTCATCACCGTTCCAATCTGCTATTTGCGATGGAGCGATCATTGCCGGGCAGGGTAAAGATGAGGTAAATTCAGAATAGTAGCGGCTTCAAACTGCCGCCATTTCGGACAAAAGCTTTTCCCTCGGTCCGAACGCCTTCATCCTTCCTCCCGCCAGATGCAGAACGTGGCCCACCGAAGATAATATCGATCGCCGATGCGCGACCAGCAGGACAATGCCGCCGCGTCCGCGCACAGCCTCGACCGCGCGTGCCAGCGCGGCTTCGCCATCCGGGTCCAGATTGGAATTGGGCTCATCGAGCACCAGCAGGAAAGGGTCGCCATAAAGGGCGCGCGCAAGGGCGATTCTCTGGCGCTGTCCAGCCGAAAGGAATGATCCATTCGGCCCCACCGGCGATCCATAGCCTTGCGCCATGCCGACGATAAGGTCGTGCACATCAGCCGCGCGGGCCGCCGCGATGACGTCCTCCATGGCTGCGCCGGGCGAAAAGCGCGCGATGTTTTCCGCCACGGCGCCGTCCAGCAGTTCTACGTTCTGCGGCAAATAGCCGATCGTCCGCCCCCGCACCTCCGGCGGATATTGGTCCAGCGCCGCCCCGTCCAGCCGCACCCGGCCTTGCACCGGAGGCCAAATGCCCGTCAGCGCGCGCACCAGCGTCGATTTGCCCGATCCGCTTGCCCCCACAATGCCCAAGGCCTCACCGGCCATCAGGCGAAAGCTGATGCCGGCAAGCGTGAGTTGCGGCCTTCCGGGCGGCCCCATCGCCAGATTTTCGACGCGCAATTCCTTATGGGGGCGAGGCAGAGCCAACCGGGGAAGATCCTGCCGCAGCGTGGCCAAATGGCCTTCCAGTCTATGCCAGCTTTGCCGGGCCGCAACCAGGCCGCGCCAGTTGCCAATCGCCTGCTCCACGGGGGCAAGGGCGCGCGAGCCGAGAATGGAACTGGCGAAAATGACGCCTCCTGTGGCTTTCCCCTCAATGACCAGCAACGCACCTGCCGTCAGCACCAGCGACTGCAGCAGCATACGCAGCACTTTGCTCGCGCTGCTGAGTGTGGAGGCGGTATCAGTCATGTCCTGTTGCGCTGTCAGAAAGGCACGGCTGCGTTCCGTCCATTGTCGTTGCAATTGCGGTCCCATAGCCATGGCCTTCAGCACTTCGGCATGGCGGCGGGTCGTTTCCGCCACCGCGATGCGTAGATTGGCCTGCCGGGTCATGATGCTGGTTGGCGCCCGCGTCAGCCGGTCGGCGGCAAGCGTGAGCGCGAGAAGAGCCAGGCCGCCGACCAGCACCGTCAGGCCCAAGGTCCAATGCAGCAGCGTCAATACCGCTATGAAGAAAAGCATCCAGGGAAGGTCGGCAATCGCCAGCGGGCCTCCGCCGGACAGAAAATTACGTAGCTGATCCAGATCGCGGACAGGCTCCAGACTGTCTCCGCGTCCCGGCCGTTCGACGGAGATTTGCTGAACGAGCTCAAATATCTCGCTATGCAGATCATGGTCGATGGTCGCACTGACCCGGCTCAGCAGGCGGGCACGGATGATGTCGGCAAGACACTGGAACACATAGACGAGGATGACGAGCAACAGCAGTCCCGCCAAAGTCGGCACACTTCCTGCTGGCAACACGACATCATACACCATCATCATGTAAATCGCGCCGCCCAGCAACAGCACGTTCAGCGCGGCGCTGAGAACGAAAATGCCGATGAACGCGGACTTCGATTTTCTGAGTACCGCTGCAATGCGGGAATCGCTGCCGCCCTGCTGCCGGGCAATGCGCATAGACGGGCTCCAAAATCGCCGAAGCAGGGAGATTAGCACCAGAGATGCGCTGCCCGAGGATAGATTGATCCAGTCCGCACAGAACGGCCGTAGCGTTATGATTAGCCTCTCCAGCGCGAGAGGCAGGAAGGCTTGATCTTGCCCGCTTTATTTGCGCGCGAATTTTGCGTACTGCCCGGCATCATGCCCACTCATCCCGATCATCCGGAGCGGACCACGCTTGGCTGAAAGCCCAAAACCTGTCCGGAGGGGCACAAAGGCCCTGCTCGTCGCGTCAGGTGTCGCGCAAATCTGCGCTCTGGCCCGCTATACCATTCTGGCGCGTCTACTGGGGCCTGAGCAGCTTGGGCTTGCGGCCATCCTTATACTGACCGCGCAATTCTTCGATTCCGTTACTGATAGCGGAAGCGACCGTTTTCTCGTGCAGGACCGCGCAGGCAGCGCTCCAGCCTTGTTGCGCTTGACGCATTTGGTGTCGCTTGGGCGGGGATTGCTGATCGCTGTTGGCCTGGTGGTACTTGCCGGACCAATTGCGCGCCTGTCGGGGGCGCCGCAGCTAGCGCCGGAAATCGCTGTGCTGGCGATTGCCCCCCTGATCATGGGATTGGTGAACTGGGATTATCGGCGTCAGCAGCGGGATAGCGATTTCCGTGCGGAGGGACGCATTGTACTGGTGGCGGAGGTTGTCAGCCTGATCGCCACAGCCACCGCCGCCATTCTGCTCCGCGATTTTACCGCCATACTCTACGGTCTTATCGGCCGGGCGGCGATGACGGTGATTATGTCGCACGCCGTCGCGCGGCAGCGTTACGCCGCCGGCTATGCCCGTGAATATGCGCCGCGCCTTGCACGCTTCGCCTGGCCGCTGATCATCAATGGCCTGCTCATCTTCATTGGCGGGCAGGGGGATCGCATATTCATTTCCAATCAATTGGGCGTGGCGGAACTGGGACATTATTCAGCCGTCATATTGCTGATCTTCTATCCCTCCGGCATGCTAATGCGGTTCATGACAACCATGTATCTGCCGCGCATATCAGCACGGCAGGCCAATCCGCCAGCATGGGAGAGGGCGGACCGCGCCCTTGCCAGCCAGACCATATTACTGGCGATAGCGATGCAGTTCGGCTTTGTCCTGATCGCGCCCTTCGCCGTGCCGATCCTGTACGGCCCGCAGTTCGGCATCGGATTGCTCGCGGTCTGTCTCGTCGCCCTGTTGCAAACAGCCCGCTTCATTCGCCTTTGGCCCGTGACGGTCGCCATGGGCGCGGGGATGAGCCACATTGTCATGGTGAATAACGCGGTCCGGATGCTGGCCTTCCCGGCTGCTATAGCGGGATTGATCCTGATCGGTGGAATCGAAGGGATTGTCAGCGGTTTCCTGCTTGCCGAATGGCTGGCTTTCCTGACTGGCCTGACGATGACGAACCGCGCTCAACGTCGGCCGCTCTGGCACGGTGTTGGTCGTTTTCTCTTTTTTCTCACTGGTTCGGCGCTGCTACTCCTCATGGTGCTGTTCTTCGGTCAGAGTTGGTGGGGCGCATTGGCGCTGACCTCGGCTGTGATCTTCGTCTGGGCCATTGTGCTGATCCGGTCGGAATGGGGCGCTCTGGCGGATGGATTGATGTTTGTGGACCGCGCGACCGGGCATAGGCTGCTGCCCGCCCGGATGCTCAATCTCCCCCGCCCCTGAATAGCAAGCACGCTGGATCAATCCCTGCTGGACACTCCCCTGAAGATGGGGAACGTCGCGGCGGATGGAGTTTGCCAGCACAAAAGCAGCGCCCCCCAGGGGCGCGATTGCGCCTTATCGTCGCCTGGACATCGAAAAGGGCGTGCGCATAGTCCTGCCGGTGCTGGTGATTGCCGGGCTGGGCTACGGTTTCGGCTTCAGCCTGTTGGCGCCCTCGATCGTTATGCCTTTTCTCGTGCCGGTTATAGCACTCGGACTTCTTGTTATCTGGGCCCTGCCGGAAACGGACTGGGCACCCACGAAAACACTTGCATGGCTCTTGATCGCCTTTTTGATCGCGCTGCCCCTGTGGCCTAATTATCTCGCCATTGCTCTGCCGGGGATGCCGTGGATCACGCTGTTGCGCATCATTGGTGCGCCAATGATACTCCTGTTGCTCATCGCCCTGTCGGTATCGGCGGAATTCAGGCGCGGGCTTTGCGCCAGCCTGGATGCGACTGCTCCGGTCTGGAAAATGTTGGTTGCGTTGGTGATCATTCAGTTCCTGTCCCTGGCCTCCACCGTCATTCAGGGCGGCAGCCTGGGGGAATCCCTGGAGGCCTTTTCTGTGGCGCAGATCAACTGGACCGCAGTCTTTTTCCTCAGCGCCTATGTTTTCCTCACGCCCGGGCGGGCCCGCTTTATGACGGCCGCCCTGCTGATGACGACAGTATTGTTGACCTTGGTCGCGGTACAGGAATGGCGGCACGGAGTGGTGCCGTGGGTCGGTCATGTTCCGTCCTTTCTCAAAATTCAGGACCCGGTGGTGCAGAGAGTTCTGGAAGGCAGCGCTCGTGCCGCTACAGGAATTCACAGAATACAGGCCACTTACACAACCAGTCTCGGTTTTGCTGAGTTTCTGGCGCTCATGACACCTTTTGCGCTGCATCTCGTCACGTGCGCGCGGCGCTTTTGGGTCAGGATGGCTGCTGCTTGCTACTTGCCAGTGCTTTTCTGGGCGATTCTGCTGACTGACTCCCGGCTGGGCGTCGTAGGCTATTGTCTTTCCTTTCTTTTTTATCTCTTCATTCACGGCCTGATAAAGTGGCGGAGCGAACGGCGGAGCTTGGTAGGGCCGGCCATCATCCTTGCCTATCCCCTGCTATTCACCGGATTCATCGTATCGACCTTCTTCGTCCAGCGTCTCAATCGCATGGTCTGGGGCGGCGGAGCGGCGAGTTACAGCACGCAGGCGCGCATCGAGCAGTATCAAAAGGGGCTCGGCCTCGTCATGGAGAACCCGCTTGGCTATGGCATTGGGCGGGGCAGCGTCACGCTCGGTTTTACCAATCCGGAGGGCGTCGAGACCATTGACACCTATTATCTGCTCATCCTGCTGGAATATGGCGTGCTGGGTTTTCTGATCTTCTACGGCCTGTTTCTGACAGGCATATGGAAGGCGGGCAGGACGTTATTCGATCTGGGACCTACCGACCGAGAAGTGAGCCTGCTCATTCCGCTCATCATCGCGATGAGCAACTGGTTGATCATCAAGTCGATCTTTGCGCAGGCGGACAATAATCCCCTGATCTTTGCGATGCTGGGCATGATGACGGCGCTTATCTGGCGCGCTCGAAACCGGGCCGATCAGCCGATCCAGTCCGGAACGCCCCGCCGATTGGCAAGACCGTCCCTCCAGCCCGCCAGACCATAGCCGAACTGCTTCCATGCGCCACGGCGCAAGAAGCGAAGCGCCAGAAGCCCCAGCGCGGCGACCGCCGCTATAGGCAGGCGCCCGGCAAAGCAATCACGAGTCACCAACATCTTGTTCCGCTCATCAAGGTAGATGGGCAGGCGCGGACGAGTGCGGACTGATTGACCTGATCCAGTGCTTGCGCCCTGGTTGTGCAGGACGCGGGCTTCTGGCGCAAAGCCGAATGCCATGCCTTTGGCCCGCGCGCGCAGACACCATTCGACTTCTTCGCAGTAGAGGAAATAGTCCTCTCGCATGGGACCTGTGGCCTGAAGAAAGGCACGGCTGACCAGCATGGAAGCACCCGTGATGTAGTTGATGCTGGACTCGATGGCGTCCGGATCGATCGGATCCGATAATTTCCGCCCATGACCGATGGAAACAGCGCGCGCAAACCAAGGCCGCCATGTGCCGCCGTCCGATTGCACCCGGCCGTCGCCATAATATTGAATTCCCCCGACGGCTTGGCAGTCTCCTTTCCCAAGTCGCTCTGATAGAGCGGCAAGCGCATCGGGATCGGGCAGCGTATCGGGATTCAATATCCACCATGCGCCGGCGGTGGCGGTTTCCTTCATTCCGATGTTGACGCCGCCTGCATAGCCCACATTGCCAGGCGCTTTCACGGCGCGGATAGGCTGGCCCCCCGGAAGCGCGGAGGGAAGCGCGTGCACCAGTTCGGAAAAAGCCTGATCTCCACCGTTTTCGCATATCAGGATTTCGAAATCCCGATATGTGGATGCCTCCAGCGCGCCAAGACAGCGTTGAATGTCGGGCAGGTTGCGGAAACCGACAATGACGATGGCAACATGCAAAGCCGTCACCCTTTCAATCCCGAGAGAAGCAGCCGCCACGCATCGAAAAAACGCCAGAGCCGCTGACGAACCAGCATGGCAAGCGCCCCACGCCGATCCGCTGCACGGTGAAGCCGAGGCGTCGTCAGCACCTTTAAGCCATGGGGCAGGATGGAAAGGGGAAGGGCGAAGCTGCGGAGCAACCAGAGCGGTCGGCCATATCTTTTCGAAACGATCCAATAGGCGAAAGCTTCGCTATTAATGCGGCCGAACTTGCGCTTCAGTTCTGGCCAGTTCCGGCGCGGAGGGTGCGCAACCACGGCATCTGCCGCATAGCCGATGGAAAAGCCCTTCGCGATAGCGCGATGGCACCATTCCTTGTCCTCGGATAGCTCTGTCCGGAATGGACCGACTATCTCGAAATCTGCGCGCCGACAGAAAAGATTGGCGGTCACGGAAAAGCCCTTCGATCTCACATAATCCTCATTGTCGAAGGCGAACACTTTCTCGAAGGCCTCCGCCGAGGTCAGAGGACCATCATGGCCGATGCTGACTATCATCCTGCCCCCCACAATATCGTAGCGTTCCAAAGCCGCAACGCCCTGCGCCAGCCATTCCGGATCGGGCAAGCAGTCGCAATCAGTGAAAGCCAGTATGTCTCCGCGGGCCTGTGCGACGCCGCCATTGCGTGCTGGGCCAGCGCCCTTTTCCGGCACGATCACCATGCGCGCGCGATCGCCGATCAGTGCGGCCAAGGCCTGCTTTCCCCCTGGCGAACCATTGTCGGCTACGATAATTTCGAAACTGGAGCGGAGCAATGACTGCGCTTCCAACGCATCCAGGCAGAGTTTCAGTCGCTCCACGTCATCATAATGGGGCACGATGACGCTAATGCCCGAAAAACTCACCAGGACCGCTCCGCCTGCCATTGCTTGAGCGCCGCTACGTCGGGATTAAACAGCATGTCGGGGCGCTCCTGCGCCAGTCTGCGCAGCGCCGGAAGGTTCAGTTCCCACCATTTGCTGGCTTCTATCGCTTCGATCAACTCAGGCGAAAAGCGATCGCGTAACTTTCGGGCCGGATTGCCCGCCACTATGGTGTAGCGCTCCACATTGCGCGTTACGACCGCCCCGGCACCGATGACAGCGCCCCGTCCAATGAATTTGCAGCCGGGGAGGATCAAGGCATTGTGGCCGATCCAGACATCATCCTCGATTATCAGCGGATCATCATAAAAAATATCCGCATCCACAACACCGAACTTCTTCTCATAAAGGGCGGGATGCGTCGTCAGTGCGTCGGTGGGGTGATTAATGGGTGCGGACCGAACGCTGTTGGCAATGGAGCAATAGCGCCCGATCTTGATGGGCCCCGGCATCCGCCATTGATCGAAGCAGCCATAGGAATAAAGGCCGACATCCACTCTGTAGCGTTCGCGGAACCATGCGCGCAGCGGCGCGCTGGTGAACTGATCCCGCCGCCAGAGATGGATTCTCGCTTTTTCTATCAATGAGGCGATCAGGCCGGGCATGGGCGATGGATCTCGTTGGAAGTCTGTCATTCAGGGAGTGGTGCGGATCAAGGGGTCCTGTCAACTTGCGAGAAGAATTGAGTGTGTTTTCTTCCCTTTTCCTCCCGCTATCGGCTGTTGCCTATCCCGTTGGACCGCAGAGGAGAATGGCGGAAAAGCCCGATATCGATCATTCCGCTCAACTCTCCCGGAAAGCGCGAGTGAACTGATCGCGGATCGGCTTCATGATGTATGAAAGCAGCGACCGTCTGCCTGTCCGGATATAGACTTCCGCAGGCATGCCGGGGACGAGATTCAGATTGCCCAGCTTTTCCAACTCCGTTTGGGGCAGGTCGATGCGGGCTTGATAATAGCTCCGGCCAGTTCTTGGATCTTCGATGGGTTTGGCGGAAACAAGACCGAGGACGCCATGAATTTCTGGCGTGGTTTGCCGATTGAAGGCAGAAAAATTGACCTTCGCGTCTTGGCCCGCATGAAGCTGATCCACATCGGCGGGGGAAATCCTGGCATCGACCGTCAAGATTCCACGATCAGGCACGATCTGCAAAATGGTTTGCCCCGGCGGAACCACGCCGCCGATTGTGGTGTAGGCAAGACTGTCGATGACCCCGGCGGCGGGCGCACGCAGAACGCTGCGCCTGTAATTCTCGGTCGCGCTCACGTTCTGGAGTCGCTGATCGGCGATCTTCTGTTCCGCAGCGGCCAGTTGCGCACCTGCCTCCGAACGGTATTGCTGCACGAGTTGAATGGATTGCTGACGGATTTCCGCGATACCCGCACGAGTTTGCGCGATGTTGGCCTGAAGCGCTGCAATATTGCCTTCCAGGCTGACAGCCGTACGTTCCAACTCATTGAGGCGGTTGATCGTCACCAGTTTTCGTTTCCATAAATCCCGCACGCCTTTGAGTTCGGGCGCGATCAGTTTCGTCTGTTTCTTGTTGGCGGCGATCTGCGCCTCATAGCTCGCAATTTGCTGCTGGAATTGCTGGATGCGCTCGGCAAGCTGCGCCTGCTCGCCCGTCAGCGCCGTCCGACGAAGATCGAAAAGGCGTTGTTCCCCTGCCATGGCTCGCCGCGCCGAGGCATCAGAGCGATTCGCTAGGGCGGGTGGAAAGGCAATAGCCAATAACCCGTCGCGCTCCGCCCGCAGGCGTGCTCCTTGCGCCAAAAGCTGGTCCAGGCTCGTTTCTGAAAGTGATGCACCGGCCGCCGTGACGGTCGTGTCGAAGCGAATCAGCGGATCGCCTGCTTTCACGCGATCGCCATCCCGAACCCATATTTGCGCGATGACGCCGCCGTCCGGATGCGCGATAGTCTTCACCTTTGACGCCACCGCGACTTCACCCGACCCAACGACTGCGCCGGTGATTTGGACCAACGTAGCGGCAATCAGTAAACTGAGCAGCAATGCGCCAATCATGATGAAGCCCAGGCGGAGATAGCGGGTTAGGGATTGCTGCGGATCAGGCAGCTCGCCGGAAGAAGGCAGTTCATCGGTTTCCCGAGGCATTAGGGACACGGCTTGCAGGTCCTGTTCGCTACAGGCGGACACGCGCTGGCGTGCCTTGGCCCATCATGATAGAGCGCCTTGCCCGACATCCTGCCGGAGACTGTTCCGTTTCGGTCGAAGCAGCACCGGCGGGGCGCACGAATATGATCGTTCCGGATGCATTGGAGTCCATCATCCGGAGGGACCGAATCAGAAATGCTGTATCGATGAGAATTGAAGAATCCCTGTTGCGGCCCCACGCGAACAATCTGACGCTGGTGCGTCTGGTGCTGGCATCGTCAGTCATTTACACTCATTGCTATTGGGCTCTGACAGGTCGCATGGGCGAAGACGATCTCAGTGCCTTTCTGGGCGCTCCCATATCGGTCTATGCAGTCGACGGCTTTTTTTTCCTGAGCGGTTTTCTTGTTTTTGCGAGCCTTCAGCGAAGCGCGCGCGTGGGTGATTTTCTGCTGGCGCGGGTGGCGCGGCTCTGGCCTGCCTTGGCTGTGTCGGTGGGTCTGACGGTTCTTGCAGGCTATTGCTTCACGAATGATCCGCCCGGCTATTTCGATGGAGCGACTCTGGAGTTCATCACCGACAATCTCAGTTTCAAAACGGCCGGCTATCATCTGACAGGGGTGATGTGCGACGGATCACCCTGCACCATCAATGGCAGTTTGTGGACATTGCCATGGGAAGCGCGCTTCTATCTGGTGCTCGGAGCGTTGGCCATGCTGGGGCTGACCAATGACAGGGCGATGATCTGGTTCGTTCTGCCCGTGACGGTCGTTGGCGCGATAATGTGGAATATTTCGGCGGGGCGTAGCGCAATTATCGCGCTGCTCGGGACCGATTGGGCCTATTCCGCCAACATGACGGACCGCCTTTGGCCGCTCTTCGCATTAGGGGCTGCAGCCTATATTTTTCGGTCCAGAATTCGCCTGTCCTGGGCGATGCTGGCACTGCTGTTCATCATCAATGTCGTGGCGCACCAATGGGGGGTGGGGCTGCATGTTCGGGCGATCTTCATTGGTTATGCCTTGCTCTGCTTCGGTTTGCTGACAGTGGGGAAGCGCGCGGTGGCTGGCTCGTGGCCTGACTATAGCTATGGCATGTATATTTATGCCTTTCCGGTGATGATCGGATTGCGCCATTGGCTGAATTGGGAGTCGCATTTCATGTTAGCGGCAGCGACGGCTCTTGCCACGTTCCCGCTTGCCGCTTTTTCATGGCACTATGTTGAAAAGCCGGTGCTTGATGCGTTTCAGCTTTACCGCAAACGCCGAAGAGAAAGGCTTTCACCAGTCCGTTCGGCTGCATGAAGTCCGACGCAGGGGGAGGGCCGCCGCTCCCTATTTCGGGGCTAGCACCGCTATCATGGATTTGGGCAGGCCATAGAATCGCTCGAAACTGAGGTCGCTTTCTGGGAACAATATCTTCATCTGTGCGCCATCGATCAGCCTGGCGCCTTCAACGATCTGATGCGCCTTTTCCAGCGTGGAAATTTTCCCGGCATGGGCCAGCGGCAGTCTCATGAGCAGCTTCGCGCGGAGTGGCCTTGGAAGCCAGTGGTAGAACGGCAGCTTGTAGAAATGCGGGTCCACCGGAAACCAGAAATAAGGCGTCTGCACATAATGCCATGCAGCGACGCGGCGGGTTTCTCGCGCGAAGTTTTTCATATTGTCCCAGGTGATGACATGCTCAATCACGCTGTTGGAGTGGGCAATGTCGAAGCTTCTGTCAGGCACCTGGTGCAGGTCACAGGCATTGCCGACGGCGAAATCGAACAGATCCACATTCCGTCTGCCTCTGGCGAGTTCCGTTTCGTGCAGGTTAGTGATGGTCACATGCGCATTGCTGGCGCGTAAAAAATCCAGGCCCACCCGTTCCCAATATTCAGGCGTGCCGCCCATGTCGATGATCCGTACCGCACCCTTTCTGTCATGAACGGCTGAAATCAGCGCTCGCAGCCGGACATCCCGCTTTGCGCGCAGCCGTGAGGATAGAGACTGGAGATCGGCAGTATCGGCAAGGCTCATTTTAGCTGTGTCTCTCCTGTGAAGTCCGGCGGACCTGGCACGCTGTTTAGATGCTCATCCGTATGTTGCGCGGCTGAGATTGTTCCGTTTCGGTTGAAGCAGCGAAGGCGAGGTAGAAAGGATGCTGTAGTCCTCCAGAACCAACCGACGCCGGTTCCGGCAATGGTAAAGGACAGCGGGCACCGTGCCAATATGTGCGGCTTCGCAAAGCTCGGGATGACAAATGTGTTGAATGCCTCATTTACCCTCCACACAGGGCTTTGACGATGAAATTCGGCCCCCGGCGCATTCTTCCTCTTCTGATTGCGCTTTTCACCGTTCTATCGGCGACCTGGATTATGGCAGGCGGCCGAAATGCGGAGGGATTTAGCGATTTGTTAATGTTTAGGGTTAATAAACTCCTAAGTGACGACGGCTATACCGCCGGCAGCTTCGCGATTGGTCTGAAAGCGGATGAAGGTGTTTCCGCTGGGGTTGCGAAGCCCGGGAAAGCATCCATGGCAACTATCATGATTTCTTCTTCGGCCGATCTCGTAAAGGCCGTCAAAAGCGCAACCGATGGCGACGTTATCCAGCTTGCTGCGGGGGATTACGGCCAGGTTTCACTGAAGGGCGTTCATTTCGCCAAGGGCGTCACTGTTACCTCCGCTGAGCAGGATCATCCGGCCGTGCTTTCGGGGCTGAAGGTGTCGGACAGTTCCGGCCTGAATTTCACGCATGTCGAATTTTCACTTGATCCTGCGAACAAATATTTTCCGATCACGATCGGCTCCTCTTCGGACATCGATATGTCTCACATGTATGTGCATGGCTTGCTCGACGGAGATCCTTCGAATGATGCCATGGCGATGAACATCCGGAACAGCAGCAATATCAGCGTTACGGAGTCCGAATTCGAGGACCTTCATCACGCGATCAACTTTCTTGACAGTGATCATGTCACCGTTTCCGGCAACAGCTTCCACACCATGCGCAGCGATGGTGTCCGTGGGGGCGGGACCAATGATGTGGTCATCTCCAATAACTATTTCACAGATTTCCATCCTGTAGGCGCTGATCATCCCGACGCCATCCAGCTATGGACGACGAACACGACTGAATCGGCCAGGAACATCAGCATCACCGGCAATGTATTCGAACGCGGCGATGGCGATATCATCCAGGGCATTTTCCTGCGCGATCAAAGCGGCGGAAAATTACCGTACCAGGACGTGACGATCAGCGACAACATTGTGCTGGGCGGCATGTATAACGGCATTTCCGTTGGCAATGCGAATGGGCTTGTCATGACGGACAACGTCGTCGGCGCTTATACGGACCAGAAAAGCTGGTTGAGAATTGAGAATAGCACTGATGTCGTGCTGACTGGCAACTCCGCTTCCACTTTCCTGCTGAAGTACGACAGCTATATCGCCAACAGCGGCAACATCACGACAGGCCCGCTCAAGGGGCCGGGCGAAGAGGTGCTGAAGAACTGGCTCGAGTCGCATCGAGAGCTTTGGGACAGCTTCCACGATGATCTGATCTCCGCCTATCGTTTGGTGAGCACGGAAGGGGCGGCACGTCCAGTCAGCTATGATTATGGCATAGCCGGCGACGGCGCCTCTGACAGACTTTCGGTCAATGCGAAGGGAACCACCCACATTGCGAGTGGAACTGGCGATGACGTGCTGACTGGCGGCTCAACCTCCAGTCGCTATGCCAACCTGCTGGAAGGCGGGGCGGGCGATGATATCTACACGATCAACAGCAAGCTCGACCATGTTATCGAGGGTGCGAATGCCGGGGTGGACGAAGTGCGCGCCAGCATTGATTTCGTTTTGGGCTCGAACGTCGAGGATCTTCGCCTGATGGACGGCGCCGTTTCCGGTGCAGCCAACGATCTTGCCAATGTCATTCGTGGCAATGACGCGCATAATGTGTTGAAGGCCATGGGCGGGGATGATCTGGTGTATGGCGGCGCGGGCAATGACGCTATCGATGGCGGGACTGCCCATGACCGGCTTTATGGCGAAATTGGCAACGACATCATCCATGGCGGTGATGGTGATGATCTTGTCTATGGCGGAGACGGCAATGATACGCTCTATGGCGATGTAGGCAATGACCTGATCGAAGGCGGCATGAGAAGCGACTGGCTTCATGGCGGAGCCGGGGCGGATCAGTTCTCCTATCGTCCGGAACATCTGCTCTCGCATGATGCAGGAGTTGATATGATTGCTGATTTTTCCTCCGCACAGGGCGACCGGATACAACTCGCCATGCTCGATGCCAACAGCCATACGGTTGCGAACGACAAGTTCTCTTTTATCGGCAGCGACGCGTTTTCCGGCGAAGCGGGGCAGTTGCGTTACGAAGTGGCGAGTGGCAGCGCGCAGGTCTGCGGCGACGTCAATGGGGACGGCGTTTCCGATTTCATGCTCTGCATCGCGGGCGTAGGCACGATGTCGGCCAGCGATTTCAGCCTCTGATAAGAGCCGAGATCTGCTGGGTGCCTGAATAAAGCATCCGGAGTGGTGGAAACCCCACCGCCAGCATTGAACTGCAAAGGGCCCGCGTCTGGTTCGTTCCGGCGCGGGCTTCTTGCCTTTTATCGCAATTTCGACCGAGTTCCGCGACCGGACGGGTCCTGAAGGCTTGTGCATATCGGATAGTTCGGCTGGGTTGGCGCTTGCAGCCGTCAGGGGCTTATACTAGCGCTCGCATCGGGCACGGGATCGCGGTAATTTGCTGCACGCCCGGAGTCGCAAACCATGAGCACATCTGGTTCAGGGAGTCGTTTGTGAATTTGCACTCTGCCAAGCTTCAGCCCACGGAAAGCTATCGGCCGCAATTAAAGGTCGCCGGGAAGCGCGAAAATGTCATGCGGGCCGATGAGCGGGTCCGCCTGATTCTTTATGTCGCGCTATTCGCCACCGACATTCTGGCGGTTTTCCTGGGTTTCCTCGTCGCCAATTATCTGCGGCATGGGACAAATCTCAGCTCAGCGGACCTTACTGCCACTCTGGCGCTGCTGCCAGTGTTCGGGGGCATTGCGATCAACAGCAACGCTTATGGTATTCAGGCATTGCGCGGCGTTCCGCATGGTTTGTCGCGGGTGATATTATCCTTGCTCTTCACTGCCGCGACGTTGCTGTTCGTTGCCTTCTACATGAAGGCCAGCATGCAATTGTCACGCGCCATCTTTGGTATGGGCGTCGTGCTCAGCATAGGGGCTCTCACCGCTGGCCGGTTCCTTTTCGTGCGGATGGTACTGCGCAATTTCAGGGACAGTCTCATCAACGAGATCATCATTGTAGATGACAAGGAATTCACGTCGAATGATCCCTACAGCATTGTTTATGAGGCCGCTTTCCTGGGCCTTTCGCCCGATGTGCAAAATCCAATGATGCTCGACAGGCTGGGCCGCCTGATGCAGAGCGCGGACCGGGTTGTCGTGGTCTGTTCGCCCGCCCGCAGGGAGCAATGGACGCTGGTCCTGAAAAGCGCTGGAGTGCATGGCGAACTAATTGCTCCCGAAATGGAGGAAATCGGCGTCACTGAGGTGAGCCGGTTCGAGGGCGGGTCCACTTTCAAGGTATCGGCTGGCGCGCTCAGCCTGCATCATCGCCTTATGAAGCGGACGCTCGATTTGGCCATTACTGTGCCGGTATTGGTGGTGCTGTCGCCACTGATGCTTGCGGTTGCGATCGCGATCAAGCTGGAAAGCCGGGGCAGCGTCTTTTTCAGGCAGGAACGGCTGGGGCGAGGCAATCGGCTATTCCTCGTTTATAAATTTCGCAGCATGCGGGTGGAAAAGTGCGACGAGAATGGGGATCGTTCGACAGCCAGGGATGATGACCGGATCACCCGGGTGGGCCAATTCATTCGCCGCACAAGTATTGATGAGCTGCCACAGCTCTGGAATGTGTTGCGCGGGGAAATGAGTCTTGTCGGTCCGCGTCCCCATGCACTGGGTTCACGAGCGGGAGGTGCGCTTTTCTGGGACGTGGACAGGCGGTATTGGTATCGCCACGCGACCAAGCCGGGTCTCACCGGTCTCGCTCAGGTGCGTGGTTACCGGGGTGCAACCGACCATCATAGCGACCTCACCAATCGCCTGAATGCCGACCTTGAATATCTCAGCGGATGGACGCTGTGGCGCGACATCACCATCCTCTTGCTGACGGCTCGGGTGATAATGCACCGAAATGCATATTGATGGCGTTGTAATTCCACCCGTTTGCCGTCTCTAGTCTCCTCATTCCGCGATTGGGCCTCCTGAGTTGGGTGATGAGAGTGAGTACAATTTATGACTGGGTGGCCATTGGACTTTTCGCGGCGCTGATCGTGCTGTTCCTGCAGCGCTCGACGAGTGATGGACCAGAGATCGATACGATCTGGCATTACCTGCCCCCCAGCATTGGCTGCGCTTTGGTCAATTATAGCGGCAATGAGGGGAAGGATGCGCTCGCCATCGCGCTGCTGGCCGGGAGTATCATCTATGTCCACATGATCCTTAGACCCTTTTCGCCAAAACCCAGAGACAGATGAGCACCCAAGGACAGATGAGCGGAGGTCAACATTGGATTGGTTGAGATTTTCCAAGACCCGGAAACACCGCAGCCTGCCCTGTGATGCGGAGGGGCAGGCAAGTCCGCAACTATGGACAAATGTGGCCCCTGTCGAGAATCGGGTCGCCCGATTACCGCATTTTCGGGGGAGCGCACGGGATCAGCTTCACGGGACAGCGCGTGGGCGATTTGCCCAGATGCGGCTAAGCTTCCGCAGTATATTTACGCCTTCCCAGCCTGTCGTGGAGCGTGAGCGCTTCGCCGGCCGAGTGGAGGCGTTGCGCATGCTGATTGCCGGACTGGAGGACCAGCGGCTGCACGCTGTCATTTACGGTGATAGAGGCATCGGCAAAACTTCGCTTCTCCACATCCTGTCTGGCGCTGCGCGGGATGCGGGTTATCTGGTGCTCTATCAAAGTTGTGACGCTGACAGCGATTTTGACGGTATGTTTCGGTCTGTTCTAGGCCAGATACCGCAGCTTTATCATGGCGGGATCGCGCCGACGGCGACATCAAGCGAAGTCGGCGCAAGTCTCGCCGATCTGACGGGCGCCACGCCGCTTTCGCCCAGGCATGTGACTGATCTGCTTGCCCCCGTTGCAGGCACGCGAATTATCATCATGCTTGACGAATTCGACCGGGCAACGTCCCGCAGCTTTCGCCGGAGTATTGCGGAACTGATCAAGAATTTATCCGACCGTTCTGCACGCGTGCAATTGGTTGTGGCAGGCGTCGCGGCTAATTTCATGGAACTGATCGAACATATTCCTTCGATCCGCCGCAACGTCCTGAATCTGGAATTGCCGCGTATGGACGATTCCGAAGTCGATGAGATGCTTCAGATAGGGAGCGATGAGAGCGGCCTTGGCTTCAGCGATGCGGCGCGGCAACGGATAAGGACGATCGCTAACGGTTCGCCCTATATCGCGACGCTGCTGGCGCACCATGCCGGTATGCGCGCGATTGATGAGGAAGTGCTGGAAATATCTTCCGCCCATGTCGCAGCGGCGATCAGAGAGGCATTGCGTGAGCTGGAATCCCGGATAGGAAGAGTGGTTCTTGCCTGCGTGGCTCGTATGGGATCGATCAGGGAAGAACGGAATATCAGCCTTGCTGCAGGCGCATCGCTTTTTTCCGCAGGCCTGTTCGATCTGGAACAGTTGTGCGGTGGTCCGAATCCCCTGCTTGAGCGCGCCGTTATCGAGGAAATGGCTGAGGCGGGAGGCCTGATCGTGCCTGATCCGGTCGCCGGACCCGGCATCTATCGTTTCGTTGAGGAAGGGCTTCCCACCTATTTGTGGATGCGTTTTGCACAGGCGCTTGAAGCGACCGACTCCAGAAAGTCAGGGAACATCCAAACATCCGGAGCGCTTCTGCCCTCCTGTTGATCTTGTTGGGGTCCCTGGCGACCTGCGAACGCGACGGCTGGTTCAAACGATCCTGATCGCGCTCTGAAAAGGGAGGCGTCTGACTTTCGCAGATGCCTCCCCGCTCTACTTTTGCTGCCATCCAAGCCTGCCTGTTGCGCGCATTCTGTAGCCGAATGGAGCGTTGAACGGGTCAGGCCGGGACGGAGGGAAGGTGGAACGGCCCTCCAGGCCTAAGCAGCAGCGCGAAGCCTGTCTTCATCACCAAGGTGGAAACGATGAACCAGCGAAGTCAGCCGCCGGGCTTCTTCAGCCAGACTGCGCGCGGCGGCCGTGCTTTGTTCAACCATGGCTGCATTTTGTTGTGTCACGCGATCCATATTGGCCATGACGCCGTTCGTCTGGGTCAACCTGATGGATTGCTGCTCGGCTGAAACACTGATCTGACCCACCAGCCCAGTGATCTCGTTGATCTTGGCGGCGATCCGTTCCAGTGCTTTGCCCGCATCAGCCACCAGTTCGACACCGACAGCGACTTCCTGCGTGCTGGAGGTGATCAGTTCATTGATGTCGCGCGCGGCATCGGCCGAACGCTGGGCGAGCGCACGCACCTCGCTCGCAACGACCGCGAATCCCTTGCCTGCATCGCCCGCCCGTGCCGCTTCTACACCGGCGTTGAGTGCCAGCAGGTTGGTCTGGAAGGTGATGCCATCGATCACCCCGATAATTTTGCCGATTTCCTGCGTTGCCTGTTCGATATTGCCCATGGCGTCCACGGCTTTGCGAACGATCGAACCGCTCTGCTTAGCCTCGGAAACCGCGACATTGACTAGGGCGTTCGTTTGCGCCGCGCCTTCGGCGGCTTCTCCGACGCTGCCCGTGATTTGGCTGATCGTTTCAGCCGCTTCGGCCAGATTGGTGGCATGATTTTCAGTGCGCCGGGCGAGATCGTCGGAGGCCTGACTAATTTCGCGCGATCCTGCGCCAATGCCATTGGCTGCGCTCGCGACCGACAGCATCGCTTCATGGAGTTGACGCATCGTCTGGTTGAAATCCTTTTGGAGAGCCTCATAGCCGTCCGCCAACTTGGGAAGCTGGGTGGTGAGATCACCGTCCGCCAGCCGCCGGAGCGCATCGCCCACCACTTTCACCATTTCACGCATGCCCTGATCCGCCTGCTGCTTTGCGATGCTCGTCTCGCGCAGCTTGACTGCTGCACGAGCCAGGTCGCCCAGTTCGTCCTGTCTGTGGCTATGAGGAATGTCGACAGACAGATTGCCCACCGCAATATTGGTGATGCTGTCGTTAATGCCATGAAGTTCTGTGCCGATGATCGCCTTGATCCTGCGGGCGAGCACCACGGAGACCAGACCGGTGATGCAGACAATCAGCAGGGTGATGCCCATGACTGCATAGGTCAGAGTGCTTTGTTGTTCGTCGAGCGCCTCGGACTTGACGACCATTGGGGAGCGAACCCCCTCGATGCCGCCGTCAACCTTGTCCCCCGCCTCCATGATTTGCGCAACGCTGTTCCGGTCAACTGCGCCCTGGGCAATGATGTTGCGAACCACCTCGACATAAGCGTTGCTGTTCCCAGCGACTGAATCGAGCTGAACCGCATATTCTCCGCCTATATCTTTACGGGCCGCGGCGATGGAATTCTTGAGATCTTCTGCATTGGCCTCCATCGCTGTCCTGGCCTCACTGTCTTGCAGCAACGCGTTCTGGAATACGTCTCGCTCCAGCGATGCGAAATCTTTTTCCAGCAAGGCAGCGGTCAGTGCGCCGTGGGCCATCTCATTATCTTTTTTCATTATCCCGAGGCTGACCAAAGAACCACCCGTGCTGGTCACAACCATAGCCACGCATAGGATGACTGCGGCGCGGGCTTGGATGTTGAGGCGCTGACCAATGGACTTACCGCCCAGCCAAGAGGCGAGGCGGGATGAAGTATGCGACATTATATCCGTTTCTTTCCTTGATACGCTGCGTTGTGCAGCAAAGATCAAGGTCTAAGACGGCCGGAAAAGTCGCATATTTAGAACGAGTTCGTAACGGAGGTGCATCGGTCGACTGATCTCTGCGCCTTAAAAAGCGAAGCGGGTGCTGATGCGGAAATCTCGCCCCGCGAGTGGGGCATAGTCCTTTAGAAAGCTGGCATGCCGTCGCGCGACCACGTCGAAAATATTATTGGCTGACAGCACCAGCGTCGTCCCGTTTCCCGGCAGCGGCTTGAACGAGATCGAAGCGTTCACCAATGTATAATTATCGGTCGGCGTTTCGTTGAGCGCGATGCGCTTCTGATCGAACACATGCTCAATTTCAATCCGGCTCTGGAGCCGCTCGCCCTGGGCCTCCAGCCCCGCGAGCAGGCGCAGCGGCGGAATGCCTGGAGCGGGCCCCACGCTTGCGATCTTCGCGTGGACATAGTCTGCAAGACCATCAAGATTAATGGCATAGCCGCCCAATTGCAGGAGCTTTGCCGACGCCTCCGCTTCAAACCCGAAATAGCGCGCTTTGCCTTGCATGTACTGGAATACAGGCAAGCCATCGTCGACCGCTCCGGTGCGGACATCGTAAATATAGTTGTCGAACCAGCTATGATAGGCCGACGCACTGAAGCTGTAGCCGTCGCCCGATCCATGCAGCGTGGCCTCCAGTCCCCAGTTCTTTTCCAGCCTCAATCCGGTGTCACCAATCTCGAACGCCTGCGTTCCCGCATGCGGGCCATTGGCGAATAGTTCTTCGGCTGAGGGCGCCCGTTCGCTGTAGGAGCCGTTGAGACCAAGGCGCCAGCCGTCGGCCACGGCATAGCTGGCGCCGATCGATCCGGAAATAGCATCAAAGCTTCTGCTCGTGGCCAAATTGCCTATGTCCGGATCGGCATCGGCGTTGACGATACTATGCTCGATCCGCGCACCAGCTTCCGCTCGCAATTTGCCAAGATCAATGGATTGCAACGTGAAAAGGCTCAGTTGGCGGGTTTCGTTTTTCGGCAGGAATTTCTCCTCACCCACAATACGGAAATCTCGCATGAGCATCTGCGCCCCTATGGCGCCTTCCCAACCGTCTTGTTTCGTCTGCACCAGCTCAAGGCGGGATTCGATGCCCTTGCTGTAAAATGTCGTCCCGACTTCGCCAGTATCCTCGATCTCGCTATGCTGATAATCGGCGAAACCGGAGCGAAAGCGGATCTTGTCCAGGAAACCGCCGCCAGTATTGATCTCTCCCCGCAGATCGGCGCGCGTCTGGTGCATGTCCAGCCGCACATTCTCCGCCTCTGTCGCAGGATCGAGCGAATAACGGAGGGGAACGCCATAAAGGCTGTCGAAATGGCTGACCGAGAAGCCCAGATTACCGCCTTCTGTGACAAGGGCTACGCCCCCCGCAACATCCCAGGTCCGTGCGGCGCTGTTGGGGAGCTCGCCTTTGAGGTTAGCCAGAGCAGCAATAGCGGGATCGCTGCTCCGGGCCGCCTCAGCCCGGAGCGCTGGCGTCAAGATATGGCCGCCAGTCTCCATGTCGCCGGTCTTGCTGTAACTGCCATCGAAATGGACAACGATCTTGTCGTCGAGCGGCGCTTCCACCGCGCCGGAGATGGAGCGTTCATCGGCGGCACTACCATAGGTGGCGATACCATCTACGTGTATGGTCTCATCGGGCACGCCGCGCGGAATCCGGCTGTCAATCACATTCACCACGCCGCCAATCGCCGCCGATCCATAGAGCAGGGCGGAGGGGCCACGCAGGACCTCTATCCGGTCTGCTGTAAGAGGATTGATGACAACGGCATGATCGACTGACGTGTTGGAAACGTCGAAACTGCCAATCCCGTCGGTCAGCACCCGCACCCGCTCACCCTGAAAGCCGCGGAGCACGGGGCGGGAAGCGTTAGGTCCAAAGGACGTCGCTGACACGCCCGGCTGGTTGGCCAGCGTCTCGCCAATGGTGGGTTTGAGCTGGCGAGTCAACTCGGTCCCGGTGAGCACCGAAGTTCCGGACAATATGTCTTGCCTGTTACGCTGAAAGGCTCCGCTAACGATAATGTCTTTCGGCGTTTCCGAATGATAGGCCTCTTGCGGCCCAGCTGTATCGTTCTGAGCCAAAGCAGGGGCGGCAAGAAACAGGGCGGCGGTGCCAGCGAGCAGGGGGGGACGGAGCATGCGTGTCAATCTACCTTGAATGACTGGGACTGTGCTGCTCTTAAATTTAATGATACAACATATCAATAGGTGCTCGGACTTTTTTAGTTCAAGCACCCAGCTCTCTTCCCCTCACACCCCGACAGCAAGATGCGGCATCTCCTTCATGCCCGAAATGTCCCGGATTGGTACGGCCCGTTAACTATTTTTCCATCTGACCAATAGTTAAAAATCCGTTAACATGACGGACATGAAACGCAGACTCGTCATCACGTCAGAAGCCGCGCGCCATCCATTTCGGCAGAGCTTGCCGCCGGCGCTCTTCACAGTCGCGAAAAAAGAGAAGCGAACGTCCGGCGATCAGGACTGGAAGCTGTTCGTCATGAGCTTCTCCGCTTTTTTTACGGTATTCTACACATTCATTATGTGAGATTGATCGTCCACAAAGCGGGCCGGTAAGTCTGCTAATCGCAAGCGCGGTGCAGTTTCCAGCCCAGCCATGCGGACATCAGGCACATCACGGCGACCAGCAACAATGCGCCCGCTATGGAAAGTCCGGCCCCTGTTGCACCGAGAATGGCCACAGCGCCAATGGTCATCGCGCCTGAATTGACGACATTGTTAGCCGCTACAGTGCGCGCGGTTTCGCTTTTGTTCACGGTCGTGGTGAGGAAGGCGTAGAGCGGCACCACAAACATGCCGCCACTGACGGAAATACCCAACAAGGCAATCAGCACCTGCCAGGAACCATCATGCGCGACAAAGGCGGGAATGTCGTAAAACTGTCCATCCGGCGCGCCGATCCAGCTTCGTGCCACGAAATAAAGGTGCAGGATAAAGCCCGCCATGGCGATCACCGAGGCGGAACTGTATTTCGCCGATACCTTTCCCTGAAGCAAGCGGTTGATTGCTACCGATCCGATCGCGACGCCAATGGAAAAAATGGCGAGGAACAGGCTTGCGACTTCCTTGCTTGCAGTGAACACATTCTTCACCAAGGGCGGAAAGATGATGATGAGGATCGATCCTATCATCCAGAAGAAGCTTATGGCGCAAATCGCCAGAAATAACCTGGGTATGTGCATGGTGATCCCGATCAGCCGCCAGGATGACCGCAGCACATTATGGTCGATCTCTATGGGGTCACCCATCGGCGGAGCGGGCGGCACCTGCCGTCCGCAATAATAGCCGAGCAGCGCCACGCACAGGATCAGGGCGGCTGTCGTTCCGGCGTTGATCCATCCGGCAGCGATCGTCCCCGCCAATACGGCAATGTAGGTTCCCGCTTCAACCAATCCTGTTCCCCCTAGGACTTCATCATCGCGAAGATGCTGTGGCAGAATGGCGTATTTGATCGGGCCAAAAAAGGTCGAATGAACCCCCATCGCCAATACGGCGGCCAGCATGAGCGGGATATATTGCAGCAGCAGACCGATCGACCCAACCGCCATGATCCCGATCTCAGCGCCTTTTACAATGCGGATGATCCGCGCCTTGTCCATGGCGTCGGCAAGCTGGCCCGACAGAGCGGAAAGCAGGAAGAAGGGAAGAATGAACAAGCCTGTCGCCAGCGCATTGAAATTGGATTCCATGTGCGGGTCGCTGTAGATCGTATAGGTGGCGAACAGCACCATTGCGGTCTTGAACAGATTGTCATTAAACGCGCCCAGGAACTGGGTTGCGAATATAGGCAGAAACCTTCGCTTGCCGAGAAGCTTAAGGGATGCCTGCATGTGGGGATATTCTCGTTATTGCTATGAAGGGCGCATGACGCCTGTAACCAAGAGTGACCGCGCGGCCAACCTTTTTTAGTCCTGCGGGGATTCACGCCATCCATTTCCAACAGCGGCGAAACCGGCTATGGCATTTTGGAATGCTTACCTTGCCGAACATCTTGACGCTCTCACGGATCTTTGCGGTGCCGTTGCTGGTGGGCCTGCTCTGGTTTCCGCAATGGCAGACCGGCTATGCTTTCGCTTTCGCGCTCTACTGCCTGATGGGAATAACAGATTATTTTGATGGCTATCTGGCCCGCGCAAATGGCACGGTCTCGAAACTGGGCGTATTTCTTGATCCTATTGCCGACAAGATCATGGTGGCGGCGGTTATCCTGATGCTGATAGCGACGCGCGACATTACGGGGCTGAACATCATTGCAGCGATTATCATATTGCTGCGGGAGATCGCCGTGTCGGGACTGCGGGAATTTCTGGCGGATTTGCGCGTCTCCGTCCCTGTTTCGAAGCTCGCCAAATGGAAAACCGCGCTGCAACTGATAGCGCTGGGAGCGTTGATTTTCGCTGGCACGCTGCCAGAGTTCGCCTTTCCCAAGCTTGTCGGGCTCATCACTCTCTGGGCTGCCGCGATCCTCACCCTCATCACGGGCTGGGATTATTTGCGCGTCGGCGTCAAGCATATGGATTGAGTAACATGCCCGCCATGCTCGATATTCTTTATTTTGCCTGGGTTCGCGAACAGATTGGCACGGACGGCGAATCTATCGATCACCCCGGTGAAACGGTGTTGATCAGCGAACTCGTCGCTCGTCTCTCCCAACGCGGAAAGGGCTACGCGGAAGCCTTCGCAGAACCTGCCCGTTTGCGAGCGGCGCTCGACCAGGCATTCGTGCCGCTTGACGCTCCTATTGGAAAAGCAAGGGAACTGGCGATATTTCCGCCGGTAACGGGCGGATGATTGCCGTTTCCGTTCAGCACGAGGATTTCGATCCCGGGCGGGAGCAGGCGGCGCTGGAAGCAAGCGGCGGCGGAGCGGTGGCGAGTTTCACTGGATTGGTGCGCGGGGATGACGGTTTGGTTGAACTTCACCTCGACCATTATCCTGACATGACGCAAGCGCGACTTGAGGAATTGGGGAGGGAAGCGGTAGCGCGCTGGGGACTGCTGAGCGTCCGGATCATCCACCGCGTTGGCTCTCTTGTACCCGGCGACAGGATCGTCTTCGTCGCGACAGCGGCGCGTCATCGCACTGAAGCTCTTGAAAGCTGCGCCTTTCTGATCGACTGGCTAAAAACGAGCGCGCCGTTCTGGAAACGGGAACGCTTCGCCGACGGCCGTAACCATTGGGTAGAGGCGCGCCGGGAGGATGACGAGCGCGCCGATGGTTGGCGGCAACACTGATCGGTCGAAAGATCAGACGAGGACAGGCTCCTCTTCCCTGACCAGCTTGCCCGAGGCAACCCGATGAATCAGGCGGATGAGCTGAGGCGCTTCGCAGATGATGTGCGATTTGTTGAAGCAGGCGGCCGCCCCGCGCGTCATGCATTCGGCCTGTACCCGTCCGCCAAGGACAGTGAGGCTGGACAGCATGATGACGGGACGGCGTTTGCGGGCCATGATCCGGTCGAGCAGTTGCAATCCGTCCATGTCCGGCATCTTTATGTCCAGCGTAATGACATCGGGATCGGTAATGGCAATAAGGTGCTCGGCACGTTCCGCATTGGATGCGATGCCGACGATGTCCATACGGCCGTCACGCTCCAGCACATTTTCGATCATGGCGCGGATCGTGACGGAATCATCCACCACCAATATGCGTGTCCGTTTCATCTCAGTCCCTTATTGGCCCGGCAGATACGCCTGCCGTGCTCATGCAAACGGCTAGTGACCCCAATACTTTAGCCAGGACCGGGAGAAAGACGGGGCGCCTTCCTGAGCACATAAGGCCGATAACCGACTCAGGCGCTACTCTGCACCGAATGATCGCGAAACCAGCGGGCAAGCTCCTCCTCCGGCAATTCGCCAGCGGCAAGGGCGAGGACTATCTGAATGGCATCCCTCTTGTTGAACATGAGTTCAATTTGATTCATCGCGAAGAAGAGGCGGGCAGCAACCCAAGCAGTTCGCTTGTTACCATCCACAAAAGGATGATTGCGGGCGATGCCGTAAGCGTAAGCTGCGGCTAAGTCCGTCAGATCATCCGCGCCATAATTCCATCGATTAATGGGCCGCGCCAGTGCAGATTCAAGAAGTCCAGCATCTCGGATGCCGCTGCCGCCTCCATGTTCGGCAAGTTGTCTATCGTGGACTGCCAGGATGACGTCCTTTGCTATCCAGCGCGGTTCCTGCCTTTCCTCCCCGCTCACTTAGCCAGTACCCGAAGAATATCACGATCTTCTTTCATGATATCTTCGGCGATTTGCATCGTCGCTTCGAAATCGGGATCGGAAGGTGTCATGCGATATCCGTCAGGCGCGTCACTCAGATAAATCTCATCCCCGAGTTCCACATGCAATCGCGCCAGCACCTCCTTGGGCAGTATAACGCCCGTGCTGTTGCCGATCTTGATAAGTTTCAGAGGCTTGTTCATACGGACGTTATAACATTGAAAGGGGGCGTAGAGGAACTGTTAAATCCATCGGCGAATCCGCGGGAGCCTGATATCAGAAAC
This sequence comes from Rhizorhapis sp., assembly GCA_036570425.1. Classification (GTDB taxonomy): domain Bacteria; phylum Pseudomonadota; class Alphaproteobacteria; order Sphingomonadales; family Sphingomonadaceae; genus Rhizorhapis. Next base: position 189,982 of record DATCYF010000022.1, on the reverse strand, counting down.
ACGTCTGCGGCTCCGAAAACCGCATGGCTGCCAACGGAATGCGCTCGACCATGGCCGGATGATAAGCGCCAGAGGCTGCTAACCCTTTTCCAAGCGCACCCGTCAATCAGGCGCGCAGTTTCGCCTCGGCCGCCGCCATATAGTCGCGCGTTATCGGCACTGCGTGACGGTTCCGCAGATATTGGACCTGATACACAATCATATTACCATATTCGAATGCTGTGGCCGAACCTGCCAGGTAGAATTTCCACATGCGGTAAAATCGTTCATCGTAAAGCTTCACGATCTCTGCCTTGTTCGCCTCCACCCGGGCGTACCATTCCCGTAGCGTCAATGCATAGTGCAGGCGCAGAACCTCCACATCGGATACCATCAGCTTGTTGGTTTCGCTCGCCGCGGTGATTTCGCTCAGTGAAGGACAATAGCCGCCGGGGAAGATATATTTGCGTGTCCACGCGTCGGTCACGCCGGGCTCGTTCAATCGCCCGATCGTGTGGAGCAGCATCACGCCGTCCTCATTCAGCAAATTATGGCAATGGCGGAAAAATTCGCGATATTGTGGAGGGCCCACATGTTCGAACATGCCGACCGACACAATCCGGTCGAAATGTCCCCGCACGTCGCGATAATCGATCAGTTCGAACTTGACATGATCGTCGACGCCAGCCGCTTTCGCGCGCTCGCGGGCGACCTTGAGCTGTTCCTCCGACAGGGTGATCCCCAACACGTCAACGCCGCATTTTTCGTGCAGGTACAGGGCCATGCCGCCCCAACCGCAGCCTATGTCAAGCACTCGCTGGCCGGGTTTCAACGCCAGCTTGGCTGCGATATGCGCTTTCTTGTCGAGTTGCGCCTGCTCCAGGCTGTTATCGGGATCAATGAAGTAGGCGCAGCTATATTGACGATCCCGATCAAGGAAGAGTTCGTAGAGCCGATCCGACAGATCATAGTGATGCGCGACATTCGCCTTTGAGCGGGCGCGCTGATTGACCCGGTCGAGCTTGCCGATCACGGCGCCGCCGATCTGCTTCAGCAATCCCGACCGTTCCAGGGGCCGACCGCTTTCCCATCGTGTATTGGCTTGCACAAGTTCGAGCAGGCCCATGATATCGTCATCATCGACCGAAAAACGGCCGTCCATATAGGCTTCGCCCGCGCCAAGCGTCGGATTGCGAACGATGGCGCCCGCAACACCTGAATCGTTGAGGCGAATGGTGACGTCGGGATACTCCGATCCTGACGTTCCAAAGGTTTTCGCATTCCCTTGGTGATCAACGACAGTTAGCGATCCATGAAGGACAACGCGGCGGAGAAAAACGTCAAGTAGGCTCATGGAGCGGGACTATAGCGAAACGAAATCATAGATCAAATCCCGGCATACCATTCATATCCTGCCTGATCTTCCCAATAGCCGCCCTTGCCAAGACCAGTGCTCGTCAGCTCGTGCACCGCCTCGATTTCCATGACGTATTTGGCATGCTTATAGCCAAGCTGACGCTCAACGCGCAGGCGGAGCGGCGCGCCATGACCAACATCCAACGTCTTGTCGTTGAGTGCGAAGGCCATGATCGTTTGCGGATGCAAGGCGTCGATCAGGTCAACGCTTTCATAATAAGGGATGCTGCCCATGAAATCTGCGCAATGGAAAATGACATAGCGGGCGTTGTCCTTCATTCGCGCGGCGCTCAGCAGCAATTTCAATGGCACGCCAGTCCATTTGCCAATAGCGCTCCAACCTTCGACACAGTCATGGCGGGTGATCTGGCTACGCAGCGGCATTTGCCGGATCTGAGCCATGGAGAGGGAGAGAGGGCGATCGACCAGCCCAGTGACCCGCAGCCGATAATCAGCGAACTTCCCTTTGGCGAGCGACGTGTATTCCGGGGTGCCGGGATTGCGTGTCCCGTTGGTGCGGAAATAGGGCGAGCGCTCTTCGGGTGAAAATTCCCGCGCCAACGCGTCGCGATCGGTAAGCAGACGCTGGGCCCAGCGATGTATATTCTCGGCAGAAAAAAGCGCATGGCGAAAGCTCTCGTTTTTCGCCAGCCGATCACAGCCGGTCAGCAGTCCGCCTGCTCCGATAGCGAGACCCGCTATCAGTTTACGGCGGGAAACAAGTCTGTTCATGCGTCCTGCTCCCCTCGTTCAGCAGGCAGGCGGTAGCGGCCCGTGATCATTGAGCGGATTTCATTATACGGCCCCGCCAGAAGTACCATGATCAGATGCACGATGAAGAAGGCTAGCAACAGCGCGGCGATGATGAAATGGATCGAACGTGCCGATTGTCGTCCACCGAACAGATCAAGTAACCACGGCCAGGCGGCATTCATGCCCGGCGACATGGTGAGGCCGGTCAGAACCATGAGGGGGAGCAGGATGAAGAGAACAACGGCATAGCTCAGCTTTTGAAGAACATTGTAATGTCTCGCTGCTTCGCCCACCTGAAAGCGAAGCAAGGCATGATCTTTTATGTCGCGCCAGATATGGCTGGGACGGACATCTTCCCTCCGCACGGAGAGGTCGCGGCTGAAATGCCGGTTCAAAAGGCTCCAGAGCAAGTAGAGCAGCAACGAAGCCAGGAATATCAAGGCGAAGGCCAGATGCCAGCGTCGCGACATGGCAAGGCTATAATGGCCAGGGATTGTTGCCCAATCCGGGAAACGCGGAAGCATCAGCCAGGCGTGATCGTAATTGGCGCCGAATTGCCCCCAATACAGGCGCGGGTGGGCGTTGAATATGCCCAAGCCGCTCATCAGCAATATGGACACGCAGATGAAGTTCGTCCAATGCCAGAGGCGCGTGGACAGGCGGTGCCGCTTGATCAGTGGGCTGGTGTCCTGTGTTTCCCCGGCCGTAGTCATGCTTCCTTTTAGTCCATTCTCGGCTTATCCGCCATAAAGCGCATCCAGCCTCTCGCCATATCGCGCGCGGATGACATGACGGCGTATCTTCATTGAAGGGGTCATTTCCTCATTCTCTATGGAGAAGGGTTCGTCAGCGAAAATGAAGCGGCGGACCTTTTCCGTCACGGTGAGGTCCCGATTGACTGCATCGACCGCCGCCCGGACCGCAGCTTGAAAGACGGGATTGGCTTTCAGGGTCGCTTCGTCATAAGCAACGTCATTGACCTGGGCCCATTCTCGCGCCCATTCCGGATCGGGTACGATCAGGCCGACAAGATGCGGTCGGCGGTCGCCTGACACCATGGCCTGACCGATTTCCGGCTGAAGCGTCAGCATGCCCTCCACCTTTTGCGGGGCGACATTTTCGCCCTTGTCGTTGACGATAAGGTCTTTCTTGCGGTCCGTGATCTTGATACGTCCCTGCTCGTCTATCACGCCGATGTCGCCGGTGTGGAGCCAATCATCGGCCAATACGCGATCGGTTTCCCGCTCATTGCGCCAATAGCCTTTCATCACCAGTTCACCGCGGACCAGTATCTCGCCATCATCGGCGATGCGCACCTCTGTGTTCTTGAGCGGCGGGCCGACCGTGTCCATTTTCAACCCCGCCCTTGGCCGGTTGCAACTTATGACTGGCCCAGCCTCGGTCTGGCCATAGCCCTGGAGCAACGTAAGCCCGAGCGAATGGAAGAAGATACCGATGTCGGGATTAAGCGGCGCGCCGCCTGACACCATTGCCTTGATCCGCCCACCAAAACGCTGCTGAATCTTGGGGGCAAGGGTGCGGTCGACCAGCAATCGCACCGGCCGGTCCCAAAGAGGAAGGTTGCCCGCATAACTCTTGCCGCCGATCCGGAGAGCCTGCCGCAGCAGATAGGCGGCAAATTTGCCCTGCTTTTCCACGGCTTTCAGGATGCGCGCGCGCAGCACTTCGAACAGACGTGGGACGACGACCATGATAGTCGGGCGCACTTCCTCGATATTGGATGCCAGCTTTTCGAGGCCCTCGGCATAATAGATCTGCGCGCCAAGTCCGATGGGGAAAAACTGCCCGCCCGAATGTTCATAAGCGTGGCTTAACGGTAGGAATGACAGGAACACTTCATCGCCCCACCCGAAATCACCTGCGATAATGTCGATGCAGCCGTCGATATTGTGCAGGATTGCGCCGTGATGCTGCATTACGCCGCGCGGTGCGCCGCCCGTGCCGCTGGTGTAAATGAGGCAGGCCAGGTCGCTGCGCTGAAGCTCCGCCGCCTGCGCGGCGCAGGCCGCGATGTCGCCTGGATGCTGATTGATCAGACTGTCCCAGTTATGACAATGGACCGCGCCGCCCTGCATGCTGCGGAGCGGCTCCATGGCGATAAGCAGGCTCGCCTGGGAACGGAACAGGGCAGGCATCAGGTTTTTGGCGAGCTTCGCTGTGGATATGATGACCGCCTTGGCGGCGCTATCGTTCAGCACATGCTGATGGTCGCGCGTCGTATTGGTCGTGTAGGTCGGCACAGTTACCCCGCCCGCCGCCATGATGGCGAGGTCCGCGATGCAGAATTCCGGGCGATTTTCCGAAACGAGCATCACTGTGTCGCCTCGCCGCAGCCCATTGGCGCGCAACCCTTCGGCCAGTGCTGCCACTTGCCGCGCCGTTTCCTCCCAGCTCAGGGAATGCCATTGCCCCTCGCTCTTCCGCCACAAAAAGGGTGCATCCCCCTTTTCGGCGGCGCGGGCGAAGAACATGGTCACCAGATTCGGAAAATGTTCGAACGCGCGCATATCATCCTTTCCGGGCGGCTCTTCTTTCGTAGCTTTCGGGGTCTCCGTCGTCGTGGCCCGGGTGTCAAGGGGAAGCGGCATCGGGACGGTATTTGTGGCCGGGTTCGGCGCAATTTTGGCTTATGCGCGTTGATGTCCCAAAACCCCGTCTCGTTCACTGTTGCGCAAGTGAGAACGTCTTATGTGTCCCGGGTGGACCGCCGCAATAAAAATGGCTTGCCGCAAAATTTTCGTCGAAGGGCTTTGTCGTTGCCATTACGTTTTGGCCACAAACTGATGGGGCCCGGCTCACTGGGAGCGCCACCGCTTAATCTGCTGCTGAAGGAAGTGCGGGCGCTTGCCGCTTGGCGGCGGGGCGGACGGTTCGGACCGGCAATGCGGACCAGCCATGACGGGAAAGGCCATCACGTCCTTGTCTTGCCCGGATTTCTGGCTTCCGATGGATCAACGGTCATGCTTCGCCGGACGCTCGATGCGGCGCATTATCGTAGCCACGGCTGGGCGATGGGGCGCAACCTGGGCATTCGCCGGGATATTTTTCACCGCCTCGACCGGCGCATGGACTACATTCAGCGTCATGATCCCCAGCCCGTCTCCCTGATCGGGTGGAGCCTGGGCGGCTTGATCGCTCGCGAATACGCGAAATATGCACCGGATCGGGTGGCAAAGGTGATCACGCTGGGCAGCCCCTTTTCAGGCGATCTGCGCGCCAATCATGCCTGGAGAATCTATGAACTGGTCGCCCGGCATCGGATCGATTCGCCTCCATTGCCGGTCAAGCTCACCGAAAAGCCGCCGGTTCCGACCTATGCCATCTGGTCAGGGAATGACGGCGTCGTCGCAGCGCATTGCGCGCGTGGCCTGCCCGAGGAAAGCGACGCCGCCTTTGAGGTTCGCTGTGGTCATATGGGCTATATGACGTCGCGGGATTCTATAGCGGCGATCTTCATGGCCTTGCAGAGTTAAGGCAGGGGGTTTCCTCCGCACTGGCCTTCGGCTTAACCCAGAAACGGCTCCGCAACGTCCTTCGGCACGCGCAAAACCCGGCCGTTCGCGCGATCGACGATCGCCCAGGTCGTGCGCGCCGAAACCTTTATCTTTCCGTCTTCGCCGGTAAATTCCATTAGCCGGTCGAAGCGTGCGCCCCGCGGCGGTTCCGGGATCCAGGTGCGCGCTGTTACCCTCTCCCCCGCATTCACATTGCCGCGATAATCAATTTCATGCCGGGTCACTACCCAGACATAGGCATCGACATGAAAGGGATCGGCCACCGCCATCCAGTGAGCGGTGGCCACATCCTGAATCCATTTTACCCACACGGCATTGTTGACGTGCCCCAGCTCATCAATGTCATCGTCCGAAGCCGTGATGGACAGGGTAAAGGGCTCCGCCATGCTCAGTCCACCAGGCCCAGTTGCCATAGGATGAAGGCCATTTCCTCTGCGTCCTCCTCAAGGGAATCGAAGCGGCCGGACTTGCCTCCATGTCCCGCGCCCATATTGGTCTTGAGCAGCAACACATTCTGATCGGTCTTGGTCGCGCGGAGCTTTGCTGCCCATTTTGCGGGTTCCCAATAAGTAACGCGCGGATCGTTAAGCCCGCCGGTAATCAGGATCGGCGGGTAATTCTGCGCCTTCACCTGATCATAGGGCGAATAGCTGCGGATCAGTTCGAAGGCCGCCTTGTCCGTGATGGGATTGCCCCATTCCGGCCATTCGCCGGGTGTCAGGGGCAGGCTTTCGTCCAGCATGGTATTGAGCACATCGACAAAGGGCACATGCGCCACCACCGCGCCCCATAGTTCCGGGCTACTGTTGGCAACCGCCCCCATCAACTCCCCGCCCGCCGAGCCACCGGAGATGCTGATGCGACCTGCGCTGGTATAGCCGTGCTCAATAAGGCCCTTCGCCACATCCACGAAATCGTTGAAGGTGTTTGTGCGCTTGTCCAGCTTCCCATCCAGATACCATTGCTGGCCCAGATCATCGCCGCCCCTGATATGTGCCACGGCATAGGCGAATCCGCGATCAAGCAGGGATAGCCGGTTAGTCGAAAAGCCAGGCGGCACGGCATAACCATAAGCACCGTAGCTGTAGAGGTGCAGCGGTCCGCTACCATCCTTGGTGAAATCCCTTGGATAAACGATAGAGACGGGAATCTCTGTTCCATCGCGCGCAACGATGTGCAGACGCTCGGTCGTATAGCGAGAGGCGTCATAACCCGATGGAATTTCCTGGACCTTCAGGACCTCCAGCGCCCCCGTAGACAGATCATAGTCATAGATCGTGTCCGGGGTGACCATCGATTCATAGCTGATGCGCAGCTTCGTCACGTCGTATTCGGGATTATCGTCCAGTCCTGCGGTATAGCTATCCTCCGGAAAAGCGATCCGTTTCGGCGTGTTAGTAGCGTAATCCCTGATTTCGATCTGATCGAGCCCGCTATGGCGTCCCTCGACCACGTAGAAATTTTTGAAGTTGGATATGTCGGTCATGTAGAAATCGGGTGAAGCGGGGATCAGCTCCGCCCATTCCCCAGGCGCTTCAATTCTTGCTGTGGCCAGCCGGAAGTTGGGACTAGTGTCGTTGGTGTGGATGAAAAGAATGCCGTCATGCTCATCCACGTCATATTCGCGGCCCGGCTGGCGCGCGGAGACAAGGCGCGGCTCCGCCAGAGGATTGTCGGCCGGGAGAAGCCAGATCTCGCTGGTCACATGATCGCCGGTCGCAATGGTAATCCATTTTTCCGAACTGGTGAGGCCAACGCCCACCCGAAAACCCTCGTCACGCTCATGGAACAGTTCAACATCCTTTTCGACGGGATCGCCGAGCCAGTGCAGGCGCACATTGTCGGTCCGCCAATTTTCGTTGGCGAGGCAATAGAGAAAGCCCTTGTTGTCCGAAGTCCAGACCAGGGAAGACAATGTGCCTGGAATGACATCGGGCAGTATCGCGCCCGTCTGAAGATCGCGCACCCGCGCCTCGAAGCGCTCGGAACCGTTGTCGTCCACGGCGAAGGCGAGATACCGCCCGTCCGGGCTGACCGAAATCGCGCCCAAGCGGAAATATTCCTTCCCCTCTGCAAGGGCGGGTTCATCGAGAATGATCTGGGAGTCCCCGCCGGCGACGGGTCGCCTGAACCATTTACGGTATTGAGCACCGGTTTCGAATTCGCGCCAATAGAGGAAATCGCCATCCTTTTGCGGAACGCTTTTATCGTCCTCCTTGATGCGGCCCTTCATTTCTTCAAACAGCGTCCGGACCAACGGCTTGTGCGGTTCCATCGCTGTTTCGAAATACGCGTTCTCCGCCTTCAGATAGTCGAGGATCTCCTTATCCTCGACCTTGGGATAGCCGGGGTCTTTCAGCCAGAACCAGGGATCATCCACCGTATAGCCGTGGCGTTCATAGCTGTAGGTGCGGGGCGGGGCGAGGGGCGCTGTGGGCAATTTGGTCATTCGATCCTTCTGAACGGGAAAAGCCATAAAGAGAAGCGTTGGCAAGCCGCGCTCCGTCTCACTATGTTGGAAGCCGAAGATCAAGATCAAGGAAGCTGCCATGTCCACTTATGAAGATCGCCTGAATGCGCTGCGCGAGCAGTTGAAGCGGGATCGTCTGGACGGCTTTGTCGTGCCGCTGACCGATGAGCATATGAGCGAATATGTCGGCGCTTATGCGCAGCGGCTGGCATGGCTGACAGGTTTTCAGGGCTCTGCGGGGTCGGCGGTGGTGCTGCCGGAAGAAGCGGCTATCTTCGTGGATGGGCGCTACACGCTTCAGGTACGCGAGCAGGTGGACGCGAAACATTGGCAATATGTCGGTGTGCCGCAGAGCAGCGTGGCCGAATGGCTGCGCGAGCATACCTCCGGCGGTGCCCGGATCGGCTATGATCCCTGGCTGCACACGAAAAGATGGGTCAACCAGGCCGCCGAGGCGCTGGCGGAGAAGGGCGCAGAGCTGATCGCTGTCAACAGCAACCCCGTCGATGCGGTGTGGCCTGACAGGCCAGCGCCCAGCAAGGCAAAGCTGATTGTCCATCCGGAAAGCTATGCGGGACGCAGCTCGACGGACAAGCGACGGGAAATCGCCGATTGGCTGATCTCGAAAAAGGCGGACGCGGTTGTCCTTTCGGCGCTGGATTCCATTGCCTGGACATTGAATGTGCGGGGACAGGACGTGGATCGTACACCCGTCGCGCTGGCTTACGCCATCATTCATGCCGACGCGACGGCAGACCTTTATGTCGCGCCGGAAAAGCTCGCCGACGATGTTGTCGCGCATTTGGGCAACGCTGTGCGCGTGCATGACCGGGCGGATTTCGCCAGCGATCTCGCGAGCTTTGCCGGCAAGCGGATCGCGGCTGATCCCGAGCGGGCCGTCGCTGCCATTTTTGACCGGCTGGAGCAGGGCGGGGCGGATGTTCTGGAACTGCGCGATCCGGCGGTGCTGCCTAAAGCCGTCAAGAACGGAACGGAGATTGCGGGACACAAAGCAGCGCAGGCGCGGGACGGCGCGGCGCTATCCCGTTTTCTCCACTGGTTGTCCGTGGAGGCCCCCAGCGGCAGCCTTACCGAAATGGCGGCTGCGGACAGGTTGCAGGCCTTGCGCGAAGATACCGGCTGCCTTGTCGACCTGTCCTTCGACACCATCAGCGGAGCCGGCCCCAATGGCGCAGTTGTCCATTACCGCGCGGAGGAAAAGACCAATCGCGCCATTGAGATGGGCACGCTCTATCTGGTGGATTCCGGCGGCCAATATCGCGATGGCACCACTGATGTGACCCGCACTGTCGCCATCGGCACACCGACCGATGAAATGCAGCAGCGCTTCACGCTGGTTCTCAAGGGCCACATCGCCCTTGCCCGAGCGCAATTTCCAAAAGGCACGCGAGGGTCGCAGCTTGATGTGTTGGCACGCCAATATCTTTGGGCGGCAGGCCTCGATTATGCGCATGGCACGGGACATGGCGTGGGAAGCTTTCTCAGCGTTCACGAAGGGCCGCAGCGCATCGCCACCTTCGGGGGAGGCGACGAGCCCCTGCAACCCGGCATGATCCTGTCCAACGAGCCGGGCTATTACAAAACGGGCGAATACGGCATCCGCATCGAAAATCTGGTGCTGGTCGAAAAGCGCGAGCTATCCGGCGCGGAGCGGGAGATGATGGGTTTCGAAACGCTGACCTTCGCGCCCATCGACCGCCATCTGGTGGATGTCGCGATGCTCGTGCAGGACGAACGCGATTGGCTGAACAGCTATCATGCACGCGTACTGGAGATCGTTGGTCCACAACTTGCGGGCGAGGCCAAGACCTGGCTTGAAGCAGCCTGCGCGCCTCTCTGAGCCGAATGCTATTGGGCATCCTGTCTCCTATATGGAGAGAGGATGCTCATCGTGGGGACACGCGGCTAAGTCTTCCGCTAACCCACTATCCCGCCCGCAGCGAGCACTGCCAACGTCACCAGTTCCGAAGCCGACGAACCCATGGTCGCGATCTGTACCGGCTTTTCCATCCCGACCAGCATTGGGCCAATGATCGCGTCGCCACCCAGTTCGCGCAGCAGCTTGGCTGACAGATTGGCTGATTGCAGGCCTGGCATGACAAGGACATTGGCAGGGGCGGACAAACGGCTGAAGGGATAATTCTTCATTACATTGGGGTTGAGCGCCGCGTCAGGCGCCATTTCGCCTTCATATTCAAAGCTCACCCCGCGCTCGTCGAGCAGTTTGACGGCATCACGTATATTGTCGAGCCATTTGCCTTCGGGATTTCCAAAGGTGGAATAGGAAAGGAAAGCCACACGAGGCTCATGACCCATGCGGCGAGCTACGGCCGCAGTACCTTCGGCAATGTCAGCGAGCTTTTCCGCAGTGGGGCGCTCATTCACCGTGGTGTCGGCCATGAAAATGGTGTGCGACTGTCCTACAAGAACGTGGATGCCGAAGGGGGTCTGCCCTTCCTTCGGGCTAATCACCTTATTGATTTCTCGGATCGACTGCGAATAGGTGCGGGTGAGGCCAGTGATCATGGCTTCGGCTTCGTTGAGTTGCAGCAGCAGCGCACCGAAGATATTCCGGTCACGATTGACCATGCGCTCACAATCCCGCCGCAGATAGCCGCGCCGCTGCAGCCGCTGGTACAGGAATTCGACCATCTTCGGCACCAGCGGCGAATTAACGCTATTATGCACTTCAAAGCTGTGCGGGTCGGCAATGCCCAATGCGGCCAGCCTGTCATAAACGTCATTGCGTCCCACCAGCACCGGAATGCCATAGCCGCCATCGCGGAACTGAATTGCGGCGCGGAGCACCACTTCCTCTTCCGCTTCGGCAAAGACGACTCGTTTGGGTTCTGCCCGCGCGCCTTCATAGGCAAGCGTCAGAACCGAAGTGGTTGGATTGAGCCGTGCTTTCAGCGACTGCCGGTACGCGGCCATGTCCTCGATCGGCTTCTGCGCCACTCCGCTCTCCATCGCGGCCTGGGCCACGGCGGCGGGAACGATCTCCATCAGGCGCGGATCGAAAGGCGCAGGGATGATATATTCAGGACCGAAGCTGTGCGCGCGGCCATAAGCGCTCGCCACTTCTTCCGGCACCTGCTGGCGTGCCAGTTCGGCAATCGCCCGTGCGGCGGCAATCTTCATTTCCTCGTTGATTGTCGTTGCGCGAACGTCAAGCGCGCCGCGGAAAATGAAAGGAAAGCCAAGGACGTTGTTGACCTGATTGGGATAGTCCGACCGGCCCGTCGCGATGATGGCGTCGGGGCGTGCTGCCTTCGCTTCGGGTGGGGAGATTTCGGGATCGGGATTGGCCATGGCGAAGATGATCGGCTTTGCCGCCATGTCGCGAACCATTTCCGGCTTCACCGCGCCTGCCGCCGACAGTCCAAGGAAGATGTCCGCGCCTTTCAATGCGTCTTCCAGGGTTCTTGCCGATGTCTTGGCCGCATGGGCGGATTTCCATTGGTCCATCCCTTCGGGGCGGCCCTGGTAGATAACTCCCTTGCGATCGCACATGATGACATTGTCCGAACGCACGCCCATGGCCTTGATTAACTCGGTGCAGGCGATGGCCGCCGCGCCCGCGCCGTTGACGACGACCTTGACATCCTTGAGATCACGGTTCGTCAGATAGCAGGCATTGATAACCCCGGCCGCAGTGATGATAGCGGTGCCGTGCTGGTCGTCATGGAACACGGGGATGTTCATTCGTTCGCGCAGCGTCTGCTCGATCACGAAGCATTCGGGCGCCTTGATATCCTCCAGATTGATGCCGCCGAAGCTGGGCTCCAGCAATGCGATCGCGTTAATAATGGCGTCGACATCCTCTGTATCCAGTTCAAGGTCGATGGCATCGACATCAGCGAACCGCTTGAAGAGGACCGCCTTGCCCTCCATCACCGGCTTCGATGCCAGCGCCCCAAGATTGCCGAGGCCAAGAATAGCCGTGCCGTTGGAGATGACCGCGACAAGATTGCCTTTCGCCGTGTAATCATAAGCTGCTGCCGGATTTTCTGCGATGGCCCGCACGGGTACAGCGACGCCGGGCGAATAGGCAAGGCTGAGGTCCCTTTGGGTCGCCATCGGCTTGGAAGCGACGATCTCGATTTTTCCCGGCCGTCCATGAGAGTGGAAAAGCAGAGCCTCACGCTCGGAAAATTCGACATTGGCCTTGTCGCTCATTCAGCATTCCTCATGGTATAACTAGTGCCGGGACGATCTTCGGATTGCCGTAGGATCGAAACGCGACCGCGACAAGTCGGTCTCGTGATTTTCTAGCCTCTTTCTTGTCAATGGCTCCTCGGCTATCGCCTTTGCCGATGAACAAGGCCGCGCCTCCCCCCAGCAATGGTAAGCCGCCAAGCGGCAGCACGCCCATGATGGCGCAATATCTCGAACTGAAAGCAGAAGCCTACGATTGCCTGCTGTTTTATCGCATGGGCGACTTTTTCGAGCTGTTCTTCGACGATGCGAAGGAGGCTGCCACGACGCTCGATATTGCGCTCACCTCTCGTGGGGAACATGAGGGGCGGCCGATTCCGATGTGTGGCGTGCCGGTGCATGCGGCGGAAAACTACCTCGCTCGCCTGATCCGCGCGGGTCATCGCGTTGCCATCGCGGAGCAGACGGAGACCCCGGCCCAGGCAAAGGCGCGGGGCAGCAAGTCGCTCGTCGGACGTGCCATCGTCCGCTACGTGACGGCGGGAACGCTGACGGAGGACAGCCTGCTCGACTCGCGCAGCGACAATATGCTGGTGGCGATAGGCGGGGCAGGCGGAAAAATCGCGCTTGCCGCCGCTGATATTTCCACCGGCCGGTTCGAGGCGCTTTGCGTGGAGGAGCATAGTCTTCACGCGGAATTGGCACGGCTGCGCGCGTCGGAAATCGTGTTGGCTGAGGATTTGGTCCTTGATGTGGCTGAAGCCCATCCCTTCGAGCGCGCCGCATTCGACAGCAGTCGGGCGGAAACGCAGTTGAAAAAGCTGTTTGGTGTCGCGACGCTGGATGGATTCGGGCAATTCTCCCGCGCTGAGTTAGCGGCGATGGGGGGCCTTATCGCTTACCTCGATCACGCAGGAAAAGGTCGTCTTCCATTCCTGCAACCGCCGGTGCAGCGCCATGCGGGCATGCACCTGATGATCGATGCGGCAACGCGCGAGAGTCTGGAAATCACACAGACTATGGCCGGGCTGCGAGCGGGCAGCCTGCTGGGTGCCATAGACCGTACAGTGACGGGCGCAGGCGCGCGATTGCTGGGTGCTGATCTTTCCGCGCCGCTGATGGATCGACATGCGATAGAGCGGCGGCTGGCGCTGGTGCAATGGTTTCATGATGACAGCAATCTGCGCGGCAATATGCGGGGAGCCTTGAAAGCTCTGCCCGATATAGGCCGCGCATTGGGGCGCATTGCGATCGGACGCGGCAGTCCGCGTGATCTGGGTCAGCTTCGCGATGGCCTGAATGAAGCGCGCCTGCTCCGCGAGCGGATGGGCAGGCTTCCAGATATGCCTGCGCTGATGGCGGAGTTGCTGCCCCTGCTGGATGGCCACGGGGCGCTTATCGACCTGCTGAGTCGCGCCCTGGTACCCAGTCCGCCTACGGAAACGGCACAGGGCGGCTATATCGCTGATGGCTATGACGCAGCACTCGACGATCTCCGGCGAATGGCGGGGGATGGGCGGCGCGCCATTGCCGCGCTGGAGGCGAAATATCGGACGCAGACGGGCATCACTGCGCTCAAGATCCGCCATAACGCCGTGCTTGGCTATCATGTCGAGGTGCCCTCCCGCCACGGCGACGCGCTGATGGGGGAAGGCAGTGGTTTCACCCATCGCCAGACGCTCGCCGGAGCGGTGCGCTTCAATTCGCCCGACCTTCATGAAGAGGCAACGCGAGTGGCGCAGGCTGGTGCGCATGCCCTGGCTGCCGAAGCGGCTCATCTGGAGGAACTGATTGAGGCGGTGCTGGCGCGAAAACGCGAGATCTCCCGCGCTGCCGACGCGCTTGCCCGCCTTGATGTCAGCGCCGCGCTGGCGGAGCGTGCGGCAGAAGGTGGCTGGTGCCGCCCGCATTTCGAAGAAACGCAATGCCTTGCCATAGAAGGTGGGCGCCATCCCGTCGTGGAGGCGGCGCTGGCGAAGGAAGGCGCGCCTTTTATCGCAAATGATTGTTTGCTGGAAAGCAACAGCCGCCTCTGGTTGGTGACGGGCCCCAATATGGGCGGCAAATCCACTTTCCTGCGCCAGAACGCGCTGATCGTCATTCTGGCGCAGGCAGGAAGTTTCGTGCCCGCCGCCGCCGCGCGGCTCAGCCTTGTGGATCGGTTGTTCAGCCGTGTGGGTGCGTCGGACAATCTGGCGCGGGGACGCTCCACCTTCATGGTCGAAATGGTCGAAACCGCCGCGATTCTCAGTCAGGCAACCGAGCGGAGCTTCGTCATTCTGGATGAAGTCGGGCGCGGCACGTCGACCTATGACGGGCTTGCGCTTGCCTGGGCCGTGGTGGAGGCTGTGCATGAGGTCAACCGATGCCGTTGCCTCTTTGCTACGCACTATCATGAGTTGACGCGGCTCGCCGAAAAACTTGATGCGCTCTCGCTTCACCATGTCCGTGCGCGGGAATGGAAGGGCGATCTTGTCCTGCTGCATGAATTGGCGGAAGGACCAGCGGATCGTAGCTATGGCCTTGCCGTTGCGCGACTTGCCGGGCTTCCTCCTGCCGTCCTTGCTCGCGCGAAGGACGTGCTGGCGCGGTTGGAGGAGGGTAAGGCGAAAACAGGCGGGATCGCGGCGGGGCTGGATGATCTTCCCCTTTTTGCGGCCATCGCCGCCGCGCCCAGGCAAGAAACGAAAGATGCCGTGCGCGATGCCGTTCAAGCCATAGATGCAGACGCTCTCAGCCCCAGGGAGGCGCTGGACCTTATTTATCGGCTCAAGCAACTAGCGGAGGAAGACGCTTCATCCTAAGTTGAAGTCCATGGCTACACCCTTTGACAGTCTTGCAAGCCGACGGGCGATTATTGATCGCCGGACAATCGCCGATAGTCTGATCGCGATTATCTCTGAACATGAAGGTAACGCCACGAAAGTTCGCCAGGCGATCGTCACGCGTCTCAAGCAGGCATTGACCGAAGGGCGGATCGAAATCGGCAGGCGCTTGCTCGACCATCCATCGCGAGGGAGGGAGGCCGCGGCGGCCCAGGCCTTCCTGATCGATCAGATCATCCGCCTGCTTTACGATGCGACCATCCAATATCTGTATCCGATCAACAATCCCACACTGGCCGAGCGGATCGCGATCATGGGCGTCGGCGGCTATGGGCGGGGGGAGATGGCGCCGCACAGCGATGTCGATATTGCTTTCATCACGCCTTACAAACCGACGGGGTGGACGGAGCAGGTCATTGAATCCATGCTCTACTCGCTTTGGGATTTGCGGCTGAAGGTAGGGCATTCGAGCCGCTCCATCGACGAAACCATGCGCATGGCCCGGGAGGATCTCACTATCCGCACGGCCTTGCTCGAAGGACGATATATCTGGGGCGATCAAACGGTTTACGGGGAGGTGTCGAGCCGCTTCGACAAGGAAGTGGTCAAGGATACAGCACGCGTCTTCATCGCCGAGAAATTGGCCGAGCGAGAGCAGCGGCATAAACGGATGGGCGACAGCCGCTATGTCGTCGAGCCCAATGTGAAGGAAGGGAAGGGGGGGCTTCGCGATCTGCATACCTTGTTCTGGATCGGCAAATATGTGCATCGCGTTCGTTCGGTGCCGGAATTTGTCGACGTTGGCCTCCTCACGCCACGCGAATTGCGGCAGTTTCAGAGGGCGGAGAATTTTCTCTGGGCCGTCCGCTGCCATCTGCATAGCATCACCGGACGGGCCGAGGACCGGCTGACCTTCGATCTGCAAAAGGAGATCGCGACACGGATGCGCTTTGCCGAGCGGGAGGGTAAATCGGCGGTCGAGCGGTTCATGCAATATTATTTCCTGAACGCGAAGATGGTCGGCGATGTTACCGGCGTTTTTCTGGCGCACCTTGATGATGCCTTTGCCGCACGCGGGCGCCGTTTTCTGCCAAGCATCACGCGGCGGCCGAAGAAGCTGAACGGTTTCAAGCTCGACCGGGGCCGGTTGGCGCTGCCTTATGATTCATTTTTTGCAGAGGATCCGGTGCGCTTGATTGAAATGTTCGCGCTGGCGGACAGGCATCAACTGGAAATCCACCCCCTCGCCATGCGGGCGGCCAGCCGGGATGTTAATCTGATCGACAATGACATCCGTAATGATGAGCGGGCCAATGCTCTCTTCATGGAGGTGCTGACGTCTCCCCGCGATCCCGAAAGAGTGCTTCGCTGGATGAACGAAGCTACGGTTTTCGGTCGATTCATTCCCGATTTCGGCCGCGTGGTCGCCCAGATGCAGTTCGACATGTACCACCATTACACTGTGGACGAGCATACCATCCGGGCCGTGGGCCTGCTGGCGCAAATCGAAAAAGGCGGCTTCAATGATGATCATCCTCTGTCATCGGGCATCATGCGAAAGGTTCTTTCGCGCCGAGCGCTCTATGTCGCGGTGCTGTTGCATGACATCGCCAAAGGCCGGGGCGGCGATCATAGTGTGATCGGGGCTGAAATCGCACTGGATCTTTGCCCGCGCCTTGGCCTCAGCCCGGCTGAAACGGACGTTGTGTCCTGGCTTGTGCGCCATCATCTTCTCATGTCGGCAACAGCGTTCAAGCGCGATCTTAGCGACTTCAAGACCATTCTGGACTTTACGGCCATCGTACAGAGCCCGGAGCGGCTTCGGCTGTTGCTGGTGCTAACGGTCGTCGACATCCGGGCCGTTGGGCCGGGCGTCTGGAACAGCTGGAAGCGGCAATTGCTGACCGACCTCTATGACGTGGCGGAGGAGGTGTTGCGTCTTGGGCACAAGCATAAAGGCCGCAAGGAGCGGATAGAGGCGAAGCAGCAGCGCCTGCAAGCCACGCTGGGGCTTCCGGACAAGGAATTTTCTGCGCTGCGCAAGCGTTTCCCGGAATCCTACTGGATCGCAGAGGCAGACGACATTCTGCTCCAGAATGCCCGGCATGTCCTGAGCGCGGGGGAGAGTTCGCTCTCCATAGCCGCGGAAGTCTATCCCGATCGCGGGGCGACTCTGGTCACGGTTTATGCCTCGGACCATCCGGGGCTTTTCTACCGAATTGCCGGGGCCATTCACCTTGCGGGCGGCAACATCATCGACGCGCGCATTCACACCATGCGGGACGGCATGGCAATGGATAATTTCCTGGTGCAGGACCCCTTTGGCGGACCTTTTAACGACGCGGACCAGCTCAACCGCATTCGCATTGCCATCGAAGAGGCGCTTGCCAATCGGCACAAGATGACGGCTCGCCTGGAGGCAAAGCCCCTTCCGCGCACTCGCGCTGAGGCTTTCCATATCGTGCCCAATGTCCTGATCGACAATAAAGCGTCCAACCGCTTCACAGTGGTAGAGATCAACGCACGTGACCGGCCAGCACTGCTTTACAGTCTCGCCTATGCGCTGTTTCAGTCAAAGGTCACAATCCACAGCGCTCATGTCGCCACTTATGGCGAACGGGCGGTGGACACCTTTTATCTGACCGATCTGCTCGGCGGCAAGCTGGAGAGCAAGGCGCGTCTTGCAACGCTGGAGAAACGCCTGCTGGAGGCCGCAGGAGCGGAGATCACGGAAAAAGTGCTGGAGGTCGCCTAAGCCAGGACTCCTCAGGACCCGTTCGGTCCTGGGCCGGTCGGGCCGGAGCCAGCGCCCCCCGCGCCCACAGCGCCGATATTGCCGAATATTTCCTGGAACAGCCCGCGATCGCGGCCAAGCGTTGGCGTCGTGTCCCCTTCAGGCGAAATTTTGGCCACATGCTCCAGGCCCATCTTGTCTACGTCCGACACATTGCCTGAAGAATCGAAACGGATGCGCAAAATGGTCTGATCAACGGCCTTTGGCATCGAAAAGGCGAGCTGCCGCGTATCGCGCGCGACATAATACCATTCGTTGCTGTTGAATTGCGCTTCGAAACTGGGTCGGCCCAGAGTCCGTTCAACCGAAGCCCGGTTATCGACGCCAGGCTGAATCGAATCGACGAGAAGATTATCGACCAGATATCCCTGATGCGCACGCATGCGGGCGCAGCCTGATGCGAGTGGCAAGAGGGCCAGTGCGCCTGCGACCATGGCAAACCGCGCGATGTTGGGGCGCATGAAAATCTCCTGAAACACGAACATATCGGCAAGCAGCCATTGCATTGACGGCCCGGCCAATCAATATGGAATATCGCCTGGACAAACAAGTCCGGCATCCCTTGCATATTCAGGCTGTCCTGCATCCATGTCCATTCTCCGCCGTCTCTTTTCCAATGATGATCCCCGCGACGCATTGCGCCCCCTCTATTCCGCGATCGTTGCGCGCGGGCGTGAACCGCACTGGTATGCGCAGGGCGGTGTTGCCGACACGCTGGATGGCCGATTCGACATGATCACGGCGATCCTGTGTCTTGTGCTCCTGCGGCTGGAAGGCGCGCCGGAGACGAAACAGCAGAGCGTCTGGCTGACGGAGCTATTCGTAGACGATATGGATGGTCAGCTTCGCCAGATCGGTATTGGCGACATGATCGTCGGCAAGCATATCGGCCGGATGATGAGCGCGTTGGGCGGCCGCCTTTCGGCCTATCGTTCGGGGCTCGGTGCCGGTGAATCTCTGGAGGATGCGCTGGTCCGCAATCTCTATCGCGGTAATGCGCCTGCGCCGGACCAGCTTGAGCACGTGGCGAACGGGCTTCGGACGTTTTGGAATGCACTTGCACAAACCGGCACCGTTCCGCTCTTGGCTGGAAATCTGCCGTGACGCCTTCGGCTCAACCCGAATTTTCGCGGCTTGAGCGGCTCGACACAATGGGCCGGATGAGCAAGCCTGCGCGGATCGAAGCGGAGGCCGACGAGCGGGAGGGACTTCGCCGCCGTTTCCGGCTGGAGGCGCTTAATAGTCTTGCGGCCGAATATACGCTGGCCAAAGATGAGGGAAAGATCATCGCCAATGGCCGGATCATGGCTGATCTCGTTCAGGCGTGCGTCGCCACGGCCGCGCCCGTGCCGGAAAAAATCGATGAGGCGTTCACCATCCAATTTGAGCGCGAAAGCACTGATTATGACCCCGACACGGAAATCGAGCTGAGTTCCGACGATTGCGATGTCATTTTCTTTTCCGGCGACCGAATCGACATGGGGGAGGCGGTAGCCGAAACGCTGTCCTTACTGATGAATCCCTATCCCCGCGCGCCGGAAGCAGACCGCCTGCTTCGTGAAGCAGGCGTGCTGAGCGAGGAAGAAGCCGGACCATTTGCGAAACTGCGCGAATTGACGAAGAAGCGCTGATCCGGCCCGTCAGGCGGCCTTGAGCCGGGTAAGCGCTTGGGCGACCAACGCAGCATGCTCTTTCCGGCAGATGAGCAGATCGGGCAGGTATACATCGGTCTGGTTGTAAACCAGCGGAGAGCCGTCCATGCGGGAGCAGTGCAGGCCATGCGCCGCGGCGACTGCAACGGGTGCAGCGCTATCCCATTCATACTGACCGCCCGAATGAAGGTAAATATCCGCTTCACCGCGCACAATGGCCATGGCTTTCGCACCTGCTGAACCCATGGGCAGCAGTTCAGCGCCAATCGCCTCCGCCACTGCCACGGCTTCCGCTGCCGGACGGGTGCGACTGACGACCATTTTTAACGGCGTATTGGCGACAGGGACTGCAATCGGCTGATCCGAACGCAGGGTGAGTCCCAGACCGGGCAGGGCTACTGCACCGACCGTCGCGACTCCGTCGATCGCCAGCGCGATGTGAACGGCCCAGTCCGTGCGCGCCTCGCCATATTCGCGCGTGCCATCGACGGGGTCGATGATCCAGACGCGCGATTTGCCGAGCCGCTCCTGCGTGTCCTTGCTTTCCTCGGACAGCAGGCCGTCATCGGGCCGCTGCTGCGCGATGGCATGGATAAGAAACTGGTTCGCGGTCTGATCGCCCGCCTTGCCCAGCGCTTTGCCTTCAATGAGACCCGACTGGCGCACGGCGAGAAGGATTTCTCCGGCTGCAGTGGCAAGTCGGGCCGCGAGTTCGGCGTCGGCCTTCAGGTCATGGGTCAATGCGCCGCACTCCCGTTACCCAGAACATATTCCACGATCCTGTCTGCCGCTTCTTCAGGCGTTACTTTCGTGGTGTCGATATGGATCTCGGGCTTTTCGGGCGGTTCATAAGGGCTATCAATGCCGGTGAAGTTCTTGAGCTCACCACTACGAGCCTTCTTGTAAAGCCCCTTCACGTCGCGGCTCTCCGCCACTGAGAGTGGGGTGTCAATGAAGACCTCGATGAACTCGCCTTCCGGCAGCATCTGCCGCACCATCCGCCGTTCGCTCTGGAAGGGGGAAATGAAGGCGGTCAGCACGATAAGTCCGGCGTCGGTCATCAACTTGGCTACCTCGCCCACGCGGCGGATATTCTCCACGCGGTCTGCTTCGGTAAAGCCAAGGTCACGATTGAGGCCATGACGGACATTATCGCCGTCCAGCAGGAAGCTGTGCTTGCCCAGGGCGTGCAGCTTCTTTTCGACAAGATTGGCAATGGTCGACTTGCCTGATCCGGAGAAGCCGGTGAACCAGAGGAGCTTCTGCTTCTGATTCTTCTGCGCGGCATGCGCCTCGCGGGTGATATCGACCGACTGCCAATGGATGTTCTGGCTGCGGCGCAACGCGAAATGGATCATGCCGGCGGCAACCGTGCGGTTGCTCATCCGGTCAATCAGGATGAAGCCCCCCAGATCGGGGTTATCGGCATAGGCCTCGAACGGTACAGCCCGGTCCAGGGAGATGTTGCACACGCCAATCGCGTTCAGGGACAGCGTTTCGGCGGCCTCATGCACGATGGTGTTGACGTTCACTTCATATTTTGGTTTCGTGATCGTTGCGGTCACCATCGATGTGCCCGTTTTGAGGAGATATGGCCGTCCGGGCAGCATCTCATCCTCGTCCATCCAGACGATCGTGCTTTCGAACTGATCGGCGACTTCGGTTGGCGCATCAGCGGTTACAATAACATCCCCGCGCGAGCAGTCGATTTCGTCCGTCAGAGTCAGGGTCACGGACTGTCCCGCCACTGCTTGTGGCAGGTCCCCGTCGAAAGTGACGATGGATTTGATCGTGCTGGTCTTGCCTGACGGAAGAACCCGGATGGCGTCCCCCGGCTTCACAGTGCCCGAACCGATCAAGCCCGAAAATCCGCGGAAGTCCAGATTGGGCCGGTTCACCCATTGCACGGCCATGCGGAATGGCCGCTGCGCCAGGCGCTCTGTGTCCAACTCGACCGTTTCAAGATGGTCAAGCAATACCGGGCCATTATACCAGGGGGTGTTATCGCTCCTGAGTGTAATATTGTCGCCCTTCAGACCGGAAATGGGGACGGGCAGGAAGTTCTTGAGACCGATGCCTTCCGCAAAGGCGGTATAGTCGGCCACGATCTCGTCAAAGCGTTCCTGACTATAGCCCACCAGGTCCATCTTGTTGATCGCCAGCACCACATTGCGGATGCCGATCAGGTTAACGAGATAGCTATGCCGCCGCGTCTGTGTCAGCACGCCTTGCCGGGCGTCAATCAGGATAACGGCGAGGTCGGCGGTCGAAGCACCCGTCACCATGTTCCGCGTATATTGCTCATGGCCCGGCGTGTCAGCGACAATGAACTTGCGCTTTTCGGTCGCGAAGAAGCGATAAGCGACGTCGATGGTGATTCCCTGCTCACGCTCCGCGGCGAGGCCGTCGACGAGAAGCGCGAAGTCGATATCCTGACCCTGCGTACCCACGCGCTTGCTGTCGGCTTCGAGTGCGGCAAGCTGATCCTCGAAGATCATCTTGCTGTCATAGAGCAGGCGACCGATGAGGGTGGATTTGCCGTCATCAACGCTGCCGCAAGTGATGAAACGCAGCAGCGACTTGTGCTGATGCTGTTCCAGATAGGCGTCAATGTCCTGCGCGATCAGCGCGTCAGCTTGATAAGCCTTGTCAGTAAGGGTCGCGCTCATCAGAAATATCCCTCCTGCTTCTTCTTTTCCATTGAGGCCGCCTGATCATGATCAATGGCGCGGCCCTGCCGTTCGGAGGTGGTGGTCAACAGCATTTCCTGAATGACTTCAGGCAAGGTCGCCGCCTCGCTTTCGACGGCGCCGGTCAGCGGATAGCATCCCAGCGTGCGGAAACGGATGGAACGCATCACTGGCTTTTCGCCTTCTCTCAGCGGAAAGCGTTCGTCATCCACCATGAGCAACAGGCCGTCGCGTTCCACTGTCGGGCGCGGCGCGCTGAAATAGAGCGGCACGATCTCGATGCCTTCCAGATGGATATATTGCCAGATATCAAGCTCGGTCCAGTTACTGATCGGGAAGACGCGCATCGATTCGCCTTTGGCTTTGCGCGCATTGTACAGCCGCCACAGTTCGGGACGCTGGCTCTTCGGGTCCCAGCGGTGATTGGCCGAACGGAAGGAAAAGACACGCTCCTTGGCGCGGCTCTTCTCTTCATCGCGCCGCGCGCCGCCGAAGGCAGCGTCAAAGCCGTATTTGTCGAGCGCCTGCTTCAGGCCCTCGGTCTTCCACATGTCCGTGTGCAGCGAGCCATGATCGAAAGGATTGATGCCCTTTTCCATCGCTTCGGGATTGTGGTGGACGAGCAATTCCATTCCTGCGTCCGCCGCGGCCCTGTCACGCAGTTCATACATGGCCTGGAATTTCCAGGTCGTATCCACGTGCAGCAGCGGGAAAGGCGGAGGAGAGGGGTAGAAAGCCTTTTTCGCAAGATGCAGCATAACGGCGCTGTCCTTGCCGACCGAATAGAGCATGACCGGCTTTTCCGCCTCTGCGACGACTTCGCGCATGATGTGGATGCTCTCCGCCTCAAGGCGTTGAAGATGGGTGAGATTGCTTGCTGTCATCCGTCTCTCTTCATAGTTTTCTTGGCATTGCAGCGCGCATGGCCGTTGGCATGGGCTTAACATCGCCGTTCGACAGCTTACTACCAAGAAAAACTATGGGTGGCTTTGGTATATCTAACGCGGTGCTGCCAATTTGCTGCCAAAACGGCCAAAAAGGACTCAGGTGGGTGGGATCAGCCGCCGCCAAAAGGCGCTTCGGGCAGTCCCGGGACGTCGACCCGGAAACGAAAAATGCCGCCGGAAAGCGGCTGCTGCTTCAACTCCTCTGATGTCAGCCCATTGCGTGATGTCGTGACAAAGGCCGTACGCAGGTCATCATCGCCAAAAACGATCATCGTGGGCCGTTTTGCGGGCAGGGGAATTTCGGCCAATATCTCGCCATCGGGAGAAAGGCGGACGACGCGCCCGCCATCGAACAGCGCTGTCCAATAGCATCCCTCCACATCCACTGATGCTCCATCGGGGCGGCCCCTGCCGAGCGGGAATTGATGAAGGATGCGGCAGTTAGCGATTGTGCCACTCATGACATCAAAATCATATGTCCGGACGGCATGGCTGGGCGTATCGGTGTGGAAGAAGCGCTTCCCGTCCGGGCTGAAAGCCGCGCCATTGCAGGTAAGCATGCCCCCCGCCATCTCCGTGATTGTGCCATCAGGATCAAGGCGATAGAGCGCCGCATCCTTGGCTGCTTTCGTCATGTTGACGCTGCCTGCCCAGAAACGGCCCCGGCTATCGGTGCGGCCATCGTTGAAACGCAGGTCGGGCTTGTCTGCAAAGATCTGTTCGCCGAAGGGTTCGGGCTCGGCATCGAACCGGGCGTGGCTGGCAAAGCCATCCTTCATCGCCAGCATCAGGCCGGCGTCACGCATGAAGGCGAAGCATCCAATGGGCGTAGCGAAAGCCCGGCTTTCGTCATGACCGGTCACGGGATCGAAGCGATGCAGTTCGTTGCGGCCAATGTCCACCCAATAGAGGCGCTTTTCTTCGCTATGCCAGCGCGGCCCTTCGCCCAGATGGCTGCGAGCGTCGAGCGCCAAACTTACATCCTGTGTCATATCGGTCTCACATCACATGCAATAACGTATTCATATCGTGAATTTCGCATAGGGTCATTTGCGGAATCGTGGAGTGCTGGTTATGTCAATTTGTGCGCTAAGTCCGTGAAGGAGGGAAGACAGACCCAATGGCGAAACCTGATAGCTGGCGCCTGGAAATGGAAAATTATCCGTTTCAGGTGAGCATTGACACCCGATATCAGGACTTGGACGTCATGGGGCATGTGAACAACGTCGCCATGGCCGGGCTGTTTGAAACGGGGCGTATCCGCTTTCATCGTTCGCTGGGCCGCCATCCTCGTGACAAAGGTGTGCGTTGGCTCGTGGCGGCCGTCAACATAGCCTATGTGAATGAAGCGCATTTCCCGGACAATGTCACAATCACCAGCGGTATTGGGCGGATAGGCAATACAAGTTGGGAAATTTATTCTGCCGCATTCCAGAATGGCGAATGCGTCGCAACATGCGATACGGTTATGGTAACGCATGGGCCCGAAGGGCGGAGGCTCATCGACGCCGAAGTGCGAGAAATGATGCAAGCCCATTTTGCCGGTCCGAGGGACCGGAAATAACCCTAAAGGGTCCACCCTCCCTGGTTTTCTCCCGGCCGACAGGTCAGATCATTTCGAAACATCCTTGATTTCCAAGCCCGTCCATCTGGCGATGAACGCATACATATCCGAAAATTCTTCTATGATCTTGTCGGTCGGCTTGCCCGATCCATGTCCCGCGCGGGTTTCGATACGGATGAGGTGCGGCTTACCCCCGATTTGGGCATGTTGCAGGGCGGCGGCATATTTGAAGCTGTGACCGGGGACGACCCGGTCATCCGTATCCGCCGTGACCACCATGATCGCGGGATAATCCAGTCCGCTCCGGATATTGTGATAAGGCGAATAGCTTAGCAGATTGCGAAAGTCCGCCTCTCTTGACGGATAACCATAATCATCCACCCAGTAACGCCCAGCGGTGAAGCGGTCGAAGCGCAGCATGTCCATGACGCCCACAATAGGCAGCGCCGCAGCGAAAAGATCAGGCCGCTGATTCGTCACTGCACCCACCAGCAGACCGCCGTTCGACCGCCCTTCGATGGCAAGTTGATCCTCGCCAGTTATGCCTTGAGCCTTCAAATATTCGGCAGCTGCGATAAAATCGTCAAAGACATTCTGCTTGTTCAGCAGCCGGCCCGCATCATGCCACGACGCGCCATATTCGCTGCCCCCGCGCAGGTTCGCAATGGCGACCGCGCCGCCCTGCTCAAGCCAGGCGAGTCGGGTTGCCGAAAAATCCGGCGTCAGTGAGATGTTGAACCCGCCATAGCCGTAGAGCAGCGTGGGCGCGGACTTGCCGCTCTGCGCCACATCCGCGCGGCGGATAAGGAACATTGGTATCGGCGTGCCGTCCTTTGACGGATAGAATAGTTGCTGGGTCACGTAGGCGGTTGGATCGAAGGCGATTTTTGGTTGCGCGAAAATAGTGATTTCGCCCGTCGATGTGTCGAACCGATATACGGTTGTGGGCGTCGTGAAGTCCGAAAAGGCGAAGAAGGTTTCCGGATCACCACCCTTGCCACTGAAGCCGGCTGCCGTCCCGATACCGGGAATCGGTACGTCCCCCGCAGGGGTGCCGTCCAAATGAACCATTTCGGCCACTGTCTTGGCGTCCTGCAAATAAGCGAGAATGATCTTGTCGCCCACCATGGATCCTCCGGCCAGCGTCTCCTCTCGCTCTGGCACGATTTCCACCGGCGGCGCGTTGGGACGCTCGGCATCAAGTGTCACGAGCCGCAGCTGCGGGGCACCCTTGTTGGTGAGGAAGTAGAGTTTGTTCGCGACATTGCCGACCAACCGCCAATCATGCTCAAGCCCTTTGATCAGGGGCCAGGGCTTGCGTGCGGGATTCGAAAGATCAGCGATGGCCAATTCGAAGCGCTCGTCCGTTCCTTGGGATGAGGTGATGAGCAGCCAGCGACCATCATCGCTCACCTGTGCGCTATGCCCCAGCTTTGGCCGATCAGGCGTGGCATAGACCAGTTGATCCTGCGATTGGGGCGTGCCCAGGCGATGATAATAAACCTTCTGATTATCATTGGTCGACTGGAAGGCTTCTCCGCTCTCTGGTTCTGCGAAGCGCGAATAGAAAAAACCCTTGTTCTCACCGTCCCAGGCGAGGTCCGAAAATTTGACCCAGCGGATTTCGTCGGAAAGCATCTTTCCGCTTTCAACATCGATGACGTGCAGAATGCGCCAGTCAGTTCCTCCATCCTGTATGGAATAGAGCAGATGATTCCCGTCCGGCGAGGGCTCCCATTCGGCGAGCGCCGTGGCCCCATCGGCGGAAAGGCCGTTTGGATCAAGGAGAAGGCGCGGTTCTCCCGACAATCCTTCGCGCACATAGAGCGGAGACTGGTTTTGCAAGCCAGTGTTATGAGTATAGAAATAGCGGCTTCCGGCTTTGCGCGGGGTCCCGTAGCGGTCATGGTCCAGGAGCGCGGCCATGCGCTTCCTCAAGATATTTCGGCCCGGGAGTGTCTGCAGATAAGTCTGCGTCACGGCATTTTCAGCATCTATCCAGGCGCGTACCTCATTGTCCTGCCGGACGTCATTTTCCAGCCAGCGATAGGGATCCGCCACTTTGACGCCGAATTGCTCCTCGACCAGATCCATTCGCTTGGTTGGGGGATAATGAAATGCCGGATGCTTCATTCCTATACTTTTCCCAATGGTCGGCTCGGCTGCGCTAACGCCGGGCGCCAGCGTCAGAGCCGCCAGCGGCAGCGCAACAAAGCCTTTTTTCATGGAGGAGTCTCTCGGGCATAATGAAACAGGCCGCCAGCTTAGGAAGCTGCGGCCTGTTTGTGAAGCAGGGGCCTCTGAAAGCGGTCGCCTCGATCAGCGATGCCTATCCCAGGCCCGAAGCCGCTATTCCTGCCTTCGCAGGAATAGCGCATCATTCTTATGCAGCTTCCAGTTCGTCCTCATCGGCGTTCTGGACAGGGCCGGAATCCAGACCCTTGGCATCGACGTCCCGATCGACCAACTCGATAACTGCCATGGGAGAGGCGTCCGACGCACGGATGCCTGCCTTGATGACGCGAGTGTAGCCGCCATTGCGGTCCTTGTACCGCTCGGCAAGCACTTCGAACAGCTTCTTGAGCTGCGTGTCGTCCAGCAAGCGCGCGTGGGCCAGGCGGCGATTGGCAAGGCCACCCTTCTTCGCAAGCGTAATCAGCTTTTCGACATAGGGGCGCAGTTCCTTCGCCTTTGCCGTGGTAGTCGTGATCTGCTCATGCTTGATGAGCGAAGCCGCCATGTTGCGGAACAGCGCCGCGCGATGGGAGGAAGTCCGTTGCAGCTTGCGGCCGCCAACTCTGTGACGCATGTATCTTACTCCGTTTGTTCAAGGGCCGTATGAGGTACCCAGGACCAGGCGGTGTGAAAAAGGGCCACCGCCCATAACCCGTCAAACCTCAACTTCGTTCGTGTGGAGCGTAGTCGAGAGCCTTGCTGTGGCCAAACGTTCCATGATTATGCGCGGAACGTGGCCAGAGGTGAATTAACCCAGCAGTTCCTGCTCCAGCTTCTTGGCCATTTCCTCGATATTCTCGGGTGGCCAGCCGGGGATGTCCATGCCAAGGCGCAGACCCATGGAAGACAGAACTTCCTTGATCTCGTTCAGCGACTTGCGACCGAAATTCGGCGTGCGCAGCATCTCCGCCTCGGTCTTTTGAACCAGGTCGCCAATATAGATGATGTTGTCGTTCTTCAGGCAGTTTGCGCTCCGGACCGACAATTCCAGTTCGTCCACCTTCTTCAGCAGGTAACGGTTGATCTGGTTCGCATCGCTTTCGCCTTCGGTCGTCGCAGCAGCGGCCACACCCACGGACGGGGTCGCGGCGGCAAGCGCTTCCTCGAAGTGAACGAAAAGCTGCAACTGGTCCTGCAGGATGCGAGCGGCATAAGCAATCGCATCTTCGGGAGTCACGGTCCCGTCAGTCTCAAGAGTCAACGCCAGCTTGTCATAGTCCAGTTCCTGCCCGACGCGGGTATTTTCAACCTTGTAGGCGACCTGCTTGATCGGGGAAAACAGCGAGTCGACAGGGATCAGGCCAATGGGTGCGTCCGCTGGGCGGTTGGCGACGGCCGGAACATAGCCTTTGCCGATATCGGCAGTCAGTTCCATGTTGAGCGTCGCGCCTTCGTCCAGATGGCAGATGATGAGATCGGGGTTCATTACCTCGATATCTCCCGCCACTGCAATGTCCCCTGCCTTGACTTCGCCGGGACCGGTAGCGGAAAGCTGCAGCCGCTTGGGACCTTCACCTTCCATCTTCAGCGCGATTTGCTTCACGTTGAGAACGATATCGGTGATGTCCTCACGCACGCCCGCGAGCGAGGAGAATTCGTGCAGCACATTTTCGATCTTGATCGAAGTGACGGCCGCACCCTGTAGGGAAGACAGCAGCACGCGGCGCAGTGCATTGCCGAGCGTCAGGCCAAAGCCGCGCTCAAGCGGTTCGGCGACGAATGTAGCCTTGCGCTTGGGATCGCCGCCAGCCTTGATCTCCAGGCTGTTCGGCTTCTTCAATTCCTGCCAGTTCTTCATGTTGACAGTCATGTATTTCCCCTGGGATTTGGGCGGGGGTCCATCGGTGGACGATACCCCGGCCGGTACAGATAAAGGGACGACACGTCTGCCGTCCCCGGTAAAGCCGCAGATTAAACGCGCCGACGTTTGGAAGGACGCACGCCATTATGCGGAATAGGCGTGACGTCGCGAATCGATGTAATAGTAAAACCAACGGCCTGCAGCGCGCGCAGTGCCGACTCTCGACCCGATCCGGGGCCTTTCACTTCGACTTCAAGGGTACGGACGCCATGTTCGGCAGCCTTGCGTCCCGCGTCCTCCGCGCATACCTGCGCGGCATAGGGGGTCGACTTACGCGAACCCTTGAAACCCATCATGCCCGCGGAGGACCAGCTTATCGCATTGCCTTGGGCGTCGGTGATGGTGACCATAGTGTTGTTGAAGCTGGCGTTCACATGCGCCACGCCGGCTGAAATATTCTTGCGCTCGCGCCTACGAATGCGCTGGGGTTCCCGTGCCATTATCCTGAAATCCTACCTGTAATTGAAAGAGCTGCCTGAGCCGGATTGCATCCGGAACGGCGCTTACTTTTTCTTGCCAGCGATCGGCTTTGCCTTGCCCTTGCGGGTGCGCGCGTTGGTATGCGTGCGCTGCCCACGAACGGGAAGGCCCTTGCGATGGCGCAGCCCGCGATAGCAAGCGAGGTCCATCAAGCGCTTGATGTTCATCGCAGTCTGGCGGCGCAGGTCACCTTCTACGGTATGGTCGGCGTCAATGGCTTCGCGGATCTGCAGCACTTCGGCGTCAGAAAGATCCTGAACGCGGCGGCTATGATCAATGCCCAGCTTGTCTGCGATCTGAAGGGCCTTGGTGCGTCCAATGCCATGGATGTAGGTGAGCGCGATAATCACGCGCTTGTTGGTCGGGATATTAACGCCCGCAATACGTGCCATATATAAAATCTCCTGCTCCACGGAGTGTTTTGGCTAAACACCCCATCTCAAAGCTTCGCTAGCCACAACCGAACCGGGGGAACCGGCCGCGCTGCGGCAATGGTGAGTATCCCGGGACGCAAAAAGGACGGCTAGCGCAAAAACGCACTGCCGCGCGACTTGACGTGTCGGAATGCGTCCGCCTCTAAAAGGAGTCGCTCACCCTGTCAAGAGCGGCTGGACGCGGGCAGGGCACTGGCTGTAAGGCGGCGCGATGCTTTCCGGCCCGCCCGCGCCCTTCATCCTGTTTGACGATGCTCGCCCGGAAGGCGCGGGTGAGGCGCGCCTTTATACCGATCCGGTCGAGGTTGTCACTGCACACGCCCCGGAAGCGGTCGGAGACGCTCTCGACCGGATCGCAAGCGCAGGGAAGCGCGGGCTGCACGCCGCCGGTACCATAGCCTATGAAGCGGGATACGCCCTTGAGCCGCGGCTAACCAGACTTGCGCGCGCATTACCCAAGGGTGAACCTCTGCTCTGGTTCGGCCTGTTCAAAGACGTCCAGCGCCTTTCCGCCGCTGACGTTCCCTCGTTGCTGCATGCGCCCGCAGCGAAGTTGGAGCCTCCCTCACCCCAGATCGAGCAGCGGTGGTACGCCGCAGCATTTGAACGCGTCCAATCCTACATAAGAGCGGGCGACATTTATCAAGCCAATTTGACTTTCCCCAGCACGTTGCCTGTCCCTGAAGATCCGCGCACGCTCTATGTAGCGATCCGGGGACGGGCGCAGGCGGGGCATGGCGGGATCGTTTTTACTGGCGCGCAATGGCTGCTCTCCTTTTCGCCTGAACTCTTCTTCACTCTGGAATCCGGGAGACTGACGGCGCGGCCCATGAAAGGCACTGCGGCACGCGGCATCGACAGGACGTCCGATGAAGCAGCGGTGACAATGCTGCTGGAGGACCCCAAGCAACAGGCGGAAAACCTGATGATCGTTGATTTGCTCCGTAACGACCTCGCACGGGTGGCGCAGCCGGGCAGTGTCGCGGTGCCTGAGCTTTTTCGCGTTGAAAGCTATCCCACCGTTCACCAGATGATCTCCACGGTCACCGCACGTATTCGTTCCGGGTTGGGACCAGTGGACGTGCTCCGCGCGATTTTTCCCTGCGGCTCTATCACAGGCGCGCCGAAGCTGCGGGCGATGGAGATCATCGACGAAATCGAGGCGCACCCCCGCGGCGCATATACCGGCTCCATGGGATGGATCGATTCCAGCCGCGATGCGTCGTTCAATGTTGCGATTCGAACGATTTCCGTCAATGAAGGTGATGAGTGGGGGCAAATCGGTCTTGGATCGGGCATCGTAGCGGACTCGGACATGCGATCTGAATGGGATGAATGCCTCGAAAAAGGGAAATTTCTCTGGGACTGAGCCCGGCGATACAAGCGTGCAGGGGGTTGGCGTGGCATCCGCGGAAG
Organism: Rhizorhapis sp.; assembly: GCA_036570425.1. Taxonomy (GTDB): domain Bacteria; phylum Pseudomonadota; class Alphaproteobacteria; order Sphingomonadales; family Sphingomonadaceae; genus Rhizorhapis. The sequence goes on along the minus strand of DATCYF010000022.1, from coordinate 158,751 downwards.
GCCGGTTTGATTTGATAGAGACAATGTCCTTCGATCCGCTCGAAGGGCTTCGCTTGCTTGAATATCATTTGGCCAGAATGACAGCGAGCGCGGAGGAACTGGGCTTCGCGTTTGATCGCCATGCTGCCCGGAACGAGCTTCAGGCCGCCACTTTCCGCCTGCGCACGCAAAGCCGGGTGCGCCTGCTGCTTTCCCGCCGCGGATCAATGGCGATCGAGATTCGTGCCTATAGTTCCTGGCCCGAAGCGGTTATGCATCTCGCGGCTGTTCGGCGGCCGGTATCTGCCGATGATTTTCGCCTGCGCCACAAAACGACGGATAGAAGCCTGTACGCCGATGTCCTGAAGCGGGGCGGCACATTTGAAGTGTTGATGATCGATCAGCAGGGCTTTCTGACGGAAGGCTGCTTTTCCACTATTTTCGTGGAGCGCGGCGAAAAGCTGGTCACGCCGCCCCTCTCGCGCGGTCTGCTGCGCGGTGTTTTGCGTCAAAGCCTGATCGATATGGGCGAAGCGGTTGAAGGGGACGTCCGGCTCATCGATCTGGACAATGGATTTTTCATCGGCAATGCTGCGCGAGGCCTTGTAGCCGCAACATTGGTTGAACCTCTCATCTGAGCCGTCTATGGAGCCAGCCGTCCGCAGACTCGCGGATGCCAATCCAGATGGGGAAAGTTTCCATGTCACAGACGTCTGCCGCCCTTGGCCGCATCCAGCCCAGCGCCACCCTTGCCATGACCGGCCGGGTCAACGAGCTGAAACGCGCAGGCATTGACGTTATTGGTCTTTCGGCGGGTGAGCCCGACTTCGATACGCCGGATTTCGTCAAGGACGCCGCCATTGCCGCGATCCGCGCGGGGCAGACCAAATATACGACAGTCGACGGCACGGCGGAACTGAAGGAGGCTATTGCCGCGAAGTTCAAGCGCGACAACGGGCTGATATATGAATCAAGTCAGGTGAGTGTGAACAGCGGCGGAAAGCACACCCTCTTCAACGCATTGGTCGCGACGGTTGATGCAGGTGACGAGGTCATCATTCCAGCGCCTTATTGGGTGAGCTATCCCGATATCGTCAATTTCGCGGGCGGTACGCCGGTCTTTATCGAGGCAGGCGCGGCGCAGGGTTACAAGATCACTCCGGCGCAGCTTGAGGCAGCGATCACGCCCAGGACCAAGTGGGTGCTCTTGAATTCGCCATCGAACCCTTCGGGCGCAGCCTATAGCGCCGATGAATTGGCGGGTCTGGGTGAAGTGTTGAAAAAGCACAGCCATGTGCTGGTGATGACCGACGATATGTACGAACACATCTGGTACGCTGACACGCCGTTCGCAACCGTCGCGCAAGTCTGTCCGGACCTGTACGATCGCACACTGACGGTCAATGGCTGCTCGAAGGCCTATTCCATGACAGGCTGGCGTATTGGCTATGCGGGCGGACCGCAGTGGATCATCAAGGCGATGAGCAAGCTGCAGTCGCAATCGACCTCCAATCCTTGCTCGATCAGTCAGGCGGCGGCCGTCGCTGCGCTCAATGGCCCGCAGGATTTTCTGGAAGAGCGCAACATTGCATTCCGGAAGCGGCGCGACATGGTTGTCGCCATGCTGAACGACGCGCCGGGCCTTGCCTGTCCCGTGCCGGAAGGCGCTTTCTACGTGTATCCAGACGCTAGCGGGGTCATCGGCAAGACGACGCCCAAGGGCCTGAAGATCGCCACCGACGAGGATCTCATCAATTATTTCCTTGATGAGGCCCGGGTCGCGGCCGTTCATGGCGCCGCTTTCGGCCTCAGCCCTGCTTTCCGCGTCAGCTATGCAACGTCGGAAGAGGTGCTGAAAAAGGCTTGCACGCGCATTCAGGAGGCCTGCGCCGCGCTGCGGTGATCACGGCTCTCTCCCGGAAGAAGCAAGGCTCGGCAGGGGCGCCAAATCAAATAGCAGTGAGTGAGGGGCGTGCTTCATCAAGGCGCAGCCCCTCACCAACTCGGCTATATGGTACAAGGGCTCTCGGAAGATGACTGCTTCCTGACGGAATTATTCAGCGGCGCTTCAGACGCTATTGTCTAATGCTCACTGCGTCCCATATGGGGCCCACACAAACCTTCAGAAAATAGAATACCGAAAGGTGCCGTCATGGCCGCAATGTTCAAATCCGATCTTTTCCGTAATTTTTTTGGCGGCTTTGTGCTTGGTGCAGTGCTCGTTTTTACTTTTGGCAGCGGCGATGAATCGCTTCCGCGAGATAGGGGTGCCCCCGCAGCTGCCATAGCCGCGCTGAACTCATAACATGCGCGCGCCTCCGCTACTGGCGGTATTGGGCGCGGTGTTGCTGGGCGGGCTTTGGTTCGCCGGGCATGACAATCTTTCCATACCCCTGGCGTTTGCGGCTGAAGAGGCAGTGCTGGCGCCAAAGCCGCAGGTGGATGCTCCATCCCAGCAGAAACTGGAAAACGCTGTTTTTGCAGGGGGATGCTTTTGGGGCGTGGAGGGTGTGTTTTCTCATGTGAAGGGCGTCCGCCAGGCGGTTTCCGGCTATAGCGGCGCGCCGGGCAGGCCAGGCAGCTATGAGCGGGTCAGCACTGGCCGTACTGGTTTCGCCGAAGCGGTTCGCGTCACTTATGATCCCAAGGTCGTCAGCTATGGTGACCTGATGCGGATTTTCTTTTCGGTTGTTGCCGATCCCACCACGCTTAATCATCAGGGCCCCGATCACGGAACCCAATATCGCAGCGCGCTTTTCCCCACGAATGCAGGGCAGGGGAAGGCGGCTGGCGCCTATCTGGCGCAGCTTCAGAAATCAGGTCTTTGGGCAGGTAAGATCGTCACCCGCATCGAACCTTTTCGTGGATTCCATGAGGCGGAGAGTTATCATCAGGACTTCATGAAGAACAATCCGCGCCATCCCTACATTATGCATTGGGATCGGCCCAAGCTGTCGGCGCTGAAAAAATTCTTTCCGCAATGGTATAAGGAAAAGGCGGCGGCCTGATCAAACTGGATTCAGCGTTCTGCGACCCTGTGCTCCTGACTCTTCAGGAGCACATTCGATCAGACCTATTCAGTATTATTTCGGCGACAGCACCATCAGCATCTGACGGCCTTCCATACGCGGATAGGCTTCAACCTTCGCGTCTTCGGTCGTATCCTCTGCAACCCGCTGAAGCAGCGCCATGCCAAGCTGTTGGTGTGACAGTTCGCGACCACGGAAGCGCAGCGTGATCTTCACCTTGTCGCCGTCGCCAATGAAGCTATGGACCTTCTTCATCTTGGTCTCATAATCATGGTCATCGATGTTGGGACGCATCTTGATCTCCTTGATCTCCTGCGTCCTTTGTGATTTGCGCGCCAGGTTGGCTTTTTTCTGGGCTTCGTACTTATATTTGCCGACGTCCAGAAACTTTACGACGGGCGGATCGGCATTCGGGGACACCTCCACCAGATCCAGGCCCACCCCGGCAGCTTGTTCTATCGCTTCCTGCGTAAACATCACGCCCAGATTTTCGCCATTCTCGTCAATCACCCGCACCTTCGGCGAGGCGATGAACTCATTGTAACGCGGACCATTTTTGGGAGGCGGCGGCGCCAAGGGGCGGCGGGTCATTGGGGGACGTATAGCAGTATCTCCTGTCGTAATTATAGTGATGGTTCAATGATTCTGGTGAATTTACCGTTTTTCAGGCCAACGGAAAAGGGGGCGCCATCTCCACCATAGCGGAAATATCGCGCTCCGTTGCCGTTCGGCAACTCTTCACATCGGACCGGCCTCAATATCGGGTGGCAAGACCTCTTGTGCAAGATGGGCGATCGCTTCTTCAAGGGGCAGCACGGATTGGCGGCCGTCTAAGCCCAATGTACGCAGAGCTACTTTGCCTTCTTCGGCCTCCCGTTTCCCGATGACGAGAAGGTTGGGCACCTTGGCCAGGCTGTGCTCGCGAACCTTGTAATTGATCTTTTCATTGCGCAGGTCCGCCTCGACCCGGATACCCGCTGCTTTCAGCTTCTCCACGACCTGTAGTGCATAAGCATCGGCATCGGAAACAATGGTCGCGACGACCGCTTGCACGGGTGCCAACCACAGAGGGAATCGCCCGGCATGGTGCTCAATCAATATGCCGATAAAGCGTTCGAACGTGCCCAGGATGGCGCGGTGGAGCATCACGGGGCGATGCTTGGCCCCGTCTTCGCCGACATAGGAGGCATCAAGCCGTTCAGGCAGCACATAATCAAGCTGCAACGTGCCGCACTGCCACGTCCGTCCAATCGCATCGGTCAGGTGGAATTCAAGCTTGGGTGAATAGAAAGCGCCTTCGCCCGGCAGTTCCTCCCAGCCATATTCAGGTCCGTCGCGACCGGCGAGTCGCACCGCATCGCGCAGATCCTGCTCCGCCCTGTCCCACATCTCATCCGTGCCGAAGCGCTTTTCCGGCCGTAGCGCCAGCTTGATGGAGTAGCTGGCAAAGCCAAGATCGCGATAAATTGAATCAAGCAAATCGCAGAAGGCGCGCGTTTCCTCCACGATCTGGTCTTCGCGGCAGAAGATATGCGCGTCGTCCTGCGTGAATTGGCGCACGCGCATGATGCCGTGAAGCGCGCCATGCGGCTCGTTCCGGTGGCAGCAGCCGAACTCCGCCATGCGCAGCGGCAAGTCGCGATAGGATTTGATCCCCTGACGGAACACCTGAACATGTGCTGGGCAGTTCATCGGTTTCAGCGCCATCAGGTCGCCCTCGCCGGTAAAGACTGGCTGGTCCTCTTCCGTGTTGGGCACTTCATCGGGCACCACGAACATATTTTCGCGATATTTGCCCCAATGGCCGGAGGCTTCCCACAGCCGCGCGTCCATGAGCTGCGGCGTCTTCACCTCCTGATAGCCTGCGGCGTCCAGTTTGCGGCGCATATACTGTTCCAACTGGCGCCACAGCATATAGCCCTTGGGGTGCCAGAAAACGGAACCCTGTGCTTCCTGTTGCAGGTGGAACAGGTCCATCTCCGCGCCGATCTTACGATGATCCCGCTTCGCCGCTTCCTCAAGCCGCGTCAGATGCGCCTGAAGCTGTTTCTTGTTGAGCCAGCCCGTGCCGTAAATACGGGACAGCATCGCATTCTTCTGATCGCCACGCCAATATGCGCCCGAAACCCGCGTCAGCGTGAATGCCTGCGGGTCGAGCTTGCCAGTGGAGGCCAGATGCGGTCCGCGGCACATGTCGAGCCAGTCGCCGCCTGACCAGTAAACCGTGATATCCTCATCTTCGGGAAGTTCAGCAGCCCATTCGGCCTTGAACGTCTCGCCTTCCGCCATCCAGCGGGCAATCAGGTCCTCGCGCGACCATACTTCCCGCCGCAGAGGCTTGTCAGCGGCGATGATGCGGCGCATCTCCTCCTCGATGGCGGGGAGGTCTTCGTCGGTAAAGGGCCGGTCCCTGGGTGCGAAGTCATAATAAAAGCCATCTTCGGTCGAAGGGCCGAACGTGATCTGCGTTCCGGGAAAAAGCCTTTGCACCGCTTCAGCGAGCACATGCGCGAAATCGTGTCGCGCCAGTTCCAGCGCGTCCGCCTCATCCCGTGCCGTCACCAGGGCCAGGTCAGCATCTGCTTCCAGCGGGCGGTTCAGATCGCGCAGTTCGCCGTCGACCTTTGCCGCCAGCGCAGCCTTGGCGAGCCCTGGGCCAATCGCAGCGGCAATATCCGCCGGGGTAGTGCCGGGCGCGACTTCGCGCACGCTACCATCGGGAAGGCGGATCTTGAGCATTTGCGTCATGGCGTCAGGTGAAACTTTCAACTTAATAATGAACAATCAATTTTGTGGTGAAACACACACGCCTTGTATGGCGATGGTGCCCGAGTCAAGCGGTTGGACGTGATCGCTAAGACTTGCCATAAGGCCCGGTCATGACTGAACCATTCTATCTCGCCCGCCCGGACGGGCTTCGCCTCGCTTATCGTCACCGTCCGGGGCATGGACCCACTCTGATTTTTCTGCCTGGATATATGTCCGATATGGAAGGGGGCAAGGCGACCGCACTCGATGTCTGGGCGGAGGCGAACGGACGCGCGATGCTGCGGCTCGATTATTCGGGATGCGGCGTGAGCGAAGGCCTGTTGGAGGAGGGCACGCTGACACAATGGCGTGATGATGTTCTTTTTCTGATCGACAGTCTGGTCGAAGGACCGTTCGTTCTTATCGGCTCTTCCATGGGCGGCTGGCTGGCGCTGCTGGTGGCGCGTGCGCGGCCGGAGCGGCTATCGGCTCTGATCGGGATAGCCGCCGCGCCGGATTTTACGGACTGGGGCTTTACGCAGGAACAGAAATTGCAAATTCTGCGCGAGGGCCGCATTGAAGAACCCTCTGAATATGGCGATGCGCCCAAAGTGACGACCAAGGCTTTCTGGCATTCGGGCGAAGCGAACCGGCTGCTCCACGGCACCATTGCTGTTGATTGTCCGGTGCGCCTGCTGCACGGGCAGCGCGACGAGGTCGTGCCTTGGCGCTACGCCATAACACTGGCGCAACAGCTTCGTTCAGCCGATGTGCAGACGCTCCTGATTAAGGATGGCGACCACCGATTGTCGCGCGATCAGGATATTGCGCGCCTGATCGAAGCGGTTGCAACTCTTCCGGAGTCGATATGATCCTTGCCGTGGTACTGGCGCTTGCCGCCCAAGCCAATCCCGAAGCTGAAATCGTCATGGACCGGAAGCGCCGGGAGGCTGCCGAGACACGGAACGCCGAAACCAAAACATTGTCGAAACCGGCGTTTACTCAGCCCCCCGAAATGCAGCAGAAGTTCAATGCCTGCCTTGACGCCGCCATTGACAGTCCCGAAGCTGGTGCCAAATGGGCGGAGCAGTGGCGTATCGCGGGTGGCGGGTACCTGGCCCGGCAATGCCTGGGCTTTGCCTATGCGGAGCAGAAGCGTTGGCTTCCCGCGATGACAGCATTTCAGCAAGCCGCCGACGAAGCCGATATCGCGCGCGATCCCACGAGCGGCCAGCTTTGGGCGCAGGCGGGCAACGCTGCTCTGGCCGGAGAGCAACCGGACAAGGCCAGGACGTATTTCAATGCGGCTCTGGCGCGCGGTATTCCCGACGGGCTGGAGAAAGGCGAAATCTACCTTGATCGTGCCCGCGCGCTCGTCGCGATGGATAAGCTGGCCGAAGCCCGGCCTGATATCGACAAGGCGCTTTCCGAAGTTCCGAAGGACCCGCTCGCATGGCTGCTTTCCGCAACACTAGCGCGGCGCATGGATAATCTGCCGGTGGCACAGGAACACATTGCGCAGGCAGTGGCGCTTTCCCCCGATGATGCATCTGTTGCGCTGGAGGAAGGCAATATCGCCGTCCTTAGCGGCATGGATGACGTGGCAAAATTGGCTTGGGAACGCGCCGTGAAGGTGGCTCCCGACAGCCCGGCGGGCAAGGCCGCGACCGCGAGTCTGGCTCAGCTTGCGGGGGAAGCGAAGGCGTCGGAACCTCAGTAATATCTTTCGTCGTCATCCCCGCGCGACCGGGGATGACGATCTATGGAATTCCGGTAAGTCAGCACATGATGCCTCATGGTTCCCCCGGCTCAGTCGAGATAGAAATCCACGGTCGTTACCACCCTGACCTTCTTATAGGGTGAATCTGCGCCATTGCCCATGTCGTCACCATCGCGCGCGCCGATGGAAAAATAGCCCTGCGTCGCGCTTTTGATGCCGCCTACGCCCGTGCCGCTGTCCTGGGCGAATTGTTCCGCGGCCTTGCGCGCATCCTTCGTTGCTTCGGCCACCATGGCAGGCTTGATGTCATTGAGCTTTGTGAAACTGTAAACCATGCCCGAACCTTCCTCCAACGCTATGCCGCGACGAACGAGATCGAACTGCCGCGCAAAGGCTTTTCGCGCACGCGCGATGTCCGTGGTGCGAAGCTGGATGCGCTGCCGGATCGTGACATTGTTCACGCCTCGATTGCTGTCATACCATTGATTGACGTTGACGCCTGCCGTGCTCAGCGCATTGTCGGGAAAGCCCATGGTCTTGAAGAAAGCGCGGATTTCATTCGCATCATGATCGATCGCGGACTGAACATCGTTTATGTCGAAGCCCTGCTTGGAAAAGCTGAGATTCCATGTGGCAAGATCGGCGGTCACGTTCTTTTCCGCCAGACCCTTCACCGTCACGGAACGGTCCGCCTGTCGTGCCCTGAGCAGGCCGTCGCCAAGCAAATAGCCGCCGATGATTATCGCAAGGGACAACATCGCGACGGCAAGCAGAATGACTTTATACCTGCTTTCGCTCCACATTCCGTTCATGGCACTTTTCCTTTCCCTCTATTGATCTTATTTTCGGACGGAACGCTTCTGGGACAAGCGAAGTGAACCGTTGCTGACGTGCGACGAAGGGAGTTTCTTACATGCCCAAATATCTGCATACCATGATCCGTGTCAGGGACATCGACGAAACTGTCAGATTTTTCAATCTCTTGGGCCTTCAGGAACGGCGGCGGACGGATAACGAGAAAGGACGCTTCACGCTCGTCTTCCTTGCTGCGCCCGGTGACGAGGATGCGCAGGTCGAGCTCACTTATAACTGGGATCCGCAGGAATATTCCGGCGGTCGCAACTTCGGGCATCTCGCTTACCAGGTCGAGAATATCTACGAAACCTGTCAGCGACTGATGGATGCCGGCGTCACGATCAATCGCCCGCCCCGCGATGGACACATGGCCTTTGTTCGCACGCCGGACAATATCTCTGTCGAACTGCTGCAGGACGGCCAGCTGGAACCAGCGGAGCCCTGGGCATCCATGTCCAATACAGGGGAGTGGTGATGGGTCTGGACATCCTTCGCGTTCCCGTCCTCAGCGACAATTATGTCTGGTTAGCGCATGATCCGGCGAGTGATGAAACAACCGTAATCGATCCCGCGGTCGCCGGCCCTGTGCTTGAAGCAGCGGCGGAGAAGGGGTGGCGCATCACCCAGATCTGGAACACTCACTGGCATCCTGATCACACCGGCGGAAATGCGGAGATCAAGGCCGCTACGGGCTGCTGCGTCACTGGACCCGCTGCCGAAGCGGCGAAGATTCCTACGTTGGACCGGTTAGTGAAGGAGGGCGACACGGTCATGCTGGGCGAACACGCCGCGCATGTCATCGAAGTGCCGGCGCATACGGCCGGGCATATTGCCTATCACATGCCTGACGAGCCGCTGATCTTCATTGGAGACACGCTTTTCGCCATGGGGTGCGGCCGCCTGTTCGAAGGGACGGCGGAACAGATGTTCGTGAACATGCAGCGCCTGTCGCGCCTGAACCCGGAAACCCTGGTTTATTGCGCGCATGAATATACGCAAAGCAATGGCCGCTTCGCGCTGGTGGCCGAGCCGGGCAATGAAGCGATCCGTCACCGGATGGCAGAAGTCGACGTAGCCCGATCCAACGGCGAAGCGACGATTCCAACCAGCATTGCCCTGGAGCTTGCTACCAATCCCTTCATGCGCGCCAGTGACCCGTCCGAGCTTGCGGCGCGGCGCGCGGCCAAGGATGCGTTCTGACGAATATTGTGCTAATCTTATAGTGTGGGGCACTAAAATTAGGAGAATGACATATGCGCCCGCCTTGGATAGTCCTCCCCATCCTTCTTGTCAGTGCCTGCGCAACCAATGGAATGGCTGAGGATCAGTCCCCGACCCTTACGGCCAAGCAGCAGGCTACGCTCACCAAAGCGCTGGAGGGGAAGGTCGCAGGCAAGCCGCAGTCCTGCATGAGCATGATTCCCCGCGCCGACCTACAGGTGATCAGTGACGATGTGCTGCTCTACAAGATTGGCCGGACTGTTTACGTGAACCGCATGATGGGAAATTGCAGCGGCCTCACCAATGGCCGGACTTTGGTGAGCAACGTCTGGGGCTCACAAGTATGCCGCGGCGATATCGCGCGCGTGGCGGACCTGAATGTGGGCATGATTACGGGAAGCTGCGCGTTCGGAGACTTCGTGCCTTATTCTCCGGCAGGAGAATGACGGCGGCTTTTTATCCCAGCGCCGCCAGTTTTTCTTCCGCCAGCCGGTCCAGTTCCGCCCGGCTCTTCTTCTCGCTTGCGGACTTAAGCTGCCCGCAAGCCGCCATGATATCGCGGCCACGCGGGGTCCGGACGGGAGCAGAAATGCCCGCTTCGAAGATGATGTTGCTGAACGCCCTGATCCGTTCGGGTGATGAACATTCATAGAATGCGCCCGGCCAGGGATTGAACGGAATAAGGTTCACCTTGGCGGGCAGCTTGTATTGCTTGATCAGGCGGACCAGTTCGCGTGCATCGGCGTCGCTGTCATTCTTGTCCTTCAACATCACATATTCGAAAGTGATGCGCCGGGCATTGTTCGCACCAGGATAAGCGGCACAGGCCGACAGCAATTCCTCAATGCCATATTTGCGGTTGATCGGCACGATCTCGTCACGGACTTCCTTCGTGACGGCATGGAGCGAAACCGCCAGGTTGACGCCGATCTCTTCGCCCGCGCGCGCCATCATCGGCACAACGCCACTGGTTGAAAGCGTGATGCGCCGCTTGCTGAGCGACAGGCCATCGCCGTCCATCACGATTTTCAGCGCATCGCGCACATGATCGAAATTATAGAGCGGCTCGCCCATGCCCATCATCACAATGTTGGTGAGCATCCGGCCATCGGATTGATATTGCGGCGCCTCGTCCGTCTCATCCTCGTCATTGGCTACCGCCATGTTGCCCTTTGGCCATTCGCCTAGCGCGTCGCGCGCCAGCATCACCTGCCCCACGATCTCACCCGGTGTCAGATTACGAACAAGACGCATGGTGCCAGTATGGCAGAAGCGGCAGTTGAGCGTGCAGCCCACCTGACTGGAAACGCAAAGCGTCCCCCGGTCCGCGTCCGGGATGAATACCATTTCATAATCCTGGCCGTCGTCCGAACGCAGCAGCCATTTGCGCGTGCCGTCCGTGGAAACCTGCGCTTCCATGACTTGCGGCCGTCCCACGATGAACCGTTCGGCCATCCAGCCCCGCATTGGCTTGGCCAGATCAGTCATATGGGCGAAATCCGTCTCACCCCTGTGATAAAGCCAATGGAATAGCTGCTTGGAACGAAGCTTCGCCTGCTTCGCGTCCAGCCCCGCTTCCTCCAGGCAGCCGCGAATCTGCGCCTTGTTGAGGCCAAGAAGGTCAATGCGGCCATCCGCGCGCGGGGTCACGGCGCGCGGCACAGGCACGGGATCGATGTGTCCGGGAATCTGCATGGCGCGCATATAGGGAAAAGCCGGCCCAAATGCCAGCGCGTCGTGGATCAGAGGCGGGCGCATCCCAATGCGGCCGCATCCATTGCCGTGGCGGCCCCGCGCAGGGCGTAAACGTCAGCGAAGGGCGCGCCATTCTTGCCGGTGGCCTGCACACTCATGCTGGTGCCTGATCGTATGGCTGCAATGATCGCAGCATCGACCCGCTTGTCTGGCGCCCAGGCGTCAGCTCCTCCTGCGGTAAGAGTAAAGCGCCGGGCGCCAATGCTGAGGCTCACCTGCGCCTTTGGGGCCTTTTCCCTGCTCAAGCGAAAATGCATTTGGCCGTGCACACTCTTTTTTGGCCAGTATCCCACCGCCGCAAAGGGCCGCCAGCGGCTTTGATGATTATCCTTTACAGGCTCTGAAATAGCATAGCAGCGCGGTATCTTCGCGTCACGAAAAGCGCCCCATCGCTCGAACACTCCCAGCGAATCCCGCGCCTGGGCAGCGCCGCCAAGGAACAGGGCGCAAGCAATGACTGGAGCTGCATATTTCATTTCCCGCCACCAAGCGCAATTGTTGCGGCATTGCAAGCCTCCTCCCCAAAAGCATGTGCTGCACGCTTGTGCCGCTCATCATAGGTGGTAATGAAGGAAAAGAATCCATTCATCTTAGCGGCCGCCCTTTGCTGGCGGTCCTGCCAGAACAGAAGCGGGAACAGGGAATGAAGGCGACAATCGAACGCGCAACGCTGCTCAAGAGCTTGAGCCACGTGCAATCGGTGGTGGAACGGCGCAATACGATTCCCATCCTCTCCAATGTGCTGATCGAAGCGGCGTCAGATGGCGGGATCAGGCTGATGGCGACCGATCTTGACCTGCAGATCGTCGATACGGTGCAGGCTGCTGTGGACACGCCCGGCGCGACCACTGTTTCGGCGCATACTTTGTTCGATATTGTTCGTAAGCTGCCCGAAGGAAGCCAGGTATCGCTGAGCGCGGCTGAGGGCAAGATGCAGGTCAATGCGGGTCGCGCCCGCTTCAGCCTGCAAGCCTTGCCGCGCGACGATTTCCCGGTGATCGCGGAAGGTGATTTGCCGGTCAGTTTTGAACTGCCCGCCGCTACGCTCATCCAGATCATCGACAAGACGCGCTTCGCGATCTCCACGGAAGAAACGCGCTATTATCTGAACGGCATTTTCCTGCATGTGTCGGATGAGGCGCAGCCGGTGCTGAAGGCAGCGGCGACGGACGGCCACCGTCTAGCCCGCGTCACTGTTCCCCGGCCTGATGGCGCAGAAGGCATGCCTGACATCATCGTTCCCCGCAAATGCATTGGCGAGTTGCGCAAGTTGCTCGATGAGGTAGACGGCAGCGTTCTGGTCGATCTCAGCGCAACCAAAATTCGCTTCGGGCTTGGCAGCGCAATCCTGACCAGCAAGCTGATTGACGGAACCTTTCCCGATTATAGCCGCGTCATCCCCACCGGCAATGACAAGCTGTTGAAAATCGACCCGCGCAGCTTTGAAGACGGTGTTGACCGCGTCGCCACCATCGCCACGGAAAAGACCCGTGCGGTCAAGATGGCGCTCGACCGTGACAAGATCACGCTATCGGTCACCAGCCCGGAAAACGGCACAGCGGCGGAAGAAGTGCCGGGCGACTATAATGCAGACCAGTTCGAAATCGGTTTTAACGCCCGCTATCTGCTCGACATTCTGCAGCAGATGGATGGCGATATTGTTGAACTGCATCTGGCCGATGCAGCTGCGCCTACATTGCTGCGTGAAAATGATAAAAGCGCGGCCCTCTATGTATTGATGCCGATGCGCGTCTGACCATCTTGCACCTCTTCGGGGCTTCCGGTCATCAGGTGATTTCCTCTTGCCGGAAAATGCTCTAGGGGCATCAGGATGCTTAGTCTCGATGATGCCCAGAAGCGGGCCGAAAAGCTTGTAGAAGCCGCGCGCAAGATCGGCGCGGACGCTGCCGACGCTCTCTATATTTGTGATGCGTCGACTCAGGTGCAGATGCGCCTTGGTCTGTTGGAAGATGTGGAGCGATCGGAGGGGGAGGACATCGGCCTTCGCGTTTTCTCCGGCAGGCGCTCCGCGACCGTTTCCTCCTCCGATATGTCCGAAGAGGCTTTGGCGAAGCTCGCCGAGCGGGCATTGGCGATGGCCCGTGAAGCGCCAGAGGATGAATATGCGGGGCTCGCGCCCGAGGAGATGCTGCTCCGGAAAAAGCCCGGAGGGCTTGAGTTGGCGGACAGGAATGATCCCGAACCACAAGAGCTGAAGGACCGCGCCCTTATTGCCGAAGAGGCCGCGCGCGATGTCATGGGCGTGAGCAACAGCGAGGGCGCAGGCGCCAGCGCCGGTCGCACCCATATCGCTCTGGCCACCAGTCACGGCTTTTCGGGTAGCTATGCCGCCACGTCGCATGGCTGCTATGCCAGTGTGCTGGCGGGTGAAGGTTCAGGCATGCAGCGCGATTACGCCAGTCATACGGCGCGGCACCTCTCCGATCTGGAGGCGGCGGCAAGCATTGGGCTACGGGCCGGACAGCGCGCCGTTGCGCGCCTCAATCCGGTCAAGATCGAAAGCGGGCAAATGCCCATCATCTTCGATCCCCGAATCGGCGCCAGCCTGATCGGACATCTGATCGGCGGCATGACGGGCGCAGCCATTACCCGCAAATCCAGCTTCCTCCTGGATTCGCTGGGCAAACGGATATTCCCCGAGGGGATCACGATCATTGATGACCCCGTCCGGCCGCGCGGGCTTCGTTCGCGCCCTTTCGATGGCGAGGGGCTGCCCACCAGGCGCAGCGCCCTCATCGATAAAGGCGTCCTTACTGGTTGGCTGCTTGATAGCGCATCGGCGCGGCAGCTGGGCCTGACACCTACGGGGCACGCCACGCGCGGCTCCGGCGGCGCTCCGGGAGCAAGCGCAACCAACGTGCATCTCGAACCCGGCAAGCAGACGGCGGGAGAACTGATGGCCGACGTCAAGCGGGGCATTTATGTGACCGAACTTATCGGCATGGGCGTCAATCCAGTAACAGGCGACTACAGCCGGGGCGCGTCGGGCTTCCTCATCGAAAATGGCGCAACCGGGCCCGCAGTCGCTGAAATCACCATTGCGGGTAATTTGCTGGACATGTTTGCTGAACTGACAGCGGCTGACGATCTGGAATTCCTGCAGGGCATAAATGTGCCGACGTTGCGTATTGACGGAATGATGGTCGCGGGTGGCTGATCCGCTGCTGGATCGCGTAGCGGCTGCCGTGTCGGAAACGGCGGATATGGCGATGGGGCTCTGGCATGCGGACGAATCGCGTGTCCGAAAATGGGAGAAATATCCCGGCCATCCCGTCTGCGAAGTCGACATAGAGGCGGACCGCCTGCTGCGGGAACGGCTGACCGTCATTGATCCTGGCGCGGCCTGGTTATCGGAAGAGACGGCTGACGATCTGGTGCGGCTTCGCCACGAACGCATATGGGTCGTCGACCCGATTGACGGCACGCGCGATTATCTGCGCGGACGGCGGGGATGGGCGGTGTCCGTCGCGTTGGTGGAAAAGGGTGAGCCTGTGCTGGGCCTTCTCGCCGCGCCTGCCCGGCGGGAACTCTGGGTCGCGCAAAAGGGAAAAGGCGCATGGCGCAACGGCGAGCCGCTGGTAGCGAGCCGCCGCAAGATTTTCTCAGGCGCACGTGTGCCCGCTGACCAACTGCCCAAGGTGGATTTCGACCTGACACAGGTGCACAAGCCCAACAGCATCGCGCTCCGGATGGCGATGGTGGCTGCCGATGAGGCGGACCTTGTCGCAACTGTCCGCTGGGGTAACGAATGGGACATCGCCGCCGCCATGCTGATTGCGCAGGAAGCTGGCGCTACGGTCACGGATGCGCTGGGCCAGAAGCTCAGCTTCAACCGCGAAAATCCCACGGCTTTTGGCGTTTTGTGTTGCGCCCCTGACATCCATTCAGCCGCCGTCGAACGTCTGAGCGGCCGGGCGCGTGAGATACTGGGAAGTTGACCCGATCGGGGGAGCCGTTCTGTCAGAGGATCAATCGGTAAAGATCCTTAAAGCCGCAAATCCTCGATCATCAGTCCTGCGGTCGCCTTGGCGCTAGCCACCACGCTGGGAATTCCCGCCCCCGGATGCGTGCCCGCTCCAACGAAATAGAGATTGTGGATCATATCGTCGCGATTATGTGTGCGGAAAAAGGCGCTTTGCGTCAGCGTGGGCTCCAGCGAAAAGGCGCTGCCCAGATGTGCGCGCAGGTCATGTGCGAAATCCGGCGGAGCATAGTGAAAACTGGTGACGATCCGCGAACGAATGTCGGGGATCAGCCGCCGTTCGATCTCGTCAAGGATGCGCTCTTTGTAGACGGGGCCCATCTGCCCCCAGTCGATGGGCAGCTTGCCCAGATGCGGCACCGGTGCCAGCGCATAGAAAGTGGAATGTCCCTCCGGCGCAAGGCTTGGGTCAGTGACTGTCGGGTGATGGAGGTAAAGCGAGAAATCCCGCGCCAGCACGCCATGCTGATATATATCCTTAAGCAGTCCCTTATAGCGCGGCCCGAAAAGCATCATGTGGTGCGGAAGGCCGGGCCAGGTGCCTTTGATACCGAAATGGACAAGGAAAAGGCTGGGCGACCATCGCTTGCGCTCCAGTATTTCGGTCTGGCGACGGCCACGGACGGTATGGCTGAGCAGATCGCGATAGCTGTGCATGATGTCGGCATTGCTGGCGATCGCGTCGAATTTATCGCTCCATCCCGCCCGTGTCCGTAATCCGGTGGTTCGATCACCGAGCGTCAGTATCTCCTCGACTGGATCGCCAAGCCGCAGCACGCCGCCAATCCGTTCGAACTGCGCGACCATGCCGGAGACGAGCTTGTTCGTTCCCCCATGTGCGCACCAAACGCCGCCGTCACGCTCAATCTTGTGAAAGAGCGCGTAAATCGCGCTCGTGGTCATCGGATTGCCGCCGATGAGCAACGTATGAAAGCTCAGCGCCTCGCGAAGCTTCTCATGCTTTACGAAGCTGGAAACGATGGAATAAATCGAACGCCACGCCTGATAGCGGGCCAGGCGGGGGCTTGCGCGCACCATTGAAGCGAAATCGAGAAAGGGCGTTGCGCCCAGCTTGACATAAGCCTCTTCGCAAGCGCCCGACGCATATTCCAGAAAGCGCTCATAACCCGATATATCGGCAGGATTCAGCTTGGCGATTTCATGGCGAAGGGCATCCTCGTCATTGCTGTAATCGAATTGCGCGCCGTCGGGCCAATTAAGGCGGTAAAAGGGGCTGACTGGCTCCAGCGCGACATCTTCCGCCATTTCATGGCCGGTCAGTTGCCACAGCTCACCCAGGGCGCCAGGGTCCGTGATGACGGTCGGTCCGGCATCAAAGGTGAAGCCGTCCTTTTCCCAGACATAGGCTCTGCCGCCGGGCCGGTCGCGCCCTTCGATCACAGTGGTTGCGATACCTGCGGATTGCAGCCGGATCGCGAGAGCCAGGCCGCCAATGCCTGCTCCAATGATAGCGGCCTTTTTCACTTTGCCCCTTCTCCCGCTGCCCAATCACCTGATGCCGTGAGGGCGTGTCCGGCCGGAGACATCGGATTTTCGCCTGATCTGTTCATGTCGCGAGCAACTGTATCTGACATATCTTGTGGACTTAACGGGTCACAGGGAAGCCGGAAAGGGGGCGGCGAGAATTATGTTGCGCAAAAGCATTTGCGACTATGGAGAAGGGAAGGCGCAACCTTGATGATCATTTGGCGTTATAGCCGAAAGAAAGGGGCTTTCATGAAAACTTCCGCGTGTATACCGGCACTTGCGACAGTGCTTCTGATAACGGCTGGCACTGCGCAGGCTCAGGAGGCGTCTGGCCCACCAGTCGATCCTGATGCCGATACCCTCACTGTGGTGGTGGGTGGCGCTTATCTGCCAAGCTATGAAGGGTCCGACGATTATATCGCCAGCCCCGGCGCTCTGGTGCGCGGCCGAGTTGCCGGCTTCTCCTTTTTCACCCGCGGCGCAAGCCTTTATGTCGATGTCCTGCCTGACCATAGTGACAGCGGCTGGGATATCGAATTGGGACCAGTGGCCAATTTACGGCTCGATCGGAACAGCCGGATCAAAGATCCCCAAGTGCGCGCTCTGGGCAAGATCGACAAGACGATCGAACTTGGCGGTTGGGCGGGAATCACCAAGACCGGCGTGCTTACCAGCGCCTATGACAGTCTGTCCTTGCGTGTAAGCTATCTGCATGACGTGGGGAATGAGCATGACAGTTACATCATCACGCCCAGCATTGGATATGGAACTCCGCTGGGAACGAAGACTTATGCGGGCGTGGGCGTGTCGGCCGATTATGTAGGAAAAGGCTATAGCCAGACGTATTTTGGCGTAACGCCCGCAGGTGCCGTGGCCAGCGGACTGCCCGCCTATGCGGTGTCGGATAGCGGTTTCAAGAATGTCCGTCTCTCCACCTACGCGATGCAGAGCCTGACCGGCGATTTGCTCCATGGCCTCAGCATCGCCGCAGGGGTTAGCTATAGCCGCATGCTCGGGAAATATGCTGACAGCCCGATTGTGGCGGATGCAGGCGATGCCGATCAGTGGGTCGGTGCGGTAGGGCTGTCTTATACGTTCTGACCGAATCCTGGGTCGTTTTGCATGGCTATCGAGGAAAAGGCTTCAAATATCCTGCTGTGGACATGCAGCCATTTCCTTGGCGGCAAAAAGCCGGTAGGGGCTTGTTCCATGCAAAACACCCTTCTTGTTATGGCGGGCGGCGCGATAGGCGCGGCCTGCCGATACCAGCTTGGCCGGCTGATGACTCATGCAATGGGCCCCGGCTATCCTTGGGGCACCCTTGCGGCCAACCTGCTGGGCGGCCTCGCCATGGGGTTGCTGGTTGGTGTTTTGGGGCGGTTCATTGATGGTGGCGAGGCTATCCGCCTGTTGCTTGCCGTTGGCGTGCTGGGGGGCTTCACAACATTTTCCTCCTTCAGCCTTGAGGTGATGCTGATGCTGGAGCGCGGACAGATGGTTCAAGGCCTTGGCTATGTCCTACTGTCCGTCGTGGGGGCTGTCGGCATGCTGGCGCTCGGCCTCTGGACAATGAGGGTAACGGCATGAGGGTGCCTCGCGGACCAGGACCGAAGAGCGGCAGAAAACCAGGTGGCAAGGCGGGACCCTTAAAATCGGGACCGAAGGCGCCGGCAAGGGCACGAAGCGCGCCAAAGGCTGCTGCAGCGCGCAAGGCAACACCGAAACCGCCCGCGAAAAAGCCGGAAAAGGCGCGCGCCACGGGAAAGGGCGGCGTGGTTCAGGATGTGCGGCAATTCAGGGTGCAGTCGGACGATGACGGCATCCGGCTGGATCGTTGGTTCAAGCGGCATCTGCCTGATGTCGGCTTCAACATCGTTTCGCGGTGGGCACGGACGGGGCAGCTCCGCGTCGATGGCGCGCGCGCTACGCCGGGCGACCGGGTCGCCGAAGGGCAGGTCATTCGCGTGCCCCCCGAAGTAAAGGCTGCAGCGCCTGTGAAGCGGGTGCGCACCATTGACCTCAGCGAAGACGAAATCGCTTTTGCGCAGGACATGGTCATCTACAAGGATCCGCAGGCGATCGTCGTCAACAAGCCTCCGGGGCTTGCCACGCAAGGGGGGACAAAGACGACTGAGCACCTGGACGGCTTGCTGGACGCATTGATCTTCGACGCTGAGGGACGGCCCAAGCTGGTTCACCGGTTGGACAAGGACACGTCCGGAGCGCTGGTGCTGGCCCGCACGTCGCGCGCGGCGGCTTTCTTCGCAAAGAGCTTTTCCAGCCGTACGGCGCGTAAGGTCTATTGGGCGCTGGTTGTAGGCGTGCCCTCCATCGATGATGGCATGATCGAGCTTGCCCTTGCCAAGCAGCCGGGCACCGGAGGAGAAAAAATGCATGTGGACGAGAAGGAAGGGCTTCCCGCACGCACGCGCTACCGCGTTATAGAGCGCGCCGGAAACCGCGCCTGCTGGGTCGAACTGCAACCCTATACCGGACGCACGCACCAGCTTCGCGTGCATATGGCGGCAATCGGACACCCGATCGTGGGGGACGGTAAATATGGCGGCAAGGACGCGTTCCTGACCGGCACGATCAGCAGGAAAATGCACCTCCATGCCCGGCGAATCCGCATCGATCATCCCGATGGCGGCAAGATCGACGTAACGGCGGAACTGCCCCAGCATTTCGCCGAAAGCATCAATGATCTTGCCTTTGACATGTCACTGGGCGATCTGCCGCTGGACGAAGGCAAACCCGAGCCGACACGCGAGCAATTGAAGCAATTCGCAAAAGCGCACGCCAAGCAGGTGCGCAAGGAAAAACGCGGGGAACGGCGTTCACGAGGACGATAATGGCCAATCGCCTTGCGCTGTTCGATTGCGACGGAACCCTGGTCGACAGTCAGCATAATATCTGCACGGCCATGGACCGGGCCTTCGAAGCGGTGAAGTTGGCGCCACCGCCCCGGCATCATACTCTGGCGGTGGTCGGACTCAGCCTGCCGCAGGCCATGGCGGTTCTCCTGCCCGATGCCGAGGCGGATTTCCATATGCATATGGCCGATCAGTACAAGTTGATGTTTCAAGCGATGCGAGGGCAGGGCGTCGTGGATGAGCCGCTATTTGAGGGCGTTGCCGAACTGATCGAACGGCTGGATGCCGATGGCTGGTTGTTGGGCGTGGCGACCGGGAAGTCCGACCGCGGGCTTAATCTCTGTCTCGCAAGTCATGGGCTTTCCGCCCGCTTCGTGACATTGCAGACGGCTGACCGGCACCCATCCAAGCCGCACCCGTCCATGATTGAACAGGCGATGGCTGATGCGGGCGCGGTCGCTGAAACGACGGCGATGATCGGCGACACCAGCTTCGATATGGAAATGGCTGTGAATGCCGGAACCCGCGCACTGGGCGTCGGTTGGGGTTATCATTCACGCAAAGAGTTGGTGATGGCAGGCGCGCTAAGCGTTGCGGTGGACGCGGGCGAACTCTATCGCCATATAGGCGGGCATGAGTGACGTTTCCCCAGTGACCGATGAACAAAGGGCGCGAGAAGCAGCCGCGAAGCAGCGCTTTTTCGCCCTGAGCCTTTTTCGTCTGAGCGGCGTATTTATCCTGATGTTCGGCTTCCTGATCATGCTCCAGAAATTCAGTTTCGTGTCGGGCGAGAAGGCGAAGATCATGGGCGCAATCATCGCCTGCGTCGGCATGTTCCAGACCATCATCATACCCCGCCTTCTTGCCCGCGCCTGGCGCACGCCGCCCCCCGCACCGTGAGGATAGTTGCGGGGATTCCCTTCCATTTTCTATCCGCCTTGGCGGAAATGACGAAGTAAGGCCATGAAACGTTTCTACACGGAAGCCGCCGCTGTTCCGCAGGACGAAGGCTTTGGCATAGCTCTCGACGGCCGCCCAGTTCGAACGCCCGGACGTGCCCTGCTGACAGCCCCCACGCTGGCGCTCGCAGAACGCATCGCGCGGGAATGGGCAGAGCAGGGTGAGAAGATCGAACCCCGCGCCATGCGCTTTACGGGGCTGGCCAATGCCGCGATCGACCGGATCATGCCTGACCCAGCCTCCTTCGCGGCGGGCATTCATGTTTATAGCGAAAGCGATCTCCTCTGCTATCGCGCCGACGCGCCCGCAGCGTTGGTGGCGCGGCAGGCGGCGGCGTGGGACCCGCTGCTGGATTGGGCGGCACAGCGCTATGATGTTCATTTCACGATCGTCAGCGGCATCATGCATGCACCGCAGCCGGAGGTTACATTGGACAGACTGCGTTCCGCCGTGCGCAGCCATTCACCGTTCATACTGGCCGGTTTGTCGCCAATCGTTTCTTTGACGGGGTCAGTGGTGGCATCCTTGGCCTTGCTTGAAGGTGCGGCGGATGCCGAAACTATATGGAATGCGGCCCAGCTGGATGAGTTGTGGCAGTTTGAAATGTGGGGTGAGGATGCTCTTGCGGCGGAGAAATTCGCTAAAAAGCGGGCGGAATTTGACGATTGCGTCTCGTTCTGTACACTCGCACGCGGGTAGCGGCCACTGTCGCGCCCATCTTGAGCAATTTATGAGCGGCATGTTTCCCTTACACGGCCGCGCCAACTGATAATGGAGAATTCAACAGTGACGAAACCCGCTTTCGCCGCCTTGCTGTGCATTGGCCTTTCGGCCGCTGCGGCCCCTGCTCTGGCACAGGAGCAAGCCGCCCCCGCTCAGGAGCCCGCAGCATCGACGGCAGCGCCTGCGCCAACGCCGGCGCAACCTTCGACGGAGGCTCCAGCCGGCAAGATGACCCAGGAGCAGATCGCCGCTTTCAATCAGGCTGTGGCTGACTTTACGGCTGGTCAGCAGTTGCAGCAGGCTGCCAACAATGCAGGCGCAATCGCGAAATATGAGGGTGCTCTGCCCGCGATCCGCACTGCCGTAAAGGTGCAGCCGAATAATATGGATTACGTAAGTTTCCTGGCCAATACGCTTTATGCGGATGCGGCGGCGCAGGCAGCGGTACAGAATTTCGATGCGGTGATTAGCCTTTACCAGGAAGCGCTGCCGCAATGGCGAAAGATCGTGGCGGCGAAACCGGCTGATGCCAACAGCCGCAACATCCTTGCAGGCATGCTGGTACAACTTGGCAACAAGTCGCTGTCCGGGCAGGACAAGGCGACTGCCAATGGCTATTACAAGGAAGCCACTGAACTGGCCAGGAAATCCGCAACGGCTGCGCCTACGGACGCTGTAAGCAAGAACCTGCTTTTGTCCGCTCTCATTGGGCTGAGCCAGACGAGCGAAGATAAGGCCGTCAGGGATGAAGCCGTTGCCATGGGCAAGACGATGATGGCTGACGGCACGATTGATGCAGTCAATAAGCCATCCATCGAGATCATGACCGGCACGGCGAGCTGACAGAACTTGTCCTTTCTATCTGAGAGGACAACGAATATTTGATCCCGCTGAGCCGGGCCTCATAGAGTGAGGGGTGAGGGGAACCGCTTCCGCGAAGGAAGGAGGCGGCCCCCACACTAACTTCCCGCAATTCCAGACCTTCTTTCCCCATTCTGCGGGAAAGCAGGCTTTTCGCCTTTCATGATCCTGAGCTTCCTGAACTTCCATGTGTGTTCCCTTCCCGTTCCCGCCTTGCAGTCTGGCTCGCTTCCGCTTAACTTGATGGCAAGTACCGGCGGCATCACCCGATCCGGAAAACATAAAGTGAGTTACGGCCATGGCTTATTACGGATCGCCATCGCCGCAAAGTACCGGCGCCAGCGGGGAAAATGGCAGCCGGGCCATGGCGGCAAAACTGCCCAGTCCAGACGGGCGGTGGTCCCGCAGGAATGCTTATGCGGCGATTGATCTAGGCACCAATAATTGCCGCCTTCTGATCGCAAAGCCCTCCGCCGATGGTTTCATCGTGGTCGACGCTTTTTCGCGTATCGTGCGATTAGGCGAGGGCTTGGCCACGAATGGCGGCTTGTGCGACGCTGCCATGGATCGGGCCATTGCCGCCCTGTCTGTCTGCGCGGAAAAGCTGCGCCGCCGCCATGTGGCGTTGGCGCGCTCAGTCGCGACCGAGGCTTGCCGTCAGGCGAGCAATGGGGCGGCTTTCATTCAACGGGTTTATCGGGAAACCGGTATCGCGCTTGACATTATCACTGCTGAGGAAGAGGCGCGGCTGGCAGTGCTTGGCTGCCACATCCTGCTGGAACCGGGGGACGGGCCCGCGCTCATCTTTGACATTGGCGGGGGATCGACTGAACTTGTGCTGGTCGACACGGAAGGGCCTGCTCCGCATATCCTGGATTGGCAAAGCGCGCCTTGGGGCGTCGTGTCGCTCACTGAAAGCGAGCCGTTCGATCCCGGTGATGCCGAAGCGCGAATTGCCGCCTATGCCAGGATGCGGGAGCGGGTGACAGAGAGCTTCCGTCCCTTTGCGGAACGGCTGCCCCGATATAAGACGGGTGTCCGCCTGCTTGGCACCAGCGGCACGGTGACGACGCTCGCCAGCCTGCATCTGGAATTGCCGCGCTATGACCGGCGAGTCATTGACGGCCTGATCGTGCCGTCAGCATCTATGCGCGACATCAGCATGCGCCTGTCCGCCATGTCATTGGACGAGCGGCGGGAATTGCCCTGCATTGGCCATGAACGCGCTGATCTGGTTGTTGCGGGTTGCGCGATACTAGAATGCATACTCGACATCTGGCCTGCCGAGCGGCTGGGCGTTGCGGATCGGGGAATCCGCGAAGGCATTTTGCGAGGCTTGATGGAACGCGACGGAATTGCGCTGTGATGGGTCCGGTGCATCATGGCTAGAGGCGGCGGCGCTGGGCGGGTGCGCGTCAAAACGGCGAAAGGGCGGACGGCCCAGTCCACTCGTTGGCTGGAGCGGCAACTCAACGATCCTTATGTGAAGAAGGCGAAAGCGGAAGGCTATCGCAGCCGCGCGGCCTACAAGCTCATCGAACTGGATGAGAAATACCGGCTGATCCGGCAGGCGAGGCATGTCGTCGATCTCGGCGTTGCGCCGGGCGGCTGGGCTCAGGTAGTCAAGAAGTTGAGCCCGAAAGCGCAGGTTGTGGGTATCGACCTGCTGCCGACAGACGCCATTCCCGACGTCACCTTGTTTCAGATGGACTTCATGGACGAACGTGCACCGGACATCCTGCGTGAGGCGTTAGGCGCTCAGCCTGATCTGATCCTGTCCGACATGGCGGCGAACACTGTGGGCCACGCTCAGACGGATCATCTGCGCACTATGGCGCTGGTCGAGGCGGCGGCCTGGTTCGCTATCGAAAATCTGCAGAAAGGTGGCGCCTTCGTGGCAAAGGTGTTTGCGGGCGGCACTGACCATGATCTGCTCTCCGTGCTCAAGAAGCATTTCACCACCATCAAGCATGCCAAACCGCCCGCAAGCCGCAAGGGCAGCAGCGAATGGTATGTGATTGCGCAAGGTTTCAAAGGAGAAGCGGCATCGGAGTGAACCGAAAGATGTCATAACGGCGGCGTATCGTATTACGTTGCCATTGCATGGATGGTTAAAGGTTGCTTCCCCGTGTTTGATCCACAATATTTTGGCCGATCTTGCTGAACCTTCGCTATAATTTTTCATCCGATCCGGACGGCCTTTCGAAAACACGGCTTTCTACCGCGATCGCTGTTGCGCGCGTTCTGTGCATTTTCGGGGTGGTCTATGTTCATGCCTGGACAGGGCTGGATGGAGGTCGGCTGACGCTTGCGGACAGCAGTACGCAGGGAGTATTCCGATGGGTGCTGATGGAGCTTTTAGGCCGAAGCGCTGTGCCGTTGCTGGGTATGATTTCCGGATGGCTGGTTGCAGGGTCGGCTTCCCACCGAACTTATGGCGCGTTTATTGGAGGAAAGACCCGGACGATCCTGCTGCCCATGCTGCTGTGGAACCTGTTGGCATTGCTGATCATATCGGGCGGTGCTTATGCGGAGTTTCTCAAGGCTCCCATCCCGGTTTCCTTCCAGGAAGCTTTCAATCAGCTTCTTTGCCTGACCGCGCCTAACGAAACCAACGTCCAGATGGCGTTCTTGCGTGATCTGTTCGTTTGCATGATGTTGGCGCCCCTGCTCGTTCGTTGGCCGGAGCGGCGGCTGATATTGTTGGCGACGATGACGGCCGTGTGGGCCATCTTCGGCCTGCTAGTGCCGTTGCTGCTCCGCCCTGCAATCCTTCTTTTCTTTATCGCGGGCATATTGGCCCGCCGCGGCGGGATCGAGATGCGCGTGGCGTCTCTGCCATTTGCTGTGACTGCGTTTCCTTTCATGCTGTTGGCATCCATCAAGATTTGGCTTTCGACCATCGACAGCGGCTTCGCCGCCTCTCATCCGCATGTCATGGCCGGTGTCGATCTGGCGCTGCGCTTTGCCGCTGCTCTGTTCTTCTGGCGATTGGCATGGCGCATAGCTGGTTCCAGACTGGCCGGGCTCTTCCTGCGGGTAGAGCCCTATGCCTTCCTCATGTTTTGCGCGCATCTCATCATGATCTGGCTTGCCGGACCGCTGATCGGCAAGTTGACCGGTGCGCTCGGTTCAACATTCTATCCGCCGTTCCTGCTGCTCCAGCCTCTGATGACGTTGGGGGCTACCCTTCTGCTTGGCCGTGCCCTTATGGCCTGTGCCCCCGCTACAGCCACTCTGTTGAGCGGCGGCCGATTGAGACAGGGCAGAGAGGATGCTGCCCGCCAGCGGGATAGCGGTCCTATGTTGCCGGTCTAACAGGAATATCGGGGGCCTTTTTCCGGCGGCGGCGTTTCTGGAATCGTAACCAGTTTGCGATAATTCGTCCTCATGACAGCGGAACCACGGCCGAAGGCGCGACTGCAGGAATTGGATGCGCTTCGTGGCCTGGGAGCTTTGGCCGTCGTCATTTTTCATTATAGCGTGCGTTTTCACGACGTGTTCCCGAAGGCGCAGCATGTGCCCTTCTCCTTTCCTGGCGGGAATTACCGGGTCTATCTGTTCTTCGCTATTTCCGGTTTCGCCATCTTCTTCACTCTCGATAAGGTGAAGACAGCAGCCGATTTCGCCATCGCCCGCATAGCACGCCTGTATCCCACTTACTGGACAGCGATACTCCTGACTCTTGGTGTGGAATATTTTGGCAATGTGCAGGCGCTGGAAATTCCCTACGCAGCCATTGCCATGAATTTCACGATGTTTCAGGGCTTTGCCTTCCTGCCAGCCGTTGACGGCGCTTACTGGACGCTGACGGTGGAGCTTGCCTTTTATATGTGCATGGTGGGCTTATGGGCGGTGTTCGGGCTGCGCCACATTGAGCGGCTTCTGTTCGGCTGGCTGGCGATCAAATGGCTGTGGTGGATGGTCCCCGACTTGCCGGAGCGGATCGTCATGGTTCTGTTGCTGCGCTATGTCGGCTTCTTCGCAGTCGGGATGGTGGCGTATCGCATTTGGGCGGGGCACCGGACATGGCGTCAACAAGCGCCATTGCTTACTTTCGTGCTTGCCACATTGCTGCTCACGGAAGGGGTCGACCGGTTTCTGGTCGGCTGTATTCTGACGGCGTGTTTCTACGCCCTGCTGCGCGGCTGGCTTGCATTCCTGTGCGTCAGGCCGCTGGTCGGGCTTGGGAGGATATCCTATCCCCTTTATCTGATTCACCAGCACATCGGTTTTGTGATTATGTTCAAAGCCGATGCGGCGGGCATTTCGCCGAACATCGGTTTCGCCGCAGCGGTTGCCAGCGTGCTGCTGCTGGCTGCGCTCATCAATCGCTATGTCGAAGGGCCCGCTAATCGGTGGATTCGCGCGTGGTGGAAAGGACGCTCGCTGAACCGATACCCCGTCCCCGCGTCATAAATCTTTATGCCGCGGCTTTCGTCACTGTCTGGGCAGCGTCGCGCAAAATCTGGGCCAGCAGGCGGAATTCCTTTTCGCGCGGGCTGTTCTTGCGCCACACCAGCGCCACGCTTCGATAGGCATGCTCCGATTTCAACGGGCGGGCGACGATGTCGGTATTGTTCAATATTCCGTTCCGGATTGCCATTTCCGGCAACATGGTAAGACCAAGACCATTATCCACCATTTGCACCAGCGTGTGCAGCGACGTTCCCATTATGGTAGCCTCGGCGCGAAGATCAGGCCGGTTGCAGGCAGCGAGTGCATGATCCTTCAGGCAATGACCGTCCTCAAGCAACAGCAAACGGGTTTCATCAATGGCTTCGGGCAGGATATGGGCTGGCGGATCGCGTGGGTCGTCCTTTGGAAAAGCGACAAAAAGCGGATCTTTGAAAAGCATTTCGCTGTCCACATCCCCACAGGCGAAGGGAAGGGCGAGAAGGACGCAATCGACATGCCCCTGACGAAGGGATTCGATAGCCGCGTGGCTGGTTTCTTCGCGCAGGTAAAGTTTGAGTTCCGGCTTTTCGCGGCGGAGCTTCGGTAGCAATTGCGGCAGCAGGAAGGGCGCGATGGTAGGAATGACGCTCATCCGCAATTCGCCCACCAGAGGCTTCCCGGCAGCCTGGGCCATTTCCGCCAGTTCTTCAGCCTCCCGCAGGATACGATTGGCTTTTTCGACGATCCTGTCGCCAAAAGCCGTGAAGCGGACGACACGCCGCGTCCGTTCGACAAGGGTGATGCCGATCAATGATTCCAATTCCCGAATGCCGGCCGACAGCGTTGATTGTGTGACGAAACAGGCATCGGCAGCCTTGCCGAAATGGCCATGTTCTTTCAACGCGGCCAAATATTGCAACTGCTTCAGCGTCGGCATGTAACTCGACATTTATCGCCCTCTTCGATTGAATAGGCTATATATAATCGCTTTAGCCGATAAATCCAATGACAGACGCCAGACCGAACAGAGATGTGAGCGTCAGCACGATGCCCACGGCGAGCAGCAATATTTTTGGCGAGACATGCTTGGCGAGCTTCGCTCCAAAAGGTGCGGCAATAACGCCGCCCAACAATAGTCCGACCGTGGCGATTGTGAAAGTTTCGGCGCCGAGAGACAGGAAGAAAGTGGCGCTGATTGCAAGCGTAAGGAAGAATTCCACTGCACTGACTGTCCCAATGGTGATGCGCGGATTGGCGCCTTGGATGAGCAGGTTGGACGTGACGATCGGCCCCCATCCTCCTCCGCCAGATGCGTCAAGGAAGCCTCCCACAAGACCCAGCGGTTCAACGAGCTTCGGTCGCCTATGAAGAGGTGGAAACATCAGTCCACGCCAGATCAGCCACAATCCGATTGAAATCAGATAGGCGAGTACGAACGGCTTAATCACAGAACCATCAATGTTCGACAGCAGATAGGCCCCGGCTATCCCGCCAATCAGGCCGGGAATGAGCAGTCGCGCGAACATCTTCCAATCGACATTGCGATGCAGGACATGACTGATACCCGAAATGCCGGTGGTGAATGCCTCGACAGTATGTACCCCTGCTGACGCCGCAGCGGGGGGAACACCCAATGTCAGTAGCAATGTGTTGGAAATGACACCAAACGCCATGCCCAGCGCGCCATCGACCATCTGAGCGCCGAAACCAACAGCCATATAGGGAAGGACTGCGGCAGAATGTTCCCATAGCGAATCGAACATCAAAACGTCTTTCAACAGCGGAGTTTGCGGTGGTTGCCGCCGGATCTTTATCGATACCAGCAAGTTTCTCTTCATGAGAGTGAGCGAAATGTCGGCGTGCATCTGGAAAAGCTGGCCTGACAGTCCTATTTTGCCGGGATATTGAAGAAATGAGGGGAGCGCGCCATTGCGCAATCTTATTGCTTATCTCGATTCGGTGAAGTCGCGCGACCCGGCGCCTCGATCCCGCTGGGAAATTTTGCTGTACCCCGGCGTGCTTGCGCTTGGATTGCATCGCGTTGCTCACAGGCTGTTCCGCGCGCGCCTTTATTTTCTGGCCCGCCTGATCAATCATTTCTCCCGTTTTCTGACTGCCATCGACATTCACCCGGGGGCGAAGATCGGTCGTCACTTTTTTATTGATCATGGCTTTACCGTCATAGGGGAAACGGCGGAGATCGGGGACGATGTCACCATTTATCAGTGCGTGACCCTGGGCGGAACGGACCCTGCGAACGGAATCGCGGGCAAGCGGCACCCCACCATTTGCGATGGCGCGATCATTGGTTCGGGAGCGCAGGTACTGGGGCCCGTTATCGTCGGTGCGCGTGCTCGCGTGGGTGCTAATGCGGTTGTGACCAGGGACGTGCCAGAGGGCGCCGTTATGGTCGGCATCCCTGCCCGCCAGACCCTGATTGATGCGCAGGAATATCAACGCCATTTCGTTCCCTACGGTACACCCTGCACCGAAGCCTTCGACCCCGCGACACAGAAGCTGGAAATCATACAATGCGAGCTTGAGCAGATGCGCAAACGCATCGCTGAACTGATGGAAGAGCGCAGTGACCAGACGAATGATCCACCCGCAAATGGCATGCAGGAACGTGACCGGGCCTGATGCCTAATATCACGCCGTTTCCAATACAGCGCGGCGGCGCAATCCAAACCGGTTTTGACCGGATCGAATTGATGCGGATCATGGACCTGTACGGAAGGATGGTCTCGGCCGGGCATTGGCGGGATTACGCCATCGACATGGGCCGGGACGCTGCTGTTTTCTCCGCCTTCCGTCGCGCGACTGAACGGCCGGAATACCGCATAGAAAAGCGCCCTGCGCTGCGACATCGCCAGGGCATGTGGGCGCTGATCGGTGAAGCAGGTGCGGTGCTCAAGCGTGGACAGGAATTATCCGGGGTGCTTGCACCCGTGGAACGCAAGCTCATGAAACTCGTGGAGGACTGATTCTCGGTCCGCCGATAACGTGAATATTTTTACGTGGCATATCTGCTGCACTCCGCCACAGGGTGATCGTAGCCATAAAAGCGTCACATAAACGAAGCTGTCTCGTAACATTATCTTCATAGAGCCCGTTCATCGGACCACTCGGTTCACGAAACGGAGACCCTATGAAACGGAAAATAACTACACTGGTCACAACATGCTCTGCGTTGGCGCTCATGCCGGCGACTGCCAGTGCACAAGCGGCGTCAGCCAGTGACTCGGCGGCCCTGCGGGCGGAGATCGATGCTCTGAAGGCGCAAATTAGCGCTATGGAGGCCCGCCTCGGCAGTGTCTCTGCCAAGACGGAAGCGAACAGCACTGCCATTGCAGCCGCGCCAGCTCCGGATAAGTCGGAATTCAAGGTTAAGTGGAAGGGCGCTCCGGAATTGGAGACCGAAAGTGGCTGGTCCTTTAAACCGCGCGGACGCATTTTGATCGACGCTGCGACCGTCGACGCCCCGGACTCAATCGCGGATAACGGCCTGGGCTTCTCCAACGAGATCCGCCGTGCCCGCCTCGGCGTGGAAGGAACGATTCCCGGCGGCTTTGGCTATAAGTTCGAAGCCGATTTTGCGGATAATGGCGTTGAACTCATGGATGCTATCCTGACTTACAAAGCCAAAGGCCTGACTTTCACTGTTGGCCAGCACAATAACTTCCAGGGACTGGAAGAACTGTCCAGCAGCAATGACACCAGCTTCCTTGAACGCGCGGCCTTCACCGATGCCTTCGGGTTCCAACGGCGACTGGGTCTTTCCGCCCAATATCAAACCGGCGCTCTCCTGTTGCAGGGCGGCGCATTCAGCAGCAATGTCGATGATCTTGGCGACGATGAAAATAATGCTTACGGCTTTGATGGACGTGTCGTTTTCGCTCCCAAGCTCGGCGATGCCCAGCTTCACTTCGGCGGATCAGCGCACTGGCGCGATCTTGGCGATACATTCGACTCCGTCCAATACCGCCAGCGGCCGCTGGTCCATTCCACTGACACGCGTTTCATTGATACCGGTAGCCTGATCGGCGCGACGAGCGAAACCGGATACGGCCTGGAAGCTGCGGCCATTGTCGGCCGTTTCCATGCCGCCGCTGAATCATTCTGGCAGAATGTGGAGCGCACGGGGGCGGCTGATCCGACCTTCTTCGGCGCCTCAGTCGAGGCGGGCGTCTTCCTCACCAACGATCATCGCGAATATAAAGGCGGCGTTTTCAAGGGTGTAAAGGTTCGCAATCCTGTAGGCGAAGGCGGATGGGGCGCTTGGCAGGTCAATGTTCGTTATGACCGGCTCGACCTGAATGATGCCGGAATTCTCGGCGGCACGCAGGACGGCTATATGGCATCGCTCATCTGGACTCCGGTCGACTATGTCCGTTTCCTGCTGAACTACGGTCATCTCGTCTATGACAACGCTGCCATTCCGGCGGCTGGGGGCGACCGTAGCTATTCGGCCGATGTGGTGGGCGCCAGAGCGCAGATCAGCTTTTGATATAAACAGGTCCAAGGCTATTTGCTCTGGACCACCTTCTTCCTCCCATAGCAACAGTGAAGAAGACCTTGGCAGGCCCGTCGGATTACCGCTCGGGCCTGCTCTTTTTTCCGATGATGTGATCCGTTCGCGCTGCGGCCGCTAAGCAAAATCAATCGCGTACGGAAAAGCCGCTGGTGTATTCAGCCTGACGAGAACCGTTTCAGATTGCGTCGGTATCCAACGCGTAGCCAGCGGATCGAACGGTACGGATGATGTCGGGCGCGCCATTGACGTTGATTGCTTTGCGCAGGCGGCGGATGTGAACATCAACGGTGCGCAGTTCAATGTCGGTGTCCTGGCCCCACACGCTGTCCAGCAGCCGTTCGCGGGAGAATACCCAGCCCGGATGCTCCAGAAAGTGCCTCAGCAGACGGAATTCAGTGGGGCCCAGGGGAACCATGCTGCCATTCCTGCGGACCTTGTGCCCGACTGTATCCATTTCGATATCGGCAAAACTCAGGGTCTCGCCAGCCAGTGCCGGACGCACCCGGCGCAGGACAGCGCCCACGCGCGCCACCAATTCACGCGGGGAGAAGGGCTTGGTGACATAATCGTCGGCGCCCGTCTCCAGCCCCCGAATGCGGTCCTCTTCCTCTCCGCGTGCCGTCAGCATGATGATTGGCACATTGGCGGTCGCATTCATTCGGCGCAATCGGCGGCACACTTCAAGACCGGAGAGGCTTTCCAGCATCCAGTCGAGCAGCACGATGTCGGGTACATTCTCCTGCGCCATCAGCAGTGCTTCTTCGCCGTCTGCCGTATGGGCGATCTCGAAATCTTCCCGCTTGAAATGCCAGATGAGCAGTTCCGCCAGCGCGGCATCATCCTCGACCAGCAGCATTTTCGCGCGTGCCATGCTTATTATTCCGATTCCTGCTCGGGGAGCGATCCGCCCCGTTCACGTTCGGGCAGATGCTGACCCGTGGCGGCGAAATAGATCATCTCGGCAATGTTGGTCGCGTGATCGCCAATACGTTCGATGTTCTTGGCGATGAAAAGCAGATGCGCGGCTTCCGAAATATGCTTCGGATTTTCCATCATATAAGTGACGAGCGTCCGAAAAATGCCGTTGTAAAAGTCGTCGACCACCTTGTCGCGACCGCATACCGCGGCGGCGAGATCTGCGTCGCGCGCGGCGAAGGCATCAAGCACGTCATGCACCATTTCCGCGGCAATCTGTGCCATGGACGGCAACAGGGCGGTGGGCTGAATGCTGCTTCTCTCCGTAATCAGCGGTACGCGCTTGGCAATGTTCTTGGCATAGTCACCGATGCGTTCGATAATGCCGACGATCTTCAGTGCCGCGACCACCTCCCGCAGGTCATCCGCCATCGGCGCGCGTAGAGCTATTGTCTGAACGGTCAGTTTTTCGATCTCTACTTCCAGTTCATCAATCTTGCGGTCCTTCTTCACCACTTGCGCGGCGAGATCCAGGTCCTTCTGAACCAGCGCCGTCATGGCGTCGGAGAGCGCGGCCTCGGCGCGTCCGCCCATTTCAGCGATCAGGCCGCGAAGCCTGCCGATGTCGGCATCAAAAGCCTTGACGGTATGTTCTGTACCAAGAGCCATGGCTAACTTCCTTCTGCTTCACACTCAGCCGTAGCGGCCAGTGATATAATCCTTCGTCCGTTCCTCGCGCGGGTTGGTGAAGATGTCCGACGTTACGCCATATTCCACCAACGTTCCCAAATGGAAAAACGCCGTGCGCTGCGACACGCGGGCGGCCTGCTGCATATTATGGGTGACGATCACGATGGCGTACTTGCCGCGCAATTCATGAATCAATTCCTCGATTTTCGCGGTTGCGATCGGGTCCAGGGCGGAGCAGGGTTCATCCATCAGGATGACCTCGGGTTCCACAGCGATGGCACGACCAATGCATAAGCGCTGCTGCTGACCACCGGAAAGCGCCGTGCCGCTTTCATGCAGGCGATCCTTGACTTCGTCCCACAGGCCTGCGCGTCGAAGCGATTTTTCGACGATGACGTCCAGATCCGCCTTGGACCCACCAAGACCGTGGATACGCGGCCCATAGGCAACATTCTCATAGATCGACTTGGGAAAGGGATTGGGCTTCTGGAACACCATGCCCACACGCGCGCGAAGCTGCACCACGTCCATTGACGAGGCATATATATCCTCTGCGTCCAGCGTGATTTCCCCTTCCACGCGCGCATTGGCGACGGTGTCGTTCATGCGGTTCAAAGTGCGCAGGAAAGTCGATTTGCCGCAGCCCGATGGGCCGATGAAGGCCGTCACATTCTCCATGCGGACATCGATGGAGACGTTATTGATCGCCTGTTTCTGGCCATAAAAGACGTTGACGTCGCGCGCAGTCATCTTGGGCTTCTGCACAGCCGGGGAATCCTTGGTTTCGATCATGATAATGTCACCAGCGCTTTTCAAATTTGTTGCGAAGATAAATGGCTAGCCCGTTCATCGCGAGCAGGAAGGCCAGGAGGACGATGATGGCGGCCGACGTCTTTTCCACAAAGCCTTTGCTCACTTCATCCGACCACAGGAATATCTGCACAGGCAGCACGGTCGCCGGATCAGTGATCCCTCCCGGCGGGGTCGCGATGAAGGCGCGCATGCCAATCATCAGCAGTGGCGCGGTTTCGCCCAATGCACGCGCCATGCCGATGATCGTACCAGTCAGGATGCCAGGCAGGGCGAGAGGCAGCACATGGTGAAAAACCACCTGCACCGGACTGGCCCCAATGCCCAACGCGGCATCACGGATTGATGGCGGTACGGACTTGATCGCATTGCGTCCGGCAATGACAATAACCGGCATGGTCATCAGCGCCAGCGTCATGCCGCCGACGAGCGCGGCGGATCGGGGGAAATGCAGCAGGTTGAGGAAAATGGCGAGGCCAAGCAAGCCAAAGATGATGGACGGCACAGCCGCAAGATTGTTGATCGATACCTCGATCAGGTCGGTCCAGCGATTGCGCGGCGCATATTCCTCCAGATAAAGCGCCGCGAGCACCCCCACCGGAAAGCTCAGCACCAGCGTCACCAGCATGGTGATGACTGATCCTTTGAAAGCGCCCCAGATACCCACCTGCGTCGGGTCCGTGGCGTCGCTTTCGGTAAGGAAGGCGGTGTTGAAATCCGTCGAAACGATGCCTTCGGCCTTCAGCTTCGCATAAGCAGCTTCGTCTTTCGCGCTGCCTTCGCCCTTGGCGGCCAGATCGATGCCCGTGGCGGCAGGAACGGTTATTTCGACTTTCTGGTCGAGTATGCTTGGATCGGCCTTGATGGCTTTGCGGAGTTCCAGCCAGCTATTAGGCGAAATCAGGCCTGAGCCGTTGGGGCCAAGGGCGTCCTTCGCCGCCTGAGCCGTGACGGCAGGCAGATTGGCGCTGGACAATATCAGGTCCGCGTTTCCTTCCTTCAGCATCGCAGGATCGATCATGACTGGAGCGGAACGAAAATCGACCGGAAGTTGTATGTTGGTTTGCGTAAAACCACGAACGCCGTTGCCGACCATGGTGATGAGTAGAAAAGCAAGGAAACCCGCAGAAACCAGAACGGCGAACAAGCCAAGGAGCCGGAAGCGTCGTTCAGATGCATAGCGGTTGCGGATACGCTGTTGCATCCGATTGCTTTTCCAGTCCGTAGGTACGCGGGCCGTCGGGACGCTCATCGCAGGGACGGATTCTGATGCCATGTCAGTCATATGCCTCGCGATATTTCTTCACGACGCGCAAGGCGACGATGTTGAGAAGGAGGGTGACGATGAACAGCACCAGGCCAAGCGCAAAAGCGGCAAGTGTCTTGGGGCTGTTGAATTCCTGATCGCCGGTCAGCAACTGCACGATTTGCGTCGTGACTGTGGTGACGCTGGAAAACGGATTAATGGTCATGTTGGCGGCCAGGCCGGCAGCCATCACGACAATCATCGTTTCACCGATAGCGCGGCTGACGGCAAGCAGCACGCCGCCGACAACACCGGGCAGGGCAGCGGGTATCAGCACGCGCTTGATCGTCTCGCTGGTGGTCGCGCCCATGGCAAGTGATCCGTCGCGCATGGATTGCGGTACGGCGGCGATGCTGTCGTCGGCCATGGAGCTTACGAAAGGTATGATCATGATGCCCATGACCAGACCTGCCGCCAGCGCACTTTCCGAAGATGCGTTGCTGATCCCCACCGACACTGCGAAATCGCGCAAGGCCGGGGCAACCGTCAGCGCGGCGAAGTAACCATAGACGACAGTGGGAACGCCAGCCAGCATCTCCAGTATCGGCTTCATCCATTTACGGACGACGGGCTTTGCATATTGGGTGAGATAGACGGCGCTCATCAGGCCCAGCGGAATTGCGACGGCCATGGCGATGATCGCGCCGATGAAGATGGTGCCCCAGAAGAGCGGGATGGCGCCAAAAGCATGTTCCTGCCCAAAGCCAAGCGCCGCCGACTGCGGGCTCCACTTCATGCCAAACAGGAAGTTGATGGGGGAAATGATACTGAAGAAGCGGTAGGATTCGACCAGGAGCGAGGCGACGATGCCCACCGTCGTGATGATAGCAATTAGAGACGCTAGAAGCAGCGTCATCATGATCAGCCGCTCCACCCTTGTCCGTGCGCGGAAATCCGGCCGGACGCGCGTGAAGGCATAGGCGCCGCCAGCAAAGGCAAGGATCAGAGCCAGGACAACGCCCGCGGAGTCATAGCGGCCCTGCGCCTGCGCATAGAGAGGCGCGAACGTCCGGGCCAGCGGATTGAAAACTGCTGTTTGCGGATTTTTCGCCATATTGCGGGCCTCTGACAGGATCGCGCCACGCGCAAAGGCATCGGAAGGCAATTGCGAGGCGGCGGGATTTTCCAGCACCGCCTGCGTGACAAGCCCTGGCGTCACATTGCTCCATATTATCAGGAACAGGCAGGCGGGGAGGATAGTCCACAGCGTCACATACCAGCCGTGATAATTGGGCCTGCTATGCAGGCGCGCGGTTCCCCCTGCCTGAAGCCGGGAGGCTTTGGCGCGCGCACTGATCCAGGCGACGACGCCCAGACCCAGGATGAGCAATAAAATGGCGGGGCCAGTCACGCCTTATTCCCTTGATTGAAGCATATAAAGGTTTGATGCGCCCACCTCTATGGGAAGGCAGGCGCACCGGATGCGTAGGTTTATTTCAGTTCTGTCACGGTTAGCGTAGTCAGATTCTTCACCTTTTCCGCATTTTCGGCGCGAACGGCGTCAGGGGCCGCGATCAAGCCTCGCTTGATCAGATAGCCGTCGGGGCCCCAGGCATTGGCAAATTCGGCCAGATATTCCTTGATCCCCGGAATGGCCGTAACATGGGCCTTCTTCACATACAGGAACAATGGGCGCGAGCCGGGATATTTGCCATCCGCGATATTGTCATAGGTCGGCTCAACGCCGTTCAGCGGAATACCGCGAATATGGTTCAGGTTTTCCTCAAGATAGCTGTATCCGAAAATCCCTACGGCTTGCGGATTGGCATCCAGCTTTTGCACGATCAGATTGTCGTTCTCGCCCGAATCCACATATTTTCCGTCTTCGCGCACCTTGGTGCAGACTTCCTTGTATTTGTCCTCATCGGATTCCTTCAACGCCTTCATGGCCGGATCGCTGGCGCAACCCTTTTCCATGATGAGTTCGGAAAAGGCGTCCCGCGTCCCGGAAGTTGAGGGAGGACCGAACACGGAAATGACGGAATTAGGCAGGGAGGGATCGACGTCCGACCATTTCTCCGCCTTCTGTTCCTTACCAAAGGGGTTGGCTGCCAGCGCCTGATAAATTTGCGCCGGGGTCAGCTTGTAAGATGGGCCCTTCTTCGATTCAGCGAAAGCCAATCCGTCAATTCCGATTTGAACTTCAATGATTTCCTTGACGCCGTTTGCCTGGCAATCTTCAAATTCCGACGCTTTCATCCGGCGCGATGCATCTTCGATGTCCGGATGTCCGGCGCCCACGCCCGCGCAGAACAGCTTCATGCCCGCGCCCGTGCCGGTCGATTCGATAATGGGCGACTTCATGCCCGGATTATTATTGACGAACTGCTCTGCGACCGCAGTGGCGAAGGGAAAGACGGTTGATGAGCCAACCGCGCGAATTTGGTCGCGCGCACCAGCGGCGGAACCGCCGCCCCCTGCTTCATCCTGACATGCCGCCAGCGCAAGTGCCGAAACTGCGAGCATTGCTATATTTCTTACCATTGTTCCTCCAAAAATCCCTGTGTTGGATCGTATCCGAATGGGTGCCTAGCAGCGTTTCATATGCGCAATGTGACAGTAGAGTTTCAGTTTGATGACAATGGAGACTATTCGATCGCCTCAGCCGCTGACGGCAAATGGACGGTTATGGTCGTGCCCTTTCCCGGCGTGCTCATGATTTCCATGCGGCCGCGGTGCCGCTCGACAATGTGCTTGACGATGGCAAGACCCAGGCCAGTGCCGCCCATGCTTCGGCTACGGCCGGAATCTACCCGATAAAAGCGCTCGGTCAACCGAGGCAGATGCCGGGGATCAATGCCTTCACTTTCGTCCGTGACCGATAATTTGATCATGGTGCCTGATCCGTCCAGACGTATGGTGATCGGCGTTTCGGGGCGTCCATATTTGGCGGAGTTGCTGACCAGATTATGGAGGAGTTGTGAAAGCTGCGCCCGATCTCCATTGACGGGATACAGGCCTGGTTCAATGTCAGTGACGACATCACGGCCGCGCGCGCCATGGCCTTCCCGAAAGATGTTCGTCACCTCTACCGCCAGCGCGCCAAGATCGACTGACGTGGCAGGCAACTGATATTTCTCTGCCTCGATTCGTGAGAGCGACAAAAGATCTTCGACAAGTCGCTGCATTCGCTGCGCTTCATCAAACATGATTTTCAGGAAACGGTCCCTTGTCTCAGGATCGCCTCCAGCGTTCGGATCGCTGAGGGTCTCGATAAAGCCCAATATCGCGCTTAGCGGCGTGCGCAGTTCATGGCTGGCGTTGGCGACGAAATCGACGCGCATCCGTTCGGCGGCGTAGCTGCCCGTCCGATCAATCAGATGGACGATGATTCGCCCGTTGCGGAGGGGGCCGGTGCGCATTTCCCAGCGCTGCTCCCGTTGGCCCAGACCGACCAGCGTTATTGAATGATCGCTGGCCGCGCGCGGATTCGTCAGCCGTTCGGCAGCGGCGGGATGACGAATGGCAAGCCGGACATCCTCCCCCAGAATATGCGAACCCAAAAGGCGCAGCGCCGCCCGATTGGCGCGTGCTACCCTGTCATTGGCGACAATCAGCAATGGCTCGATAATGCCTTCCATCGCTTTGGCGAAATCGGGATTGTCGAGTAGGTCGAGCGGCGCCTGGGTTTCGTCGGTTTGCGCCGCCGCTTCGCCCCGCCGGCGTTCGGTCACGATTATCAAGGCAAAGGCGCCCGCCAATATCGCAATGAGCGCTGTTTCCCAGCTTCCTCCGGCGAGCAGGGAACCCGCCGCTCCAATCAGGATGACAAGCAGCGCTGCGGCGAATGGGAGAGCGGACGTTCGATTCATGGTTATTGACCTAGATTATTTGGCGCGGCCCTGCGATGGCAATATGCGGGTCGGGTTTACGCTTCTGTAAGGCAAATCCGGGATAAGAGCGGGGATGAGCGGAATGGATGAGAAAATGGAGCCGGGCAGCGAGGCGGAAAAAGCAAGCCTCACCACGCCTTCGCGTCGCCAGATGCTGATGATGGGCGCAGTTGCGACCTCCGCCGTCATATCCATTCGCCCTGCGCTTGCCCAGACGGCGGGGTCGGTCATGAACTGTGAGATTCCAGTGCCGGAGCTTGGCCGCGCAAGCAATTACATCTCTGCCGAGGGCGATCTTGTTTCGCCCGACACGCCGGGGGCTTTCCCGCCGGCAGGCCGCGCCTTCAAGGGTGAGGAAGTAAAAGCGGCGCTGCAAGGCCGCAGTTTGCCTGACACGAGCTATGAACAGAGCAAGGCCTATATGAACTATATTCGCCGGCTTCAGGCGGGGAATAGTGGCTTCACCTGCTACGCCTCCCTGCAGATGCCACGCTGACCGCCGCGCCGCATGTCATGGCGGATCAGCAACATCGCTATCGCGCCGAAAATCCGGCCAGCATCGCAGTCCATCCTTTTGATGAACTGACGCTCCTATATCATCGTCGTTCAGGCATCACCCACATGGTGATTGCACCCGCGCCGCAGATTTTGGCGGTGATGGGGAGTGAAGAATTGGCAGTGGCAGACATTCTCCATCGGCTGTCGCAGGATTTTGATCTGGGCACGGAGGGACAGGAGTCGCTTCTTGCAGTCATATCGGCGCGGCTGGAGGAACTCGCACTTCTGGGATTGGTGGAGCGCCTGTGAAGCATAGTTTCACCGTCCGCATCGGCCCGGCGGCCTTTCGTATCGGTTCAGCCTGGCCCGCGCCGATCAGCCTGTTGCGTACTCTCTACGCCGATTATCCGCAGCCCGAAGATGGCATTGCCGATTTTTCGGTGCGGCTGGAGCCTGCTAAACCCTGGCGGCGCTGGCTAAGGCCATCGGTTGCCATTGCTGGTGATTATATGCTGCCAGACGCCGCCCCCTTGCCTCTGGCGCAAGGGCTGCTTGCAGCGGAAATGGGCATGAACCTGCAAATGGCTCTCGGTTGGCGACGCCATGTGCTGCTCCATGCCTCCTGCGTAGAAAAGAACGGTAGGGCGCTGGTTATGACCGGTGCTTCAGGGTCGGGTAAATCCACGCTGGCGGCAATGCTGGGCGAGCGCGGCTGGCGGCTGATGGGCGATGAATTTGCGCTGCTTGATTTGGCAAGCGGCCAGATGTTCGCATTCCCGCGGCTCATCTCCCTAAAGAACGGCGCGATTTCCGCGATGCGGGCTGAAGCTGATGAAGCGCGGTTCGGCCCATTACTGGCAGCCACGCCCAAGGGAGACATACGGCACCTCATTCCCCGCAGCAACGCCGTGGAGCAGATGGGGGAGGGCGCATCGCCCGCCATGCTGCTCTTTCCGCGCTTTGGCTTTGAGCCTGCGACGCGACCAGTCGCCAGGAGCGAATGCTTCATGCGCCTGACGCAAGCGTCGACCAATTATGTTGCGCTTGGGGAGGCAGGCTTTGCTGCGCTCACTCGTTTCATCGATACCGTCCCGGCTCATGCCATTGATTATGCGTCGGGGGCCGAGGCGCTGGATCTGGTGGATGCGCTTTGGAGCGCGGCAGCATGAGCGCAGCGCTTCTGGTCCAGTCGTTACGCGAACCAGCTTCGGCGGAGGGGTTGGACGCCGCCGGGTGGAACAGCCTGATCGCCGCCGCGCGGGCGGAACAACTGATCGGCAGCCTTGCTCATCGTCTGAACGGCCTTGCTCTTCCAGCGCCTGCGGAACAGGCGATGGCTGATGCGCGCGCGCATGCGCGGTTCATCCGTCGTCAGGCTCTGTGGGAGGCCGACCGCGCTCGCGCGGCGCTCACGGAAACGGGTGTGCCGATAATTCTGCTCAAGGGCACGGCCTATGCCGCTGCTGGGCTAAAGGCAGGGATCGGCCGTTCCATAGGCGATCTTGACATCATGGTCCCGTGCGCCCGGCTCGACGCTGTGGAGGCCGGGCTGATCGCCGCTGGATGGGAGTGGGTGAAGCCAGATCCCTATGACGATCAATATTACCGCCGATGGATGCACGAATTGCCGCCGCTGATCCATAAGGAACGCGACCGGATGATCGATGTGCATCACACTATCCTGCCGTTGACTGCGCGGCAGACTCCGGACGCCGAAGTCATGATTGCTGACAGTGTGGCGCTCGGCGATGGGCTGTTCGTATTGTCGCCGGAGGACATGGTGCTCCACTGCGTCGCGCACCTTTTCGCCGATGGTGATCTGGCTGGCGGCTTGCGCAACCTGTGGGACTTTCACTGCCTGCTGGAGGATTTTGGCAGCGACGCGGTATTTCTTTCAAAGCTTGAACAACGCGCGGTGCATCATCAACTCGCCAGTCATCTTCAGCGAGCGATTCGTCTGTCTGACCATCTTTACGGAATGGGAGCAACGCTGACGTTGGGGGATCGCCTCTATGTCCGTCGCCTTCTCGCCCGCAATGGATGGGGGCAGGAAACATGCAAGCTGACCCGGTTTGCCTTTTATGTTCGCTCCCATTGGCTGCGCATGCCGCCCGCGATGCTTGCGCGGCATTTGTGGGCCAAGTGGCGGAAGGATCGGGCAAGCAGGAGCAAGGGTTCCCTGTCTGTCGACCCGGCACCCACATAAGGCTGGAATGCCGGCATAGGCAAAAGGCTGCCTAACGAACCGGCCAGTTCTCCAGCGCGGGGATCAGTTCGTCATAATGATGGATCACCAAATCCGCCATTAATTCCTCGATGGGTTGCATCAGGAATCCGAAGCTGACGGCGATGCTGGGTATGCCTGCATTCTTCGCGGCCATGGTGTCATTGATGCTGTCGCCCAGAAACACAGTCCGCCCACCACCGCAGCGCTGGATCATCTCCTCGATGGGGGCGGCATGCGGCTTTGATTTGCCTGGGCCCATGGTGTCGCCGCCGATGATTGCATCGAACCGCTGCGTAAGACCCATCTGATCTATGAGCGCGGTGGCGAAACGCTCATATTTGTTGGTGCAGATGGCAAGCTTTATGCCGCGCGCATGCAATTCGTCCATTGCGTCCATGAGTCCGGGATAAGCCTCACTATGGCGCGCGAGATTTTCGCCATAATATTCAAGCAGCACCGGCAGATATTTCTGCATCAATTCGTCGGACGATCCGCCCGAAACCTCAAGGCCACGCTCCAGCATCACCTTCGCCCCGCGTCCGACCAGTGGCTTGATCTCTTCGACTGAGAAGGGCGGGCGGCCTATCTGCGCCAGCGTGTAGTTCACCGCCGCCGCAAGGTCGCCGCTGGTGTCGAGCAAGGTGCCGTCCAGGTCAAAGCCAACAATATCGAAAGGAATTTTTGCCATGGGTCGGCCTCATGCCCTTTGCTGTAGAATATGCAAGCCAAACATGGCAGAGGAGCGTGCTTCTGATCGACCATAGGATTGACAGCCAGTGACGACCCGCCCGCTTGCCACCATCATCCTCGCCGCCGGGCAGGGCACCCGTATGAAATCACAAAAGCACAAGGTGCTGCACCCGGTCGCGGGGCGGCCAATGCTGCTTCACCTGCTCGCCAGCGTCGAAACCTTGACGCCTGCGAAAAAAATTGTGGTTGTCGGCGCGGGCCGGGATCAGGTGGAGGCGGCTGTTACCGGACATGGCGTACAGATCGCCGTGCAGGACAAGCAGCTTGGAACGGGGCACGCGGTCCAGCAGGCCGAAGCTGGCTTCAACGGTTTTGCCGGCGACGTGCTGATCCTCTATGGCGACGTGCCGCTGGTTCGCGCCGCCACGATGGAGGCAATGCTGGAGCGGCTGTATGCCGATGATGCGCCTCTCGCTGTCGTGCTTGGCTTTCGCCCCGTCGTTCCTGGCGCTTACGGCCGAATCATCGCCGGGCGGGGCGGCATGATCGAGAAGATGGTCGAATATAAGGACGCAAGCGAAGAAGAACGCGCCGTCACCCTTTGCAACAGCGGCTTGATGGCCGTACGGCAGGAGGATCTTTTCACCCTTCTGGCAAGGGTAGAAAACAACAATGCGGCGGGTGAATATTATCTGCCCGATATTGTCATGCTTGCCTTGAAGGAAGGGCGCAGGAGCGCCGTCATTGAAGCGGACAGTTGGGAAGTCGCTGGCGTCAACAGCCGGATCGAACTGGCTGAAGTGGAGGCGGAATGGCAGCGCCGCCGGCGCCTTTCCGTGATGCACGATGGGACTACCCTGATTGCGCCGGAGACGGTGTTCTTCAGCCATGATACGCTCATCGGCAAGGACGTGCTGATTGAACCCAATGTCGTCTTCGGGCCCGGCGTGGTGGTGGAGGACAATGCGACCATTCATGCCTTTTCCCATCTGGAGGGCGCGCATGTGAAGAGCGGTGCTGAAATCGGCCCTTACGCGCGTCTCCGCCCGGGTGCGGAAGTGGGGCAGGGGGCGAAGGTCGGCAATTTCGTGGAGATGAAGAAAGCAGTGTTGGGTGCGGGCGCGAAAGCCAACCACCTGTCCTATATCGGCGATGCCGAAGTGGGTCCGGGCGCCAATATCGGCGCGGGCACGATCACCTGCAACTATGACGGCTTCTTCAAATATAAGACGCAGATTGGTGCGGGCGCCTTCATCGGCTCCAATAGCGCGCTGGTTGCGCCCGTGAAGATCGGCGCGGGGGCGATAATAGGCGCTGGATCAGTGGTGACGTGCGATGTGGAAAACGATGCCCTGGCCGTCGCGCGGGGGACTCAGAAGGCGCAATCCGGCTGGGCAGCGAAATTCCGCGACAGGATGAGTGCGAAGAAGAAAGCGAAATAGAAATTTATGTGCGGCATTATCGGTATTTTGGGCAAGGACGATGTGGCGGAGCGGCTGGTCGATGGGC
This sequence comes from Rhizorhapis sp., assembly GCA_036570425.1. GTDB lineage: Bacteria > Pseudomonadota > Alphaproteobacteria > Sphingomonadales > Sphingomonadaceae > Rhizorhapis. Next base: position 115,126 of record DATCYF010000022.1, on the reverse strand, counting down.
TTCGCCGTCTGGAATATCGTGGCTATGATTCAGCGGGTGTCTGCACCATCCATGACGGCAGGCTGGACCGCCGCCGGGCGGAGGGGAAACTCAACAATCTGGCGGCCAAGCTGGTGCGGGAGCCGCTGGCCGGCACGATCGGCATTGCCCATACCCGCTGGGCCACTCATGGCGCACCAACCGAGGACAACGCGCATCCCCATATCGTCGGCGACGTGACGCTGGTCCACAATGGCATCATCGAGAATTTCAAGCCGTTGCGGGATGAGTTGATCGCGGAGGGCCGGGTTTTCGCCAGCCAGACCGATACCGAAGTGGTCGGTCATCTGGTCGCGCGCGAAATCGAGCGGGGCGCGGAGCCCAGGGAAGCGGTGGCGACCGTGCTTCCTCGACTACAGGGGGCGTTCGCGCTTGCGATCATGTTTCGTGGCTATCCCGATATGTTGATCGGGGCGCGATTGGGGGCGCCTCTGGTCGTCGGCTATGGAGCAGACGAGAATTATCTGGGTTCCGACGCGCTGGCGCTCGCGCCGCTTACGCAGAAGATCGCCTATCTGGAAGAAGGCGATTGGGCAGTCGTCACGCGAGGGTCGGTGACGATATTCGACCGCGACAATCAGCCTGTCGAGCGGCCAGTTACGCAGTCGGGCGTCTCCGGTGCGATGATCGACAAGGGCAATCACCGCCACTTCATGCAGAAAGAGATTTTCGAGCAGCCGGTGGTGGTGGCGCAGACGCTGCAAAGCTATCTCCGTCCGCTGGAAAATCAGGTGGCGCTGCCTGATATGGATTTCGACCTGGCGAATATCCGGCGCGTGACTATCGTGGCCTGCGGCACCAGCTATTATGCGGGACTGGTGGCAAAATACTGGTTTGAGAAATTCGCGCGTATTCCCGTCGACATCGATGTGGCGAGCGAATTTCGCTATCGGGACCCAGTGCTGGAATCCGGTGGCCTAGCCCTGTTCATCAGCCAGTCGGGCGAAACCGCCGACACGCTGGCGGCGCTCCGTCACGCCCGGGCGGAAGGACAGATCGTCGCTGTGGTCGTAAACGTGCCGACCAGTTCCATGGCAAGGGAGGCCGACCTGTTGCTTCCCACCCATGCGGGCCCGGAAATCGGCGTAGCCTCGACCAAGGCCTTTACCTGTCAGCTTGCGGTGCTTGCCGCGTTGGCCGCCAATCTGGCGCGCGCCAGCGGTCGCCTGTCGGCTGAAGAGGAAGGGGAAATTGTCCGGCACCTGTCTGAAGCCCCCGCTGCCATGAACCAGGCGCTCGGCCATGATGCCGACATAGAGGCGATGGCGCACATGATCGCCCCTGCGCGCGACGTGCTCTATCTTGGCCGTGGGCCGGACTATCCCATGGCGCTGGAAGGCGCCCTGAAGCTAAAGGAAATCAGCTATATCCACGCGGAGGGCTATGCCGCCGGGGAGATGAAGCACGGCCCCATCGCCCTGATCGACGATGCGGTTCCAGTGATCGTTATCGCGCCTTCCGGCCCGCTGTTTGAGAAAACCGTTTCGAATATGCAGGAAGTGCAGGCGCGGGGTGGCAAAGTCGTCCTCATTTCCGATGCCGAAGGGATTGCGGAGGCTGGCGAAGGCTGCATGGCAACCATCGAAATGCCCAGGGTTCATCCCCTTATCGCTCCGCTGGTCTATGCCGTCCCTGTGCAACTCCTTGCCTATCACGTCGCCGTGATAAAGGGCACTGACGTCGATCAGCCACGGAATCTCGCGAAATCGGTGACGGTGGAGTGATCAAGGGGCCGGCGGGCGATCAGTTCGCCCGCCGGCCTATTTTCCGCTGAACCTTGCCGTACCGCAACTTCCGTGTGCCCGGTTTGCCTTCAGTCGCCCGGCCTTTGGACGCCGCCACCTGCTGCTCTACGGGCAGACCGAGTTCCTCGGCCTCCAACTTGCGGATTTCATCGCGAAGGCGCCCCGCCTCCTCGAATTCCAGATCGGCTGCGGCCGCGCGCATCTGCTTTTCCAGATCCTCGATATAGGCACGCAGATTATGGCCGACCATATGAGGGCGGTCCTCCAGGCCAATGTCGACCGTCACCTGGTCTTTGCTGGCGACATGAGCGATGATGTCGCCGATATGCTTCTTCACCGTCGCCGGGGTGATGCCGTGCTTCTCATTATAGGCGAGCTGCTTTTCGCGCCTGCGATCGGTCTCGTTTAGCGCGCGCTCCATGCTGCCGGTGATGCGATCGGCATAAAGGATGACGCGCCCATCGATATTGCGGGCGGCGCGGCCAATGGTCTGGATCAGCGACGTTTCGGAGCGCAGGAAACCTTCCTTGTCCGCGTCCAGAATAGCCACAAGGCCGCATTCGGGAATGTCCAGACCTTCCCGCAGCAGGTTGATGCCGACAAGCACATCATACACTCCCAGACGCAGATCGCGGATAAGCTCGATACGCTCCAGCGTTTCGACATCGGAGTGCATGTAGCGGACCTTGATGCCCGCCTCATGCATGAACTCTGTGAGATCTTCCGCCATGCGTTTGGTAAGCGTGGTGACAAGGGTGCGATATCCCTTTTTCGCTGTCTCCTTGGCCTCGAAAATAAGATCGTCGACCTGATCCTCGACCGGCTTGATCTCTATCGGTGGATCAATCAGTCCAGTGGGACGAATTACCTGTTCGCTGAAGACGCCTCCTGTCTGGTTCATCTCCCACGGGCCGGGGGTAGCCGACACGCTGACCGTCTGCGGCCGCATCACGTCCCATTCATTGAAGCGCAGGGGGCGATTGTCGATGCAGCTTGGCAGGCGGAAACCATATTCAGCGAGCGTAATCTTTCGCCTATGGTCACCGCGCGCCATAGCACCGATCTGCGGAACGGTCTGATGGCTCTCGTCAACAAAGAGCATCGCGTTTTCGGGAAGATATTCGAACAAGGTGGGCGGCGGCTCACCTGGCAGGCGGCCAGTGAGGAAACGCGAATAATTCTCGATGCCCGCGCAACTGCCCGTCGCGGCGATCATCTCCAGATCGAAATTGGTGCGCTGTTCCAGCCGCTGCGCCTCCAACAATCGTCCCTCGGCGGTAAGTTCCTTCAGTCGTTCCGTCAATTCGAAGCGAATAGCCTCCATCGCCTGCTTCAGCGTGGGCCCCGGCGTCACATGATGGCTGTTGGGAAAAACCTTCACATAATCCAGTGTCGCGATCTTCCGGCCAGTCAGCGGATCGAATTCAGTGATCTCCTCGATTTCATCGCCGAAGAAGCTGATCCGCCAGGCCGTGTCCTCATAATGCGATGGGAAAATCTCAAGATTATCCCCGCGCACCCGGAAATTCCCACGGGCAAAGGCTGCGTCGTTGCGCTTGTATTGAAGGGCCACCAGCTTGCGGATGATCTCACGCTGGTCCGCCGTTTCGCCCTTCTGCATCGCGAAGGTCATGGCGGAATAGGTCTCGACCGATCCAATGCCATAAAGACATGAAACAGAGGCGACAATGATGACATCGTCCCGCTCCAGCAATGCGCGCGTGGCGCTATGCCGCATCCGGTCGATTGCCTCATTCACGCTCGACTCTTTTTCGATGTAGGTGTCGGAACGCGCCACATAGGCTTCGGGCTGGTAATAATCGTAATAGCTGACGAAATATTCGACGGCGTTCTCAGGAAAGAAGTTCTTGAACTCGCCGTAAAGCTGCGCCGCCAATATCTTGTTGGGGGCCAGCACCAGCGCAGGCCGCTGCATCGCTTCTATCACCTTCGCCATGGTGAAGGTCTTGCCCGATCCCGTGACACCCAGCAGAACCTGGTCGCGCTCGCCCGCCCGAGTCGCTTCGACCAGTTCGGCGATTGCGGCGGGCTGATCGCCGGATGGTTCATAATCCGACACCAGCTTGAATGGCCGCCCACCCTCGCTCTTCTCCGGCCGGGCGGGACGGTGTGGAACAAAGTTTCCGCCGGTTTCGGGCTCGTCCAGGGTGGTTCTGATTTGAATCGCCATGCGCAACTGATATGGTAGCCTGAGCGACGCAGCGCAACAGCGGCGCGCGGCAAAGGGGGAGAATGCTCATGAGAGGCCTGATACTGCCGGTCGCCTTGGCTGTCGTCCTGCTCTCCGGCTGCGGTAAGAACGAACAATCGGCGTCGCAATCAGAGCGGGCAAGCTCCAGCAGCCTGCCCGCCGCAGGAGATTCTGCCCCATCCGTCCAGTTGAAGCCCGGCCTTTGGGAAAGCAGCTTCGAAGTGGAGGATATCGCTTTCAAGGGTATGCCTGGCGGCGATCAGCCCATGCTCGACAATATGAAATCCTCCATGCGGCGCACGGCCCTGCGCTACTGCATCACGCCTGAAGAGGCAGCGCGGCCCAATCCCGATTTTCTGGCAGCACAAAAGGAATCCCACTGCACTTACAAGAAGATGGCGATGGACGGCGGCACGATTAACGCCGAAGTCGTTTGCGAGCCGGAAGGCCAGGGCCGGATACAGTCAAAAATGACGGGGCATTATGCGCCGGGCACATATGACACGGCGATGGATATGCAGACAACGGCTATCCAAGGCGGCATGAGCATGCACATGAAGGCGCGCACGTCTGGCAAATGGATCAGCGCGGAATGTCCCGCAGATCTGGCGAATGAAAGATGACGCCAGTATCCAAGGGAAATTATCCTGTGTGATGGATGTTGAGGCCTATCTGCGCCGCATAGGCCTTGAACAGGCGCCCCGCCCTGATCAGGAGGGGCTTATGTCGGTGCAGCGCGCTCACCGTTGGGCCATTCCCTTCGAAAATTTCGACATTCCGCTGGGGCGGGGGATCAGCCTTGATCCCGCCGCCGTCTTCGACAAGCTGGTGGTTCGACGGCGTGGCGGCTATTGTTTTGAGCAGAACCAGCTCTTCCTGCGTGCGCTTCTGCAACTGGGTTTCGATGCGCGTCCCTTACTCGCACGGGTATGGCTCATGGCGGAAGGCGTACCGCCGCTTACGCACACTCTTAATCTGGTGACGCTTGGCGGGCGGCAATGGATCGCCGATGCGGGTTTTGGCGGCGATTTTACGCCGCCGCTTCCACTCGCAGGAGGAGAAACAGCGCCAGCGCCCGGCGGCGTGCTCTTTCGTTTGATCGAAGATGAGCGTGGCTGGGTTCTGCAGCGAAACGGCGGCGCGACTGGTGGGAGCGTAGGGTGGCAGGACCAGTACAGCTTCACGCTGGCACGGGTTGAGCCAAGCGACCTTGAGATGGGTAATCACTGGACATCAACACGCCCCGGCACACGTTTTACCACGTTGTGCATGGTTAGCCGCGCTTTACCTGAGGGTCGGGCCGGGCTGATGGAACGGCACCTTTCCGTCTGCCGCCTGGGACAAAGCGAGGAACGCGAAATCACGGATGCCAAGGAATATCGGGCTCTGTTGGCCGATATATTCAATCTTCAACTGACGTCAGGGGAGATTGCCGCGCTCGGCCTGTTCGGCTGAGATCCGAATAGGAAACAGAAGGGGAGAATGGTGAAATGCAGAAGCTTCTATTGATCGGTGCGATCATCCTGCCGTTAGCGGCCTGCAGCGGAGGGGGCGAGGAACAGGCATCCGCGCAAGATGTGGCCAAGGCGAAGCCGCCGCTGATGCAGCCGGGGGAATGGGAAATTACCCGCACTGTCACCGGCTATAATTTTGAAGGCATCACCGCACAGGAATATCAGGAGAAGCTGGGCGGAACGACATCCGTAAAGACCTGCATCACTCCGGAAACCGCTGACCGGCCGGACCCTTCTTTTCTTGCCACCAATCAGCAAACGGGATGCGATTACGATAATCTGACAGCCACGACAGGCCGTTTGTCGGCCACGCTCACCTGTCAATCCGACGATGGAACACTACAGATATTGCTTGATGGCGCGAGCCGGACGGACAGCCTGATGCTGAGCGAGCAAAGCACGCACACCGCCCAAGGGGAGCCCACTATCCGCGCTTCCGCTAATGTGACGGCCAAGCGACTGGGCGATTGTCCAGCGGCCGACAAGGCAATCTGATGGTTCGAGGGCGGCGGGTGTCAGGCCCGTGCGCCCTCAATCACCCCGCTATCATTATAGCGCAACGCTTTCAGCACCGTTTCCACGATGCCGTCCGCATCCAGGCCAGCATCGGCATACTGCTTTTCCGGCTTGTCCTGATCCTGAAAGATGTCGGGCAGGCGCAGGGTGCGCAGCTTCAGGCCAGCATCGATGAGGCCGCAATCGCTCGCGAGCGTAAGGACATGGGCGCCAAGCCCGCCAATGCTGCCCTCTTCAATGGTAACGGCGACTTCATGGGTGGTAAGCAGCTTGCGGATTAGCTTTTCGTCCAGCGGTTTGGCGAAGCGCAGGTCAGCGACGGTGGTGGGCAGACCCTTCGCCTCCAGTATGTCGGCGGCCTTCAGCGCCTCTTGCAGTCGCGTACCCAGCGAGAGAATGGCGACCTTCTTGCCTTCCCGCATGATACGGCCCTTGCCAATCGAAAGCCGCTGCGGGACGGCAGGCAGTGCGGCTCCGGTGCCATTTCCGCGCGGATAGCGAACGGCGATCGGACCGCTATCGTGAAGGGCGCAGGTATGCACCATATGAACCAGCTCGACCTCGTCCGCCGCAGCCATCACAACCATGTTAGGCAGGGTGGCAAGATAAGTGATGTCGAAGCTGCCCGCATGAGTGCTGCCATCAGCGCCCACCAGCCCCGCGCGGTCGATAGCGAAACGGACGGGAAGATTCTGGATCGCCACGTCGTGCACAACCTGATCGTAAGCGCGTTGCAGAAAGGTTGAGTAAATGGCGCAGAAAGGCCGCATCCCCTGTGCCGCAAGGCCAGCCGCAAAGGTGACAGCGTGCTGCTCTGCTATGCCGACATCGAAGGTGCGATCCGGAAAAGCCTGCTGGAACTTGTCCAGACCAGTGCCCGACGGCATGGCCGCGGTGATGGCGCAGATCGTGGGATCGCGCTCCGCCTCGGCAATCAGGGCCTTGGCAAAAATATTTGTATAGCTTGGCGGCCCTGGAGGAGCCTTGGCCTGCTCGCCGCTTACCACGTCGAATTTCTGCACGCCGTGATATTTGTCCTCCGCAGCTTCTGCGGGCGCATAGCCCTTGCCCTTCTGCGTGACGACGTGGATCAGGCACGGCCCCTCGGCCGCGTCCCTGACATTTTCGAGAACCGGGATCAGGTGATCGAGATTATGACCGTCCACCGGACCGACATAATAAAAGCCCAGTTCTTCGAACAAGGTGCCACCCGTCGCCAGGCCGCGGGCGAATTCCTCTGTTTTGCGTGCGGCGACATGCAGCGATTTGGGGAGCTTGCGTGCCAATCGCCGCAAAATATCCCGGACCGAAAGGAATTCCCGGCTGGATACGATTCGCGCAAGATAAGCCGAAAGGCCGCCCACCGGCGGCGCGATCGACATATCGTTATCGTTCAGGATGACGATCAGCCGATTGCCGGCCGCTTCCGCATTGTTCATTGCCTCATAGGCCATGCCAGCCGACATGGCGCCATCGCCTATGACGGCAATGGCCTTGTCCGGCCTGTCCGCAAGTTTGTTGGCAACAGCAAAGCCCAGTGCGGCGCTGATCGATGTGGAGCTATGGGCTGCACCGAAAGGATCATATGCGCTCTCGGCGCGCTTGGTGAACCCGGAAAGCCCACCCCCTTGCCGCAGGGTGCGGATGCGGTCGCGCCGTCCTGTAAGAATTTTGTGCGGATAGCATTGATGGCCGACATCCCAGATCAGCCGGTCATGCGGTGTGTTGAAAACGTAATGAATGGCGGTGGTGAGTTCGACCACGCCAAGGCCGGAGCCCAGATGCCCGCCCGTCACGCCCACCGCTGAAATCACTTCCTGTCGCAGCTCGTCAGCAAGCTGGCGCAACTGGTTGGGCTGCAACTGGCGCAGGTCGGCAGGCGTATGTACCTGATCAAGCAAGGGGGTGATGAGCGTTGGCATTTCGGGCATTCCTCCCGGTCATGTAGCGATTTTGGGGACCAATGTCGAACCGGTAAGAGTGATGGCCTGTCTCAGGCGCATTTCGCGCAGCGGCCAAGCACTTCCATGACGGGACGCTCGGGAATGAAGCCATTGTTCCTGGCGATTGTGCGGACTGTCTCAGACAATGTGTCATCATCAATATGAGTGGCTTGCCCGCATGTGCCGCAGACCAGGAAAATACAGTCGTGAAGGCAGCCGGGATGCGCGTTGGCGATATAGGCGTTGGCGCTCTCCACCCGCATGGCAAGGTTGTTATTCACGAACAGATCGAGAATGCGATATACGCTGTTGGGCGCAACGCGCTTCCCGCGTCTTTGCGACACGAGGTCGGCAATGTCATAGGCTGAGGCCGGTTTTTCGAACCCGGCGAGCACATCGAAAATGGCCGCGCGCATGTCGGTCCACTGCTCGCCTTGCTGCTCCAGCGTAAGCTTCGCCGCTCCGGCAAGCGATTCGCCGGTCTGTTCGAGATGATGGTGATGGTGTTGGCCCATGCGCCCTAGATATGATCCCGGCCTTTTCAGGGCAAGAGCGGAACGGATGAGGGCTGCATTCCTCTGAAGCGATGGAGATGTAAGGATTAGCCATGCCGGGCCATTGGTCAGGATGAAGGGCGCGGCGTTCGATTTCAATCAAACCCTGCGATATTACAGCTGACGCGATCCATGCCCGGCGCGATAATTGAGATAGTGCCCCAGCGCCAATGTCGTGACACCGGCCATCGTAAAGATCATCTCGTTACCGCCATGGGGAATGCTGAGTGCACCCGCCATGATGCCCAAACCCAATGACCCGATTGCAATCGGCAATATGGCTCCACGTTTCAGCGCCCCATGCCCGAGTGCGATCGCGCCCAGCAGAATGGCAAGGGCGAGACCAGTCTCATGAATGGCGGGCGCAAGAAGAATGCTGCTGGCCGAGGCAAGCGTGGCGACGAAAACCGCGGTGCCCACGCAATGCGCAAGGCAGGCGCCGGATAGGCTCATCGCCAGCCGATCAATCCTTCCGTCCTTTAGCAGCCATGCGCGCAACACTTGGATTCCCTTCGTCCTGTGCACTCCCTAAAGCACATAAGGGAGGGAGATACAATATATCATTCACTCCCCACGCTTGAAAACTTCTGTGGAAGGTGCAAGGGCGTCGCGCATGAGCTTAGAACGTCCTTTGGCGCCTTCGCCGCGCCCGCACCAAATCGCTAATTGGCTATTGGCTATAGCCGCCCTCGTTTTTCTCATGGTCGTCGTGGGCGGCATTACGCGCCTGACCGAATCTGGCCTGTCGATTACGCGTTGGGACCCTATCTCGGGCGTCATTCCGCCGCTCAACCAGGCTGATTGGCAACATCAGTTCGATCTCTACAAGCAAACGCCCCAGTATCAGACAGTCAACCGCAATATGACGATGTCTGATTTCCAGTTCATTTTCTTCTGGGAATATATTCATCGTCTGCTTGGACGGTTGATCGGCGTGGCCTTCGCGCTGCCCTTCGCCTGGTTTGCTTGGAAACGTGCCATTCCGAAGGGTTTTGGCTGGCGGCTGACCATCATATTTGCGCTTGGCGCATTACAGGGGGCCATCGGCTGGTGGATGGTCGTTTCCGGCCTGGTCGAACGGACGGAGGTCAGCCATATCCGCCTGGCCGTGCATTTGCTGAATGCGTTTCTGATTATTGGAGCCGTTGTCTGGGTGGCGCTCGATCTGCGGGCGCTTGCACGCAATCCTGCCGCGCGACTTGCACGTCTTTCAGGACTCGCGATTCTTGCCTTGCTTCTCCTGACGGCGCAGCTTTGTCTGGGCGCTTTTACGGCAGGTTTGCGCGCGGGCTACGCCTTCAACACCTGGCCTTTGATGGGCGATGGGCTGTTCCCGCAAGGTGTTCCCATGCTTGAGCCGTTCTGGCGCAACGTGGTCGATAATCCGATTGTCGTGCAGTTCGTGCACCGCTGGCTGGCCTGGATCGTCGCGGCCACGCTCCTGATTCTGGCGTTGCGGACGCAACGGACCGGGGGCAAGGGTGAGGCGCACGCGATGTTGACAATCGTCGCGCTTCAGATCCTGTTGGGGATTCTCACTCTGGTGACGGGCGTCTCTCTCTGGATCGCGGTAGCGCACCAGGCTGTTGGCGCGCTGCTGGTCGCGGCAGTGGTTGTAGCCAGCCACCGGCTTGATAATGTCAGGGAATGAGTGATCTCGTCCTTGTCTACACATTGTTCGCCGATGCGGGTGAGGCGCGCCGCCTAAGCCGCCTGCTTGTGGGGGAAGGGCTGGCTGCCTGCGCCAATATGCTTGGGCCATGCACGTCCATTTACGAATGGCAGGGAGACGTGCGGGAAGAGAACGAGTTTCCGGTGCTTCTCAAAACGGCCATTGAAAAACGCGCGGCGCTGATGGCGCGCCTTGCCGAACTGCACAGCTATGAAGTGCCCGCCATTCTATCATGGCAGGTCATGGCGAATGGTCCCTATGCAGACTGGATCAGATGCCAGACAAAAAGCTGATGGTATCATGATACCCGTCAGCAAAGCGGCGCTTTCTCTTGACTTAACACCGATTCGCATTCATTAGGCCACCATTGCGCTGCCCCGGTTTGGGCGGCGTTCTTTTATTTTCACCATCGGGGAAACTCCCCATCAGGAGATTAGGGCCATGAAGGCGCTGATGAAAACCACGAAGCCGGCGACGCCCGCGACTGTGGAAAAGAAATGGCTTCTCATTGACGCCGAAGGACTGGTCGTCGGCCGCGCCGCATCGATCATCGCCAGCATCCTGCGCGGCAAGCATAAGCCGAGCTTCACCCCGCATGTCGATTGCGGTGACAATGTCATCGTGATCAACGCCGAAAAGGTGAAGTTCACGGGCAAGAAGCTGCAGGACAAGGTTTACTACAAGCACACCGGCTATGCTGGCGGTATCAAGGGCGTGACCGCTGCCAAGGTGCTGGAGGGTCGTTTCCCGGAACGCGTTCTGGAAAAAGCCATTGAACGCATGATCCCGCGCGGACCGCTTGGCCGTCAGCAGATGCGTAACCTGCGCATTTTCGCGGGCGCTGCTCACCCGCATGAAGCTCAGAACCCGGAAGTGCTCGATATCGCTTCCCGCAACCGCAAGAACAAGGTTGGTGCATAATGTCCGATAATCGCCAGTCACTTTCCGACCTGAAGGACATCGCCGCTGCGGCTGCTACTGACGCTCCTGTGCCAGCAGCACCGGTCGCGGAAACGCCGGTTGAAACTGCGCCACTCCGTCAGCAGGAACTCGACAAGTTCGGCCGCTCCTATGCGACTGGCCGCCGGAAGGACGCAGTCGCCCGCGTCTGGGTGAAGCCCGGCACCGGCAAGATCACTGTCAATGGCCGTGATCAAGCCATCTATTTCGCACGTCCCACGCTGCGTCTCGTCATCAACCAGCCTTTCGACGTGACTGATCGTCGAGGCCAGTATGACGTGATCTGCACCGTGAAGGGCGGCGGTCTTTCGGGTCAAGCGGGCGCCGTCAAGCATGGCATCAGCCAGGCGCTCACCAAATATGAACCGGCGCTGCGCAGCGCGGTGAAGAAGGAAGGCTTTCTCACCCGCGACAGCCGTACCGTCGAACGTAAGAAATATGGCCGCGCCAAGGCCCGCAAGAGCTTCCAATTCTCGAAGCGCTGATTGGCTGCAAGGCTTTTACAACAGGAAGGGCGGCCTATTCGGGCCGCCCTTTTTGTTTGCGCAGGATAGCCAGTTACTGGTGGCAGGTTTTGGGAGGGGCCATTGCATATGATAAACCATTAATAAGTCAGATGGTTGATACCGGATCATTCAAATAAGTGCCCCAAAGCGGTGTGCGGAGAACATCTCAACGCGGTATCAATCCTCCTTTTTGGCCTTCCAAACGCATGTCCAGCCGCTGGCTAACTTTGGGCCAGTCCAAATCTGTGATTGAGAAAACGACGGTATCCCGAATGTGCCCCGTCCACGTTTTCCGATCCCTGCGCAGCACCCCTTCACGTATCGCGCCAAGCTTGGCAATCGCAGCTTGGCTCCATGCATTGCGGAGGTCGGTGAGTAACTCGACGCGTCGGGCACCACTTGCAAATGCATGAGCAAGCATCAGCTTCTTGGCGTCAGGATTGACATAGCCTGATCGCACGGAAGGATGCAGAAAGGTGGCGCCGATTTCTACGCAGCATCGCTCCGGCTTGATGTTCAGAAAACTGGACGTGCCAACGACCGTCCCACTGTCGAGGTCACGGACTGCATAGGCCAGCCAATGTCCTGTCGCGACATGAGCGGTTATACTCGACCACCAAGCCTCAAAATTTCCTCCCTGGCCGCTGATGGAGAGCAGTTCCCACCCTTCAGGGTCGCAGTTGAGCGCTGCCCGGACCTCCTCCTTCAGGTCCTCATGGTAAGGCTCCAATTGGATGAAGCGCCCGCGCAGGACGCTCGGCACAAGTCGAAGATCCATACATCCGATTCCGCTGACAAAGTTTGCCCGCGATGTACACGGAGCGAGCTTTGGAACGCAACACCGCCCGATAACGGCGGCTCTGTGCCTGACGGCTTTCTGGTTATGACCAGGCCTGCAAAAGGGTGGAAGCATCGAAGCTTCGAGCGTAGAATGATGGCGTAGCGCTGACATCCCGGTGGAGTCTGTCGCACGGCGTTTCCCGGACTCGGCGCGTTTATGCCCATAGGAGCGTTCGCCATGACCATTTCCCGAACATTACGTCACTTCCTGCAGGAGCAGCATGCCGATTATGAAGTGATCCCGCATGAATCCACGCATTCAGCGATGCAGAGCGCCTTGGCTTCAAGCGTGCCAGCCGATCAGGTTGCAAAGGCGGTCCTGCTTGATACCGAGGACGGCTATCTACTCGCGGTCCTGCCCGCCAATCATCGGATCATGCTTTCGGATCTGACAGCCGAGTTCGGGCGTCGGCCGCAACTGGTGGAGGAGGACAGGCTGGGCTTCATATTCAACGACTGCGACAGAGGCGCGATCCCGGCGCTTGCTTCCGGTTATGACATTCCGTTGATTGTAGATGATAACATCGATCGTCAGCCGGACATCTATTTCGAAGCGGGGGATCACGAATCGTTGATCCACATGAGCCACGATGAATTTTCGCGCCTGACCGCCAATGCCCGGCATGGCAATTTCAGTATGCACGAGGCAATGTTGCATTGAAGGCTGCCTGGGCCGGGGCGGCAGCGGCGGCTTTTGTGGTACGCGGGGATATGCTAGAGGGCCGTTCATGAATGACCTGACTCAGACACCCGAAATGCTGATTTCCAACATGGGCCAGCGCGCGCGTCGCGCCGCCGCGCTTCTGGCCGGGGCGAGCGATGCCCAAAAGGCTCAGGCGCTGCGTTCCGCCGCTCAGGCTCTGCGCGATGGGGAACCGGACATCATTGCCGCCAATCAGCGCGACATGGAAAAAGGCGCAGCGAATGGCCTTTCACCAGCGATGCTGGATCGGCTGAAGCTGGATTCCGCCCGAATTCAGGGCATTGCTGGCGCAGTCGAAGCGGTCGCCGAACTGGCAGATCCCGTCGGCGCGGTGATTGATGAAAGCCGCAGGCCCAACGGCATGGTGCTGCAGCGGGTACGGGTGCCCCTGGGCGTTATCGGCATCATTTATGAAAGCCGGCCCAACGTGACTGCCGACGCCGCCGCGCTCTGCCTGCGTTCAGGCAACGCCGTCATCCTGCGTGGGGGCAGCGAGGCGATGGAAAGTAATCGCGCTATCCATTCGGCCATGGTTGGAGGGATCAAGTCCGCTGGGCTTGCCGCCGATGCGGTGCAACTTGTGCCGGTGACGGATCGCGCAGCGGTTGGCGCAATGCTCAAAGCGGCCGGGCTGATCGACATCATCATTCCGCGCGGTGGCAAGAGCCTGGTCGCACGGGTGCAGGAGGAGGCACGGGTTCCAGTGCTGGCCCATCTGGACGGCATCTGTCATACATATCTGGACAAGGGCGCTGATCCAGACATGGCGCGGACTATTGTGCTGAATGCCAAGATGCGCCGGACAGGCATTTGCGGAGCGATGGAGACATTGCTCATCGACAGGGAATTCGCCGCGTCCGCAGCGGTCATTACAGCCTTGCTTGACGCGGGCTGCGAAGTGCGTGGGGATGCAGCGGTCCGCGCAATCGATGGTCGCGTAAAAGCGGCTGAGGACGCGGACTGGGATACGGAATATCTCGACAGCATCCTTTCGGCGCGTGTGGTCGACGGGCTTTCGGAAGCCATGTCGCATATCAATACGCATGGCAGTCATCACACCGACGCCATCGTGACTGAGAACGCAGAGAAGGCGGAAGCCTTCCTGAACGGAGTCGATAGCGCCATTGTCATGTGGAACGCATCCAGCCAGTTTGCGGACGGCGGTGAGTTCGGCCTGGGTGCGGAGATCGGCATTTCGACGGGCCGTCTGCATGCCCGGGGACCCGTCGCATTGGAAGGGCTGACGACCTATAAATGGATCGTGCGCGGAACGGGGCAAGTGCGCCCCGGATGAACTGACCGTCGCTTCCCTGACTTTGAACGAGAGCACGGCGACATGCCAAAAATGGCGAGGCGAGCTCAGTAAGCTCGGGCCTTCTTGCGGCAAGATGGCCGCTCAAGCCTTGCTCACAGGCTTGGGCAGGCGTAGGATGCTTTCTGCCGGCTGTTCAAAAATATGATGGTTCGGACAAGATACGCGTTGGAACAGAGCGCGAATATGCACGCCGGCTTGCAGGAAGCGGCTCCAACAAGGGGCCGCCGGAGCATGCGGAGAGCAATATGATCAGAACGCATTATGCGCATATGGATAGGGGCGTTCCGGAGGTCCGGATACGCACAATCGGTATTCGGGATTTGCAGATAGCGCTGCGCCAGGGATGGGAGGATTTCATGGACCGGAGGGGCGATCTCGTCTTTGTCGGGTTCATTTATCCTATTGTCGGATTTCTGGCGGTTGCAATTGCGCTGAACTGGACATTGCTGCCGATTTTCTTTCCACTGGTGGCCGGACTGACGCTGCTTGGCCCTGCCGTGGCGAGCGGCTTTTACGAACTGGCCCGGAGACGGGAGCGTGGAATGGATGCCAGTTGGCGCCATTTCTTCCTGGAGTTCACCAGCCCGAACATGCCCTCGATAGCTGTGCTGACCGCAGTGCAGGTCGGCATCTATGTGTTGTGGCTCGTCGCAGCCTGGGCCATCTATGCCGCCACATTGGGGCCGGTGCAGCCGGACGCATGGGTCATATTCCCCAATTCCTTTGCCGCATTCTTTAATGAGCTTTTCACCACACCGGCAGGTTGGGCGATGATCATTGTCGGGAACCTGGTAGGCCTTGCCTTCGCTCTGGTCGTGCTGGCGATCAGTGTCGTGTCCTTCCCCATGGTGGTCGACGGAAGGGCGGAAGCTTATGAAGCGGTGCGAACGTCAGTGAGAGTAACGATGCGCAATCCCGGCACAGTGCTGCTGTGGGGAATGATCGTGGCGCTGTTGCTGTTCATTGGCTGCGCCCTGGCTTTTGTCGGCCTGGCAGTCGTGTTGCCGGTGCTGGGCTATGCCACATGGCATCTTTACACGCGCGCTGTGGAACGGTGAGGGATTGATCGGGATGTATGCGACGCCTACATCCCGATCATGAGCAGTATAGAGGATGGTGCGGAGCGGATAAAAACCCGGACCACGCAGCGGATGAGCGCCGCATGAATGCGGTAAATGGCACCGTATCAGTTCCCCACGATTCGCGCGGTTTCCTTGATCGACCCAGGCGGATGTCTGAATGATTCGTACCGGCTTGCTCGGCGGATCGTTCAATCCGGCGCATGGGGGGCACCGCGCGATCTCGCTTTTCGCGATGGGGGCGCTGGAGCTTGATGAGCTATGGTGGCTGGTCTCGCCGGGCAATCCGTTGAAGCCCAAAGAGGGAATGGCACCCATCAAGCAGCGTTTGGCCTCTGCGTGCCGAATGGCCAAGGGTACGCCGATTCGGCCGACGGTCATAGAGCGGCAACTGGGTACGCGCTATACCGTGGATACGCTCAAGAAACTGGTCCGCCGCTATCCCAAAAGGCGGTTCATCTGGATCATGGGCGCGGACAATCTGTTGCAATTCCACCACTGGAGACAATGGCGCGACATAGCGCGATTGATGCCGATTGCAGTCATCGCCCGTCCCGGCTATGATGATGCAGCCCATGCGGCTGTCGCAATGGGCTGGCTGGGGCGCTTCGTCCGGCCCGCCAGTCACAAGACACAATGGACGGATTGGAGACCGCCGGCGCTCGTGCATTTGCGCTTTCGCCCAGATCCAAGATCGGCAACCCTGCTGCGGCAGGCGGACCCCCATTGGTATCGTGACCTGCCTGGCCGCGCGTTGCGCGACCCCGTGACGCGTCTCTTGATTTAGATAAAGGAGTTCAATTGCCCAAGCCCGAAGCAGCCAACGATCCAGCGGACGACCCTGTTTCTGTTGCAGCCTTGCATGAACTGGTGCTCCAGTCGCTCGACGACGACCAGGCGCAGGAAACCATCTCTATCCCGCTTCAGGGAAAAAGCAGCATTGCCGATTATATGGTGATCGCGTCGGGACGCTCGACCCGGCAGGTAGCATCCATGGCGCAGAAGCTGGCGGAACGAATCAAACAACAGACCGGCCGCATCGCCCGCATTGAGGGGCTGCCTGCAGCCGACTGGGTACTGATCGATGCAGGGGACATCATCGTTCACCTGTTCCGCCCGGAAGTGCGCAGCTTTTACAATCTTGAGCGGATGTGGGGATTTGCCGATACGCCGCCGGTGGCGGCCGAAGCCCGGTAGGACGCAAGCGGATTTTTCCGCCATAATGCCGGTGAATGGCAATGTCGCTTGGTGAGGCGATATTAAGGCGACCGCGAATGGCGTGATCCTGAACCAGGCCAGCACAGGCGCGGGCTGCGCATGGTCTGGGAGTGATCATGCCGAGCGTCGCGGCAGACATAATTGGAGGGGGTGCGGCTTGCTGTTGCATATCTTCGCCCGGGGCAAGATAGGCCGCTGCCCCGAGGCCGATCTGGTCGAGCGTTACGTCAAGCGCATTGGCTGGCCACTGCGGATAACCGAACTGCCGGATCGGGGGGGCAAACTTCCGCCTCCGTCATCTGGAGCCGTGACGGTTATGCTTGATGAGAAGGGCGAGCAGCTTTCTTCCATGGAATTCGCCCGCAAGCTGGAGGCATGGCGCGACCAAGGGGTCCGTGAGTGCCGCTTCCTGATCGGGGCGGCTGACGGTTTCGATGAAGCGGAGCGGGAGCGGGCGGATTTGCTGATTGCCTTCGGTCGGTCGACCTGGCCGCATATGATGGCGCGGGTCATGCTGGCCGAGCAATTGTGGCGTGCCACGAGCATCCTTGCAAATCATCCTTATCACCGCGAAGGATAGCCCCCCATGAAGGGGGCGCTTTTCCTGATAATCCCTGCTGCGCTTGCCGTGGCCGCCGTTGCTTCGGCCCAGACGCTGAAGGACGAACAGCACGCGCTGATCGCCGCCAAGCGCCAGTCGCAGGCCGCGCAGGAGCGCAGTGCGGCACTTGCACGCGAGGCGAAGGCTGCGCGAGTGGACGCCGAGCGCGCCCGGCGGCAGGCGGCTGCGTTGGCTGCAAGCATTCAGGCTGCCGAGGCTGATATTCAGGCGGCGCAGGCGCGCATCGCCATCGTTGCGCGGATGCAGCGGGCGCAAAATGTCCGTCTGGCAGAACGACAGGAACCCATTGCGCGACTGACGGCGGCATTGCAGATGCTGTCGCGGCGTCCTCCCGCCACTGCCTTGGTCCAGCCGGGCTCCATATCCGACCTTGTCCATCTGCGGGCCGTGCTGGAAAGCGTTCTGCCAGTGATTCAGGCCCGCACTGCCGGGTTGCGATCGGAATTGCAGAAGAGCAGGCAATTGCGGGCAAGAGCAGATCAGGCCCGGGCTTCGCTGGTGGCCAGTCGCAGGGCGCTGGCCGACCGACGCGCGCAGCTTCGCCAATTGGAGGTGCGTAAGCGCGTGGCCTCCCGTGCGCTCACCAGCAATGCCAATCTGGAAGCGGATCGCGCCATTGCGTTGGGGGAAAAGGCGCGGGACATTGTCGATTTGATGGATCAGCTTCGCGTATCGGGAAATGTGCGCGAGGAACTGGCCCAACTTCCCGGCCCTGTGTTGAGGCCTCCACGCCCCGGCCAGGCTGCGCCTCCTGATGCTGAAGCGGTTGAGGCCCATAGTGGTCCGCCTGCCTATCGTCTCCCCGTTGTCGGCAAAGTGGTGACTGGCCTTGGCGAACTTTCGGAAAGCGGGGTGCGCGCACGCGGGCTCACTATTCTGGCGCAGCCTCTGGCGCAGGTTGTGGCGCCGACCCGAGGCCGTGTCGCCTTTGCGGGGGAATATCGTGGCTACGGACGGATCGTGATCATTGACCATGGCAATGGCTGGACGACGCTGCTCGCCCATCTGGACCGGCTGAGCGTGGAGGTAGGTTCTATCGTTCGCCAAGGTGATCCCATCGGGACCGCAGGCCGTGACAGGCCGAGGGTTATAGTGGAACTGCGGCGCAATGGACGCCCGGTGAACATCATTCCTTTGATGGGATAAGGGTCGCAGCCAATCGCCACTTTGCAACATTGGACCAATACGCCTATATCTGGCCGGAAGTATCAAGGACGTCCGAATCTATGAATAAAGCTATTCTCAAAGCCACCGCACTTGCCGGGGCGCTGGCGCTCGTGCCCGCGACCACTGCTGCGCTCGCTGAGGCTGAGGGGAATAGCTATCGCACGCTCGATGAGTTTATGGACGTGTTTCAGCGTGTACGTAGCGACTATGTCGACAAGGTCGATGATGAGACGCTGATCAAGGGTGCGATCAATGGCATGCTGTCCAGCCTTGATCCGCATTCGAGCTTTCTCGATGCGCGGGATTTCGAAAATCTTCGGACGCAAACGGATGGCGCTTATGGGGGGCTTGGGCTGTCGGTGACGATGGAGGATGGCGCGGTCAAGGTCATCGCCCCGACGAAGGGCACGCCAGCAGATCGCGCTGGCATAAAGGCGGGCGACTACATCACGCATCTGAACGGTGAGCTTATCTATGGCGGCACACTGGACGATGCAGTGGAGCGGATGCGCGGCGCTCCGGGAACGAGCATCAAGCTGACCATTGTCCGGCCGGGGCGCGAGCAGTCCTTCGACGTCGGCATCACACGCGAAATCATTGAACTCAAGCCGGTCCGCTGGGAAGTCAAGGACGGCATTGGCGTCATTAATATCGTCAGCTTTTCCGCTGATACGGGGGCGGATGTGCAGGCGGCGATCCGGGGCATTGAAAAATCCCTGGGGCACAAGCCGCTGGGTTACATCCTCGATCTGCGCTCCAATCCGGGCGGGCTGCTGGATGAAGCGGTGAATGTTTCCGATATCTTCCTGGAGCATGGCGAAATCGTATCGCAGCGTGGCCGGACAAAGGGCGATATCGAACGGTATTATGCCAAGGCCGGCGATGACACGGGGGGCCTTCCCGTCATCGTGCTGGTCGATTCCGGTTCGGCTTCGGCATCGGAAATCGTCGCTGGAGCCTTGCAGGATCAGCGGCGCGGCTTGGTCATGGGCGAACGCACCTTTGGCAAGGGCAGTGTGCAAACGCTGCTTCCACTCAGCAATACAACGGCTCTTCGGCTTACCACGGCGCGCTATTACACGCCGTCGGGCCGGTCAGTGCAGGAAGGCGGCATTGAGCCCGATATCCGTGTGCCGCAGATTTCCGATCCCGATTACAAGACACGGCCGCGCTTCCGCGAGTCCGATCTGCGCCGCCACCTCATCAATGAGGCGAAGGTGGATAACAGTATCCTGGAAGACGACAACAAGGAAGATCCGCGCTTCAAGGCGACTGCCGAAGAACTGAAGAAGCAAGGCATCGAGGATTTTCAACTCCATTATGCGCTCGCAACGCTGGCGCGGCTCGGCAAAGCGCCCACCCAGGTGGCGGCGGCGCGCAGCAGCAAGAAGTGATCCAGTCGCAACGATTTTGATGGAGTATGGGGCATGGATCAGGCGGTAAAGCGCCGCATGGCGGTAGCGCGGCTGGTTGCATTGCTTGCGCCAGCCATCCTGTTGGGCGGAGCGCTTCTTTCACAATATGTCGGCGGATTGTCGCCTTGTGAGATGTGCTATTGGCAGCGGTGGCCCCACGCAGCTGCCATCGCCTTTGCCTTGCTTGCGGTGCTGTTTCGCGGCGGCCTGGGCGGACGGCTGCTCCTGATCCTGGCAGCGCTGGCCATAGCGGTGAGCGGCGGCATCGGTATTTTTCATGCGGGCGTGGAATATGGCTGGTGGGAGGGTCTGACGGCGTGTTCGACAAGTGCAGCGATTGGTAACGCACAGGACATATTAAATGACATCATGGCAACACCGCTAGTGCGTTGCGACGTGCCGCAATGGACTTTGCTGGGCATTTCGCTTGCCGGTTACAATGCCATCTTGTCTCTGGGTGCGGCGATCGCCATCTTCGCCTTGATGTTTGGCCGCAAAGGATAAATCCATGACGGTGCACCGCCCGGGTGAGAAAAAAGCTGATCCCGCATCGATGCTTCGGGTGAATCAGGCCGGAGAGTTTGGCGCGACGCGGATTTACGCCGGGCAAATGGCCATCCTTGGGGATCGCCACCCAATGGCCCGATCAGTGGCGCGCATGGCGGCACAAGAAGAGCAGCACCGTATTCATTTCGACCGGATGATTACGCGGCGCGGCGTGCGTCCGACACTGCTTGCTCCACTGTGGGATCGGGCGGGCTTTGCGCTGGGCGCGGTAACGGCGGCGATTGGTCCCGAAGCGGCAATGGCCTGCACAGCCGCGATCGAAACCGAGATCGACCGGCACTATGATCAGCAGCTTCAGGAATTGGGCGACGAGGATCCCGAGCTGACCGACGCAATTCGGGATTTTCAGGCGGAAGAAGTAGAGCATCGCAATACGGCTCTGGCTTCCGGCGCGGAAAGCGCGCCTGCCTATCCCTTGCTTTTCGGCCTTATACGGTTGGGCTGCCGAACGGCCATCGCGTTGTCGAAGCGCATCTGAAGACCTCCTGACGGAGGCGGAAGGACGGAACATGAAATCCCTGATGTTTGTAGCCGCCATCGCCGGAATGATGGCATCCCTTCCCGCTGCCGCGGAGGAAAGAGAAGCGATCGGCGCGCCGGGCGACGGATCAGTCAAGATTAACCAGCTCATCGTGTACGGCGACGATCCGTGTCCTGAAAGCAATGCAGACCAGATCACGGTATGCGCGCGCAAGGGTGAAAATGAGCGTTTTCGCATTCCCGAAGCGCTTCGCGAGGACCCCAATGCTCCTGGAAATGAGAGCTGGACCAATCGCGCGGTGGCGATGGAATATGTCGGCCGGAGCGGCACCGATAGCTGTTCGCCCGTAGGCGGAGGTGGCTTTACAGGATGCTTTTCCAAATTAATGCGGGAAGCGCGCGCCGATCGGATGGGAAGCGATAATATAAGCTGGGCGCGACTGGTTGAGGCTGAACGGCAGAAGCGGCTGGAAAAACTTGATGCTGAAGCGGCTGCAATCGAGGCGCAGCTAAAAGCCGAGGAGCAAAATCGCGGCGAATAAAGCTAGACGCATTGGATACGGCTGGACCTGGGGGATACATGACCGGTTCACATGGGGAGCGATAGGAATTGCCATGATCCATCCGTCCCCCAAGAAATTTTTGACATTGCTTGCCGTCGCCGTCTCTTCCCTCATGGGCAGCCCGGCGTTCGCAGAGACGCCAGAGCGAGTCGAGACACTGGTCGTTTATGGCGAGGACCCGTGCCCTCAAGAGCATGACGGCGCCATTGTGGTGTGCGCTCGCAAACCGGAAAGCGAGCGCTACCGCATTCCCAAGGAACTGCGTAAAAAGAAAGAAGTTGCAGGCAGCCAGGGCTGGGGCAGCCGTGTCGAAACGATGGAATCCGTCAACCGCCAATTATTGCCGAACAGCTGTTCAGCCATCGGCAGCAATGGACAGACAGGCTGCACGCAGGCGATGTTGCGCAAATGGTTTGAAGAACGCCGACTCGCCAAGGATGAGGCAGCGGGCATTCCATAGGCGCTGTTCAGATATCTGCCCCCGACGATTGCCCGCTCCCGCCTTTGCATTGGGCGGATCGCTGTCATCCCGCCGGAAAGGTTTCGACGAGCCGCGCCAATGCTTTCCGCAATGCGGGTTGTTCCTCCTCGTCGGAGATGCCCAGACGGACGATTGTCAGGCCCTGTGCCGGGGAAATCAGTATATATTGTCCCCGGTGGCCCACACAGGCGAACAGGCTGGATGGGCCTCGTCCGGGAAACAGCACCTGCTTCGCGTCTGCCGACCTTTCCTTGTTCAGCCAGATATGACCGCCATAACCGGGATCAAGCGGCGATGATTCTCGCATGAAATCCACCCATCGGGCCGACAATATCTGTCGTCCTTGCGCCTCTCCGGTACGGCGGAGAAACTCTCCGAACCGGGCATAGTCCCGCGCGGTTGCATGCATGATGCTGCCGCCGATCAGCGTGCCGCGTGCGTCGAATTCGGGCGTGAGGCTGGACATCCCCAGCGGTTGAATGAAACGGCCGCGAATGAATTGCATCATTGCGTCACGGCGGACCTGCGGGTCCTCACTGGAGGTCAGGGCGCGCGTCATGATGTCCGACAGGATCATGCTGGTTGCGGTACTATATTGGAATTGGCTGCCCGGTTGCGCCGAAAGCGGCCTTGCCTCCGCATAGGCGGCCATATCTTTCGCGCCGCTCAGGAAAAGCATTCTGACTGTATCGCTGTCATAAACAGGCTCGCCGCTTTCGAGATGCTCCAGCCCCGACGACATATGCAGTAATTGGCGAAGCGTGATTTCTCCCCGCGGATCGCCCGGCTGGCTCCAGGCGGGGACCGGCGCGGGTGCATCAAGCACGAGCCGTCCGTCGGACACCATCAGCCCAGCGAGCACCGCAGTGATGCTTTTGGCTATCGACCAGCTTATGAGCCTGCTTTCGGAGTCAAAGCCGGCGCCATAGCGTTCCGCAATAATCTCGCCGTCCTTCATGACGAGGAGCGCGCGGGTTTCGCCCATGCTGGCCTCTTCGAACAACGGATCGATGGCGCCACGCAGCGCCGCTTCACTCACGCCGCTGCTGTTGACGGCGAAATATTCCTGCTGCGCCGGGCTGGAATGGGCATTCGCCCAAGCGAACAGGCCAAGGGTACAGGCGGCAAGGCTTGCCAATAGGATGTTTTTGCGGTTCATGGCGCGCGATCTACAGCATCGGCGGTTGAAAGGGGAGGCATGAAAAAGGTTCGCATCGCGGGTTACGCAGGGGCATTACTCCTCTTGTGCGGCCTTGCCCTGCTTCTCTGGAAATGGCCTGACCTGAAAGCGCGGGCCGAGGCGGGAGCGGCTTACGGAGCACGGATTGCCTGTTCCTGCCGCTATGTGGAGAACCGGAGCATGGAAAGCTGCGAAGGCGATATGGAACCCGGTATGGACATGGTGAGCCTGGATGATGATCCGCCCAACCGGGCAGTTACCGGCAATGTGCCCTTGATCGCGAAGCGTACAGCACGGTTGCGGCCCGGTTTTGGATGCGTGCTGCAATAAGCGACGTGGCAACGGGTCCGTTCGACGGATATATCAAGTTTCCAATAGCGGTGGGCCCATTTCAAACTCAGCAGGACAAATTCATGACCGAAGATAGCAAATCGAAAACCGCCGCGATGCAGGGCGGAGGCTTCTATAACCGCAATTCTACTCTGCAGGCTGCAAACCTGACATCGGCGCTGCCCTTGCTGGAGGACGCGGCGCGCTCGATTGCTGTCGATGGCGACAGGCCGCTGGTGATCGTCGATTATGGGTGTTCCCAGGGCCGTAATTCGATGGCGCCCATGCGTGCGGCGATTGAAGCGTTGCGGGTGCGTACCGGGGAAGACAGGGCTGTCGAGGTGGTGCATACTGACCTTCCGTCGAATGATTTCACTTCCCTCTTTACGACATTGGACGATGATCCCGGCAGCTATCTTTCCGGCCAGTCAAACGTGTTTCCTTCTGCCATCGGCCGTTCCTATTTCGATCCCATTCTGCCGCCCAGCCGCGTCGACCTCGGATGGAGTTCCAACGCGCTCCATTGGTTGAGCCGCAATCCCACGGATGTTGCCGATCATGGATGGGCGATATTCAGCGCCTCGGACACCGCGCGGGAAGCCGTGGAGCAGCAATTGGCGGACGACTGGCGGCACTTCCTCCTGGCCCGGTCGTCGGAGTTGCGGGAAGGCGCGAAGCTGGTTTGCCAGTTCATGGGCCGTGGCCCTGATACCCATGGCTTCGAATGGATGGCCAACGCCTTTTGGGAATCACTGGCGGAGATGGGCCGGGAGGGTCTGCTCTCACAGAAAGAATTGTTGCATATGACGGCGCCCTCTGCCGGCCGTTCTGTCGAACAGATCGAGGAGCCGTTCAAAAATGGCCTCTTCGCGGGTCTGTCCCTGGACCATGTTTCCGTGGTGCAAGCGCCCGATCCTTATTGGGAAGCCTACAGCCAAAACGGCGATGCCCAGCAGTTGGGGCGTTCCTGGGCGGCCATGATGCGTGCCGCGAATGGTCCGAATTTTGCCGCCGCGCTCGCTCCCGATCGGAACAGCGAACCATTCCTGGACGAACTCTCCGCCCGTCTGGCCGCACGCATCGCTGCGGACCCCCAGCGCAGCCGATCCTACAATGTCATGGTGGTTCTGGGAAAGGCTGGTTCGTAAGCGCTGTTCGCGATGCCCATCAAAGCGGCAGGGAAATGAGGGCGGGACGAGTTTCAGCAGCGCCTGCCCTCGTCCCGCATTCGTCAATTCGCGGTGGCCGCATCCATCATCGCGAGTGCGTCGGCCACATAGGGCGTGTGGTGGACAATGCCGCCATCCACCGACAAAATCTGCCCAGTTATGAAGCTGGACGCATCTGACGCCAGGAACAGCACGGCATCGGCAATATCCTGCGGTCGGCTCATTCGCGGCAGCAATACATGGCGCTGCACCATGTCGAGTTGCGCCTGACTCATCTGAGCCCGCGCCACGGGGGAGAGGACAAGGCCCGGTGTGATCGCGTTGCACCTGATATTATAACGACCGAATTGCACGGCGGCATTCTTGGTCAGGGCGTTCACCGCTGCTTTCGAAGATGAATATGCCGGATTGAAAATATCGCCGGTCAGCGCAACCCCGGTGCTGGTGTTGATAATGGACCCGCCGCCGGCCGATATCATTTGGGGCACGGCATGTTTGATCATCAGCATGGTACCGCGCGTGTTGACGCGAAAGGCCCTATCCCATGTGTCGGCATTCATTTCTGCCAGCGACGCATCGGCTTGCATCTGCTCAAGCCGCGTGTCGGCCGCATTGTTGTGGAGTATGTCGATCCGGCCAAATTCTTCTATGGTTCTTGCCACGACCGCCTGGATGCTGGCTTCGGCCGCAAGATCGAGTTCAAGGGCAATCGCAGTGCCGCCTTCCCGATTGATATCGGCCGCGACGGTCTGCGCCCCTTCGGCATTTATATCCGCCAGCACGACGGAAGCGCCCGCCTTGGCCAGCGTTCGGGCGCAGGACTCGCCGATATTGGCACCCGATCCGGTGACGATCGCAACCTTTCCCTGCAGTATATTTGTCATTCTCACTCTCCCTTTAGCAGCTTCCAGTTATTCAGATTCGTATTGGCCGTGAAGACTGTTTATTCAATCAGTTGCCTCAAGCCACGTCAGAGGCGTCCTTGACCAGCTCCGTCGACACGGAGCGCAGGACAGTAGCGGCAGGCGAAGCCGTCCGGTAACGAAGGCTGACCAGCGCTGTGCTTAAGTTGCTGTGGAGTTCCTTGTCTGCCGGATCAATGGCTACAAGATTGCCATTCTCCATATCCGTCAAGGCATTCGTCCGTGCCAGTCAGATCGATAAGGTGCGGGCCTCGGCGATTGCAGGGCTTTGATGCACCAGTTGTAAATGCGGAGCGTGGGGGGATGGCTCCAACAAACACCCCGCGCCCGTTGACTTGGCACTATAGAGTGCCTTGTCGGCTCTGCTCATAAGCGTTCGAAGATCGGTCGATCCGTGAGCGCAAACAGCAATGCCGATACTGACGCCGAAGCGGATGCTGTCCTTGGCTATCCGATATTTATGCTGGGACACGGCGGACACGATTGTCTCCCCGAGCCGAAGTGCGGACTCTCGGTCGCGGGAGGACAGCACTACGAATTCGTCTCCCCCTATGCGAGCGACCACATCAAGGGAGCCAACCATGGTGCGCAGATCATCAGCGATGGCTTTCAGCAGATCATCTCCGGCGGCATGTCCCAGTCGGTCATTGACGCCCTTGAAGCCATCCAGATCCAGATACAGCAAGGCGCATTGCTGCACATTCGTGGCCATCATGCGGTCAAAGGCTTGTTGTAGCCCATTGCGATTGAGCAAACAGGTCAAGTCATCGTGACGCGCGCGGTGCCGATTGGCCTGTTCTGCCCGCATGGTGGCAACCAGCATGCGGTTCAGCCGAAAGGCGGCAATCGTCATGCTGACGAGATAAAATGGTATCTGGAACGTCGCGACCAGAAGAATTGGCTGGCCTGACATAGCCCCGCCGACCGCGCAGGGTCCCAGGCTGAGCAGGATCATCAGAGCCACCAGTCGCGGCGCTGCGAAATTACGGAATGCGATGCCGCCAACCATGGCGGCGGAGGAGAGGCAGGCAAGGGTGGCCGCGACCCAGTCCCCGCTCAGGACGCTGATGAAGGTGCCATAGCCAACGCTGGCCGCCCATAGCACACTCAGCCAGATGTAGAGGTCCGTTGATGTGGGTGCGCCTTTGGCGGCAGCCCTCCGGTCGGCTACCAGAACACAAAGGCGGACAAGGCAGCAGACAATCTCCAGCGCGAGCCATATCTGGAATGCACTTTGGGGATTGCGCCACCAGATCAGCAGCGCGACGGCAATGGTGTTGATGACGCCGCCCGCATAAATGGGCAAAGTGCCATAAAGGCTTTGAATGAGGGCGTTGCGGACCTCGTCAGGCACATCGGTTCCGGCCTTGAGAAGCCATCGAGTGCAACGGCCCTGAGGGGGGCTGAAGGTCATTGACTGTTCAGTCACGGAACGTCCAGTATTTCCAATATCATGCAGCCGCCCGGATCAAGCGTGATGTCCCCTCATTCATCCAGAAAAGCTAATTATCCTCTAACGCCTTGTTGGAAGAGGCGGAATTGCCATCCGAAATCGGCTGAGTGGATGGGTGAGGTCAGACTGCAAGAGAGACCGAAGACCTTCCCGCATTGCCGAAAATGCGCAAATATCGCTCGATTTCCGTTGGATATCCGGTGGCTTTGGATTGTCGGAAGCAGCATCAGCGGCTTGTAAAAGTCGGTATCGAGCAGGCTTCGAACAATGGGATCGAGCCGCCAGCCATGATTATAGGTGCGCGTTGCAAGGTCGGTTACCGGCAATGGCTCGCCTCTCGATTACAGGAGCCTTAAGAGTTCCTGATGCCGAGAAGGTCTGGCTGGCGATTTTGATCAGTCTCATTTGATTCTAAATTCTTCAGGCTTCCTGCGCCCGCGTTACTTTCACGATCTGTAAACAGCGCTCATGACCGTCGCGGTCGGGCCACAATATGGATTGCCCTTCGCTAAGGCCTATCAATCCCGCGCCGATGGGCGTCAGTATGGATATTTTGCCTGATGATATGTCGGCATCGGCCGGGTAAACCAGTTGCACGGTTCGGCGCGTGCCGCTTCCTTCATCGACAAATTCCACGGTCGATAGCATGGTGACGACGCCTTCGGGCATGTCCTCGGCGTCATGGATTTCCCCTCGGTTGATCTCATCCATAAGCATGGAAGCGACGGAAGGAATGCGGCTCTGTACCGTCATGGCCATGCCGGACA
The DNA here is from genome assembly GCA_036570425.1 of Rhizorhapis sp. Classification (GTDB taxonomy): domain Bacteria; phylum Pseudomonadota; class Alphaproteobacteria; order Sphingomonadales; family Sphingomonadaceae; genus Rhizorhapis. The sequence goes on along the minus strand of DATCYF010000022.1, from coordinate 87,193 downwards.
ATCGGTCCGCCTCGGTATCGATGAAATGAAGCGGCGGACGTTCCGCCTCGGCAGACAAAGTGTTCATGAAACGTCTCCTGAAGATGTACGAATATATGGCTCAGAGCCCGGATTTTGAGAGGCTGGAATGAATACAGCGCTTGCCCCGAGCTCTTCGGGGCGTGCCGTTAGAGAGCCCGGGGCTAATTGCCCGCTAGGAGTTGTCCCGCATGGTTGCGAAATCGCCAGGAAAGAAGCTGGGTATTCATTCGCTGATGATGTCCCTTGCGGTGTCGTATGTCAATCACTGCGAAGGGATATGCATCGTGCAGGATGATTCAATCAGTGGGTGATGCCGCCCCAGCCGCCGCCTAGAGCCTGATATAACGAAACGACGGCATTTAACTGATCCGTCCTGAGTTGAACAAGGCTTAGATCAGTGTTCAGGAGAGATCGCTGCGCGTCCAATTGTTCAAGATAGGGGCTGTATCCGGCCTGATAACGATTGGTGGCGTGGCGCAGGGCCTCTGCAACCGCGGCGCGCTGTGCCTCCAGGCTTCGGCGTTGTTCGGCAAGCTTCACCACGCTGACGAGGGCGTCCTCCACCTCGCGAAAGGCGGCCAGCGTCGTCCTCTTGTAAGCGAACGCCGCCTGATCCCGCCGCGCTGCGGCCGTGCCGACACCTGCCCGCAAGCGGCCGCCCTCGAATAATGGGGCCAGAATGCTGCCGCCAATAGACCAGATGGAGATTGGGTCGGGTAGAGCGTCGGAAATCAGCCCCCCGGCTGATCCGGTGAGCCGCAGGCTCGGGAGGAATTGCGCCCTGGCGGCGTCGAGCGTGGCGTCCGAAGCTGCGAGCGAAAGCTCTGCCTGAGCGATGTCCGGACGGCGGCGGAGGAGGGTCGAGGGCAGGCCCCCCGGAAGCGGTGGGGCTTGCAAGCCCGACAGCTTAGCGCGGGGCCGAATGGCAGCGGGCGCACGGCCGGTCAGAACGCTCAGGGCATTTTCCTGCCGCGATATGGCAAGATCGACCTGCGGCAATATCTGTGCCGCTGCTTCATATTCCGCTTCGGCCTGCCGCAGCTCAAGTTCAGAGGTATAGCCAGCGTTCGCGCGTGATCGAGCCAGGCGAAGCGCCTCGGCCCGGGAACTGATCGTCAGCCGAACGACCTCCCGCCTCGCATCCAGGCCAAGCAGGGTGATGTAGCCCGACGCCGTGGCGGCGGCAACGCTGAGCGTCGCTGCATCGCGCGCCGCTGCGCTGGCAAGATACGCCGCGCGCGCCGCTTCGACCTGACTGTCTATCCGTCCGAACAGATCAACCTCATAAGCGGACTGAAAGACTGGTTGAACCGAGCCCGTTTCACTGGCCGATCCGAGAGCACTGACGGACCGCGAATGAGAAGCGGACAAGCCCGCGTCCAGCGTGGGAAAAAGCTGCGCGCGCGCCAGTGCCTCCTGCGCACGCGCTTCACGGACCCGGGCGGCGGCTATTGCAATGTCAGGATTATTGGCAATTGCCGCTTCCACCTGCGCCGAAAGGGCCGGGTCGCCAAATTGCCGCCACCATGCAATGTCGATCTGCGCCGTGCCCGTCAGGTCGGTCCGCCAGACGGGGGATGGCGTGATTGTGGCGGCCTGCGGGGAAGGGGGCCGGGGCGGCACGCAACCGGCAAGCGTGACGAGCAGCAACATCGACAGTAGCGATTGTTTCATCGAAGCGCCCTTGGCTCCGGGCCGCCCCGGGTGTCCACTCTTGCTTCCACCGACATGCCTGGCCGCAGCCGGGCATAGAGCGGATCATCGGGATCAGGAGCGATACGCACCGTAATCCGTTGAGGCACTTTCACGAAATTGCCGGTCGCATTGTCGGGTTTGATGATGGAAAATTCGTTGCCTGCCGCCGGAGCGATCCGTTCGACCTTGCCGTGAATGTCCGCTCCCTCAAGCGCATCGACTCTAATGATAACCGGCTGTCCCGGCGCGATGCGCGCCGTTTGGGCCTCCTTGAAGTTGGCGGATACCCAGACCACCGGCGGCACCAGAAAGGTGAGTTGCGTGCCCGCTGTCACATACTGCCCAAGCCGCACGCCGACTTCACCCAATCGGCCCTCCTGTGGCGCGCGTATGATCGTGTTGGCAAATTCGATCTCGGCCAGATGGAGTGCGGCCCTGGCGCCTTCCACAGCGGCTTCCAGACCCGCGCGTCCCACGGTCACGGTCCTGACCTGCTCGCGTGCGATGGTTTGCTGCGCCTCTGCCTGTGCAACGGCGGCCTGGGCCTGCCGGAGCGCGGCCAAGGTCTGGTCCCGTTCCCGGATCGACACCGATCCTTCGCCGACAAGCTCATTCACCCGCTTCATGTCGGCCTGCGCCCGTGCAAGCTGGGCCTGTGCATTTTGCATGGCTGCTTCCTGCCCGGCCACTTGCGCCTCGCTTGATCGCTGGCTCTGGCTGGAGTTTTTGAGGTTGGCGACCTGCGAAGCGACATTGGCCTTCGCTTGCTCCACGCGCTGACGATAGATGCGGTCATCGATCCGGGCAAGCACCTGTCCTTTACGAACCTGTGCATAATCCTGCACCGTTACTTCAACGATATAGCCGTTCACTTGCGGAGCGATAACGGTCGTCTTGCCACGGACATAGGCATTGTCGGTCGTCTGCACGGCGGATGAAAAGGGTGGCAGACCCCATGCATAGAGCGCCACCAGCACGCCGCCGACAATAAGGGCAATGAACAGCAACGTCATGCCGGGGCCGCTACGCGGAGGCGCCCAGCCGCGGCGTGGCTTTTCCGCAGACGGGGTTCCGTCCGCTGTTTCGACCGGATCGTTCAACCGTTCCGGTGGGGCCTGTGGCGTGTCTGGCTCATCGGCTGGACGGTGTTCTGGTTTATCGGAGAGATTATCGATCATCGGCTCAGCCGGCCCTCATCTTCTTGAGCGCCGCCAGTTCGGCGGCCAATGGATTGATCCCGTGCCTGCGGTAGAAAAGCCAAAGCGCGCCTAGATAAAGGAAAACCATGGTGGCGATTACGCCGATCAGCAGGAAGACGTCATTGAATGCCAGGATATTGGCTTCGCGGGTCACTTGCTGACTTAAAAGCGCTGATCCCTGCGCCTGCCGCAGGATTGGATCAGTAAGCACGCGGGCATAGGCGCCGCCGAGTTGCTGAATACGAGTGGCGACCTGCGGATCAGTCATCACGAGCGACTGCACCAGTTCGTTGGAATGAAATCGCTCGCGCACGATCTGAAAACTGCCGAGCATTGCCGCTCCGCCAATACCGCCGAGTGTCTGTGATATGCCGAACACGGCCGAGAAGCTGACAAGATGGCTTGGCCCGTTGACGATAGCGCGCAACATGCCCGCCATCATGGTGGGACCGATGAAGTAGATGGCGGCAAAGGCGATCATAGCCTGACTCAGAAACAGATTGGCCGGGCGCGTCAGGTTGCTCGCGTCCGCATCCATGAACGATCCCACGGCGATGAGAGCGCAGGAGATCAGAACGGGCCGCAGCAAATCCAGCGGGTTCAACGTCATCAGCCCGACGGCAAGTCCTGCAATCGTGGCGAGCGTTATAACTCCCTGATAAAGGATGAGTTGGTCATTCCCCATGCCGACGGCGGACAGAAGGCCGAATGCGCCAAAACTCTGCTCCGACAGGAGCACGCGCATGACGGCGGCGCCGACCGCAAAGGTGATGATTTCGCGACTGCCGATCCAGCGCGTGTTGAGCAACGGATTGGCGCGATTATGCTCGATCAGCATCGCGGCAGAGATCAACAGGACTGAGGCGGCGGCAGCGTAGCCCAGCCAAGGCGTCGTCCACCAGATGATGCGGCCCTGAATCAATACTGCGGAAAGCAGCGCCATGCCCGGAGCGAACAAAATAAAGGTAAGGAAATCCAGCGGCTCGAACGCCTGTATGCGCTCGCTTGGGGGCAATCGCAGCAGCGCGACCGAGCCCAGGCACATCAGCGTCAGTCCCAGCTCAAATATGAACAGGCTCTGGATATTGCCATGGACCAGCAGAACAGGCGAGATCACGCGGGCCAGAGGAGTCGCCACCTGCGAAACGCCAACGCCCAATATCATTCCCCCAAGCCGCGCTGCCGTAGGCATTGCCTGCATGATATAAAAAAGGGCAAGCGTCGAAAGACCGCTGGCGACTATACCGCTTGCGCCGCGCACGATCAGCTCGGTCCGGTAGCTATGCACGAACAACTGCGTGACGGTCAGCGCCAGGAAACCGATCAGGAAAACGCGCGTAAAACGCTGGATGCCGAACTGTTGCCGGAACTTGATGAGCAACAGGCTCATGCAGACGTTGGTCATTGAATAGGCCGCCGTAAGCCACCCGCCTTCGACGCTGGTAAGGCCCAGCGCGCCCTGTATCTGCGGAAGGTTCGCTATCAACAGGCCATTGCTGAACCCACCCGCGAGCCCCAGCAGCACGCCGATGACGAAATATCCAATGCGTCTGCCGAACGGATGGTCCGGCGTGGCTGGCGAGCCCGGCATTAATGGCCGCTCATGCGGCTTGAATTCATAATCTGAAGATGAAACGCTCACCCTGGCCTCAACAGTCCGCTCGGGGAGGAAATGCACAGGCGTAACAATTGTTGCAGCTATGATGCGGGTCCAATGCCGCACCACGACGGGCGTTCAGGCCGCTGCAGGACACAGGCGTGCAGATGAACAGGGGAAACAACCTGAAGATTCAGCGTCTGCCAGGAAGCACGGCCTGACCGCTGGCCAGTCGCCTGATGCCGTACAGCAGCAGATCAAGCCCAAGATCAATGCCTTGTTCGATTCGTTCAGGATCGATGGCGACGCCTTCACCATCGTCGTTCAGATTTTCGTGCAGCACCATATTGCCCAGAACGATGACGGAAAACTGGACGAAAGCTATGTCAGCCTGCTCGTCGGTAAGTCCCGCATCGCGCATGGCCTTTAGCACGCCCCTGCGAACGCACATCGCATTCGGCCCTGTGGGCGTGCGCAGACTGCGGGAAAGAATGATGGCCGGAACGCCGCGAAACTGCTGATAGGCGCGGCGCGCATTGGTGACAACGCTGCGAAGTCTTTGCTCCCAATCATCGTGCTCAAGGTCCGGCATGGCCAGGCCGGTGATTTCATCGGCGAGCAATTCGACCATTTCATCCTTGTTACGGACATGATGATACAGAAGGCGGGCGGATACGCCCAACTCCCGCGCCACGCGGCGCATATTGAGTGCCTCGACTCCTTCCGTCCGCGCCAACGCGATCAATGTCGCTGTCAGGCGTTGCCGGTCGAGCGCAGGCCCTTCATCCAGGCGCCGCCGACCGCGCCGGGGCTTCCCAGCCGATGGCGGTGCAGAAACGATCGGTCTATCTTTAGCAGTATTGGCCACGTTTTGACGGGTGCGGGCCAAAGCCTTTTATGTCAAGCCGTAAGGATGGAGCGCATCCAAGGCGTGTTGGTCAGCCTTCTCCATACCCAAGCCGCAGCTATCGTAAAACGCGTCCCAGAAGATCCGTCACGCAGTTTTCTGTCATGACGCGCTGCCTTCCTGGCATGCCGCCAACATTTGCGGCACGCGTGCCGAGGGGACGGCTTTGCTGAACAAATATCCCTGCCCATAATCGCAGCCCCATTTTGACAGCAAGGCTGCTTGAGACGATTGCTCAATGCCTTCGGCCACGATGCGAATGGAAAGGCTTTTCCCTAGTCCGATCAAAGCGCGGACAATAGCGGCGTCGTCAGGCGTATCGGCCAGGTCGCGGACAAAGGACTGATCGATTTTGATGACGTCGACCGGAAATTGTTTGAGGTGGGAGAGCGAAGCATAGCCTGTGCCAAAGTCATCCAGTGCGATGCGGACACCATGAGAGTTCAGCAGTTTGAGCGCTCGCTCGACATATTCCGCCCCGCGTCCCAGGAATACTGTTTCCGTGACTTCCAATTCCAGAAAATGCGCGGGCACCTTGGCAGCATGCAGATTGCCCAGCAGACGTTCAGCAAAATCGTTCTGGCGGAATTCAGCAGCAGCCGCGTTCAGGGCGACATGTCCGAAGTCAATACCTGCGTCGAGCCAGCGGCGCATGTCCGCGATGACCCGGTCCTGCATTCTCTCGCTGATCGCCTGCGCTACTTTCAGATCCTCGAACGCAGCGGAGATAGCCAAAGGCGACTGGATGTTTTTGGCGGCATCGCGCCAGCGGAGTAATGCCTCGAAACCATGAATTGCGCCGGTTGTGAGGCAGATCTTGGGCTGGTAAAAGGGACTGATATCATCGCTCGCCAGCGCGTTCGTGGCGAAGCCTATCATAGCCGTGCGCCGGTCTATTTCCGATCTCATACTGGGCTGGAACAACAATGCCCTGCTGCGGCCTTCCTTTTTCGTAGCATAGCGGGCAATGTTGGCATTCTTTAGCAATGTATCGGCACTGCCGCCATGCAAGGGGTAGGTTGCCGCACCTATGCTCATCCGGAAATCCACGATGCACCCCCGGTGCATAAAAGGTTCCTTCAGGCACTGGACCACTGCGCTGGCCGTTTGCAATATGTCACGCTCCGCATGGACGCTTGAAACGATGATCGCAAACTCGTCACCGCCAAGGCGAGCCACCACGTCCTGTTCCTTGAGGATCGTCTTTAATCTCTGGGCGATGATCTTGAGCAGTGCATCTCCTGCATCATGGCCAAGGGCATCATTCACGCCTTTGAAATCGTCCACGTCCAGCGCCAGCAGGCCCAGGGTCTCGCCAGTGGCAGCAGCAGCCTTCAATGCGTTTTCAAGCCGCTCATGAAAATGGCTGCGATTGGGGAGGCCGGTCAGCCCATCGTGGCTCGCTGCCCGGCGGATATGTTCAGCAGCGGCCTTGGCCTCCGTGATGTCCAGATGAGCGCCCAGGAGGCGTCCGTCAGTGTCCCGCTCTGGAGCCATCCGGGCAAAACCCCAGCGAACCTCGTCACGGCCCGGAAGGACAATGCGATATTCGATGTCCAGTCTTTGATTCGTTTCGATCGCTGCGGAAATCTTTTGAACGACCCGTTCGCGATCTTCCGGGTGAAGAATGGCCAGTCGGTCGGCCCTACTGATGATATTTGTGTCCTCGGGAAGGCCTAAATTCCGGAAGAACTGCTGCGAGCCAGTAGCGCTACCGTCTGGATTGACGACGAAAGTGCCGATCAGCGCCGCTTCCTGGACAAGGCGCAGGTGCGCTTCGCTCGCCCGCATTTCCTCCTCGGCGCGCTTCCGCTCGCTATCGTCATAAACCAGGCCTCCGATTCTGACGGGGCATCCGCATTGGTCGAAATCCGCCCGGCCGAGTGCCCGCAGCCATCTTTCCCGTCCGTCAACGCCATGAATCTTAAACTCCATGGAAGACGGTTCTTGGGAGCTGCAGAAAAGCCGGAAACTCTCCTGCATGTTTGTGAGGCTGTCGGGATCGACCAGAGCCGCCCAGTCTTCGCGCTTCAGTTCGCCTGAATGGTCCTGCGGAAATCCATAGATGCGCCGCGCTGCAGGAGAAAGCCGGAGGAGGCCTCCCGCCAGATCGACTTCCCAGGTGCCCGCTCCAGCGCCGTCCAGCGAAAATTGCAGGAGATCATTGGTCCGTTGTCGTTCTTTTTCCGCCGCTTTCCGGTCCGTTATATCGTGCGCGACGACGATGGTTGATGCCCGGCCCGTCGGATCGGGAACGAAGGAAACATTGATTTCGCACCACACGACGGTTCCGTCGGGGCGGACATAGCGTTTTTCCGTCATGAACGGTTCGCCGGTCCGCGCATGTGTGTCGAACAACTCGATGTTCCAGGCGACATCGTCCGGATGAGTGAAAGCCTGCATGGGGAGGCCGCATAACTCGGCTGAGGACCGGCCGACGATCTCGCAATAGCGATCGTTGACCATGATGACATTCAGATCGGCGTCACGGTGCATGAGGCCGACCATGGTTTGATCGAATATTGTTGCCAGACGCGCTTCGCTGGTGCGCAGCGCCTCTTCGGTGGCTTTCTGGCCGGCTATCATCTGTATGGTGCCGACAATGACCGACTCGTCGGAGGGCGCCCGGATATGGCTCGCGGTCATTCGAGCCCATGCGGCAGTGCCGTCAGGCTGAACGATACGGCAGGAGCAGGTGAGCGGAGCGCCAGCCTTCACGCAAAGTTCCAGGCGTAATGCTATCCCCTGCCGGTCGTCAGGATGAAAGCGGTTAAGGAATGCGTCGAGTTCTTCGGGGCCGTCCTCCCGGCCGTGCAGGATAAGTGCGGCCGTCGCATCGAGGGTGAAATGCCCTGGAACGGGATGAAAGCGCCAGAGACCCAGGCCAGCGGCGGCAAGAATGGTGGGAAGATAGGCGTCAATTTCCCCGGCAACGGAGGTGGCGCCTGTCCTCATCTTCGCGTCAGCAACTGATTTGACCTTTGGCAACGCCACCTGCTTCTCCACCGCAAGGCCGATGCCATACATGGCAAAACGGCCCGGTTCAGCAAAGCACGTTTAGTCCTAACATATGGTTATCGCTGACAGGTTTCCGGCATCCGATCACGAACCCGCTCGTGCCGAAGGTGTCACGCCTGGCTTAAGCTGCCCGCTTCTTCAATAGCATCAAAGACCTTCATCAACTGTTCCGCCGTGATCGCATAAGGCGGCATTACGTAGATGCTGTTGCCCAGAGGACGCAGCAGAATGCCACGCTCCAGGAAAAAGGCCCGGAGGCGGGGCGCCAGGTCGGATAGATAGCCAGCGTCTCGCGCTTTCATGTCAATGGCGGCCACTGTGCCGATCCGGCGAGCATTTTCGAATGCAGGATGATGGGCGATCCGGTCCAGATGGTCGCCCATCGCCCGCCCAAGTTCAGCGACGCCCCCAAGCACATCCTCTTCGCGCCAGATCGCGAGGTTTGCTGCCGCAGCAGCGCAGGCGATGGGGTTCGCTGTATAGCTGCTCGAATGATAGAAAAGATCGGCCCGGTCTTCGGAATAATGCGCCGCGAAAATGGCTTCGCTGGCGAGCGTGACCGCCAGGGGCATCGATCCCCCGGTCAGCCCCTTGGACAGGCACATGATGTCTGGTGAGACGCCCGCCTGTTCGCAGGCGAAGAGCGTGCCGGTGCGGCCCCATCCCGTCATCACCTCGTCAGCGATGAAGAGCACATCATGCGCTGCGCAGATCTCCCGCATCTGGCGAAGGCTGTCAGCGCTGTAGATCAGCATGCCGCCCGCGCCCAGGATCAAAGGTTCGACAATGAAGGCAGCGGGTTTTTCCGGAGCGCTGCAGGCACCCTCCAGCGCGTCGAGCGCCGCTTGCTCGCGGCCTTCGGAGGGAAGGGGGATGGTGCCCACGTCGAACAGCAGCGGCGCATAAGCGCGATTGTATACGCCGCGTTCGCCGATGGACATCGTGCCTATGGTGTCGCCATGATAGCTATGTTCCAGCACCAGAATGCGGTGACGCGACTCCCCGCGATTGTGCCAATGGCCAAGCGCCATCTTCAGCGCCACTTCCACGCTGGTCGAACCGCTGTCGGAAAAGAAAACGCGGGTGAGGCTCGTGGGCGCAATGGCGATAAGGCCACGCGCCACGTCTTCGGCCGGTTCATGCGTGTAGCCAGCGAAAATGACCTGATCGAGCTTTTGGCTTTGCTCAGCGATTGCCGCCATAATGCGCGGGTGGCAATGGCCATGCGTCGTCACCCACCAGCTTGAAATGCCGTCGATCAGGGTGGAGCCGTCCGCGCAATGCAGCAGAGCGTCTCTGGCACGCGTGACAAGAGGAATAGCCTCCTTCAGACCATGTTGCGTAAAAGGATGCCAGACGGGGGAGGCGCTTTCAGTCATTCGCGTATGTCCGGTTGGCGTTCGCGAGCCAACACATCCAGAATTGCGCTAACATCGATATGTTCCTCAATTGCCGCCGCCAGTAAGGCCGCATCGAGCTGCTTCAGCACCGGCAATCGACCCAGCGACGACACACCCGCCAATTTCGGGATTATCCTCTCGTTCTCGTCATGCGCTTCGCCGATGAAGGCAATACCGAGCACCGGCACGCCGCGCGCGCGCAAGGCCTCGATCGTGAGCAGGCTATGGTTGATCGTGCCGAGTTCGGTTCGTGCGCAGACAATCGTTGGCGCGCGCCATCTTGCCATCATATCGGCGAAGAGAAGATCTTCCGTCAGCGGGACGAGCGCGCCGCCCGCGCCTTCGACGACCAGCGGCCCATCAACGGCAGGCAAGGCGAGCCGTGCGGGATCGATCTCCACGCCGTCAATGCGCGCGGCCAGATGCGGTGAGGCGGGTGTGGCCAGGCGATAAGCCTCGGGCAGGATTCTTTCACGCGGCAGGCCGGAAAGATGCGCCGTTGTCTCGCTGTCGGTGCCTTCATCGGTGCCAGCCTGCACGGGCTTCCAGTACCAGCCGCCAAGCATTCCGGCGACGCCAGCAGCGAAAATGGTCTTGCCAATTCCGGTGTCTGTTCCAGTGACGATCAGCGCTCGGGTCAAGATGCCTCCTCCATTGCCTTCGCCATCGCTGCCCCCAAAGCGCTGACATCCTCTTCATTCACATTGAGGCTCAGCGAAATGCGGAGACGCGACGTGCCGAGCGGGACGGTGGGCGGACGGATGCCCCGCACATCGAAACCCGCCGCCTGAAGCGCTTCCGCGATCCGCATCGTGCGCTTGTCGTCACCCAGGATCACCGGAATGATCTGGCTGGTGGATGGAGGCAGGTCAAAACGGGAGCAGATTTCCTGACCGGCATGCGCCCGCAGATCGGCCAGTCTGTTGCGCAGATCGTCGGCCGCAGCGATCCGATCAAGCGCGGCGGATACTGCCACCGCCATCAAAGGCGACGGCGCGGTGGAAAAGATGAAGGGGCGGGCGCGATTGACGAGATAGCGCTTGATGACGTCAGGGCAGCAGACGAGCGCACCCTCGACGCCCAGGCCCTTGCCGCAGGTGTGCAGGCTGATGGCATTGTCCTGTCCCTCCAGAGCAGCGGTAAGACCGCGGCCCTGTGGCCCGTGGACGCCGGTTGCGTGCGCCTCATCCATCAACAGCCATGCATCCTCGGCTTCGGCAAGTTTCGCGAAGTCTGCAATGGGCGCCATGTCGCCCTCCATGCTGTAGAGCGTTTCGAAAGCGATCCACACCCGGCCCTTGCCGCCGCCCGCTCGCCAGGTGCGGATGGCTGCTTCAAACGCATTCACGTCATTATGCGGTGCGAACATATGGTCCGCGCGCGTCATGCGCAGTCCATCATGTGCGCTTGCGTGGATCAGCTCATCGGCAAGGATCAGGTCGCCCCGTTGCGGCAGGCTCGCGAAGAGCGCGACATTGGCGGCAAAACCATTGGCGAAATACAGCGCAGCCTCGCTGCCGAAGAAGCGCGCCGCCTTTTCCTCCAGCGCTTCATGCTCGGGCGCATTGCCGCGCAGCAGGCGCGAACCACCGGAGCCCACGGGCACCCCGCGCCCGACCGCGTCCGCCACCGCGCGCGCAATCGACTCGTCATTCGCCAGCCCCAGATAATCATTCGAGGCGAAATCCCGGCCCTCACGCGCGATCAATCGGCGCAGTCGCCCGCGTGATTCCAGCGCGGCCAGTTGCGCAGCATGGTCCTGCCCAATCGTCATGCGGGCTCTGATACGCCCGGATTTCGGGGAATGAAAGGGCAATGCGAATTGTTCTCGCCCCGTAATTGAACTTCCGAACCGTTCAGCGGTTTTACGTAACATAGGCTGGTTTGTGGAGCGTCGGCGTCTTATACTGCTGGTAACGCCGTTCAGATCGCAGGAGATGACATTGGCGATGAATGATCTCTTTTCGGAATATACCCGAAATTACGAGGCCCGCCGTCAGGCAGAGATCTCCCTTGAGGAATATCTACGCGGATGTCGGGGCGATCCCATGATGTATGCCAGCGCCCCGGAGCGGCTGCTGGCGGCGATAGGCGAGCCGGAGATCATCGACACATCGCATGATCAACGGCTTGGGCGCATCTTCATGAACCGGACGATCCGGCGCTATCCGAGCTTCGCTGAATTTCACGGCATGGAAGAAACGATCGAGCGGATCGTCAGCTTCTTCCGCCACGCTTCCCAGGGGCTCGAGGAACGCAAGCAGATCCTGTATCTGCTGGGTCCTGTCGGCGGCGGCAAGTCGTCGTTGGCAGAGCGCCTCAAAGCGCTGATGGAGGTCCACCCCATCTACGTGCTGAAAGCGGGTGACGAGACCAGCCCGGTCTTCGAAAGCCCGTTGGCGCTATTCGATCCAGAAACCAACGGTCCGATGATCGAGGATCAATATGGCATTCCCCGCCGCCGCCTTTCGGGCCTTATCAGCCCGTGGTGCCGCAAACGACTCGACGAATTCAACGGCGACATCACGCGCTTCAAAGTCGAAAAAATTCTACCGTCGCGCCTGCATCAGGTCGGCATTGCCAAGACTGAGCCGGGCGATGAAAATAATCAGGATATCTCTTCGCTGGTCGGCAAGGTCGATATCCGCAAGCTGGAAAATCTCTCTCAGCACGACCCGGACGCCTATAGCTATTCGGGCGGACTCAATCGTGCGAACCAGGGGCTTCTTGAATTCGTCGAAATGTTCAAGGCGCCGATCAAGATGCTCCACCCGCTGCTGACCGCGACGCAGGAGGGCAACTATATCGGTTCGGAGAATATTGGCGCTATTCCCTTCACCGGGATCATCATGGCGCACTCCAACGAGTCCGAATGGCAGAATTTCAAGAACAACAAGAACAACGAAGCCTTCATTGACCGCATCTATGTCATCAAGGTTCCCTATTGCCTCCGTGCCACGGAGGAACGGCAGATTTACGAGAAGCTGCTGCGCGGGTCGGAACTGGCCCAGTCCCCCTGCGCACCCGGCACGCTGGATATGCTGGCGCGCTTCTGCGTGCTGAGCCGCTTGCGCGAGCATGAGAATTCCAACCTTTATTCCAAGATGCGGGTCTATGACGGCGAAAGCCTGCGGGAGGTCGATCCCCGGGCGAAGAGCATGCAGGAGTATAAGGACGCGGCTGGTGTCGATGAGGGCATGGACGGCGTCTCCACCCGTTTCGCCTTCAAGGCGCTGTCAGCAACCTTCAACCATGATCCCTCTGAGATTACCGCCGATCCCGTGCATCTCATGTATGTGCTTGAGCGGATGGTCCGGCAGGAGCAACTGCCGGGCGAGACGGAAACCCGCTATCTTGAGTTCATCAAAGGCGACCTTGCGCCGCGCTATGCGGAATTCATCGGGAATGAGATTCAGAAAGCCTATCTGGAATCCTACCATGATTATGGCCAGAACCTCTTCGACCGCTATGTGGCCTATGCGGATGCCTGGATCGAGGATCTGGACTTCAAAGACCCGGACACCGGCCAGCTTTTCGACCGGGAAGTCATCAATCAGGAACTCACCAAGATCGAAAAGCCCGCCGGGATCGCTAATCCCAAGGACTTCCGGAACGAGGTGGTGAAGTTTGCATTGCGGATGCGGGCGAGCAATAACGGCCGCAATCCCTCCTGGACTTCCTATGAGAAAATCCGCGACGTCATCGAACGGCGGATGTTCAGCCAGGTCGAGGATCTGCTCCCGGTCATCAGTTTCGGGTCCAAGAAGGACGGCGAAACCGAGAAGAAGCATGACGAATTTGTCGATCGGATGATCGCGCGCGGGTACACTGAGCGGCAGGTAAGGCGCTTGGTGGAATGGTATATGCGCGTGAAGCAGGCGGGATAATGGAGGCGGGCTAGCGAGCTGATGTATGTAATCGATCGACGCCTGAACCCCGGCGGCAAGAGCCTTGTCAACCGGCAACGCTTCTTGCGAAGAGCCCGTTCAATGGTGCAGCGCGCAGTCCGCGACAGCATAAAAGATCGTAGCATCAAGGATATAGATCAGGAGGGCGAGGTCACTATCGTCCGAAAGGGCGTGCATGAGCCGACTCTACGGCGGTCCAGCACTGGCGGCAATCGTGACCATATCCTTCCCGGGAATAGAGAATATGTAGAAGGCGACAAGATTCCCCGTCCTCCCGGTGGCGCCGGGCAGGGCGCCGGTAGCCAGGCGGGTACGGGCGAAGGAGAGGATGAATTCCGGTTCGTTCTGACGCGTGAGGAGTTTCTGGACCTCTTTCTTGACGATCTGGAATTGCCCGATCTGGCCAAGCGGCGGCTGGTCGGAGGCGAATCCTACACTCTCCGCCGCGCGGGCTATACGACGGCCGGATCGCCCGCCAGCTTGTCGATTGCCCGGACGATGCGCAACGCCATGTCGCGCCGCATCGCGCTCAAGCGGCCCAAGTCGGAAGAACTGAAGCAGCTTGAGGACGAAATTGCCCGGCTGGAGAGCCTGGGAAATGCGGACGCCGATATGCTCGTGCGGCTGCGGGAGGAGCGCGATCGGCTGGAGCGCCGCCGTAGGCTCATTTCCTACATCGATCCCATCGATCTGCGCTATCGTCGCTATGAGCATCATCCCAAGCCCATCGCGCAGGCTGTCATGTTCTGCCTGATGGACGTGTCGGGTTCCATGAGCGAGCATATGAAGGATCTCGCCAAGCGCTTCTACGCACTGCTGCACTTGTTCCTCACCCGCTGCTACCGTCATGTTGAGGTCGTATTCATCCGCCACACGGATCGGGCCGAGGAAGTCGATGAGCAGACCTTTTTCTATAGCCGGGAGACCGGCGGCACCCTGGTTTCCAGCGCGTTGGAAAAAATGCTGGAGGTCGTGAAGGACCGCTATAATCCGGAAGACTGGAACATCTATGTCGCCCAGGCATCGGACGGCGACAATATGGCCAGCGACAATCCCAGGACGGTCAGCCTGATGCAGGATGCCATAATCCCTATGTCGCAATATGTCGCCTATCTGGAGGTCGGCCGGGAAGAAGATCCGTTTGCCGGGGGAATGCTCGCCACAGGCAGTGATCTTTGGCGGGCATATGAAACGGTGGGCGATTTCGACGGGCGCTTCGTCATGCGCAAGGTGCATCACCGGCGCGAAATTTATCCGGTTTTCCGTGAATTGTTCCAGCGGCGTGGCATAGGAGTGACGGGCCGATGATTGATCGTGTCGGCACACCTCTTTTCGAGGGGGGGGATTGGAATTTCGAACTCATCCGTCGCATTTACGACGCAGTGGAGGACGTCGCTCTCAACGAGATGAAGCTTGATGTCTATCCCAATCAGATCGAGGTGATCACCGCCGAGCAGATGCTTGACGCCTATTCTTCGACGGGCATGCCGCTTTTCTACAAGCACTGGTCATTTGGTAAGCAATTCCTGGCCAATGAAATGCTCTATCGAAAGGGAATGCGGGGCCTGGCCTATGAACTGGTGATCAATTCCGATCCCTGCATCAGCTATATCATGGAAGAAAACACCGCGATGATGCAGACGCTCGTCATCGCGCATGCGGCCTTCGGCCATAATCATTTTTTCAAGAATAATTATCTCTTCAAGCAATGGACCGATGCAGAAGGCATTCTGGATTATCTGGAATTCGCCAAATCCTACATCATGAACTGCGAGGAGCGTTACGGTCAGCAACAGGTGGAATGGTTGCTGGACGCCGCTCATGCCCTGATGCACCAGGGCGTACACCGTTATCCCCATGCCAAGGTCCGTGATCTGAAGGCGGAGGCGGAGCGCGAGGCGGAGCGCCGCGCCCATCGGGAGCGGGTTTATAATGATCTATGGCGCACCTTGCCCATTGAACAGAAGCATGAGCCCAGCCAGGAGGATGACCGCCGGACAGCGCTGAACCTGCCGCAGGAAAACATCCTCTATTTCCTGGAGAAATCAGCGCCGTTATTGCAGCCCTGGCAACGCGAGATATTGCGGATCATCCGCTTGATCGCGCAATATTTTTATCCCCAGATGCAAACCAAGGTGATGAATGAGGGGTGCGCGACCTATTGTCATTACCGCATCATGACGCGGTTACATGAAAAGGGGCAGATCACCGATGGCGCCTTCATGGAGTTCCTGCAGTCCCATACCAATGTGACGCATCAGCCCATGTTCGATTCCGGCCAATATGGCGGTTTCAATCCTTATGCGCTTGGCTTTGGCATCATGCAGGACATCAGCCGCATCTGCGTGGACCCTACAGCCGAGGACCGGATGTGGTTCCCGGATATCGCTGGATCGGGCAATCCCGACGCGGTGATGAAGGACATATGGGCGAACTATCGTGACGAAAGTTTCATCACCCAATTTCTCAGCCCACATCTCATGCGGCACTGGAAGCTGTTCAAGCTCCTCGATGAGGAAAAGGAGCCTGCGCTTGCGGTCGATGCTATCCACAATGAACGCGGTTACAGGGAAATCCGTCGTTCCCTGGCGCGGCAATATGACGTGGGCTGGACGGAACCTGATATTCAGGTGGTCGATGTAGACATGGCCGGGGACCGTCATCTGAAGCTGGAACATGCCGTCACCAATGGCATCCTGCTTGCCCAATCGGATGCCGAGCAGGTGGTTCAGCACCTCGCCAACCTCTGGGGCTATGGCACGGTGCTGAGCGAAGTCGATCGCGAAGGCGGAAAAATGCTCAAGGAGTATCGGGCATCGCCGCGGCCGGCGGAAAATTGACCATGTTCATGCGCCCTGCCGAAACGGATTGAGCCCCTGCACAGAACAACTATGGCTCGCCACCGGATCACCCCGATAGGGTGTCGCCCGATCCGGAATTCATTTCCTTTTCAGCCGATTTGCGCTAAATAGTAGAGATTGTTTTTTTGAAGGATCGCAGCAGGTGCAGGCTTTCCGATGCTCGCCACTTCGGCGATGCTGAAACGTCGGCAAGTCTGGGAACAATCGAGATGCTGGAAGGACGGATGTGCCGTCGAAAGGCGGACTGCGCGGGAATGTTCTCCGCCCAACGGCAACATTTCACTTGGCATAGAGCAAGAACAGGAGTGGCCTTCATGATCATCACGGATGACCCGGCTGTTTATCTGGAACGGGCTGAAATGCATGAAAAGCTGGCAGCCGAAACCGCCGACCTTCCTGCACGCAAGATGCATTTGGCAATGGCGGCGGAATATCGCCGCAAAGCCGCTGAAATCAGCGCAGTGAGCATAACCAGACCCCGCAACGAACCTGTGTTGAAGGTCCGTGCCGCCGTAGGCTAGAGCATTTTGGCTTAATTGAATTCCGTTCGTATCGAGCGAAGTCGAAACGCTGCCCGTCTGCGTGCTCCGGCGGACAGGGAGTGAACAGCGCTTCAGAGACTCGTAGCGGTCATCATCCGGATGGCCGGTCCCATCGATTTTCCCGCATGTTCCTTGCCACGCATTCGGCGGGCGGCGGCCGTTCCGCCATGTCCGATTCAAACCTCGAAGATCTGGCTGGCCCCAAAAGAGTAAGGACCCGGAACGCCGTCGGGGGGGGGAGAAAGCGTTCCGGGCCCATGTTGTTGGATAGCAAGAGCGGGGGGCAAAAGATTTACTATCCGAGGTGCCTAACGAGGACCCCGCATGATGGTTCCCGAAAAAAATTTGGCTCTCAAAATTTTTATCCTGACAGCCATCATCCTCCGGAATGAATAAACAAAACCTTGAATTTCTGGGCTCCCGCGCCCCATGCGCTTGACGGCTGATCCCGCTCATGCGAATTTCCGGCCATCCAGTCTGAACGGGATCGCAAATCAAATGCACGTTACAGCGGAACTCCGGAAGGGAGCGCGGGCGGGCGAAACGGTCTTGTGCAGAGGAAAGGGTGGCCATGTCATTCTGGAACTGGATTCTCATCCCTTCCGATCCCGCTTCTTATAGTCTTGGCCTGCTTTGGCCGCCCGGGTTTATCTGGCTTCATGCCGTGTCGGATGCTGTTATTGGCCTTACCTGTTTAGGTATTCCGCCCGTCCTTCTCTGGCTTGTCCGCCGCCGCCCGGATCTGGAATTTCGTTCGGCGTTTTATCTTTTCGTCGCCTTCGTTCTTTTCTGTGGAGCGACGCATTTCATGTCCATATTGGCGCTGTGGGTTCCCGCCTATGCGGCGGAAGGCCTGGTAAAAGCCGTCACTGCCCTGCTGGCCATCGGTACGGCGATATTGGTCTGGCCGCTCGCGCCGCGGCTGTTCGCCCTGCCGTCCGCGGTGCAGCTTGGCCGTCTTAACGCCGAACTCGCTGGCAAGGTGGAGGAGCAGGAACGCACGTCGCACCTGTTGCGCCAAAGCGAGGAAAGGGTGCGCCTTGCCAATGCGGAGCTGGAGCGCAGGGTTGAAGAGCGTACGGCCGACCTGAGCGCCGCCAATGAACGGTTGATGGATACGCTGGCGGAATTGCGCGTGGCCAAGGCCGACCTCGAAGGAATGGTGGAGGAGCGCACCGCCGCGCTACGGCAGCGTGATCTGCTGCTGCGTGAAGTCTATCATCGGGTGAAGAACAATCTGCAGATCATCGACGGAATGGTGATGATGCAGGCTCGTCAGCTTCAGGACCAGGCAGCTAAGGACTCTTTGCAGGCCCTGCGCAGTCGCATCTATGCCCTTGGGCTGGTGCATCAGCAGCTTATGGCGTCGCGGGATTTGCAGACCTTCGACATCGCGCCTTTTCTGGAAGAACTCTCGGGCCACATCATTGAGGGCGGTGCAACCGAAAGCGTTCAACTTGTAATTGATGCCTGTACGCTGAACGTTAATCTGGATTTTGCCATTCCGTTGGGCCTGCTGGTGACGGAGCTTGTCACCAATTCGCTGAAACATGCCTTTCCGAATGGCAAGGGGACTGTGACGGTGACTCTGGCGCACAATGATGAAACGGAACAGGTGATCTTGACCGTCGCGGACGATGGCTGCGCCGCAACGTTTGCCGACCACGGTGAACTAAAGGCTGGGCTGGGTACGCGCATCGTTAACGGCCTTGTTACGCAGCTTAACGGCATTATGAAAATTAGGAGAGAGGGCGGAATGATTACCGAAATCACTCTTCCGGCGCCGGTCGCATGACGGCGCTTGCCGATTGTGTGCTGGTGGTGGACGATGAATATCTCATCGCCGAAAGTCTGCGGATGCAGGTAGAGGACATGGGCATGGCGGTATGCGGCATTGCCGCCACCGCGAAGGGGGCCGTCGCACTGGCCATAAAGCATCGACCGCAGCTTGTGCTCATGGACATGCGCCTTGCCGGTGAGGGCGATGGAGTTGACGCTGCTTTGGCCATCCATGAAAAGGTCGGATCCAAGGTAATATTCATCACCGGCTCGCGCGAACCGGCGACCATGGATCGCATTCAGCTCGACCATCCTTCATCGGTGTTGTTCAAGCCGATTTTCGGACGGCAGTTGCAAAGGGCTGTGGAGGGCGCTCTTGCCGGATGAGGCGGGCTGCGTACAATCCCAGCTTTAATACTATCAGCATTCCCTTGCTTGCTGATTTGCCTTATCTGCCGCTAGAGAGGTGAGCATGACAGTCTATAAGGATACGCTCGCGCTCATCGGCAATACTCCGCTGGTGCGCTTGAAGGGGCCGTCGGAAGCGACCGGCTGCGATATTTTCGGAAAATGCGAGTTCGCTAATCCCGGCGCGTCGGTAAAGGATCGCGCGGCTCTCTATATCGTCAAGGACGCTGAGGAAAAGCAGCAGCTAAAGCCGGGCGGCATTATTGTTGAAGGCACAGCAGGCAATACCGGAATTGGCCTGGCGCTTGTCGCCAATGCCAAGGGATACCGCACCATCATTGTGATGCCCGAAACACAAAGTCGCGAGAAAATGGATACGCTGCGCGCTTTGGGGGCAGAGTTGGTGACGGTGCCCGCCGCGGCTTATTCCAATCCAGGGCACTTCGTGCACACGTCGCGCCGGATCGCGGAAGAGACGGAAAACGCCATCTGGGCCAACCAGTTTGACAACATCGCCAATCGTCGGGCGCATATCTGCGGTACAGCGGAGGAAATCTGGGCGCAGATGGACGGCCGGATCCACGGCTTCACCTGCGCTGCGGGTACGGGCGGCACCATTGCGGGCGTTGGCCTTGGCCTGAAGGCGAAGGATGAGAATATAACCATCGCGCTTAGCGATCCTTATGGTGCGGCGCTCTACAATTATTATGCGCATGGCGAGTTGAAGGCCGAAGGCTCTTCGGTCGCCGAAGGGATCGGGCAGGGCCGCATCACCGCCAATCTGGAGGGTGCGCCCATCGACACCCAGTTCCGCATTTCCGATGAGGAAGGGCTGGAACAAGTGCGCGATCTTCTGGCGCAGGAGGGACTGTGCCTTGGCCTTTCCTCTGGCATCAACGTTGCCGGCGCAATGAAGCTTGCGCGGCAGTTGGGACCGGGTAAACGGATCGTGACGATCCTGGCGGATACGGGTTTCCGTTATCTTTCGACGCTTTATAATCGACAGTGGCTGGAGCAGAAAGGCTTGACGGTCTTTCCCTGGCTGGAGAAGAATGACTGATGCTCCTGCGGCCGGGGCGAAGGAGAAAACGCTCTTGATGCAGGATAGCCATAAAAAGGACGCCATACAGCGCATCCAGATCGGGCTCACCGGTCTGGCTGGCGTCGTCCTGCTCGTCGGCCTTGCCAATATTGTTGTCGAAAAAGCAGGGGTGAGCGATGGCGGCACCGTGACGGCGATTGACGACGCGCCCCCTCGACTGGCGGGATCGGGCAGCAATGCGGCGGGACCTGCCGAAAAACCCACTGAGCCGCTGGCAGAGCTCGGCGTGGCGCCTCCTTCGGATAACAAGGAGGCAGACGACAATGTGCCGGGGCAGATCGTACCTGACCTGGAGCCCAACCCCGCGCTCAGGGAACCTATGGACCGGGAACCCTGATCTCCCGCTTCCTTGCACTTCATTAAACGCCGCGAAGGCGAATGGTCGTGGGACGGCGTGGAACTGGCCTGGGATTCTATGGGAACAGCCGGGCAAAGCCGAGTCTCTTGCAGCAAGGACGATGGAAACGGAGAACGTCACAAGAACAAATTTCATGTCGGAGTTCTGTTTCGCCGATGAGACATGCCGGATTTAAGCCTTTTCAGGTAATTTCCCAAGTAATCCCAAATTATCCCCTTTATTCCCAAGCGGTCCCCTGATAGACTTCGCTTCTATTGGGGCCGACTACGCCATGTGACGAGTGACCCCGGAAAGCGGCAAGGGTGCTGCTTTCCGGAACGGGCGAGTCTGGCCTCGAATTTAAAAGGGGCAAGACGAACTAGTGTCGGAAATCGGGCTATATTCCGGTCCCGCATTTACCGCGATGGACAGCAAGGGGCGCTTTTCGGTCCCGGCATCCATGCGTCATATTGTCCAGGCCAGCAGCAATGGCCAGAACCGCCTCTGCCTCACCAAGCATGAAGAATATCCCTGCGTCATCGGGTTCGGTCACAGCTATCAGCAGGCCCTGCGCGCCAACATCGATCATGAAGAGCAGCTCGCCCTGGCCCGGGGCGAAGGCTATAATCGCGCGGCGGCAATGCAGCGGAAATTCGGCTTGCTGGAAGACGTGCCCTTCGATGATGGCGGCCGTTTCTTCATTTCTCCTTTCCTCAAGAAGCTCTGCAGCATTGATGACATCGTCTTCATCAACGGTTCGGGCGATTATTTCGAGCTTTGGAATCCTCAGGTCCTGCTGGCGACCGACGGCGTCTATGATGCGCTGAAGCTCGCGGCCGAATTCGCTCTGGAGGAGTGGGAGAAGAATCCCAAGAATCCCAAGCGGGGAGGTGCCAAGTGACCTCCGCCGCACCTCATATTCCCGTCCTCCTTGATGAAGTGCTGACCGCGCTCGCCATTGCCCCTGGCGAGCGTCATGTCGATGGCACCTTCGGCGCGGGCGGCTATAGCGCGGCGATGGTGGACCATGGTGCGCAGGTCTTTGCCCTCGACCGCGATCCCGATGCCATAGCCGAAGGGCATGCGCTTGTGGCTGCAAAGGGCGGCGCGCTGACGCTCATCGAAGGCCGCTTTTCCGAAATGGAACATTTGCTGAAGGAATGCGGCGTAACCAGCGTTTCGGGTGTGACGCTGGATATCGGTGTTTCCTCGATGCAGCTTGACCGGGCCGATCGCGGTTTTTCCTTTCAGGCCGATGGTCCGCTTGACATGCGGATGAGTCAATCGGGTGAGAGCGCGGCGGATTTCCTGAACAACGCCCCTGAACAGGAAATCGCCGATGTGATCTACCGCTATGGTGAGGAGCATCGTTCGCGCCGGATCGCCCGGGCGATTGTCGATGCACGGCCGCTAAGCCGCACCGGCGCGCTTGCCTCCATCGTGCGGAAGGCTGTGGGCTATCGCACTGGCGACAAGAAGGACCCGGCGACGCGGACGTTTCAGGCGATCCGCATTCACCTCAATCGCGAACTGGAGGAGCTGGAACGCGGTCTGGAGGCGGCTGAAGCAGTGCTGGAGCCTGGCGGCCGCCTGGCGATCGTCACTTTCCACAGCCTTGAGGACAGGATCGTGAAGCAGTTCCTGCGCCGCCGCAGCGGTAGCGAAGGGGCTGGATCGCGTCATCGCCCGGTCAATGACGATGCGCCTGCGGCCAGCTTCGAAAAGCCCGCAAAGGCGGTTCGCGCCGGGGACAAGGAAATATCGCTCAATCCGCGCGCGCGCTCAGCCACTTTGCGCAGCGCGGTGCGCACTTCGGCCAAGGCATGGGGAACGGGGCAATGATCGCGGTCAAGCGTCTGCAAAGCATTTTCTGGGTCTTGTTGGTAACTCTGGGGGCCATCGCTGTCTATTTGGTATCCCTCCGGGTCGCGACGGAGAGGACGGAGCTGGCGCGCGTGGATGCACAGATTCTGTCGGCTAAGCGGGAAATCCGCTATCTCGAAACGGAATTCAGCGCGCGCGCCAGCATGCGTCAGCTTGAACGCTGGAATAATGAGAATTTTCGCTTCTCGACGCCCACGGTTGCACAATATCTTGACGGGGAAAAGGCACTCGCCAGTCTGGAAGGCATGACCCCCAACGGTCCGGCTTATGTTGCGACGCCGGTCATGACCGCGATGGTGGAATCGCCTGCTGATCTGCCGTCTGCTGCCGCCAATGCAGCCGTTAGCCCCGCGGCAGCCCAGGTGCGGGGCGATGCGGCCACTGCGCCATCGGCGGCCACAACGGCTCCCGCCCGGACATCGGAAAGCCGTCCCGCCGCTTTGGCGCGGGCTGACAGGCGTGCCACAGCAGAGCCCCAACCCAAACCCAAGGCAATGGCAAAGCCAACGCCGGCTGCGCGGCGCACCGAACGCCTTGCCATGCTGGAGCAGAAGCTGCTTGATGAAAGCACTCTGGGGGACATCGCCCGAATAGCGGCACGCGAGAAAGGCAGGGCGATGCGCTGATGACCACGCTTGTCGCGCGCCCCGAACGCGTCCGGACGGCCAGTCAACGTTATCAGTTGACGGCCGTTGCGCATTACCGGCTGATGTTGCTTTTACTGCTGTTTTTCGCCGCGACTGTCATGGTGGGGACACGGCTCCTGTGGTTGGGCGTTTTAACGGATGGCGGGCAGGGGCGACATGGTCCCGCCGGTCTGGTGCCAGTGCGCGCCGACATACTCGATCGCAACGGTGTGCCTCTTGCGCGAACCATGGACGCTTATTCGATTGCCGTCCGGCCTAAACGGCTGATTGGCGATCCGACGGAACTTGCCCGGGATCTCCACAGGATTTTCCCCGAAGAATCGGCCCAGAGCTTTTACAAGGCACTGACCAAGGATGCGAGCTTTGCCTATCTGCGTCGCCGCGCCCTTCCTGAACAGGTGGCTCAGGTCAACGCGCTTGGCGAAATTGCGATAGAGTTCCCCCGGGAGAAAGAGCGCCTTTATCCGCAACGGACGTTGGGGGCGCATGTGCTGGGTTTCGTCGATCGGGACGGACACGGGGCAATGGGTATTGAGCGGGCTTTCGATGGCCGGCTGACGGATGACAAGATGCGCTCGGAGCCTCTTGTTCTCTCGATTGACAGCCGGGTGCAGGGTGCACTGGAAAGCGAGCTTTATGCAGGCATGGTCGCGCACAGGGCGAAGGGCGGCACTGGGCTGGTGCTTGATGCCAACACGGGTGAAGTCATCGCCATGGCGTCGCTGCCGGTTTTCAATCCCAACAAGCTCATCAAAGGCAACAGGGATGCCCGCCGCAACAATGTTACGCTTTCCGTGTATGAGTTGGGATCCACCTTCAAGCCCATTTCGATAGCAGCGGCGATGGATGCAGGCGTCGTTACCTCCATGAGCAAGCGCTATGACGCGACTCAGCCGCTGGCCATCGCCGGTTTTCATATCCGTGACGATCACCCGATGAAGCGCTGGCTGAACGTACCGGAAACGCTGGTGCACAGTTCCAACATCGCCACAGCGCGTATCGCTGACGAGATGGGGACGGGCCCAATGCAGGCGATTTTCCGCAAACTGGAATTCGATCGCCGCCCTTCGATCGAACTCAAGGAACGTGCCTCTACGCTGTGGCCGTCCAACTGGGGGCGACTGACCAACATGACGGTGTCATATGGCCATGGCATCGCCGTGACGCCGCTGCACCTCGCCAGCGCCTATGCCGCGCTGGTCAATGGCGGCATCTGGCGGCCAGCCACCTTGCTGAAGGTGAAGGACGGGGAAGTCGCAAAGGGCCGTCGGGTTTTTTCGGCTGCAACGAGCGCGCGCATGCGGCAGTTGTTGCGCATGATCGTGGCAGTCGGTACAGGAAGAAGTGCCGATGCAAAAGGATTCCGTGTCGGTGGCAAGACGGGTTCGGCTGAAAAGCCATTTCAGGGTGGATATGCAAGAAGTTCGCTAGTGACGACATTTGCCGCTGCCTTTCCCATGGAAAATCCAAAATATGTAGTCATCACCATGCTTGACGAACCGCAGGGAACGCCGGAGACTTTCGGCCTGCGCACGGCGGCATGGACAGCTTCGCCCATCACGAAGAAAGTCGTGGAGCGCGTTGGCCCCATGCTGGGCATCTATCCCGATATGCATCGCGACGTTGATATTTCGGAACTCATGCCCTTGCTCTGGAAGCCCACGGAGGGAGAGGAATAATGCGTCTTGGCGCGCTGGCGGGCGGATTATCGGGCGATGCCCAGGACGAAATTGTAACAGGGTTCGCAATCGATCATCGAAAAGTCGCGCCAGGCACTATCTTTGGTGCTTTTGAGGGCGTCCGCGTCAATGGCGAGGATTTCATCGCCGACGCTATTGCTGCCGGAGCCATCGCCGTCGTTGCACGTCCGCAGGCGGCGGTTAAGGGCGCAGTGCATCTGACCGATGATCGGCCCCGTCGGCTGTTCGCCCAACTCGCCGCAAAGTTTTTCGCGCCTTTCCCGAAAACCGTCGTTGCCGTGACCGGCACCAACGGCAAAACCTCGACGGTGGAACTGACTCGCCAGATTTGGCACATGATGGGCGAAACGGCCGCCTCCATCGGCACTTTGGGCGTTACCACCTCCGTGGACCAGGTCTCGACCGGCCTCACCACGCCGGACATCGTGACCTTCCTTTCCAACATGGCGGGTCTGAGGCGCGAAGGCATTACGCATGCGGCCTTCGAAGCATCCAGCCACGGCCTTGCGCAATATCGCACCGAAGGTCTGCCGGTGCAGGCAGGCGCGTTCACGAATCTCAGCCGTGACCATCTCGATTATCATGGCGACATGGAAAGCTATTTCGAAGCCAAGATGCGCCTGTTCGATGAGGTCATTGCGCCCGGCGGTACGGCTGTCATCTGGGCGGACGATGCGCGTTCCGCCGACGTCGCCGCTCGGGCAAGGGCGCGGGGCCTCTCGATCCTCTCCATCGGCGAAAAGGGCGAAACGCTTCGCCTTCTTTCCCGCACGCCTACGCACCTGGGACAAGTGCTGATGATCGAGGCGGATGGCAAGACCCATCGCGTCGTACTGCCGCTGATTGGCGCATATCAGGCCGCCAATGCGCTGACCTCCGCTGGGCTGGTGATGGCGGCGGGCGGCAAGCTGGACACGATTCTGGACTGCCTCAGCCGCGTTCAG
Source organism: Rhizorhapis sp. (assembly GCA_036570425.1). Taxonomy (GTDB): domain Bacteria; phylum Pseudomonadota; class Alphaproteobacteria; order Sphingomonadales; family Sphingomonadaceae; genus Rhizorhapis. Next base: position 61,244 of record DATCYF010000022.1, on the reverse strand, counting down.
CCGGTGCGCGGGCGGCTGGAATGCGCCGTCATCAACAAGGCTGGCGCGCCCGTTTATGTCGATTATGCTCATACGCCCGACGGCCTTGACGCCGCCATCAAGGCGCTGCGCCCGCACACCAAAGGCCGCCTGATCGTGGTTTTCGGGGCTGGCGGCGACCGGGACACAGGTAAGCGGCCGGAAATGGGTAAGGTCGCGGTGGATCTTGCCGATCATGTCATCGTCACAGATGACAATCCCCGTTCCGAAGACCCCGCTGAAATCCGCAGGGCCATCATGGCGGCGGCCCCCGGCGCTATCGAAATCGGCGGTCGTCGGGAGGCGATTGCGACGGCGATTGCTGAGGCGGGTGCTGACGACATTGTTTTGCTAGCTGGCAAGGGGCATGAACAGGGGCAGATCGTCGGCGACCGCATATTGCCCTTCGACGACGTAAGCGTGGCGCGGGAATGCGCGGCATGACGGATCTCTGGACTTCCGCTGAAATAGCCGCTGCGACTGGTGGCCAGGCCTCTGCGCCATTCGTTGTTTCCGGCGTCGCTTTCGACAGTCGCGAAGTCGGCTCCGGCGATCTTTTTATCGCTTTGTCCGGTGAGGCGACTGACGGGCACCGCTTTGTCGGGCAGGCCTTTGCCGCCGGCGCGGCGGGCGCGATTGTCGGTCGGGCGGTCGATCATCCCCATGTGCTGGTCGGCGACACGACGGCGGCGCTCAATGCCCTGGGCGCGGCATCGCGCGCTCGCACATCCGCCAGAATCATTGGCGTAACGGGCTCGGTTGGAAAGACCGGCACCAAGGAAGCGCTCTTTCATGCGCTCGACCGCTATGCGCCTTACGCAGTGCACCGCTCCGTCAAGAGCTACAATAATCATGTCGGCGTGCCATTGAGCCTCGCCCGGATGCCGCGTGAGAGCCGCTTCGGCATTTTCGAAATGGGCATGAACCATAGCGGGGAGCTTTCAGCGCTCACTCGACTGGTTCGGCCGCATGTCGCCATTGTGACTGCCATTGCGCCCGCGCATCAGGCTTTTTTCGATAGCGTCGAAGCCATTGCGGACGCCAAGGCAGAGATTTTCGAAGGGCTGGAGCCAGGCGGCACTGCCATCATACCAGCCGACAGCCCCTACAAGGATCGCCTCATTAGGGTGGCCGAGCGTCACGCGGGGAATATCCTTACGTTCGGCTTCGCTTCGGATGCGGATGTGCGGGCTGTTGATACCGTCATTGCAGCCAATGGCGGCACGCTGATCACGGTCAAGCTGCCCCAAGCCGAGCTTTGCCTCACTGTCGCTGCTCCGGGCGAGCATTGGGTATCCAATGCGCTGGCGATATTGGCGGCAGTGGAGTCGGTGGGCGGCGATCTTGCGCAGGCGGGACTGGCGCTGGCCGAGCTGCCGGGCCTTCCCGGCCGGGGTGCGCGCTCGCAGGTGCCCTTTGCCGATGGCGAGGCTCTGGTAATTGATGAAAGCTACAACGCTAATCCGCTCTCCATGGCCGTGACGTTGAAGCAGCTCGGGCGGGAAAATGGCGAACGGCGGCTTGCCGTGCTTGGCGCCATGAAGGAACTGGGGGAGGAGAGCGATGCCTTCCACGCTGCCCTTGCTGAGCCGATTTGTGCATCCAACGTGAATTTTGCCATACTCGTCGGTCCCGAAATGGCGCCTCTGGCGGAGCAGCTTGAAGGCAAGGTCGGTTTCGCGCATGTGCCCGACGCCGACGCGGCGGCGAAGCGTCTTCAATCAGAATTGCGGGCGGGCGATGCTGTGCTTGTCAAAGGGTCCAATAGCGTCGGCTTGTCGCGTGTCGTGGCGGCTGTGACCGGGAAAGTGATTTAATGCTGTATTTGCTCGCGAAGGCTCTGGAATTTGAAGGAGTCTTCAACCTTGTTCGCTATCTCAGCTTCCGCACGGGAGCGGCGGTGGCGACGGCGCTGTTTCTGGGCCTGCTGATTGGACCAAAGTTCATTGGCTGGCTGCGCGTGCGGCAGGGCAAGGGGCAGCCGATCCGCGAGGATGGGCCGCAAAGCCATTTTGTGAAGCGCGGAACGCCCACCATGGGCGGCCTGATGATCCTTACATCAATCGCCATCTCGGTATTTCTCTGGATGGACCTGTCCAACATCTATGTCTGGGCCTGCATCTTCGTGACGCTGGGCTTCGGCGCGATTGGTTTCCTTGATGATTATGACAAGGTACGCAAATCCAGCCATAAGGGTGTGCCTGGCCGTGTGAGGCTGCTCGCTGAATTCCTGATAGCCGGGGGCGCGGCCTGGCTGATCGTCAGCCAGACGGGAACTGCGCTCTATGTGCCGTTCTGGAATGGCCCTGCCATCAATCTGGGGCCGTTTTATTATATCTTCGCGGCCTTTGTCATCGTCGGCGCGGGCAATGCGGTGAACTTGACAGACGGGCTGGATGGCTTGGCCACAATGCCCGTCATCATCGCCAGCGTTGCCTTCATGCTGATCGCCTACATCGTTGGGCGAGCGGATTATGCGACTTATCTGGGCATTCCGCATGTGCCGGGGGCGGGGGATCTGACCATATTGCTTGGCGCGATTATCGGTGCCGGCCTTGCCTTCCTCTGGTTCAATGCACCGCCCGCCGCCGTGTTCATGGGCGACACGGGCAGTCTTGCGCTAGGTGGCGCGCTGGGCGTTATCGCGGTCACTGTGCGGCATGAAATCGTCCTTGCCATCATCGGCGGACTCTTCGTGCTGGAAGCGGCTTCGGTTATCATTCAGGTCTTCTTCTTCAAGCGAACCGGAAAGCGGGTATTCAGGATGGCGCCGATCCACCATCATTTCGAACAGCTTGGCTGGTCGGAGCCCACCGTCGTAATCCGTTTCTGGATCATCTCCATCGTCCTTGCCCTTGCCGGCCTTTCGACATTGAAAATCCGGTGATCGTCAGTCCCGCCTTTGCAGGAAAGAAATATGCCGTTCTTGGCCTGGCCCGCTCCGGCATGGCCACGGTCGAGGCGCTGGTGAACAGCGGCGCCCATGTTATCGCCTGGGACAACCGGGAAGATGCACGACAAGCTATGGTGGGCATGGCGGAAATCGCTGATCCGCTCGCTATTGATCTTTCCGGTTTTGACGGCGTGGTCGTTTCCCCCGGCGTGCCGCTCAATCGTCATCCCATAGCCGATAAGGCGCGGGAGGCGGGTGTTCCCATCATCGGCGACATCGAACTTTTCGCGCTCGCCCGCCCAAGCCTGCCCAAGCATCGGGTCGTCGCCATCACCGGCACGAATGGCAAGTCGACGACGACGGCGCTCATCCATCATGTTGTGCGCAATGCAGGCATCCCGACGCGGATGGGCGGGAATATCGGCCTGCCCATATTGGCGCAGGACCCACTGCCCGCAGGTGGCGTCTATGTGCTGGAATTGTCGAGCTACCAGATCGATCTCACCTACAGCCTCGACGCCGACGTGGCGGTATTGCTCAACATCACTCCGGACCATCTCGATCGCTATGAAGGTTTTCCGGGCTATTGCGCATCCAAGGCGCGGCTGTTTGCCTTGCAATCGCCGGATCATATGGCCGTGATCGCAACCGAGGACGATCCCAGCCGTCACATTGCCGCAGGGGTAATATCGCAGCTCATAGAGGTAGCCTCCAGTCAGATCGATCCGGCTGATCAGGCGCAATGGCCGTCATTGCAAGGCCCCCATAATGCCCAGAACGCCGCCGTCGCCATAGCCGTCGCACGCGCCCTCGGCCTGGGTGACGCGGGTATCGCTGCGGCGCTTAAAAGCTATTCCAGCCTGCCGCATCGGATGGAGCGGATTGCCGAAAGGAATGGCGTTCTCTACGTCAATGACAGCAAGGCGACCAATCCCGCTTCAACGGCTCCAGCGCTTGCGGCCTATCCTCCGGATGCGGGGCGGCCCCGCATCCACTGGATCTTGGGTGGCGTCGCCAAATCGGACGATCTGGACGACTGCGCCCCGCATTTCGGCAATGTCGCCACTGCCTACACCATTGGCGAGGCGGGGCCGCGCTTTGCCGAAATTCTGCGCCCGTTGATGCCTGTCGACGACAGTGAATTGCTCATTACCGCCGTGGGGCATGCGGCGCAGGCCGCCAGGCCGGGCGATGTGGTGCTGCTCTCCCCCGCTTGTGCCTCTTTCGACCAGTTCCGGGATTTCGAAGCGCGGGGCGACGCTTTTCGCGCCGCCGTAGAGGCGCTGGACTGATATGGCGGATGCGGACATGGACATGCGCAAAGAGGCGATGGGCGCAAGCTCCAGCTCCCCGCCGCCTCCCTTCGTTCGTCCCCGGCGCGGCGTCACGCTGCCGCGCGACCGGACGCCGCTGGGGCTCTGGTTCTGGGAAATTGACCGCGTATTGCTGCTTCTCATCAGCATCCTTATCTGCATCGGCCTGGTCGCCGTAGCGGCGGCATCGCCCGTCGCGTCGCAGAAGCTCTCGACGAACCAGGTGGAGCTAGATCCGCTTTATTATTTCTATCGCCAGCTTCTCTGGGTCGGTGTGGGTGTGCCGATCATGCTAGTCATTTCCATGCTGCCTCGCGTGCAGGCGCGCCGCTTTTCCATATTTCTGACGGTTCTGCTTACGGTATTGCTGATGCTGGTGCCGATCATTGGAACGACGGTCAATGGCGCAACGCGGTGGTTGGGAAGCGATGCGTTCCGTTTTCAGCCATCGGAATTCCTGAAGCCGGTGTTCGTTGTCACGCTGGCATGGATGCTTTCCCTGCGCAGCAAGGATCGGACCCTGCCGGTCATTCCGCTGTCCGCCGGGCTGACGGCTTTCGTGGGCTTTCTGTTGATGCACCAGCCAGATCTTGGCCAGACGGTTATTTTCTGTTCCGCCTGGCTTTCGCTCATGCTGCTGGCAGGCATGTCGGCGCGCTGGATCGGGGTATTGGTCGGGACCGGCATCACCGGGCTTGTCGCCGCCTATCTCTTCTATCCAGTGGCGACGCAGCGCATCAATATCTGGCTGTTGGGGCAGGGCGACGCCTATCAGGTTGAAAGCGCCCGCGCGGCTCTGACCGGCGGTGGCCTGTTGGGTGTTGGTCCGGGCAGCGGTGTGGCCAAGTTCCATCTGCCCGAAGCGCACACCGACTATATCTTCTCCGTCATTGGGGAGGAGTTTGGCCTGCTTGCCTGCATCGCCATCGCTTGCGTTTACCTTGCCATTCTCGTGCGGGTATTCCTGAAACTACTCGACGAGGAGGATAATTTCGTCATCTTCGCCGCGGCCGGGCTGGCTACGCAGTTCGGTTTGCAGGCGATCATCAACATGGGCGTCAATACGCAGATTTTCCCCTCCAAAGGCATGACGCTGCCCTTTATCAGCTATGGTGGTTCCTCTATGATCGCGCTGTGCATCGGCATCGGGTTGCTGCTGGCCTTCACACGGCGCAACCCTTATCTGGTGCGTTCTCCCTATGTCGTAAAATGGAGCGGCCGATGACCATTACCCGCCATTATGTACTCGCAGCCGGGGGCACGGGCGGTCATATGATTCCGGCCCATGCCGTTGCCGTCGAACTTATGGAACGTGGTCATCATGTGGCGCTCGTCACGGATGATCGGGGCGCGAAAATCCCCGGCCTGTTTGACAAGGCGCAGGTCCATATCCTGCCTGCCGGAAGAATGGCGGGTGGTCCCGTGGGCTGGCTCAGGGGCTTGAAGAGCATCAAGGCCGGGCGAGACATGGCGCGCCGTCTCCATGAAACCTTTCAGCCATCCGTGGTGGTAGGCTTCGGCGGCTATCCCGCGCTGCCAGCGCTGCTCGCTGCGCATAAGGACGGTATTCCGACCGTTATCCACGAACAGAACGCCGTTCTGGGCCGCGTCAACCGGCTGCTGGCGCGCAAGGTCGCGGCTATCGCCACCGCTTATCCGCAGGTGGAGCGGCTGGCCGACAGATATGCCGACAAAACGCATCTCATCGGCAACCCGGTGCGTGAAGAGGTGCTGGCCCTGCGCGATGAGGATTATCCCACTCTTAATGAAGATAGCGTTTTCCGCCTGCTCGTAACCGGAGGCAGCCAGGGCGCGACCATATTGTCCAGCGTCGTTCCCGAAGGTTTGGGATTGCTCCCCATCAGCCTGCGCCGCCGCTTGCAGGTGACGCAGCAATGCCGGGTGGAGGACATAGACAAGGTCCGCGCGGTGTATGCGGAACTGGAAATCCCCGCCGACCTTGCCACCTATTTGCCTGACCTGCCCGAGCGCCTGGGCTGGTCGCATCTGGTCGTCGCGCGTGCGGGTGCATCCACCATAGCCGAATTGACGGCGGCGGGCCGCCCCGCCATCCTGGTTCCGCTACCCAGCGCCATGGACGATCACCAGACTGCCAACGTCCGCGAAATGGTCGAAAGCGGCGGCGCGCGGGCCATCCCGCAATCCAAGTTCACCCCCGTGGAGTTTGCCAAACAAATGCAGAAACTGGCGCTGGAGCCCGGCGCGCTTCAAAATGCCGCAAAACGTGCGAAGATCTGCGGCCGTCCCAATGCCGCGCGCGATCTGGCCGATCTTCTGGAAAGCATTGGCTCTGCGCCGATCATGAACGATCCGCTGCGGGTCCGTTCGCCCAAGCCCCGCATCGGCATGCAGGGGGTCCCCGCATGAAGGGCGTTGCGATTGACATCGGCACCATTCACTTCATTGGCATTGGCGGCATTGGCATGTCCGGCATTGCGGAGGTGATGCATAATCTGGGCTACAAGGTTCAGGGCACAGACATTGCCGAAAGCTATGTGGTGCAGGGGCTGCGTGACAAGGGCATCAACGTGATGATCGGTCATAAGGCGGAAAATCTGGGCGATGCCGCCGTTGTCGTGACCTCCACCGCGATCCGGCGCGGCAACCCTGAAGTCGATCTGGCGCTGGAAAAGCGTATCCCCGTTGTTCGGCGCGCGGAAATGCTGGCGGAACTGATGCGGCTCAAATCCACTGTCGCGGTAGCCGGAACGCATGGCAAGACGACGACAACCTCCATGGTCGCGGCCCTGCTTGATGCGGGCGACATTGATGCGACCGTCATCAATGGCGGGATCATCAACAGCTACGGCTCCAACGCCCGGCTTGGCGCCAGCGACTGGATGGTGGTGGAAGCCGATGAAAGCGACGGCAGTTTCCTGCGCCTGGACGGCACCATAGCGGTCGTCACCAATATCGATCCCGAACATCTCGACCATTATGGCAGCTTCGACCGGGTGAAGGACGCCTTTGTCGAATTTGTTGGCAATGTCCCTTTTTACGGCGCAGCTTTGCTCTGCCTCGATCATCCGGAAGTGCAGGCAATCCTGCCTCGGGTGCAGGACCGCCGCGTGGTTACTTATGGCTTCAGCGCGCAGGCCGACATTCGCGGGGAGAATGTCCAGCCAGTGCCCGGCGGCAATCGCTTCGATGTGGTGATCCGCGACCGCGACGGTTCCACGCGGCGGATCGAGGGCATCGAAATGCCCATGCCCGGCCGTCATAATGTCCTCAACGCCATGGCGGCTATTGGCGTTGCGCTGCATCTGGGCATTGATGATGCAACGATCCAGAACGGCTTTGCCCAGTTCGGCGGCGTCAAGCGGCGCTTCACGAACGTTGGCGAAGTCGATCTGCCCGGGGGCAAGGCGACTGTCATTGACGATTACGGCCATCACCCCGTGGAAATCAGGGCGGTGCTCGCTGCTGCTCGCGAGGGCGCACAGGGGCGGGTGATCGCCGTGGTTCAGCCGCACCGCTATTCGCGCCTGCATGATCTGATGGATGATTTTCAGCAGGCGTTCAACGATGCTGACATCGTCTATGCCGCTCCCGTCTATGCTGCCGGGGAAGCGCCTATGGAGGGCGTTACGTCAGGGGCGCTGGTGGCTGGCCTGAAACGGCGCGGCCATCATGCCGCCACGACGATAGAGGATGCGGACGATCTGGCGGAAAAGCTCAGCCAGCAGCTTGAACCCGGCGACATGGTCATTTGTCTTGGCGCGGGCGACATTACCAAATGGGCGGCCGGTCTTGCCGACGCGATCAGTGCGAAGCGAGGCGTGCCTGCATGATCGATGGCGCAGCCACTCTTCCGGCGCTCCGGGGCAGCATAGAGGAAAAAGGCAGTCTGGCCGACTTCATCTGGTTCCGCACGGGCGGTCCGGCTGAATGGCTGGTGCGGCCCAGGGACGTCGACGACCTGGCGGCCTTTCTGGGCGATCTGGACCCATCAGTCCCGGTCCTTCCGGTAGGTGTCGGCTCTAATCTTATCGTCCGTGACGGCGGCGTGCCCGGCGTGGTGGTGCGCTTGCCAAAATCCATGGCGAAGGTCTCCATCGAGCCGGGAAACCGCGTCCGTGCAGGCGCCGCCGCCATGGGCATCAGCGTAGCGAGCGCTGCGCGGGACGCGGGCATTGCCGGCATGGAATTTTTGCGGGGCATTCCCGGAACGGTCGGCGGCGCAGTCCGCATGAACGCGGGCGCTTATGGCCGGGAGGCCGCTGATATCCTCATCGAATGCACGGTCGTCCTGCGGGATGGCCGGGTGGAAAGCTGGAAGGCGGAGGACCTCCATTACAGCTACCGACACAGCGCGCTTCCAGAAGGCGCGATCGTGGTCGAGGCGTTTTTCCAGGGCACGCCCGGCGATCCCGCCGTCATCGGCGCGGAAATGGACCGCATCGCAGCCGAGCGCGAAGCATCGCAGCCCCTGCGGTCCCGCACTGGCGGTTCCACCTTCAAGAACCCGGATGGGGACAAGGCCTGGCGCTTGATCGATGAAGCAGGCTGCCGTGGCCTCACGAAAGGCGCGGCGCAGGTTTCGGAAAAGCATTGCAACTTCCTCCTCAATCTCGGTGGCGCAAGCAGCGCCGACATAGAAGCGCTGGGCGAGGACGTGCGTGAACGTGTGAAGGCAAAGACGGGCATCATGCTTGAATGGGAAATTCAGCGCATTGGAGTAGCGCAATGAGGGGGCCCTGGCATGTCGCTGTCCTGATGGGCGGCTGGTCCGCCGAGCGGTCTGTCTCCCTGATGAGCGGGGAAGGTGTCGCCAAGGCGCTGGAAAGCCGTGGTCACAAGGTCACACGCATCGATATGGGCCACGATGTCGCCGCACGCCTTACGGAAACCGCGCCAGATGTCGTTTTCAACGCCCTTCACGGCGTCCCTGGCGAGGATGGCACGGTACAGGGCATGATGGACCTTATGGGTATCAAATACACCCATAGCGGCCTTGCATCCTCAGTGATCGCCATTGACAAGCAACTCACCAAGCAGACGCTCGTGCCGCATGGCATCCCCATGCCGGGCGGCATGATGGTGGAGAGCCAAAGCCTTTATTCTGCCGATCCCCTGCCGCGCCCCTATGTGCTGAAGCCTATCAATGAGGGTTCCTCTGTAGGCGTCGCCATTGTGACTGCCGACGGTAATTACGGCGTCCCCATTGGCCGCGATGTAGCTGGGCCCTGGCAGGAGTTCGATCATCTGCTCGCCGAACCCTTCATCCGGGGCCGGGAGCTCACCACAGCGGTGTTGGGGGGAGAGGCGCTGCTTGTCACGGAGCTGCGGCCCAAGAGCGGCTTTTATGACTTCGACGCCAAATATACGGACGGCATGACGGATCATATCTGCCCTGCCAATATTCCCGATGACATCACGGAAGCCTGCAAGGCCATTGCGCTGCGGGCGCACCAGCTGCTGGGATGCAAGGGAACGTCCCGCTCCGATTTCCGCTGGGATGACGAGCGCGGCGTGGAGGGGCTATTTCTGCTGGAGGTCAATACCCAGCCGGGCATGACACCGCTCAGCCTCGTCCCGGAACAGGCTGCGAAGCTGGGCATCGATTATGCCGAACTGGTCGAGCGGATTGTGGAGGAGGCACTATGAGCGCGGCGACGATCAGGCGCGGCGGCGCGACCAAGCGCAAGCCGAGAAGTGGCGGCCGGACCCTGAAGCGCCGCTCACGCATCGATCGTTTGCTGGGCGCGCTGCCCGTCAGCGACGCAACGCTGCACAAGTTTTTCACATGGATGATCATGCTGCTGCTGGCCGCTGCAATGGGCGGTTTCGCATGGTTCATGGGCCTGCCTGCCATGGCGCAGCAGGAATTTTCCAACCTGGCCCGCAATGCCGGTTTTGAGGTCAGGAAGGTTGAAGTGCGTGGCATAGAGCGGATGGACGAACTTCCCGTCTACGCCATCGCGCTTGGGCAGCATGAACGCGCCATGCCGTCGGTCGATCTTGCCAGCCTGCGGGCGCAATTGATGCAACTGGGTTGGGTGGAGGATGCGCGCGTATCCCGCCGCCTGCCTGACACATTGATCATCGACATCGTGGAGCGTAAGCCTGCCGCCGTGTGGCAGAACAAGGGCAAGCTGGCCCTGATCGACGTGAATGGCAAAGTGCTTCAGCCCGTCAATGTTTCCGCCATGCCTGACCTGCCGCTGGTCGTTGGCCCCAATGCCAATCAGCAAACGGCGGAGCTGAATGCATTGATGGAGGCCGCCCCTGCCTTGAAACCGATGCTGGCGGGCGCGACCTGGGTCGGCAATCGCCGCTGGGACCTCCGTTTCCAGACGGGCGAGACATTGTCGTTGCCGGAGGGGAAGGAAGAGGCCTCTACCGCGCTGGTCAATTTCGCCCGTATGGATGGCGTCAACCGGCTGCTCGGACGCGGCATATTGCGCTTCGATATGCGGGACCCCGACAAGTTCGTCTTGCGCCTGCCAAAGACACAGGGCACCGTTGCCGCAAAGAGCAAGGACAGCGCCGTGGCGGAAAAAGACCTTGCGGATGGGGAGGGGTAAGGCATGGCGCAGCCGCGTTATGACAAGCTGATTACGGCGCTCGATATAGGGTCCTGGAAAGTGTCCGCCCTGATTGCGGGGCAGACCGACAGGGGCGAACTCACGATCCTTGGCACAGGCCAGCGCGAAAGCCGAGGTGTGCGGCGCGGCTATATCGCGGACATGGAACGTACCGAGCAGGCAGTGCGCGAAACGGTCGAGCAGGCCGAACGGATCGCAGGCACTAATATCGAGGATGTGTGGGTCAACTTCTCCGCTGGCGGCCTCATCAGCGATATCGCCAGCGTCGAAGTGGAACTGGGCGGCCATCGCATTGAGCAGCAGGACATTGATGATTTGCTGGAAGCGGGCCGCAACAGCATCGATCCCGATGGGCGCATGGTGCTGCACGCTCAGCCAACGCTTTATACGCTGGATGGATTGACGGGCGTGCGGAAGCCGCTTGGCCTTCATGCCGACCGGTTGGGCGTGGACATTCATGTCGTACTGGCGGATGGCAGCCCCCTTCGCAATCTCGATATGTGCGTGCGCTCCGCGCATCTGGAGGTGAACAGCATTGTTGCCTCACCTGTCGCCACGGGCATGTCCTGCCTGTCCGATGAGGAACGCGACCTGGGTGTTGCGCTGGTGGAATTGGGCGCCGCGGTGACAAATGTTTCACTGTTCGCTGGTGGCATGTTGCTTGGCCTTGCGTCGCTTCCTTTTGGCGCGGCCGATATTACGGACGACATCGCTTCGTCCTTCGGGGTGCGGCGGAGCCAGGCTGAGCGGATGAAGTGCTTTTATGGTTCAGCTATGCAGTCGCCGCGCGATCATCGCGAAATGATAGAAATCGCGCCGATGTCCAGTGACGGGCAGAGCGTGGAGGGCGGCCGCATCACGCGGGCTCAGCTCGTTTCCATCATCTGCCAGCGCCTTGACCATTTGATGGGCGAAATCGGCAAGGCCCTAAAGGAGTTGGGCTTTATCGGGCCAGTGGGGCGACAGGTCGTGTTGACCGGCGGCGGCGCTGAGTTGAAGGGTATTGCCGACTATGCACAGAGCGCGCTGGGCCGGGCGGTGCGCATTGGTCGCCCACGCGGCTTGACGGGCCTTCCCGAAGCGCATAGTGGCCCCGCATTTGCAACGCTTGCAGGACTCGCGCTCTATGGGGCGTCCAACCCTGTGGATCTCCGTTGGCTGCCCTCATCGAAGCAAACAGTCCACAAAGCGCCGGGTTCTGCGTTTATTCAAAGGCTTATCACCGCATTTCGGACGAATTACTGATGAATTTGGTTAATGCTGAGTTTTTGGATGATTCGCTGAATCAGATGGTGCATGAGTTATACAAGGGTTCGCTTCACTTTGGATGAAGCAATGGGAGCATATTTATGAGCATTGAAATCGGTCCGCCGCATGTGGATGAGCTGAAGCCTCGGATTGCTGTCGTCGGGGTCGGAGGCGCTGGCGGAAACGCGATTGCCAACATGATCGCTGCGCAGGTGGAAGGCGTGGACTTCGTTGTCGCCAATACCGATGCGCAGGCATTGAACGCTTCGCCAGCCGAACGCCGTATTCAGCTTGGGCCAAAGATCACCGAGGGCCTTGGCGCAGGATCACGGCCGGAGATTGGCCGGGCGGCGGCTGAAGAATCAATCGACGGTGTCGAACAGGCGCTGAATGGCGCACATATGTGCTTCATCGCGGCTGGTATGGGCGGCGGCACTGGTACAGGTGCAGCGCCTGTCATCGCCAAGGCTGCGCGTGATCGTGGCATCCTGACCGTTGGCGTCGTGACCAAGCCCTTTACGTTTGAGGGGTCGCGTCGCGCCAAATCAGCCGACGCGGGCATTGCCGAGTTGCAGAAGCATGTCGACACGCTCATTGTCATTCCCAATCAGAATCTTTTCCTTATCGCCAACCCCAACACCACCTTCAAGGAGGCTTTCCAGCTTGCTGACGAAGTGTTGCAACAGGGTGTTCGCGGTATCACTGACCTGATGGTTATGCCGGGCCTCATCAACCTCGACTTCGCCGACGTCCGTTCGGTCATGGGGGAAATGGGCAAGGCGATGATGGGCACCGGCGAAGCCGAAGGTGACGGCCGTGCACTTGAAGCCGCTGAACGGGCCATTGCAAACCCGCTGCTTGATGGCGTCAGTATGAAGGGCGCCAAGGGGGTCATTATCTCCATCACAGGTGGCGAGGATATGCGCCTGATGGAAGTCGATGAGGCCGCCAATCACATTCGTGAACTGGTTGATCCCGATGCCAACATCATCTGGGGTTCCGCTTTCAACGACAATCTGAACGGCAAGATTCGGGTATCAGTCGTCGCCACGGGGATCGACAGTGAAGTGGACGTCTCCGCGCCCCGCAGCCAGGCTTTCACTTTCCCCACCCGGACAGTGACGGCGCAGCCGGTTGCCGCTCCTGCGCCAGCGCCTGTTGCAGAGCCAGCGAGCAGCGGAACGGCGCAAGCTCCTGAAGCTGCGCCCGGTTTTCAGGCCTTTGCGCCTCCGCCTGTGGCTGAACCCGCGCCTGCTTCCGCAGCAGCGGCAGAGGAAGAGGAACTGCTGCTCAGCCCTGCGGCCGAAATGCCTGCAGAGTCGACACCAGCGTCGCAACCGCCTGAGGCCGAAGCGGCTCCTCAGCCCCCAACGCGTCCCGCTCCCCGCGTGGCAACGGGCGGCACGCTCTTTGAGCGTATGTCCAATCTCTCCCGGGGCAATGCGCGGACCACGCCTAATGATGAAGAGGACAATAGCGGGAAATCCGGCCTGGATATTCCGCGTTTCCTGAACCGGCAGAACAATCAATAGCATGTGATGCGGCTTCGGCCGCACCGCATGCTATCTGCACCTGAGCGCTGCTGTGTTCCTGGAAGAACAGGAACACAGCAGGGCGCATGGAGCCAGGCTCCTGTTTGCTGGCCGAGGTCCAGCGGTTTGCGCATTTTCCGCATTTGAAAAATAAGGCTGTCCTACAGCCTTGCTCTCGCGCTATTCGTCCGCAGGCTCTTTCTAATCGTGCGCCTCGGAATTCTTCGCGAATTGTCCTACAACGACCCGATTTTATCCTTACAAATCAACGCTCCTCAGTGTCAACTATGTCAAGCTGGAGCGCTTCGACAGGGTGAGCCGAAAATAGAACAAGAGAGGGCTGAAAAATAATCTTGTTTTGCGAATGAATATCAATTACATTCTTAGCAGGGATTATACTGATCGCTTTATCCGATCAGTCATATTCATATTTCCTCTTAGCCGCCCGTTCCATACTGGTCTAATCTCTGAACGATTTTAAGGAACACCGCATTTCGCGGTGATCCTGGATGCAAGGAGAAAAGCCATGGAACTCAAGGGTTCAAAAACGGAAGACAATCTGAAGGCCGCCTTTGCTGGTGAAAGCCAGGCTAACCGCCGTTATCTCTATTTCGCGCAGCAGGCGGACATTGAAGGCTACAACGACGTTGCCGCTGTATTCCGTTCGACTGCCGAGGGCGAAACGGGTCACGCGCATGGCCATCTGGAGTTCTTGCAATCAGGTGGTGGCGATCCGGCTACCAATATGCCGATCGGCGACACCAGCTCCAATCTGAAGTCGGCGATTGCGGGTGAAACCCACGAATATACCGACATGTATCCCGGTATGGCCCGCACCGCCCGCGATGAAGGCTTCGACGAGATCGCTGACTGGTTCGAAACGCTGGCGAAGGCGGAAAAGAGCCACGCCGGTAAGTTCCAGAAGACTTTGGAAGCGATGGAAGTTGCTGCCTGAGCCTGACGGCCCATGAACTAGGTTAATGCCGGATGGCGGGAATGGTTGCGGAGCTCTATGATTGACGCGCAACGGACTCCCGCCTGAAGGCGCGACGCGCCTGACGATCAGGCATGAACAATCAGGATAATACGGAATGAAGGAAGGTAGCCTTGGGGCACCTATCCGCCACCCGATCGCGTGGCAGGATGAAAGTTTCTATGACGAGGAAGCGCTGGACGCAGAGTTGCGCCGGGTTTTCGATATTTGTCATGGCTGCCGCCGTTGCTTCAATCTGTGCGACAGTTTCCCCACGCTTTTCGATATGATCGATGAAAGCGAGCATGAGGATGTGGAGCATCTCGATAGCCAGGATTTCAAGAAAGTCGTGGATGCATGCACCCTCTGTGACATGTGCTTCATGGTGAAGTGCCCCTATGTGCCGCCCCATGAATGGGATCTGGATTTCCCCCATCTGATGCTGCGTTACCGTGCCGTCGAGCATCACAAGGGCATGACCAGTTTTGCAGACAAAGAACTTGCCAAGACGGATCGCAACGGCAAGTTGGGCACTCTGCTCGACGATGTTGCCAATATTGCGACAAAATCCGGCGGACCCATGCGCGGCGCGATGCAGTCGGTAATGGGCATAGACAAAAGAGCGCACTTGCCGAATTTTGCTGATGTTCCGCTTACGAAGAAGGCGGCGCACAGCGTTCCCGCTCCCAATCCCGATGGGCCGGGCTTTGGGAAGAAGGTCGTGCTCTATGCGACCTGCTACGGCAATTTCAATGACCAGACGCCGGGCGAAGCGGCGATGAAAGTGCTCGCTCACAATGGCGTGCATGTCCGTGTCGAGCATCCCGAATGTTGTGGTATGCCCAAGTTCGAAAATGGAGATCTGAGCGCCGTCGCGAGCGCCGCCGAGCGTGTAGCGGATTATTTCGCGCCGTTGATCGCCGATGGCTATGATATCGTGCCGCTGACGACGAGCTGTTCACTTATGCTCAAGTTCGAATGGCCGCTGCTTAATTCGGCGAATGACGCCATCAGGATGCTGAGCGAAAACACATATGACCTCAGCCAATATATGGTCGCGCTGTCAAAGGAATGCGGCTTGGCCCCTATAGACGATCTGCCCGCCAGCATTGGAGTTCATTTTGCCTGCCATAGCCGCGCCCAGAATATGGGGCCAAAAGCGATGGAGATGCTTCGTCTTATTCCCGGAGCCAAACCTGTCCTGACGGATCGCTGCTCCGGACATGGCGGCAAATGGGGCATATTCAAACAGAATTTCGACACTGCGGTAAAGGTAGGCCGTCCCGCCGCGCGCGCGATGGCGAAGAACGACCCGGATTATATGGTCAGCGAATGTCCGCTCGCCGGACCGCACCTCAAGCAGGTCATGGAGCTTTCCGGCGCCAGCAAGGTTCCCGAACGGATCGGCCATCCCATCGAGGTGATGGCGAAGGCTTACGGCCTGTAATTGTCGGCGTCCCGCTGTTGCGGGAACTACGCATGAAATGGAGTAGGAACATGCCTCGCAATCAGCGCATCATCACCCCCGATGATATCATGGATCTTGGCGCATTTGAGACTATTCGCGCGGAAAAGCGGCAGGAAAACCTTCTCCGCAAGCGGTTCCGCCGCCTGTCCATAGGGCCGCATGTCAGCGTCCATTTTGAGAATTGGGATACGATGTGGTGGCAGGTCCACGAAATGTTGCGGATCGAAAAAGGCGGTGAAGAACAGCTCAAGGATGAACTGGCCGCTTATAATCCGATGATTCCCAATGGTAGCGAACTGACCTGCACCCTGATGTTCGAAATTGACGATCCGAAGGTCCGCGCTCGTATATTGGGTGCGCTCGGCGGGGTGGAAGATCACATCTTTCTCAGCATCAATGGAGAAAAGATCGCCGCCACGCCGGAGGGCGACGTTGAACGGAGCACGCCGGAAGGCAAGGCATCCAGCGTGCATTTCCTGCATTTCCCCTTCGCCGATGCCCAGATCCAGACCTGGAAGAGCGGGGAGGGACAGGCCATGTTCCATATAGACCACCCGCATTATGGTCATATCGCGATCATCAATGAAGAGATGCGGCGGGACCTGGGCTCCGACTTTGCATGAAGCCATCCTGGATTATGCTGGTGGGACAGTTCGGCTGTAACAGTGCTAAATCTCTGCATCAATGTCCTGCAGGAATTCCCGCTGCAATGGTGTGGGCTCCCACCCGGTGCGGTAAGTGATGCCAACAGGAATGCTCGCATCTGGCAGAGGCGCACCTATTATGCTGATAAGACCATTGTCCACGTCGAGGGCGACCTGACCCAAATTAAGTAACGCGAGATAATCACCTTCCAAAAGGAGCGCTCGTATGGCGAGCAGCGATCTGCTGGTCACTCGGGCGCGGGGCGGATCGACGCCCGCTTCGGTAAAGAGGTTTTCCCAAGTGCGCCGCATTGGGGTTCCCTGCCGGTCAACGACCCAGGAATAGCGGGCCAGTTCCTGCCAAGGGGGCAATGTATTGCCTCCGTCGACAAGCGGATGGTCTGCTCGTGCGATCACCACCAGAGGGTCATCGAACAGCCATTTCTGTTCAATACCTTTTCCCGGGCTGGAATAGGGCAATGCTCCAACGAGAAAATCGAGATCCCCCTCGCGAAGTTGTTCAGTCAGTCCTGCCTGTTGCCCGTCGACAATATCAATCTGAACCTCCGGATGGGCGGCGTGAAAGCGAGCGACGGCGTGAGGAAGCAGCTTGGCCCGTGCGAGCGGCATGGCACCGATGACGATCCGGCCTACGGCCGGGCCCTCCAGAGCAGCGATTTCGTACAGGCCGTTCTGCAACTCGTTCCGGGCCAGACGGAAAGCACGTACGACAATCCGGCCTGCGCTGGTAATCGCTACGCCACGCCCGCGCCGGACAAAAAGGGTAAGGCCGCTGGCCGCCTCAAGCTCCCTGACGGCACGATGCAGCGAAGGCTGTGACAAACCCGTCGCGGCGCTGGCGCTGATATAGCTTCCCGCGTCCGCCAAGGCGATCAGGGCACGAAGCTGCGCCATTGTGACCAGTTGGTAGGCATCGGCAACGCCGCTGCCCGCTCCTCTGGCTCTACGAATACCCCCGGAAAGAATGGCCATGGCCTTTTCGGATTGTGCGCACAGAATTGCGCCGGCCTCCGTCGGGATCATGCCCTCTTTCCGGCGCTCGAACAGCGTTCGGCCAAGCTGCAATTCCAGCCGCGCCATGCCTTGCGTAACAGCGGGTTGAGACAATCCGATCGTCTGAGCGGCCGCGCTTACGCTGCCTAGCCGGCATATGGCGGCAAGCGCACGCAGATGGCGGATGTTCAGATTCCAGAGCAGCATGACGATAATATAGCGAAAACTTATGAGAATGCCGACTGTTGAATTGCCCGGGCTATCCCGTACAGGCAAGCGCTGGGCGCGGATCAGGCTTTTGCTCCTCTTCGGCGATGTTACGGTTGGCCGGGGCATCAGGAACATTGCTCGAACCTGTAAGGAAAAGGCTGGTCGAATAGTCAGCCAGACATCGGTCGAACGCGCGCCGCGAATGCTTGCTATCGAGCGATCAGCGTGATGGCAGATGCGATCAGCTTCCGTAAATCGGCATCGGATTCTCCGGCGCGAACGCGAATGGCAAGGCTGTGGAGCATTGCTTGAGCTGCATGCGCGCCAATCGCGGGGGTGATATGCGGCCAGAGTTCGCCTTTCGCAGCAGCGGCTTCCAGGCGGCTCTCCAGAAGCTGATCTAGCGCAGCAATGAGGACGCGCAAATCCTCCCCAACGCTCGGCCGCATTTCCGCTTCCGCTGGCGCAGTGCATAAAATGAGCAGTCCGGCTCCATCGGGAGCGCGATAAAGCGCCAGCAAATTTTCGAAAAACGTTCCAAGTTCGGTTTGAATGTCAGCAAAATTCCGCAATTCCGACCGTGCAAGGGCATGGATTTCGGACAGGGAGAAAGCCAAAGCCTTTCGGTAAAGGGAAAGCTTATCACCGAAGGCATTGTAAAGGCTGGGCCGCGCCAAGCCGGTAATTTCCGATAGTTCATCAAGCGAAGTTGCGGTATAGCCCTGACGTTGAAACAAAGAGGCAGCTCGCCT
The DNA here is from genome assembly GCA_036570425.1 of Rhizorhapis sp. GTDB lineage: Bacteria > Pseudomonadota > Alphaproteobacteria > Sphingomonadales > Sphingomonadaceae > Rhizorhapis. The sequence goes on along the minus strand of DATCYF010000022.1, from coordinate 42,610 downwards.
CAAAACGTGATCATCGTTGAATTTTCGTGGGCGTCCGCGGATTTTCTGCATGATTTGTACTCGTTCGCACAAAATAACGGACGCATCCACCCGATTTGCCACAGCAACAAAGGTTTTTATACTGTTTCGCATGAATAGGCGGATAAGTATGCGAAGCGGTAAAAAATCATTTTGTGCGTGTTGGTATATTAAAGTGGCTGCAATCTGCATTGCTCACGAATGAGGTTATGTGTGCGTCTAAGCTAAAGCTGGCGAAATAAAGCCTGGCAGGCTATGGCTTTGCTCATGTCTACTACCTTCACCATCGACACGTCGACCTCCCGCGCCAATCCTACGCCGGCGCCCATGAAGAGGTTGACTGTGCCTGCCATCCGCGCACGCAAGGCCAACGGAAAAACCGAACAGCCCATCGTCATGCTAACGGCTTATACCGCGCGTATGGCGCAATTGCTTGATCCGCACTGCGATGTCCTGCTGGTTGGCGATAGTCTTGGGCAGGTGATCTATGGCCTGCCCTCCACCGTGCCGGTTACACTGGACATGATGTGCAATCATGGTGCTGCCGTGGTGCGGGGGAGCTATCATAGCCTCGTCCTCGTCGATATGCCATTTGGCAGCTATGAAGCCTCGCCAACGCAGGCGTTCGAAAGCGCGGCGCGTATAATGAAGGAAAGCGACGCTGCGGGCGTGAAGCTGGAAGGCGGAGAGGCTATGGCTGAAACCATCGCCTTTCTCTCTGCGCGGGGTATTCCAGTCTGCGCCCATGTCGGCTTGACGCCCCAGGCAGTGAACGCGCTTGGCGGTTATGGTGCCCGCGGGAAAAGCGAGGCGGAAGCCGAGAAGATCGTGCGCGATGCGCGGGCCGTCGATGCCGCGGGTTGCTTCCTGTTGGTGATCGAGGGTGTGATGGAAGAGATCGCCGACAAGGTAACAGAGGCGGTGTCGTGTCCTACCATTGGCATTGGCGCTTCGGCGCGGTGCGATGGCCAGGTGTTGGTGGCCGAGGATATGCTGGGCATGTTTGAGCGCGTGCCTCGGTTCGTTAAACGTTACGAGGCCGTTGCTGACACGATATCCGCCGCCGCGGCGCAATATGCGGCGGACGTCCGTAGCAGGGCCTTTCCCACGGAAGCGCAGGTCTATCGACCCAAAAAGTGATTTTCCTTGGCGCTTTCCGTCGCTAAGGTCCGCGCCCAGTCATATTCCATTCCCATTGGAGATCCGTTTTGGCCCTCACGCCACAAGACAACCAAGTTTTTCTGCGCGAAGTCGACGACGCGCTGCGCCAGGATCGGCTTGCCAGCTTCGGGATGCGCTATGGTATTTGGCTGCTGGCGCTGATCGTTCTCACGTTGGTGGCCTTTGGCGGCTGGCTCTGGTGGAACCATCAGGCCGAGCAGAAGGCCGGTGAGCGCAGCGAGCAACTGTCCAAGACGCTGAACACGCTTCAAGCAGGGGACAAGGCTGCGGCTGCGAAGCAGGCCAATGCGCTGGCAGAGGCCAAACAGCCTGGCTATCGTGCCGCAGCATTGCTGATCAAGGCAGCGCTGGCGCTGGAGGGGGGAGACAACAAGGCGGCGATCGCGCAATATAAAGCTATCGCGGCAGACACCCGGCTAGCGCCGCCCTTCCGTGATTTGGCCCTCATCCGTCAGACCGCGCTGGAGTTCGACACGTTAAAGCCGCAAGAGGTTGTGGACCGGTTGAAGCCGCTCGCGACCGAAGGCAATCCATGGTTCGGCAGTGCCGGAGAGATGGTTGCCATAGCCTATATGAAAATGCGGAAACCGGAGCTTTCGGGACCTTTGTTTGCAGCGATGTCGAAGGACAGAAGCGTGCCTGAAACCATCCGGACACGTGCCGTTCAGATGGCTGGGTTATTGGGAGTGGATGCGGTCAAGACTGACCGGAATGACAATGCCGGTGCTCCGGCCGGAAGTGGGGACCATGAAGGTGAATAAATCTATGCGTTTGACAGCGGCGGTGACGGCGGTCGCGCTGCTTTCCGGCTGCGGGATCTTCAAGGGCAAGAGTGGCCCTAAAACGCCAGTCGTAGGGGAACGCATTCCTATTCTTACTGCTGAATCCAGCGTCAAGGTCGATCCATCCATTGCTGATGTACAGGTGGTATTGCCCGCGCCGGAGCCGAATGGCGAATGGAGTCAGCCGGGTGGCAATGCAGCCAAATCAATGGGGCATCTGGCGCTTGGTGGCTCACTGCAAAAAGTCTGGTCAGCCAATATACACGGCAGCAGCAACTCTGCGCGGCTTGCGTCTGCGCCAGTCGTGAGCGGCGGACGTGTTTATGTGATCGACACAGAAGCCCGCGTGCAGGCTTTCGACGCTGCCACCGGTAAGGCCGTGTGGTCGACGGAGCTTGGTTCCAAGCGCAATAGCGGAGCGCTCTTTGGCGGCGGTGTCAGCGTAGAAGGCGATCGTGTCTTCGCAACCAGTGGTCTTGGTGATGTGGCGGCTCTCAATGCCAGCAGCGGCAGCGTTATCTGGAAAAAACGTCCGGGTGGACCGCTGCGCGGATCGCCGACGCTATCCAACGGCAATGTCTATGTCGTATCCCAGGATAACCAGATTTTCGCGCTCAATGCTGAAAATGGCGATCTTGGCTGGACAGAATCCGGCACTTTGGAAGTAACGGGGGTATTCGGTGTTGCCGCACCTGCAGCAGGGCAGGGAACCGTCATCGTGGGATACAGCTCAGGCGAACTCACTGCCTATCGCTATGAGAACGGTCGCACCCTTTGGGGCGACGCATTGTCGCGCACCAGCATTTCCACCTCGGTGGCATCCTTGTCCGACATCGATGCGGATCCCGTGATCGACAGGGGCCGGGTTTATGCCGTGGGGCAGGGGGGGCGCATGGCCTCCTACGAACTGGTGACGGGGCAGCGACTTTGGGAAATAAACGCTGCTGGCATTTCTACGCCCTGGGTGGCGGGCGAATGGCTATTCGTGGTGACGGATGATGCGCAGTTGCTCTGCATCGCCCGCGCCACGGGAAAAATTCGCTGGATCAGCCAACTCAAGCATTATGAGAATGCCAAGAAAAAGAAGAATCCGATGAACTGGACTGGACCGGTACTTGCCGGGGGGCGACTCATTCTGGTTTCGACGGAGGGCGATCTCGTCAATGTCGATCCTTCTGATGGATCGATTCAGTCGAAGCAGGAATTGAATGGCGGCATGTCACTCTCTCCTGTAGTGGCGAACAATATGCTCTATATTCTTGACGATGACGGCCATCTGGCCGCTTATCGTTGATGAAGAGCAACAAATAACCGGAGGTAGATAGGCGAAAATGCTGCCCGTCGTAGCAATTATCGGGCGGCCTAATGTGGGCAAGTCCACACTATTCAATAGGCTCGTCGGCAAGAAGCTGGCGCTCGTCGATGACCGGCCGGGTGTTACCCGCGATCGGCGGGAAGGCGATGCGCATTTGCTTGGCCTTGATTTTCGCGTCATCGATACAGCAGGCTATGAGGATCAGGATCCACAGAGCCTGCCGGGACGGATGCGTATGCAGACGGAAGCGGCGGTGGCGGCGGCTGATGTGGCGCTGTTCCTGATTGACGCGCGCGCAGGCGTGACGCCGCTGGACGAGGAAATCGCCCGTTGGCTGAGAGGCAGCAAAACCCCGGTATTCGTTGTCGCTAACAAGACCGAAGGACGAGCGGCTGAACCCGGCGTTCTGGAAACCTATGCATTGGGATTTGGGGAACCGGTGCCGATCAGCGCAGAGCATGGGCAAGGCATGGCTGACCTGTTCCAAGCGCTTTTGCCACATCTGGAACGCGAGGAAGAAAATGCGCCCGCCGCCGAAGACGATGAGGAATTAGCCGATGCGGTGCTGAAGCTTGCGATCGTCGGCAGGCCGAACGCCGGGAAATCGACGCTCATTAACAGGATATTGGGCGAAGACCGGCTGATCACTGGGCCGGAAGCGGGGATTACGCGCGACAGCATCGCGATCGATTGGGAATGGACCGATCCCGAGGGCAAGGTGCGGGACGTGCGCCTGATCGACACCGCCGGGATGCGCAAGCGCGCACGGGTTCAAGACAAGTTGGAGAAATTGTCTGTCGCCGACGCGTTGCACGCCGTGGATTTTGCTGAAGTCGTCGTGCTGCTGCTGGACGCTACAAAGGGGCTGGAAGCACAAGACCTGAAAATTGCCGATAGGGTGCTGGAGGAGGGGCGCGCTTTAATCATAGCGCTTAATAAATGGGACGTGGCTGAAAATGGCAGCGGCCTTTATCAGGGTGTGCGCAAGGCTCTGGACGAAGGATTGGCGCAGGTGCGCGGTGTTCCTCTTCTCACCATATCGGGCGCAACGGGCAAGGGTATTGACCAGCTTTTAGCAGTAGCGTTCGAAACGCGCGAGGCGTGGTCGCGCCGCGTATCGACTGGCGCACTCAACCGCTGGTTCGAAAAGGCGCTTGAGGCCAATCCGCCACCTGCTCCCGGCGGCAAGCGGATCAAGTTGCGCTATTTGACACAAGCCAAGACTCGCCCGCCCGGCTTTATTCTTTTTGGAACGCGGGTGGATCAACTTCCGGAAAGCTATCGCCGCTATCTGGTAAACGGCATCAGGAAGGAACTGGGCTTTGGCGCAGTGCCCGTAAGACTAACCTTGCGTGCCCCAAAGAATCCTTATGGAAAATAAGGCATTGCGGGTGGATGTGCGCGGAATGCGCTGCCCTTGGCCGGTGTTGCGTGCCGCGAGAATGCTGCGGGATCATACTGAAATCCTGATCCTCGCCGATGATCCCGCCGCGCCAGGAGAATTGCGCAGTTTCGCACAGGAAAGAGGTTGGCGTCTGGCCGAAGAGCGGATCGGGGAGGGCTTCGCCTTCCATATCTGGAAATAGATAACTCGGCTGCGCCAGCATAACGCTCTGTTTACCCTTGCTGCAGTAAGAGCGGACCCGTGGAAACCGGAATTTTGAATAGGAGTTAGGCAGTTGGGCCACGTGCAGACCGCGCTTGTGAACTGGACCGAATTTGCCCAGGTCCGGCGCGAACTGGGTGCCGGATTCGTCAGAATTCTCGGATATTTCCGCGAGGACGGCATCAAGTCGGTTTCGGCCATCGAAGACGCCATACGCCGTCGCAATGCGCCCGCCCTTGTCATTCCTGCCCACACCTTGAAGGGAGAAGCACGGCAATTTGGTGCCGAGCGCCTATCCTTGATGGCTGAGGAGATCGAGATGATCGCCCGCCGTTGCGTTGAACATCACGAATCACCGGAAGAGTTGATTGAGCAGGTGGTGGCGTTGCGCCCTACTTTCGACGAGACATTGCAGCTTCTGGAAAATGAAGCCAATCCTCTGGTTCCCCGCCGTCCTGTTTTTGGCCGTAAGGCCGGAGCTCTATAAATCTGCTAGAGCCCTTATCGACATTGATGCTGCTTGCATGCGCCCCGTTCATCTCCACATAAATTAAGGGGATTGGCGTTACGAAGATGGACGTAAATACTTCGCCCCTGTACGATATGCTGGATCACGAACCAGCAGATGCATCCAACAGGCCAAGCCGGAAGCCTAGTCTTCTGCCGCCTTTGAATTGAGCTGAATATAGTTTTCGATGCCCATGCGTTCGATCATCGCGAATTGGGTTTCCAGCATGTCTATATGCTCTTCTTCGCTTTCTAGAATGTCAGTGAAAAGATCGCGGCTGACGAAATCGCGGAGGCTTTCGCAATAAACGATAGCTTCCCGGAGCACTGGCAAGGCTTCGTTTTCGAGCTGCAGGTCAGCCTGCAATATCTCCTCAACAGTTTCCCCGATCTTCAAACGGCCGAGAAGCTGAAAATTGGGTAGTCCATCGAGAAACAGGATACGCTCCGCCAATCTGTCGGCGTGCTTCATCTCATCGATAGATTCGTCATATTCCGATTTGGCGAGCTTCATGACGCCCCAATTTTGCAGCATTTTATAATGCAGAAAATATTGGTTAATAGCCGTCAGCTCATTTTTGAGTGCGGTGTTCAGAAATTCGATGACCTTGTCGTCGCCCTTCATCGGCTCACTCCATCCTAATCAAGCATGGAGTATAAACTGATTGCGCAAGAAGTTAAGCTGAAATGGCGCAGAAATCAGCCATTTATTTCGACGCTACTGGCAGTCAATCGCATGTTCGGCAGCGATAATGCTTTTAGCAAACGGGAGACATTGGCCGCATTTTGGGCGACGCCCCACGCGCGCATAGGCGCTACAGGGGTCCTGAAAGCCTTCTCGTGCGATCTCCCGCAGTTCCTTCTCTCGAATCGCATTGCAAACGCATACAACCATTGGTGTTCTCCCAGCCGCAGATATATCTTTAATGATAATAGGTCGCAATAGTAAATTCACTGACGCGCGAAAGAAGGTTCATATTTTGCTGGTTAACGGCTGTTTAAGCTTCGACGCATCGGATTTATAAGGGTGCTGTAAAAACAGGGGGGGATGGGCGATGCGAAAATGGGTCATATTTGTCGGGCTGGTTTGCGGCGCGTTGAATGGCGGAAACGCGAATGCGCGTTTGCCCGATTCGCTGGCGCTTTCTGTTCCTGCTGAAATCGGATTCACACTCGACAGACTCTGGTCCAGCATGGACTCTCGCGTGGAGGCTGTCTGGGACTCGCTTCAGCCGGAGATGGAGAAGCAACGGAAGTTGGCTTTCGCGCCGACAGGTCCCGCCGATTCTCATTGGGCCGAACACGGTCTCGACATGGAAGAATTGCTCGCCCGCGCACCTGGGGGAGCCGCGGCCAATGTGCTCTACAGCGAAGACGTCGACGGCCCAGTCATCTATGTCCATGACACCGCCGTTTTGGCTGAGTTGACGAAGGAATGGCGGCAGATCGCGGCGCGGAATTTCGCGCAGATGGAAGGACCGGCGTTCGTCAGCCTGTTGGCCGTTACACCTGCGCACCTGCTGGTTTCGCAGGAGGCATGGAAGCGCGTTGGGAATGGTTTTTGCCCGCGTTCCTCCCAGCCAGCGCCTGCAGATCGCATAGCGCTGTATCGTGATGCGCAGATGCCGTTTGATGCTGATTCGGATCGGGACGCTCTGGTGGAAGAAACGGCCTTTTCGACCTGGACGGCGGTCAGTCGGACGACAACTCCGCGGGTATGCTGGACGTATCGGGAGGTTGCTCCCGGTATCTACGAAAGCCGTAGCTTTGATCCCGAAGGCAGACCCTTGGCCCATCTGGATAAGGGCACGAAACGGATGCGGATTGTGCCGTTGAGCGACTTGCGCGCCATGTTGACAGCCCATGCAGAGCCTTTGACGCTGCAGGGCAGCGCGAGCGCCCAATAGCTATATTCGCATAGGCTGCGGCCCCCAGCGTGTAAGGCTGCGCCATGTCCATTCCAGGGGACCATAGCGAAAGCGCTTCAGCCAGGGCCGAGACCAGAGCAGCATGAGCGACCACAGGAGGAAAACGAATCCGTAGACCTCAACGCGGCCGAACCGACCGTAGAGACCGGCTCCATAGCCGTAGAACAGCGTCGTCAGGATGATGCTCGCGCCCACATAGTTAGTGAAAGCTGCGCGTCCCGCTGCCGCGATCCGTTCAATCATGGACGAATTGGCAAAGCGCAGGACCAGCCACATCAGCAGCGCGGCGTGGGCGATGGTAAGTGGCACTCGAAAGGGTAATGACCAACTCATGACCGCATTGAAGGTCGCCAGAATTTCAAAGTCGCTCGACCAGCACCAATAAGCCAGACCTATCATCGGAACGCCCCCCGCCAAATAGCCCAGACGTGCGATGCGAAGATATTCCGACCGGTGCCAGGCACCGGTCAAAAAGCCGCTCTTCAGCATCGCCATGCCAAGCAACATGAAACCCAAAGCCTCCGGGCCCGAAAGAGCGAGCAGGTTGATCTGTTCACTGCCCAGCAAGATGAAGCGATGGAGCACAAGGACGGCATAGCTACCTTGATGGAGAGCGATTTCCCTTTCCTGTATGGCCGGATCTGCGCCAAGGCTTCCCAACAGTGCCTGATAGGCGTGTAATATGCTCGTGCTTGCACCTGGCATGCTGGCGGCATGTTCCAGGCGAAGCATCCCGCCGGACATCGCTGCCAGAATGATGAACTGCAGCAGGAAACAAAACACCGCCGCCTTGATGAGATCCATCGGTTCCCGGCGTACGAACAGGAGCAGGATGAAACCAGCAATGGCATACAGGCGCAATATGTCGCCCCACCAGATGAAGAGATAGTGACACAGGCCCAGCAGGAGAAGCCAGGCGAATCTGCGACACAGCGGCGCAATCGCTCCACCGAGCGCTGAGGTTCTTTCGTAGATCAGCAGTGTGCTTGCGCCAAAAAGTAGCGAGAAAAGGCCGCGCATCTTGCCATCGATTGCGACGAAGTTAAGCGACCACATCGCGTAGTCTATCGGTGTTTCTCCACCCCACAGACGTGGATTGATATAGGCCATGCCTGGCATGGAAAAGGCGATGATGTTCATCAGCAATATGCCCATAACCGCAAAGCCGCGCATGGCATCAAGCGTAAGGAAGCGAGAGCAAGCGGGCATTGCTCGCTGGTAACGTTATTTGGCGGCGCTGCAAAGGGCAGACGGCTATCCGTCTCTCTGGAAGAATCATGCGATCTGCTGCATGGAAGTGATGATGGTGAAGCAGCGGACGGACAGGATCAGGCAGGCGTTTGGCACCGCGGCCCTCGGTTATGAGGACAGCGCCGGGGTACAGCGCATTGCCGCTGAGACGCTGGCGAAACTTGCTGCACAGCGGCGGCTTCCACTGGTTCCCCGCATATTGGAAATTGGTTGCGGTACGGGCTTGCTGACACGCCACATCCGGACGCAATGGCTGGAGGCGGAATTGACTGTAACGGATCTCGCGCCAGAGATGGTGGAGCGAGCAGCCCGTGATCCGCGCCTCGCGGGGACATTTTTTACGATGGACGGAGAATGGCCTTGTTTCGAGGGACAATGGTTCGATTTGATCATTTCAAGCCTCGCATTCCAATGGTTCGACAATTTGACAGGTGCGCTGGAGCGGCTTTATGCGCTGCTCCGGCCCGGCGGATCTATCCTCTTTTCCACCATGGCGGAGCGCAGCTTCGCGGAGTGGCGAGCGGTGCATGAGCGTTTTGGATTAACGGCGGGAACCCCTCATTATCCTTCGCTTGAGGTGCTGCAGAAATTGGCGCGCGACTATCCTGACGGTGCAGCCTTTGATGAGGATTATCCCGTCGCTTTTGGAAGCGCGCGGGCCTTTCTGGCGCATCTGAAAGGCATTGGCGCGACCGTGGCGGTAGAGGGGCGCACGCCTCTCTCGGCAGCGGAACTGCGACGCGTAATGCGCAAGTTCGAAGAGGACGGAGCGACGGCGACTTATCATATTGGCTTTGTGAGGATCAGCCGAATTTGAACAGGCAGGACACTATCGGCAACTTACCCTGCCGCCGGACAGGGCTGTAGTGGAAGCCGGACTGTTCTATTGCTGCCGCCGCAAGGCGCAATAGAGAAGGGGGACATATATGACGGCCGAAATACAGCGGCAGGGCCTTAACGGTCGGGACCGCTGGTTCATTCTGGTGCTTGGCCTCATTTACATGTTCAACTTCATCGACCGCACGATTATTTCGGTGCTGGGCGAAGCGATCCGTCGCGATCTGGGCCTGAGCGATCTTCAGTTAGGACTAATGGGCGGACTGGCCTTTTCATTGTTCTACGCGGCGCTCGGCATTCCTCTCGCGCGGTTGGCGGAGCGGTACAACAGGGTACGGATCATAGCAGTGGTCACAGCGATCTGGTCGCTGATGACTATGTTATCAGGGGCAGCCGGCAGTTTCGTGCAGTTGCTGCTGTGCCGCATGGGCGTCGGCATAGGTGAGGCGGGGTTCACACCGGCCCTGGTGTCCATGATTTCTGATCGCTTTAATGCCAACAAAAGAGCAGCGGTCTTTTCGTTGATAGCGATCGGCGTGCCGATCGGGGGCGCGCTGGCCGCGGTATTGGGCGGCGCCATGGCCCAGGCGTTCGGGTGGCGGCTGGCCTTCGTGGCAGTGGGACTCCCCGGCCTGGTGTTGGCCTTGATTTTGTTTCGGACAGTGCCGGAACCTGCGCGGACAGCGGCAGGGGAGGACGATAGCACTCCGCCCTTCCGTGCGGTCCTGCGGCGGCTGGGCAAATCTCCCGCTTTCCTGAACCTGACTTGTGGCAGCGGATTGGTTGGGCTTGTCGGCTTCGGGCTCAATCTGTTTCTCATTCCCTTGCTGGTGCGCCGCCATGGTATGGATCTGACGCAGGCGGGATTGATTTTTGCTTTGTCATTCAGTTTTGCCACAGCGCTCGGCACGACCACCGGGGGCTTCGTTGCGGACTGGCTTGGGCGGCGTGATGTCCGCTGGTATGGCTGGGCGCCCGCGCTGCTGCTGTGCCTGGCTTTACCCCTTTATGTGGCGGCGATTTATCAGTCGGACTGGCGCTTTCTAATGGCGCTGCTCTTTGCTGCTACCGTCTGTCTTTATGCCTTTTTGCCCACGATCATGACGGTGACGCAGGCGCTGGTTGAGCCGCGTATGCGCGCATCGGCTGCGGCCCTGCATAGCTTTGGTCAGACCGTTGCCGGATTGGGTATTGGTTCAGTGTTGCTTGGATATTTGAGCGACAGGCTGGCGGATTCCAACTTTGCGGGGGACTACGCCGCCATATGTCTTGCTGCGAAGCCGGGGCAAGCGCCGGCAGCCTGTGCGGAAGCCGCCGCGACAGGTCTGCAGCACGCGATGATGGCCGTGGGCGGTTTCCTGCTGATTGCAATTATCAATTATATTTTTGCGGCGCGAAGCCTGCCGTGGGAGATGCGTGGCGTAGAGGGTCAGAGCCAGACAGGCTGAACTTCTGGATACTTCCCGACTTCAGAAAACTTCGGACGCAGAATAGACGTGCACCCGGCAGCTATTGGCGTGAGGGGGCTGTTCCACGATGAAAGCGATGGCGCGGGCAATGTCTTCCGGCTGAAGCGAAGGCAGGAACTCGTCCCAACCGGGTTGGCCGTGCGCTTTCATATCCTCGAATATCTCGGTACTGGTTGTGCCGGGCGCAACAAGTCCGACCTTTACCCCCGTACCGGCCAATTCGATCCGGAGCGAGTCCGTGAACATCTCCAGCGCGCGTTTCAACCCGCCATAAACGCCCACGCCGGCTGCGGTGATATTGGCGCCGATGCTGGATACGTTGATGATCTGGCCGCTTCCGGCCGCTTTCATCGCACGCGCGAACAGGTAGCAACTTCGCACGATTGATTCATAATTAATCGCGATCATGGGACGCAGTTCGGAAAGGTCGAATTCTTCAAGCGAACCCGTCCGTAATATGCCAGCATTGTTGATCAATATGTCGGCCCGGCCGAAACGCTGCATGACGAAATCGAAAAGCTGTTGAGGAGCGTCTTCCTGTGCCATGTCCGCAGCAAGAACGGCATGATTGCCGCCCAGTTCAGACGCCAGCACCTCGAGTCTGTCCTGTCGCCGTGCGACAAGGACGAGTTGCGCGCCTGCGTTGGCCAGCGTACGCGCAGTGGCTGCGCCTATACCGGCTGAAGCGCCTGTGATGATCGCGATTTTATCCGTCAGTGTTGCCATTTCTGCATCCTCTCGTCCTGCTCGACCGATCCTCCGGCCGACGAAATCACACCAGCCTGATCAGGCGTTTGCCCTTGTTTTCTCCGCGATATAAACCGGCAATCGCATCGGGGCAGGTCTCTATACCCTCTAGTATATCTTCTTCCCATTTGAGCCGTCCTTCGGCAATCCACGTACGGAGCTGTTCCAAAGCGGCGCCGTAGCGGTCCATATGATCGAAGATGACAAAGCCCTCCATACGAGCGCGTTTCACCAGAAGATGGCGCTCCACGCGCGGCCCTGTCGGCCATTCGTCCCATCGGGAAATCGATGCCGTGCCGCACACCACGACACGGCCACGCATCGCCAGATGGGGAAGAACGGCGTCACTAATCGGGCCGGCGGTGTTGTCGAAATACACGTCGACGCCATCCGGGCAGAGCGTTGCAACACGATCGGCGACATCCTCGCCTTGATAATCGATGGCTGCATCATAGCCGAATTCCTGAATGCAGCGCTGCGCTTTTTCGGACCCTCCCGCAATTCCAACGGTGCGGCAGCCATATATCTTGGCGATCTGCCCCACTGCAGAGCCGACGGCGCCTGCGGCGGTGGACACCAGCACGGTTTCGCCTGCTTGGGGCTGACCCACCAGCGTCAGGGCCAGATAAGCGGTTACGCCGTTCAGCCCCAATATGCCAAGCGATTGGGTTAATTCGTCGGCGGCAGTGCGTTGCACGATCTTGTCGGCAGGAACAGCGGCATAGTCCTGCCAGCCGAACCAACCGGTAACGTAATCCCCTGCCTTATAGTCGGGATGCAAAGAATCGACGACCTGGGCCGCGGCCAGGCTGCGCATCACACCGCCGATGGGCACCGGGTCGGAATAGTTTCCTGCGTCGCTGATCCAGCCACGCATCGCCGGCTCTATCGAAAGATAATGGTTGCGCACCAATATTTCGCCGGATGCAGGTGCAGGCATCGCTCCTTGCCGGATCGCAAAGTTTTCGGCCTGCGGAATACCAGAGGGCCGGGACGTCAAAACAACCTGCCTGTTTTCCATCAGCACCATTTCTCCACTGAAACGACCGTAACTACCTCACGCATTCCCACGCTAGATAACCAAGGCCGTAAATCAGCCCTTCTTCGGATAGGCTGCGCAATGTGGCTCATCTCAGCCTAGGGCGCAGTTCGACTGCCGCAGCCGACCGGCCGCCTTGTGGACATCCTTTCCTCGGGCAGGTGCGAGACGATGGACATGCAACATTAATAGGGCGAATTTTTCGTCTGGATACATAAGAGAGGACAAGCGGATGAAGCTCAACGTTGGCGTGCCCAACAGCATGCATGTGGCAGCGATGGTGCAGCCTTGGGAATACAAGCTGACAGGCGCGGATATCGGCGAGGCGATGAAGGTCGCGGATGAACTGGGCTATAACAAATGCATGCTTGGGGAGCATTTCATTGTTCCGCAGAGCCATATTGAACTCTCCGGCGACCATTATTTCCACACGACAGTCGCGCTAGGGTACATTGGCGGCCAGACGAAGCAGATGAAGCTGTCTTCCTCTGTATCGATCCTGCCCCTGCAAAGCCCCATGGTGCATGCCAAGGCATGGTCCACGCTCGATTGGCTGACGAATGGCCGGGCAGAGGCTTTGTTCGGTGTGGGCTGGTTGAAGGAAGAGTTCGATATGATGAACGTTTCCTTCGAAAAACGAGGGAAGATGGCGGACGAGTATCTGGCCGCCATCATCGCACTGTGGACTCAGGACAAGCCTGAGTTTGAAGGCGAGTTCGTCAGCTTCAAGGACATCGGTTTCGCGCCGAAGCCGCTGCAATCGCCCAAGCTGCCGATCTGGCTTGGCGGCGATGCGGAGGCAGTGCTCAAGCGCGTGGCGAAGTTTGGTGATGGCTGGTCGCCCTTCCGGACTCCGCCTGAGAAGTTTCCCGAATGCCTCGACTATATCCGGTCGCAGCCGGAATATGACGGTCGTCCGATCTCAATGTTCTTCGCGCTCGAAATGCTCAATGTAGGCGCGCATCATGAAATTCTCGATGATCCTCGTGCGCCCGGCACGCGCAGCACACAGCAGATTATCGATCAGATCGGATGGCTTAAGGAACTTGGCATCACTGAAACCATCGTGCCGATGCCGCCGGGTATTTCGGGCCTGGGCGAATATCTTGATCGCCTCCGCTGGGTTGCTGCCGAAATTATGCCAAAGATCGGGTGAACCGGGATGATTCAGTCAGGTCCGGTCATTAATTGGCCGGATTAGACAGGGCGATAGGTGAGATGCGCTGCGTTCGGGGTTTGCGCCCCGGCGCAGCTGCTTTTGTATGAACGCGATTACTGCATCAGCCTCACTGTAGCTTTGGACAACAGGTCCTTCCTGCATCTGTCGCATCGGCGACAGGCATAGGCCGCGCTGCGTGGCTTGCAGCCAGTCCGTTGATATCGTATCACGGAATCGAACAGAAAAGCCTGGCTGCGGCCTGCTGAAAACTGGTCACATCGAACATCACAGAGGATCCTGTCCTCTTCACCAGTGCCGAAGGTCTGGGTGCGGAGTAGACCGGTCCGTGCGAGAATGGGCGACAGGGTATTCACCGGTCGCGACAGCGAAGTATAAGCGAATGGGCGCAGAAGCGCAGGAGGAAGAATTATGACCACATCGATCGCCAACATTCCGGATCATGTTCCGGCAGAGTTGGTCATGGATTGTCCCGTCGCCACACGGACGACACTGAATGAAAATGTTTTCGAGACGAAACTTGCGCCGCTGCATGAGACGACGCCGCCCGTATATTGGTGCCCCAACATCTATCCTGACGGCAGCGGAGGCTGGATAGTGCGTCGGGTGGACGACCTTAAAGAGGTCTATGCCGATGATGACCTGTTCACCAAGAAGGGCTTTTCCAGCTTTGCCAAGCTGATCGGCGAAGATTGGGATCTGGTTCCCACGGAACTTACAGGCGAAACGCACACGAAGGTGCGGAAGGTGCTGAACCCCGTATTCGCGCCGCAGAAAATGTTTGCGCTGGACGGAGCAGTACGCGGGCGGGCGCGGGAACTTGTGGGCGCCTTCAAGGACAAGGGGCGCTGCGACTTCGTCAAGGAGTTCGCCATTCCTTTCCCGGTTTCGATCTTTTTGGACCTTTTCGGTCTTCCACAGGAGGAGGTGGAGCAGTTCCTGACCTGGGAGACCGCATTGTTGCATTCGCCCAACATGCAGGAGCGGATCAAGGCGACGCATGAGGTCAAGGCATATCTGCTGGACGCAATCGAGCAGCGGCGCAAGCAGCCGCGTGAGGATTGGCTAAGCTACGCCCTGACTTATGAATATGATGGCAAGCCTTGGTCGAATGAAATGGTGTTTGGCTATGCCTGGAATCTTTATGTTGGTGGGCTGGATACCGTTACTGCCAATATTGGCCTGCATATCTGGCATCTTGCCACTCACCTCGATCAACAGGCGGAGTTGCGCGCTGATCCGTCCAAGCTGACGCTGGCCATCGAGGAAATGATGCGTGCTTATGCGGCTGTGACGACCTTCCGCACGGTCACTCGCGAAACCGAGTTCAAGGGCGTGAAGATGATGCCCGGCGACAAGGTGGCGATGTCGACGGCAATTACCTCGCGCGATCCCGAGGCATGGACAAATCCGAATGAGGTGGATTTCAATCGCAAGCCCGGCCATTTGGCGTTCGGCAGTTCTTCACATCGGTGTTTGGGCATGCATCTCGCTCGTCGCGAGCTCATCATTGCGATGGAGACGATGCTGACTGAATTGCCAGAATTCCGGGTTGATCCAGACGGCGCAGTGCCGTTCTGGCTCGGCCACATCATTCAGGTGAAGGCGCTGCCGCTCGTCTGGTGAATGTAGGCGGCGGCGTCAGCCGCCGCCGCTTCGCCCGTCCGGATCTGACCTCATGACTGGGTCAGATCCGGTGATACCGGTAATAGTAGACCTCGCCGTGCGGGGGCTACGGCTGGCTCATTCTCCCAACAGCAATTTCCAAGTGCCCATATCTTCCCCAGCCGCGAAGAAGCGCTCGTTCATGGGCAAACCATTTTGCCCCCAATGGTCCATATTTGCGGCCCAGGCCTGAATGCCATACATCACCCAGCGCCGGACTTGCTCCCAGATCTCGTCAAGGTCGATGACGTTGGTTGCGCCCGTTGCCACCAGATGCTGCCGATAGTGCGCAATCAGATCGCGCAGACTCTGCCGCCGTTCTTCGATCGTGAGCGAACCAATGCAGAAATAGGTCAGGTCGCGCCAGGGACGACCACGCCGCGACAATTGCCAATCGAGCCAAAGCCGCTCACCATTCGGCAAGATATAGGTGTTGCCTTGGTGGCAGTCGCCCAGAATCACGCAATAGGGAGCATCAAAGTTACGCTCAAATTCGACCAGCTTATCGAACGCCCATTCAACCCTGCGCGGCTCATCCAGATAATGCTTGGGTGCGATTGCCCGGAAATTAGGGTCCTTCAAATTCTCGCAGATCCAATGCCACATGATCCGGACCTGGTCATGGTCTACCGCTGTGCGCATTGATGTCTGGAACCACGGAGCATTGGCCTCGCTGATAAGGGGGCTGTCCCATAAACTACCGTGGAGCTTTGCCAGGCCCTCCAAAGCAATGGCGACGCCATCTATTCCCGGATGCTGGGTACTATGCCCGAATGTTCCACCATGAGCGATCAAATCCTCCAGTACGATCAGGCCCTGGCCGCGCCCATCATCGTCCCAATCGGCATAATAGCATGTCGCGGTCGGCACTTTCATCTCGCCTGCGAGATAATGATAGAAGCGGGCTTCGAGCGCGCAGATGTCAACATCGTTGAAAGCGCCCGACCAATTCGACTTCAGACACAAATCCCGCGGCAGACCGGCGGCTTTGCCCGACTCATTCCAATCGACGGCCACACGCATCTTGGTGGTGTGGCTGTCAAAAAGTTGGATGACTTCCAAGCTATGCGCTGCAACGCCGGGATATTTGTTGGCGACAGTGCGTCCCAGCCATTCCGCCGTTACTTCGGAACGATTCCAAGGCAGCGGTTCAGTCCGTCCCGGGTAAGGCGAGGGAACCGCATCGGGATCGATCTTTTCGGGCGCATAGCTAATGTCGGACATCCTATCTCTCCTGGTATTTTTTCTTCAGATCCGTTCCGGGGCAAAGTTCCGAATTGCCCGGGCAGCCAGCAGCAAGTGGACTCCACCCCAGAGTGTAAACAGCATCGCAACGCCGATGCCCCAGGCAATGCCCTGATCGCCACCGACATAGTCGCTGATCGCGCCGATCAGGAACGTGCCTGCGCCGACGCCAATAAGATTGGCGCCCAACTGCACCATCGATACAGCCAGACCGCGCAGCTTGGCCCCTGCAATGGTGACGATTACGGCATAAATCGGTCCGTTATAGGAGGCGCTGAAGAAACCGCATGCGAACATGAAGGCGATGGTCCATTCCAGACTGCCTGATGTTACCGTCCCAAGCCCGGTCAGCGCGGTCATGAATGGGATGGTGGCGCCAAATAGCGCCGTACGCGACGGTTCAAATCCTCCCCGGCGCTTGTTGAACCAATCAGCGATCCAGCCGGCAGCGAAACCGCCTACCGATCCAAGCACGCCATAAGCAATCGCCACCATCAATCCGGCCTGCCCGATGGGCATGCCATGAGAACGAATGAGGAAAGTCGTCAGCCATGTGCTCATGCCATAGATGCCGGTGGCGATCAGCACGATCGCGCTGATGCAGTGGAGCAGGCCGGGGCGGGAGGACAGCAGGCGGATGCGTCCGACGAAGCTGAGGCCAGCGGTTTCATCCACCGCAGGCACTTCATCGCGGTTGCCCCGCTTTGGTTCGCGGACCGTGAGGAACAGTATGGGAGCGAGAAGCAAGCCGGGAATGCCCGCGGCGAAGAACGCCCAGCGCCAGTTGGAAACCTCTATGATCCAGCCGCCTATGAAGAAAGCGAGGGCAAGGCCGATGCCCGAACTCAGATACCATATTCCAATGGCAGTCGATCGCTTGTCCTTGTCGAAATAATCGCTGAGCAGTGACATGCCGGTCGGGGATCCGGCTGCTTCCGCCGTGCCGACGGCCGCGCGGCCAAGGAACAGAGTCCAAAAACCAACGGCCAAACCACAGAGCGCAGTCGCGCCGCTCCACATCGTCAATGCTATCGTCATCAAATTGCGACGATTGTAGCGGTCGACAGCTATACCGAAAGGCAGAGCGGCGATGGCGAAGAAAATGCCGTAGGCAAAACCCGCCAGAAAACCAAGTTCGCCGTCGCTTAGCCCGAATTCTTTACCCACTGGCGCCAGCACCAAACCAATGATCGCGCGGTCAATGCCGTGGCAGGTTTGCGAGAGGGTCAGGATGCCAAGGACATACCAGCTATAGCGTTCGGAGGTGGATCGCGGAGTGGCCGGGGCTGTAGGCCATTCCGTTTTATCGTGCTTCATGCGTTTCTTTCGTACAATTTGATGTCGCAACATTCGCGCCATGCGTCTGGCCGGAACCTGTCGGAGGAAAGGAGCCATCGAAAGCGTGGGCGGGCCAAATTGGACGAAATATAGAAGGGATCATAGTGCCGACGTTGATGCTTGCCTGAATTTCGCAAAGGGGACGCCAGAAGCATTTGGACGATTGGTACAATGAAATGGGAGAGCGAAGCGATGAATGCGAAAGAATCCGCTGTTCGGAAATTCCTGGCGCTGTTTCACGCAACCGATCTTGATTTGCCCCAAATACGAGAGGCGCTGGCCCATAATGCTCGCTGGCAGCCAGTGGTGCCTTTAGCGCGGCCGGTCGAGGGGGTGGAAGCGATCTGTGCCGAGGCGGAGCGCCAATACCGTATCTACACCGATTGCGCTTGCGAGATTCTGAATATTGCGACCAGCGGAAACACGGTGTTCACAGAACGGGTAGACCGGGTTCGTCTGCTTGCCGATGATCGGGAAGTGGTTACGCGCGTCGTTGGCATCTTTGATATGGATGATGACGACAAAATTGTCTGGTGGCGCGAATATTGGGATGCGCTCGATATCGCCGGTCAGATCGGCGGGTCGGGCGAACAGATGAAGGCAATCATGGAAACGGCGTAGGCCGCCAATGGAGACAAGCGATATGCAATATGATGTGATTGTCGTGGGATCGGGTGCGTCCGGGCTTACGGCTGCAATACGGGCAGCGAAGGCGGGCCTTTCCGTCCTGGTCCTGGAAAAGGCCGATCATTTTGGCGGAACAACGGCGGTATCTGGTGGCGGCATCTGGATTCCGGGAAGCCCTCAGGCGGTGGCGGCGGGCGTGGAGGACAGCCCCGCTATTGCCCGGCAATATGTGCTGAATTTGATCGGAGATAGCGCCGACACGGCGGTAATCGATGCCTATCTCAAAAATGGTCCTGAAATGGTTGCCTGGTTGGAGGAGAACAGCCAGGTCGAATTCCTGATCTCACTGCCCAGCAGCGATTGGTATCCCAATGTGCCCGGCGCCGTGAATTTCGGCCGGGTGCTCAGCCCGAAGGAGTATGACGGCAAAAAGCTTGGAGCACATTTTGCCGAGCTGCGTCCCGCGCGCGAGGAGTTCAACGCGCCGGGGGGCTTTATGATTGATCTGTTCGATCTGCCTTATCTGGCCGAAATGCCGTCGCCGAAATCGCTTTTTCATTTCGGGAAGCTTGCCGCCAAATTCGGAGCCGACAAGCTCCGCCGTTATCCGCGGGGTACGCGCCTCACCATGGGAAATGCGCTTGCCGCCCGGCTGCTCGCATCTGCACTCGATGCAGGCGTCACCCTGCGCAAAGGCGTTTCGGCAGAGCATCTGCTTGTCGAGGGCAAACGCGTGGTCGGTATAAAGGCAGGTGGTGAAGAACTTCGCGCTGGTGTTGGCGTCGTGCTGGCCTCAGGCGGCTTTTCAGCCAATGAACAACTCCGGAAGGCCTATATGCCTTACGCGGAACATCATGTCTCGATCCTGCCCTATGAGAATACCGGGGACGGCATGAACATGGGGCTTGAGGCAGGTGCGTCTCTCGCTGGCGAAAATATTTCGAATGCCGTGTGGTCTGTAGTGTCGAAAATGACGCGGCCGGACGGCTATGTGGCGCGTTACGCACACCTGATCGATATGTCCAAGCCAGGCTGCATCGCGGTAAATGCGAAGGGAGAACGCTTCGGTAACGAAGCATCAGTCCATTTCGTTGACGACATGCATGCAAATGGGGCAGTGCCCGCCCACATCATTGGCGATGCCGCCTTCGTGAAGAAATATGGCATGGGCATGGTCTATCCCGGTGGCGGGGGATTGAAGAAGCTGATCGAGGCTGGCTATGTCACTGAGGCACCGACCTTAAGTGAACTGGCGAGAAAGATTGGCGTTGATCCTGCCGGCCTCGAACGCACAGTCGCCAAGATGAATCAATATTCCGCGCTGGGCGTCGACCCTGAATTTGGAAAGGGCAATGAGGAGATCGACCGTGAGATCGGAGATCCGAAGCATAAGCCCAACCCTTGTCTGGGACCGGTGGAAAAGGCACCGTTCTACGCCATAAAAATTTATCCGGGCGACGGTTCCACGACAGTCGGTTTGAAGATAGACGAACATTGCCGGGTGCTGGACGCGCAGGGCGATCCGTTGCCTGGACTCTATGCCGCCGGGCTTGATGCCAATTCCATCTGGCGCGGCAAATCGCCGGGACATGGCTGCAATGTCGGTCCGGCAATGGTGCTGGGCTATATTGCCGGGAAAAGCCTGGCAGAGGCACGGCAACCAGCATGAGCGGGGTAGAGGTGCCAGGGCGATTCCTGCCGCTCCCCGTCCACGCGAGCGAGGCAGCGCGCGCGATGCTGGCCGCACCATCGACGATGGCTGCGGCGACGCCTTATCCGGCCGACGATGACAAGGCGGGGTGGCGCGATCATGTGGAGGCGGTAAACGCCCAACTGATAGGCGCTATGCAGCCGATGATGGCCGGATTGCCGGTTGAGATCAGTGATGATCGCATTGGCGGCGTTCCTGTTTTCCGTGCGCGGCCTACGGGCGGGGCGGACGAGGGGAGGCGCGTGTTCCTCGACATGCATGGAGGCGCGCTGGCCTATCTGGGTGGGACAGGCTGCCGAATGATGGCAGGTTTCATGGCGCTCCGTGTCGGCATGCCCGTGGTGTCGGTGGATTACCGCATGCCCCCCGATCACCCGTTCCCTGCGGGTCTTGATGATTGTGTGGCTGTCTATCGCGCGTTGCTGACCGAATACGGCGCGGATGCTATCGTTATTGGCGGAAGCTCGGCGGGCGGCAACCTTGCCGCAGCGACAATTTTGAAGGCGCGCGACGAAGGGCTTTCCTTGCCTGCGGGCGCGGTGCTTCTGAGTCCGGAGGTCGATCTGACCGAAGGAGGAGATAGTTTTTCGACCAATCTGGGAATCGATACCGTCTTGTCTGGCAGCTTGATGGCGCTGAACCGCCTCTATGCCGCCTCCGTTCCGCTTGACGATTCCTATGTGTCGCCATTGTTCGGCGATTTTGCCCAAGGCTTTCCCCGGAGCTTCATCCAGAGCGGCACCCGCGATCTTTTCCTGTCCAATGCCGTCAACATGCACCGCGCGTTACGTCGTGCGGGCGTTGAGGCGCATTTGCATGTCTTTGAAGCGATGCCCCATGGCGGCTTCTTCGGCGCGCCAGAGGACGAAGAGGTCGGCGTGGAAATCCGGCGTTTCCTGGAGGAATGCTGGAGTTAATTCCGATCGCAGATGATAAAAAAAGGCGGGCATAACGCCCGCCTTCGATATTGGATCAACATAGGATCAGTAGCGGAAAAGTTCGCGGCGAAGACCAATGATGTCGCTGCAATCAGCGCTTACATTATCACGATAATCGAAATCTCCTGCGGCCTGCCGGTTGGCAAGGTCCATCATCAACATGCGATAACGCTGACCCGGTTGATCGAACTTGGAATGCAGATCCTTGCGATCAGTGTCGCGCATATAGCGGGGGCTCTGCGGCGACGTCATGCTGCTGTCCTGGCGCGAAACCAGATAGCTTGCTTTCGGCATTACGTGACGGAACATCCGACCCGCATTGGAGGTGTTCATTGCGTAGTCCAACCGCGTGCGATCGCGCGTTTCCGGCACGCAAGGGTGAAACAATGGAACGTCGTCGCCCGGCGTGAACCGCCCATAGGCAATGGCGCAGTGGCTGCGAAGATAGATACGGATAACTTGCCGAACAGTCTGTGTAGGCTGTTTGATGCCGCTGAAGAACTTCATGACGGGCGCTACGGATTTGCCGGTGCACGTCCGCACCATCGTTACGGTTTCGCTGTCGTAGAATGTCTCGACGGTTTCGCTTTCCGACTTCTCGTCACCCACGACATTCGCGTGGAGGAAGTCGGCATGGGTGAGATCGATCAGATTTTCCAGGCTGATCGGTGCTGAACAGTCAAAGCGCACGGTGCCGAGCATATGCCCGGGCAATCCACCATGGGGCGGCAGGAAGGGCAAGCTGGGGAGATGCGCGGGATCGGCGGCCTCCGGCCGCCCAAGCCAGCCCCACACATAGCCATAATGTTCCATCACAGGATAGCGGCCATGTGCGTCTGTGTAGGCGCTCTTGTCGCGCGTCTGACGCTCGTTGGGGTGGAATTCAGACGCGACAGCGATGCCATTTTCGCGCCAGATGAAATATGGGTGCGAATAGATTGCACGGCGCACCGGCTTTTGACCGATGCTGCTCGAATGCGCGAGCGGGAACCAGGTGTCACGCATCACGATGTTATGCGGAACCCAGTGATTCACTGCATTCAGCGCGGCTGGACTGCCGTGGGAGGCGTCAGATGCAGTATCAACAGGACGATCGGCTACTTCAAGCATTGTAATTCTCCTCAGGCCGCCACAGCTTCTGATGTTGCGGTCTTGTTTTCCATTTCCTTCCGCAGGTCTTCACCGTGCAGGGAGACCGACGGCTTGGTGACGCGCAGTTTCGCGCCGTTCACATTCTTTCGGACGCTGAAGGGATTGACACCGCGCAGCATCATGCCCAGCGCGCCGGGATGGCGCTCACCCAATTCCGCTCTCCAGCGGATGGCCGTTACGCCACGAGCGGAGGGCACCGGGGCGACGACAGCACGCAGGAGTTCATTGAAATCCGTATCGCGCAGCGTGATCCGGGTTTCCCCTGTCACAGGATGCGTCTCCGTCAAAAACGTCAGCGGAAAGTCGCTGCTGAAAGGCGCTGGCCAATGCAGGCCTTTCCACTGGCAGCTCCGCTCCATCACCAGCATACCGTTCTGATCGTGCAGTTCCGACATCAGATAGGGCGTGAAGCTTACGCCGCGAATGGCAAGGACCAGACCAGGATCGTCATATAGCGCATCAAGATATTCCTGATGGCTGAGGCTCACATGCGCCGTTCCGGCATAGCTATAGAGGCAATCGGCAAGCAGTGGCAGGGGCGCGTTGGCGCGAAGGCACACGCGTACCAGACCGGCCTGTTCATAGACGCTGAAGGCGATCGCTTTGTAGACCGGCGGAAATTTCTGCTGGTCCTTCATGTTGGGAATTTCCTTGAGGCGGCCAGTATCCCCCTCATAACTCCAGCCATGATAACCGCACTGAATCCATCCATTATCGCGGATGCAGCCTAGTGACAGTGGCGCACGCCGATGGGGACATCTATCCTCCAGGGCGCGAACAATGCCTTGCTTGTCACGCCACAGCACCACAGGCTGGTCGCCGATATTGATGCCCAAGGGCTTTTTATCAGTCACTTCCTCGGATCGGGCCACTGCCCACCAGATATCTTGCTGAGTCGTAATGGTCATGCTCTTCCTCTTCTGACTTAAATTGACATGTGACAATTTACATGTCAACCAGCCGCGCGGCTCCCAGCCCGTTGTTTACATGGAAAGGCTGCGGGAGATCCAGAAACCTGGTTAGATTTGGAGCTGCCATTCCATCACTGGGGAGATGACTCAGCCGGCGGCAGAATTGGCGGAAATTGCAACGCCAAGCCGTAGTTGATCAATATGTTTCCAGTTTGGCGGATACTTACTCCCCGCCGCGTCTTGTCCGCGCTTGCTATCGGCGCTCACGGAGGATGGATTTGTCGCCTGATAAATGGCCGCGCAAAAGCCGACATCCTCTAGTTGCGGAGGATGTCGGCGTTCAATCGCGATTGTCGTGAATTGTAGTATCCACTCTCGGGCGAGACATTAGTTCGCGGCTGAACGGGTCCTAGTCCTCGGGAGCGAGGGTCACGCGCAGGCCGGACAATTCAGAATTCATCATCAATTGGCAGGATAGGCGCGAACGTTCATCCCGATGGGTTGAACCATCGAGCAGGTCATTCTCATCATCGGACACGGGCGGCAGCTTGTCGGCAAAGTCGGGATCGACATAGACATGACACGTGGCGCAGGAGCAGCAACCACCGCACAGCGCCAGAAGCTCGTCGACACCACCGTCCCGTACTACTTCCATCACGCTCAATCCATCGCCGGCTTCCAGAACCAGTTCGTTGCCTTCACGGGTAATCACAATCAATTCGGCCATTTGGCTTTCCCTAAAAATCATGGGCGTCCTGCCCGTCATGCTAATCATTTTCGCAATGTCTGCTCTCTACACCTTTCGAAAGAAAGGGACCATCTGGCGTCTCGCTGATGTCTGGCTGCGTTTTTCTGCTGCGTTTTCTCTAAGGTGGAGCGATTATTACGCCGCCATTGGTAATATTTGCCTGACGGTTGGCGATGTTCGGTAAATATCGCGATCCTGCCTAAATGTGGAGCGAGTCCGCCATGACAGGGCAGGCTGTTGCGGCGCCCGCCGTCCGATAGGACGCAGCAATGTGTCGGGCGTGCAGAGGGCGGTTCAGAGAGCTACGGAATATGTTCGCACGTCCGAACGCCATCAGGGCCAGACCGCAGTGGCCGTGGCCCATATTACGGAGAAAAAGCAATGAGCATGACTGAAGAACAGTGGCAAAAAGGGCTGGAGGTTTTCGATCAGGTCTATGGGCCAGGCTCATCGGACATGGTGAAGCCTTTCAAAGACTCACCCTTCAATCAGGAAATTGTCGCCAATCAGTTTGGCAATCTTTGGGGCAACGAAGAACTGACGATCCGTGAAAAGCGCTTGATGGTGCTGGGCGCAACCACGATGCTCGGCCGCGCTGATTTGATCGAGATCCAGATGAAAGGCGCTCTTGCCAACGGAGAATTTACGGAGGCGCAACTACAGCAAATTCCTTTGTTCATGCTGTTTTATGCCGGGGCAGGGAATACGACTGCGCTCTTCAGGGGCATCGAGGCCGCCAAGGCCAAAGTTGGAAAAGGCGTGGAAAACAAGGGCTGAACACAGCTTCGCGATCTGTAAGATCAATGAAAACAATCCATCACGGTCGCCGCATATGCGGTGGCTGTGATGTGGTGTTGATCTGGGCATCGTGGCCCCTGATTGTCTGACTGGCCGAAGGACAGGTCCGTATATCTTGCGATGAACTAACTTGCGCGCCCACCTGCATGCCGGCGATGGAGACCGGCATTCGAGCGGAGCGAGAGTGATGAGAAGCGAGAAGGTTCCGGCCAAACGGTCGCCGCAAAACACTATTGCCGCCATTGTCGCGGCCGCGGGCCGCGAATTTGGTGAGCGGGGTCTGGAAGGGGCCCGCATGGAAAATATCGCTCGACGCTGCGGCAAGACGAAGCAGCTTATCTATCATTATTACGGATCCAAGGAACGGCTGTTTGCCGATGTGGTGTCCAGGAATCACGAGCGTGCGATCGCCGAACTGATTGCTTATGATTATGAAGGACTAGAACCCGAGCAGGCGTTTCGGGCATTTTTGCGTAACATGGCCGACCAGTACCGACGCTTCCCGGAATGGGCCCCCATGATGCTGGACGAAAATCTTCAGGACGGTGTTCATTATGCCGAACGGCGCAAGCTTCGGGCCGTGACGCAGCCGCTTCTGGCGCAGTTCCGACGCATTCTGGAGCGTGGGGCGGCACAGGGCCTTTTTGCCGCAAACGTCGAAGTGGACAAATTCTATGCCGCCGCGTTCTCTTTAGTGACCGCTTGCTTCCTTACCGGACGGGTCATGTCGGAATATCTGGCCGTAGATATGCGAAGTGCCCCAGGTAAGGATGAATGGGAAAGCTATGCTGTGGGTCTGTTGTTGGCTGCCATTCGACCGATGACCGCGCCGCTAGTTTGTGGTGGGTTCGAGCTTCCGGGCCAGAAATGAACGCGCAACCTCGTGCCCGTTCATGGCGAAGGCTGGCGCAACTGCGATAATCTTGGCGTCTGCCTAGCGCTATGATCGCTTCTATTGAGCGCTAGACCCCATTAACATTCGGGCAAGATCCCCAAAAGCAGGAGATGGATATGGCAGGCATGAGCTGGGAAGAATTGATCGACCAACTGCGCCCGTTGGGCGAAATGATGCGAAACCGCATACCGGAACAGCTTCGCAATGATCCGCACGTTGCGCAGGAATCGGTGCGGCTGCTGCTATACGGCCTGGCGCGCGCCTCTTCGGACGCGCTGATCGGGGATCGCGATCATCCGATTTTCGTGCCCGAGCTCAACATTGCGCAGAATATTTTTCAGCCCAATGCCGACACAATCTACAAGACGGCCATGATCGCCAAAGGCGGCTCGTATCGCCTGCGCGGCGATCGCGGAACTGTTCGGCTGATAGTTTTAGCGCAACTTGGCCCGGACACGCTGCGCACTGGCCAACATCATCCCGCGCTTTACCAATATGACTTCGATGATTTGACCCTCGATGCAAATGGTATGTTCGACGTTTTGATATCTCCGGAAAAGCCGGAAGGGCACCAGGGCGATTGGTGGGCACTGCATCCTGATGCGGAGAAGTTCATGGTGCGGATTGTTTCCTGCGACTGGGGCGTGGAACGGGAGCCGCGTCTGGCGATTGAGCGTCTGGATGCTCCTGCTTCCAAGGGGCGCGTCTCGCTGGACGATCTGGCGCACCGTTTTTCCGAAATTCCCGCGATCGCTCGCAACTGTGCGCTCGCATTTCCCCAAAAAGTGCAGCAACTGCGCGACGAAGGGCTCGTCAACAAGCTGAAGGTTGTTGATTTCACTCAAATGTCGGGTCTCAGCCGACAGGCCTATTATGAGGGTGCCTACGACCTTGCGGACGATGAGGCGCTGATTTCAGAAGTCAGGATACCCGATCAGGTCAGCTATTGGTCCCTTATTTTGACCAACGAACTTTATGAGACCACGGACTGGTACAACAACCAGAGCAGCCTGAATGACGTGCAGGCTGTGGTGGACAGCGACGGGGTATTTCGTGCCGTTATTTCAGCGCGCGATCCGGGGGTGCATAACTGGTTGGACACTTCCGGTTATCCGCGCGGCGCGATTCAGGGGCGGTGGGTCGATACAGACGACAAGCCCACGCCGACGATCCGCAAGGTCAAGGTCGATGAGGTTCTCTCCCAACTGCCGCAGGACACTCGACGGGTCACCCCGGAACAGCGCGACCGCATGGTTCGCGACCGGCGCGCGGGCGCGTTGATGCGAACCATTTGGTAGAGGTCAAAGGGCGGTTTTACGCCTAACGCGGCTTTAAGGAAAAAATTAATCGTACCTGTCTTTCGCAAGGGAGAGACAGGTACGTTGAACTGTTATACAGATTGATGAAAATCTGACTCAGGAGTGCATTATGGCTACTGTTGCTGAAAAATCTCTTCCCGCGCATGTTCCGCCGGAACTGGCAATTGCGCTGCCGCTGTTCAGCCGCAAAACGATTTTTGAAAATCCACAAGAGACGCTGATCCCGCAAATGCATGAGACGCTGCCGCCGATCTGCTATGTGACCAACATCTTTCCGGGCGATCAGCCTGGCTGGCTGCTCAAGCATGCCGAGGACGTGCAGGTGATGCTGCGCGATCCTGACAATTTCACGAAGAACGGCATGGGCAAATGGGCCCAGAACATTGGGGAAGACTGGTTGGTCATCCCGACTGAGGCTGACCCGCCCATTCACAGCGAGTATCGCAAGGCGCTCAACAGCCATTTTGCGCCGCAGAAGATGGCAGCCCTCAAAGATCAGGTTCGCGAACGCGCTCGCAACCTGATTGCCACATTCAAGGATCGCGGTGAGTGTGACTTCGTGAACGAATTTTCGGAGAAATATCCGATCAATATCGTCCTCGATCTGCTTGGTTTGCCACAGGACCGCATGCCGCAATTCCTGGAATGGGAAAAGGAAATGCTGCACACCAATGATTGGGAAGTGCGCGGCAACGCAGTACGGAAGGTGAAGAATTACCTGCTGGAGGAAATCGAAAGCCGCCGGCAGAACCCGCGTGACGATTACATCACCAAGATATTGAGCTTCGAGGTTGAAGGCCGGTTGTGGAATGATGAGGAAGTGCTGGGGCACTGTTTCAACCTCTATCTTGGCGGCCTGGATACCGTGACGTCGCTGCTGGGCAATATCTTCAACTTCCTTGCTTCTCATCCTGAACACCAGAATGCGTTGCGCAATGATCCGTCGCAGATCGTCCTGGCGGTGGAAGAGTTCCTGCGTGCCTTTGCTCCGGTAACGGCGTTCAGGATCGCCACGAAGGAAATCGATATCCGCGGGCAAAAAATCATGCCTGGCGATTATGTGGCGGTATCCACATCGGTCGTCGGCCGCGACCCGACCTTCTATTCCGACCCGCAGGAGGTGCGATTTGATCGCAAGGCGCCGCACATGTCGCTGGGTAGCGGCATCCA
The DNA here is from genome assembly GCA_036570425.1 of Rhizorhapis sp. Classification (GTDB taxonomy): domain Bacteria; phylum Pseudomonadota; class Alphaproteobacteria; order Sphingomonadales; family Sphingomonadaceae; genus Rhizorhapis. The sequence goes on along the minus strand of DATCYF010000022.1, from coordinate 14,235 downwards.
TAAATGTCTGGGCATGCACCTGGCGCGTCTGGAATTGCAGATCGCGGTTGAGGAATTCGTGACCACCCTACCGGAATTCCGAATCAAGGATGGCTTCAAGGTGCCTTATTATGTGGGCAACATCCTGCATGTCACCGATCTTCATCTTCAGTGGAATTGAACTGTCGGGCGGCCTGGAATGGGCCGCCCGTTCCATGATTATTGGTGCATGTCCACGTGCAGGCGGGTCAGTTTGAGTGAAGCGATCCGCCATTCGCCGTCGCGTCTGACATAACGTTCATGATAATGTCCGAAGCCGGTGATCGACTTGACCCCGGCGATGGGCGATTTTCCTTCATTCCATACCACGCGATCCTGCATCGCCCAGATAATGGTGGCTTCTTCATCGTTAACTAACGTGATTTCCGGGGTGTGCACTTGATGCGCGGATTTGGCGTCGATTACTGCCGCGCGAATCTGTTCCATCAGCGTTTCGCGGCCCACAAATGGTTCCATGCCGGTGTCCTCGCGCACGTCCAGCACTGCGTCCTCGGTGAATAGGTCGGCCAAGCCCTGCCAGTTCTTGGTGTCCAGAAACCGGCAGTATCGGGCCTTCACGGCCCGAATGTCCTCATAAATATCAGCTTTGCTCATCATCTCTCCTTTTCCTTCGACATGCGCTCTGATCATGTTCGGCTTTATAGGCTATGCTACCCTGTCATATGGCAGGTCAGTGCCTGCGTTGTGTGAACAAAAAGGGGCTCATAGCTCAATTGAGAGGACATATTACATGACCGTTGAACAGGATCCCGGCGAGGCCGCATTGTTTGAGAAATTCGGGACCTACATCCTTCCCGGCCGCGTAAACGATCCGCGCCGTGGTATCGAAGAAGCGCAGGAGGCTGAGCGCATCGGCTTGGGCGCGGTCTGGATTTCAGAGCGCTTTGCGTTGAAGGAACCTGCCGTGCTGGCGGGTGCGGTCAGCGAAGCAACGTCGAAGATCCGCATTAGCGGAACAATGTATGCGACGATGCGCCATCCCATCGTGACCGCCAGCGTCGCGAACATGATGCAGGCGATGAGCGGCGATCGTTTTCGACTGATGTTCGCGCGTGCCGTGCCAGCCTATATGAAGATGCTGGGTGCTCCGGGGATCACGATGGAGCGGTTGGCCGACGTAATCTCTATTGTCCGCCGCCTTTGGGCGGGGGAGACCGTCAATTATGAAGGTATCATGGGCAAGTTCCCGATGCTCAAGCTCACTGACCGGCACGAAGGACCGCCGCCGCCGATCATCTTCACTGCTATCGGTCCTAAATCGCTGGAGTTCGCCGGTGAACATTGCGATGGGGTGTTGTTGCACCCGTTCGTATCGGCCCAGGGTGTCGCCAATAGCGCCAAGATCGTCAGGGATGCAGCCGAGCGTGCTGGCCGCGATCCGATGTCGGTGCGAATCTACCACAACATCATCGTTGCCCCCGATCTTCCGAAGGATGAGGAAGAGGCAGTTGTTGGCGGCCGCGCGATTACATATTTCGAATTGCCTGGCTTTGGCGATCTGATCGTCGACATCAACGGCTGGGACAAGAAAGTGCTGGAGAATATCCGCGCTCATCCCAAAATCGCTGGCCTTAATGGCAAGCCCGCCGATCAGGCTTATACGCGCCAGGAACTGGTTGATGTCAGCCGCTTGATTCCACAGCAATGGTTGGACGAAGGTGCCGCTGTCGGCACGGCTGCACAATGTGCCGACCAGTTGATGGCATTCCTTGACGCGGGTGCCGACGAAATCCTTCTGCATGGGTCAGCGCCAAAGGATATGGGACCGCTCACGACCGAATTGAAGCGGGCGCTGGCAGCGAGGGGTGATAGATGACCGCGCTGACTACCGAGCATGTCACAGTTACCCTGCGCGATTGGCTCGAGCAGAATGTCGAGGGATGGCGTAATGTCGAAGTGAAGCCTCTGAATGTGGCTCTCGGCTCCGGCTTTTCCGCTGAAATATTTTTCGTCGATGTAGCCTATACGGATGATCGAGGACGGCAGGAGCAATCACTTGTCGTCCGTCGCCAACCCACGGATTTTGAGGTGGTGCTGGGCAGTAGCCTTGCTTTGCAGGGCAAGATGATGGCTGGCCTCGACGCGTGGGGTGGTGTGCCCGTTCCGCCATGGATCGGCATGGAGCTTGATCCCACGGTGTTGGGCATGCCTTTCCTCATCATGGGCAAGGTGGATGGCCGTTCGGCAACGCAGCGTCCCAACTACAATGTCGAAGGCTGGATTGTGGACATGACTCCGCAACAGCGTTTCGACGCGTTCAAAAATGCGATTCAGTCCTTTGCCCAGCTTTCCAGGCTGGATTGGCAAAAGGATGGCTTCGACTTTCTTGCCAATCCTGACTGGGGCAATCCGGGGGTTGACCAATATGTTGGTCATATCAAGGCCTGGTATGAAGGCTGCGCCAACAGTCGCCCAATGCTGTATGTCGATGCGGCGCTGGATTATATTCTTCAAAATAAGCCGGCCCAGGCTCCGGTCAACGTGCTTTGGGGGGACGCTACGCCCTCCAACGTAATGTTCGACGATGAGGGCAAGGTGAAGGCCTTGATTGATTGGGAACTGGCGACCCTGGGGCCGGCGGAACTTGATCTGGCCTGGTGGCTCTATTTCGACGACCTTTTCAGCCGCAGGTTCGGCGTGCAGCGCCTGGAAGGCCTGCCTACGCGCGAAGAGAGCATTGCAATTTGGGAAGCGGCGGTCGGGCGTAAGGCGGAAAACCTCGATTACTATGACATAGTGGTTGGGCTGCGCATGGCATTGGTCGTCGTCGGCGCGTTCGATCGTCAGGTCAGCGTGGGCAATGTCACGGCCGATAATAAATCGCTCAATGCCAATTTGATGACGATGTATCTGGCGGAAAAAATGGGCATGCCATTGCCGGAATTGGGTCCGGATTTTTATGCCTTCATGAGCAATTTGACGCCCGTGGAGGAAAAGTAAGAGCTAAGGCGGCGGAGCATGGTTTCGCTTGACTTGCTCCGCCCAATAAAAATATACGCCGTGGAAATGATGGCGAATATATATAAGCCACCTATTTAGGAAAGGATGCCGCATGGCCGTGGAAATTGAGGCGCTTGACGCGGATGCCCTGATTGAAGAGGCTCGGCGTGCGACCGGTCTCAATGACTTTGGGCCTGATCTCAGCTTCATGACGGGCTTCCGCAATCTGGTGGAAGCCATAGAGGCGATGGATCCACCGGAGCAGCTACGCGCTAGTGCGCGCGAAAGAATTCTTGGCCTTTTGGCTGCGCGACTGCATTTTGCCGACGACGAGAAGCGCCATCCGGAAATTGTTACGCAGGAAGTGGGGGATCCGCTGGTCGTCTGTGGGCTGCCGCGCACGGGCACAACGATTGTCTATGATCTGCTCTGCCTTGATCCTGCGGCCCGCGCGCCCCGCGAATGGGAATGGTACATTCCCTGGCCTGCCCCCGAAATCGAGACCTTCGCAACCGATCCTCGTATTGCTCAGGTCCAGTCGATTTACGAAAACTGGCTGAAACATGCGCCGCAACTGGCGGATATCCAGCGTATGGATTGTACCCAACCGGGCGAATGCAATCACGGCATGATGCTGCATTTCGGCAGCACGAATTTCCCCGCTGAGTTTGGCGTGCCGGCCTTTGCGGAATGGCTGCAGGAAAACCCGCCTGAAGGCCAATATCGAACCCACAAGCGGATGTTGCAACAATTCCAGTGGAAAGGGCCCCGGGGCCGTTGGACGCTGAAGTCGCCGCAGCATCTGTTCGACTTGCCTGGGTTGGTTGAGGCATATCCGGGTGCAATGCTGGTCTGGACGCATCGCGATCCGGTGCTGACCTTTTCCTCGCTTGCCAGCATGATCGCCGGTTTCCTAGCCGCATTTGGAGCGGACAAGGACCTGCATGCCATTGGCCGCGGTGTGTTCGACATGTGGAGCGCCGCGATGAAGCGAGCAACACAGGCGCGCTTGGAACGCCCGGACATAGAGGGGCGGATCATCGATCTGGCACATAAGGACGTGGTTGCTGATCCCATGGGGTCCATACGCCGAATCTATGACCGTTTCGCATTGCCGTTCAGCGATGAGCATGCTGCCAGAATCCGGCGCTTTCTCGCGGAGAATCCCGCCGCCAGCCGCTTGGGCAAGCATCGGCATAGTCCCGAGCAGTTCGGCATAGATGCAGCCGAGGTGCATGAGCGCCTCGCCGATTATTATGACCGCTTTGGCCATCTGCTTGGCCGCCCTGAAAGCAAGGAGCCATCCGCATGAGTGTTACCGACCGTTTTCGCCTTGACGGGCGCACTGCCATACTGACCGGCGTTGGACCGGGCGTCGGTGAACATGTCGCAAAGGCTTATGCCGAACTCGGCGCCAATGTCGTGATTTCGGCTCGTTCGGGTGATCGGCTGGAACGAATTGCGGCGGAAATCAACGCGGCGGATGGGGGCAGGGCGCTGGCCGTCACTGCCGATGCTGGCGAAAAGGCCGATCTGGTCAATCTGGTATCACAAGCGCGGGAAGCCTTCGGTCCTATCCACATCATCTTCAACAATGCCGCTGCCGGCGTGGTCTATGGCAAGGATGGCAAGGGCATTTGGGACAATGACGACGCAGTGTGGAAGACCGCGCTCGACGTCAACCTGATGGCGACGTGGCGGCTGGCCGAACTGACGACTGATGACATGCAGGCGCATGGCAAAGGCAGCATCATTTCTGTCCAGAGCTGTGGTGGCTTCACTCCCATTCCGCCTGCCATTGCTTACGGAGTCAGTAAGGCAGCGTTGGCGTTTCTGACGCGCTCCCTGGGCAAGGCGCTCGCGCCGCACACGCGTGTGAATGCACTGTGCGTCGGCTCGATGAGCCCTGACGGGCAAGAGGCGGAGATCCATCGCGGGCTGGGACTTGCGGAGCGCAATGCGATCAAACGTTTCGGTGCAGCTGACGAGGCGGTGGGCGCGGCTATTCTGCTTGCGGGTGAGGGTTCCAGCTACACCACCGGCAGCACTATTTTCTGTGAAGGCGGCCGGGTCGGCACCATATCATGAGCGCCAATCCGCTCTGGACCGAAGATCAGGAAGCAATCGAGCGTTTGGCGCTGCGCCTTATCGAACGACCTGATGTGCGCGCTGCCCGCGAAGGGGCTCGCATTGAATTGTTGAACGATCCCATCGCGGCAACGCTGGATGGGCGCGCATTGCTTGACCGCGCGCTTGACCAGTGGGTGCTGGCGTTGGCCATGCGCGAGGCGAATGGCGATGTGGTGGACCCGAAGGTTGTCTGGAACGTCAGTAACGCCCCGCGTGACTGGTTTGACCATATTTATCTTGGCGCGGCGGTCGCCATCGATAATCCCGACAATTTTAATCGTGAGATTCCCATCACTGGGGATGGCCATTATGAAATTGCCGTCCGCTTATCTGAAAGCCCGCCCCAGTTCAGTATCGTTATCGAGATGGAGCCGGAGCATCATGCCGGTCTTGGCCGCAACATCGGCGCATTCACGCTGCAGGATCTTTTGCCCCATGCTGATGCTGATGGCAGGGTAACGATCACCGTCGGACCGGAGGAAAACGGATCTGGTCCGTTGCACCTGCGGACTGAACCCGGCCGTATTCAGATATACACCCGAGACAGCCAGAGCGATTGGGCTCAGGTCCCGGCCGAGGTGACGGTCCGTCGACTGGATCCGCCGGTAGATTGGCGGTCGCGCACCGAGGACGAGATAGCGGCGGCAATCATCACTGACATGCCTGCCTGGGTGCGGTTCTGGGGGACGTTCAAGGACGACTTTTTGGGCTTCCCTGAACCCAACAAGCTGGTGGGCCCCAATGGTCGAGAGGGCGGTTGGGGTTATCTCGCTGGCGGCCGTTTTCGTCTCGGCGAACGGGAAGCGGTGATCCTGACGCTCGATCCAGCGGGTTCTTATTATACGGGCTTCCAGATTTCCGATCCGTGGACGATCTCTCCGGATCCGATGCATCGGGTCGTGAGCCTAAACAAGGCACAGACCGCGCTTAATCCGGATGGAACGATGACTTTCGTGCTCTCCGCGACCGATCCGGGTATTGCCAACTGGATTGACACAGTGTCGCTCGCCGAAGGCTGGATGCTGGTGCGCTGGCAAGGGGTGCCACCTGGGGCCGATCCTTCCCGCTTCATCCGCGACGTGCGAACGGTTTCGCTGGATGCGCTGGAGGGGGCATTGCCTGCGGGCGTGCCCAAGCTCGACTTGTCAGAGCGCACCGCGCAGATTGCCCGGCGGGCACGGCTGCACGCTGCGAGAACGCGCGACGCGCTATGGGCAAAATAGAAGCGCCGTTATCCGTCACAACCATGATGGCCGCGCCAGCGAATAGTTGAGCGCGTAATATAGACGCGTGACATATTAGGCCCGGAGCTTCCGAACGGCTCTTATAGTTTCGAACCGCCGACTTTTTCGAAGAAAGCGCGCATGTCCGCGAAGGTGGGCTGGTGCGCGGTGAAACCACCATCGACGGGGATCGTCGCTCCAGTGATGAAACCAGCATCATCGGAGGCAAGGAAAGTTACTGCCTTTGCAATATCTTCCGGTGTGCCAAGCGCGGGCAGCAGGTGTTGCGCTGCTATGATGTCCTTGATCTCCTGCGGCGTCGTTTGGATGGCGTTGGGAGTTAGAACGAAGCCTATGACGATCACGTTCGATCGGATTTTTTGTCGCCCATATTGGGTCGCGATGAACCGGCTGAGATTGATGAGCGCAGCTTTAGATGCACCATAAGCGGTCAAGGTGGATTCTCCCAGCGTTCCGAACCCGGATGAACTGTGGATTATGGAGCCGCCGCCAGCCGCGATCATGTGGGGAATGGCATGCTTGCACAGCAGCATCGGACCGCGCGCGTTGACCGCCATCGCAGCATCCCATGTCTCTGTATCGAGATTGATGACGTCCAAGTCGCGTTGTCGCTGCGCCTCGCTTTGCAGGGCTGCGTTATTGTGCACGATATCGATGCGGCCGTGACGGGACACTACCCGCTCCACGAAATTCGCCACGGAGCCTTCGTCCGTCAGGTCGAAGCTTTCACCGAAAGCGCCGTCGATTTCCGGGGTGACAAGGTCCGCAGCGACAACGGTCGCTCCATCAGCGATCATATGACGGACAGTCGCTTCGCCGATGCCACCGCGGGCGCCGGTGACGACCGCCACCTTGCCCTCAAACCTATTCGCCATTTCTCTGCGCCCCTCAATATGTCATTGCCAATCTTTCATTCCACATGGTGGAAATCAAGCGCAAAGGGCACAGTCCGAAAGAGAATTGCAACGGGCGTGACATCAGCGCATTTAGCCGCGCCGCCGCGAATGGAAAGGGGAAGCTTTCGCTTCCCCTTGTCTATCACATCTTCTTGATTTCTTCGTTGGTGAGGCTGGTCTTCAGCCCATTGCCTTCAGCGCTGAGCGAAGCGGCTGGGATGGTCAGAAATTTGCCACGGTAGATGATCCGCACGGATTCTGGCTTTCCATCCGCGCCCTGAGTGATCTTCTCTACACGGCCGATCTTGGTGCCGTCAGCACTATAAATTGCTGCGCGCTTGCTGATCTGGGGAGCCTCCTGCGCCATGGCGGGGGCGATCGAAAGAGCAAAAGCTGCGGCGATAAAAGTCAGATTTTTCATGCGTTCACCATCCAATGAAAGGTCTGGCTTCCCTGTCGCAAATCGTTTCGGCCTTCAAGCAGAAATCGAGACAGATTATCGAAAAATTGTTCAAAGTGTCAAATTGTCCACATCAGATGAGCAGGGCGACATGGGCGCAGTCGGATTGTCGCTTAATTTGAGACGTCTTCGTCGGATTTCCTGTCGAATGGCAGGTCTATGTCGCCCTCCGCTGCCCTGCTCTGCATATGAGCCGCAAAGAACAACCGGCACAGGAGAGCAGCATGGCGGAAACGAGCTATAGCGATGACGAGAGGAAGCTTGTCGCATTTGTCGAACAGGTAACCGGCGGCAGAGTGACGGCAATGCGTCGCCAGCCCCGCTGGCGCCCTGCCTGGTTCGTGGATGTCGAGCGTGATGGATTGCTCTTACCCATTCATATTCGGGGGGATCGGAAGAGCGACATCATGCCCTTCCCCGAACTGGCGCGTGAAGCCGCGATCATGGAGGTGCTGGAAGAACATGGAATTCCGGTTCCGCACATTTATGGTGTTTGCCCTGATCCAGAGGCCATCATCATGGCGGCGATTCCAGGCTCGCGTGACGTGTCAACCGCGGGTGATGATGCGGAGCGGCAATCGGTTGCGCGGCAATATGTCGAAGCCATGGCGGCGATGCATCGCCTGCCGCTTGAGCCGTTCGTAGCGCGAGGATTGACGCTTCCTGAGGGAGCTGACGAGATCGCCCTTGCGGGACTTCATGCTTATTATCCCATGTACGCGCGCCGCAAAACGGGGCCGCAGCCTTTGGTCGAATTCGCCATCGGCTGGTTGAAACGCAATGTGCCGAAGCACCGGACCCGGCCTTCCTTCGCTCATTTTGATGCGGGACAGTTCCTGTTCGTCGATGGCAGGATTACCGGTCTGTATGATTTTGAATTCAGTATGATCGGCGATCCCTTCGCGGATCTGGCTACTATGCGGATGCGCGACAGCTATGAACCCACAGGCGATAGCATCGCCAATCTGATCCGCCATTATGAAGCCGTGACTGGCGAGGCGGTCGACCGCAAAGTCGTTTCCTATCATACCGCTCTTTTTTCGGCGATCAGCGCCATGCAGATCGGCATGGCCGTGGCTGATCCGCAGCCGGGCGATCCGCATTCGGTATACATAGAATGGACGTTAGCGTTACGCCTTACCTTGGCCCAAGCATTGGCGGAATGTACCGGGGCAGAAGTGGGGCTTCCCGAGCTTCCTGAACCGACCGGCGTTCCTGCAAATGGGCTCATGAAGATGCTGGAAGACTCCATCGCGGCTATTCCGACACAGAAGGAGGCCCAGGCAAACCAGAAGCATCTCGCCTCACGATTGGCGGAGTATGCTGCACGCCACGCAGTGATGGCTGAGCCGTTGGAACGTCTGAGCAGGTTGGACGCGGCTGATATGCTTGACCCTGGATTAGGCGATGCAGATGACTTCGATGTCGCCCTCGAGCGTTTCGTGCTTGCTGCCGGTCCCAATCGCGAATCGGCGCTGATCGGATATTTCCTGCGCCAGACTACCCGTGAAATGCTGGCCTATCGCGACACGGACGTGGGACAATCCGCCAGCCATGTTCAAATTGCACCGTTGGATTGAGACAACGCCTCATTACAGTCTGGTCCAGCAGGGTGTCCCAGCCTCGTTGAGTTTGGCGCAGCCGGCCACCCGGGTCCAACCATTGGCTGCAATCAGCACCATCCAGTCGCCGGTATCGGTGCAGCGAATATTCCAGGCGGCGTTAAGGCCAATGTCGCCTCGGAAATAGAATCGGCTTACCGCCGCACATTCCTCGCCTGCATCTTTCATCAGTCCGGAAAAAGCATGGCTCCGCTCCGCCGGTGCCATGCGTTCCAGCCAATTGCTCTTCATATTCCGGCTGCTGCCATCATCCTTTGCCTGCATGGCGTTGAGATTCAGGCCCACGAGGGCAAGCGCAACAACCACGAGCACGCCAATGACACCCCGGGTAGGCAGGCCGCGATCAGCCATGTGTCCGCACAGGCCACATACCCGAAGATAGCCTTCAATCGTCGCGGAGCAGTTCTTGCAATTCATCACGGTCCTTCAATGGTGATCCATTGCTTGTGCTTTACTGAAATATAGCTGCGCCCCGACCCTGCCAAGCGACAGGCGAGGGAAGCCGGCGTGGGACGGAGTGGGCCCTGCCGTGGTTCAGCTACGTGCGGTCCAGCCTCCGTCGACGGGCAGAACATGGCCCGTCACCATTCCGGCTTCTTCAGAGCAGAGCCACATGACAGCGTTCGCTTGTTCTTGAGTGCCGATCGTGCGACGAATGGGCTGGTTCTGGACGAGATCGTCGATCACCATCTGACCTATTTCAGCACCGGCTTTGTTATACGCTTCCGTCGGGGTCACCCCAGGCGCGATGCAATTCACCCGTACACCGCGGTCCGCGTAGGTGACAGCAGCGAACTTGGTCAGGCGGATGACGCCCGCCTTCGACGCCGCATAGGCCGCGCCTGAAACACCGACATACAGCATGGCCGCCAGCGATGTGACATTCGCGATCGCACCCCCGCCATGATCGATCATATGCGCGATTTCGTGCTTCATGCTCAGGAACACGCTCCGCAGGCTGACCGCCATGGTGTGCTCCCAGCCTTTCAGGCTTTGCTGGTGGAATTCGGGGCCCGCTGCTTCAGGGTGTGCGTCCCCGACGATATTGGCGGCGAGATGCAGCCCGCCGAAGACCTCCACCGTCTTGCTCACCAGCGCCGCCACTTCCTCTTCCACAGTGGCATCGGCGCGCAGGAAACTGGCGTCATGACCGGCCGAGCGAAGCTTGTCCGCCATAGCCTCGCCCGCTTCCACATTGATGTCGGACAACATGACGCGCGCGCCATGCCGGGCGAAGGCTTCTGCCGTCGCTGCGCCTATGCCGGCGCCCGCCGCCGTGACCAGTGCAACCTTTCCCTCGAACCGTTTTTCCATGGGTTACAGACCTTTTCTTCAATCTTTTAAATAGGTTGCGATCATGCCAAGTGAGGCATTGCGGTTTCAGGCGCGGCGTATTGTCCGGTCATGTCGAGCGCGGCCAGATAGCCGTAAAGCATGCCGCGCGTATTCGCGATGCCGCTATTGTATCCACCGCCGATGTCGAGCCACGCCGCTGAATTTCCGGCTGCGTAGAGTCCCGGAATTGGCTTGTCGCTTGCATCCAGCACGCGACTCTCCGTATCAATGGGAAGTCCAGCGGTAGGCACGCCCATTGCCACGCGTTCGATCTTGACCGCGTAAAATGGTCCTTTCTGCAGCGGGCCCAGATTCGGGTTGGGCAAACGCGGGTCGCCAGTCATGATCCTGCCCCACGGCACGGAACCACGCGCAAAATCTTCATCAACGCCAGTTTCACAGAAACCATTGAAGCGCGCCACGGTGCGTTCGAGGCCCTCAGCATCAATTCCGACCGTGCGGGCCAACTCCGCCAGCGTATTGGCCGACACCGCCATGCCTTCGGAGAGCGGTTGGCCCGGCCATGTCGGCATCATGCCATATTTGTCCACCATATTCTGATCGAACACAATCCAAGCGGGCCAGTTGGGCTGGCCCTGCTCCTGTCCATCGAATCGCGCGACCTTGGTTGCGACATCAGGGTAAAAGCCGTCATTGGCGAACCGTTCGCCATAGCGGTTGACGGCAATGCAATGCGGCGTTCCGGGCAACCACATGCGGTAGGATGTCTTTCCGTAAACGATTTCCGCCGGAACTTTGTATCCAATGAAGATGGGGCTTTGCGAAGGCGCGCGCGCGGGGATCGCGATGGCGCCGGCTTTAGCTGCCATCGCAATGTGATCGCCTGACACGGTCGGCGGGGCCATGCTGCCCGCCTCCGGCAGAGCGTCGAACGCGCGCACATATTCGGACTTCCAGTCATAGCCGCCGGTCGCCAGCACCACGCCCAGCCGTGCCCGGATGCGCTTTGTGCCTGCACCGTCTCGCGCAACGACTCCCAGGACTTGTCCGTCCTCAATGACCAATTCGATGACTTCGGTCGAGGTACGCATCTCCACGCCCCGTTCCTTGGCCGCCAGGACCTGGGCAGCGGCGAGTCCAGCGCCTGCGCACCTCTCTCCGGCTTCCAAATGGCGCTGGAGGCAGGCGCCGACATGCTCTCCGCCGGTCTGCATCTGGACCCATTCGTTCGACGTGGTAAAACTGTAGCCATCGCCATAGGGGGAGGTCAGCACCTTATCGGCCAGTTCGCCCAGCCGTTCCGCTTTGAACGGGACGACCTCGACATAGCGTCCTTGGGGCTTCGATCCGGCGACGGCAGGATAGTAATAATCGGGCAGGCCACGCACGACCACCATGTCTATGCCGATAACATCGGTGAAGTACTGCAGGGCCTCACGTCCCCGCGCAATAAAGGTGGCGCGTCTTTCAGGCGTTGCGAAGCCCTGCGACAGGTGATTGAGATAAGCGTCGGCGTCGGCATCGTTATCCTCGATGCCGTCGCGTTCCTGTAGATGATGAGGGCCAAGCCAGAGCTGGCCTGACGACAGCGCAGACACGCCCCCCAGCAACTCGAACTTCTCCAGAACGATTGCCCGCGCACCGCGCTGCGCTGCGGTCAGCGCCGCAGACAGGCCGCCAAGGCCCGACCCCACGCATATGACATCGAAATCCTCGTCCCATTTTATGGCCATTTTCGTACCGTCTCCGTTTTCGTTTTTCGGCTTTTTTGCAGACGACACCGGCGAGAGGCTGAATGGTCCTTTCCTCGGGTAGGAACCACTTGGAAAAGCAGTCGCGGCAAGCCGTCGCATAGGCTTTCGTCGTTGAGTGGACAGGATCATTGCTCCCTATCCTATGGCGGGTTCAGGAAATGGAACCTGGTGGAATTATGCTTTAATCCAAATAAGGGAGGGAAGCGCGCGGATGACTCAAGGGTTAACTATGGAACGGCCTGCACATGTACCCGAGGAGTTGGTGCGCGATTATCCCATTCGCATGGGGACGATCACGCCGGAAAATCCATTCGACCGGATGATTCCGGAAATTCATGCCGAGATGCCGGCCATTTTCTATTCCATGGATGCCTATCCGGGAGGATCCCCGGCCTGGATCGTGCGCAAGGCGGCTGATCTGCAGGCGATCTATAGCGACACGGTGAACTTCTCGAATAAGGACTTTGCGCCTTTCGCCCAACTGGTCGGGGAAAGCTGGAGTTCGCTCCCGGCTGAAACGGACCCGCCCATGCATGGGCTGTATCGTAAATGGATAAATCCGGTGTTCACGCCGAAGGCTATGAGAGAGCTGGAAGAGAAGATTACCAATTACGCCCGCGAATATTGCGAAACGATGCGCCCGCGCGGCGAATGCGAGTTTATGGGCGATTTCGCCTTCGAATTTCCGATCAAGGTCTTCCTTGAATTGATGGGTTTCCCTATCGCGCTCGCGCCCACTTTTCTGGAATGGGAGATGGGACTCCTTCACACCAATGATCTGGGCGTCATCGCGCAATCCACGCGCAAGGTGGTCGACTACCTCCGGGGCGAAATCGCTGACCGTCAGGCGGCACCACGCGAAGACTTGCTGAGCTATGGCGTTACCACGCAGATTGAGGGACGCAATCTTACCGATGACGAGTTGGTTGGCTTTGCCTTCAACCTCTTCATCGGTGGGCTGGATACCGTTTCCACTAATATCGCCTGGCAGTTCCGGCATCTGGCGGAGAATCCCGATCATCAGGCGACGCTTCGGGCCAATCCGGCGATGATCCCTGACGCCATAGAAGAAATGATGCGCGCTTACGCGGCAGTCACCACCTTCCGCACCTGCGTCAATCCCGTGACATTGGGCGAAGTTACTTTCCAGCCTGGCGACAAAATTGCCATGCCGACATGTCTCGCTGGTCGGGACCCGGAATATTATGAGGATGCGAATAAGGTGATCCTGAATCGCAAGGCGCGTTACCTGAGCTTTGGCTATGGCCCGCATCTATGTGTTGGCATGCACTTGGCGCGGCGGGAAATGCGTATCGCGATCGAGCAGTTCCTCTCGATTATCCCGCCTTTCCGCCTCGCTGATGGTGCGACGGTGGAGTCACATCTGGGCGGAATCCTGCAGCCGGTACGCTTGCCCTTTGTCTGGGATGTCTGACTGAAAGTAGCGCTCAACCGTTACAGGTCTCAAAGCTGGCCCGCACTCGCATCTGCCGGTGCGGGCTGATGCCGTCTCTGCCGGAATCATGGTCATTCCTTTAAGAGAAAGCCGCTTTTGCAGGGCCTCGCTGAGCTTCGACCAGACAGCCTTTGACTACAACAAAAAAGGCCCGTGACATCATCGTCACGGGCCGATCAGCCAGTATATCAGTGTATCAATATGCGCCTGGTGGAGTGATATTATCGACGGCGAGTCTGTTTCTGCCGTAGATTTCATATCCGAGCATGGGGATATTCTGGATGTGACGGAGGCCGACGTGGATATCGCGCCAGAAGCGGCTGATGGGTTTATCGAGGGCGAAGGCGGAGGAGCCGGAGATGAACATCAGCGTTTCGACGGAGCGGTGGACGAGTTCG
>DATCYF010000021.1:0-209236 GCA_036570425.1 Rhizorhapis sp. | reverse complement strand
CTCCAACCGGTAAAGCTCCTCGTCGGTCATTACCCGCAAGGATACCTCGTTCATCTCCCGGTCAATCAAATCATCCAGCGTCGTGCCGTCACTCAGCACCAACCCAGCATTCTGCAACATCATGCCTCTCCTCACGAGAATCCTGATGACATCTATGCACATTGAACATTTCGCGTTCAAGATGTATTATTCAAAATGATTTGGCGCGGAAAAGGCCGGGCGGCAAGCGTTCCCTCAGTCCAGCTTGACAGGATGAAAGCAGCGGCGGAAAATTTTCCAGCCCTCCGAAGTGCGCACCATATGATCCTGATACAAGCCAATGCCCCGATGGATCGGTCCACCAGCCGCTATCGGCATGATCAGCGCGTCCACATAGCTACGGGCCCGCACCTGCACACCGTCGCTCTCAATGGTGAAATTCGTCATCCGATGCAGCGTCGGTCCGAACTGTTCATGCGCCTGTTGCATATTTTCAGTGACTTCCCGTGGTCCTCTCCATCGTCCGAAAGTCCCGTAATCTGTTTCACAGTCTTCAGAAAAACAGGTGCGGAAAAGTCCCCAATCCCGTGTGTCAATGGCAGTGCCATAACGTAGCAGCACCTCTATTATCGCTCGTTCGTCTTCGGCGCAAACCGGCACTGCCTTTCTGTTTTCCATAAAGTGTTCGAAGTCCCTTTCTTATTAGCCTCGCAAGTCCATCTTATTGCCAAGCGCGCGCGGCCCGCCCTTCTTGAGATAGGCAGCCCGTGCAGAATGCTAATCCGATGGTGCCGACGGGCAGCGCATTGGGCGCTCCGTCCCGGTGAGGAGAAAGCAAAGGAACCATTGTATTTGTCGGTGGCGCTATGGGATCGCGGCATGTTTCAAAACAAACAGAACATCCGCTTGCCGGTTTTGAAGTCCGCCGCGTCCAGCATTTCGCGCCATGAGACGGAGCCGCGCGACGAACTTCAAAATCATTCAATCTAGACCAGGGCGGCTTAACGCTGCTGCGTCTGTCCTGTGCCGCCGCCGCTCGCGGGCATCAGCATATTGCTCATCCCGCCATCAACAAGCACGTCTATGCCGCTGATATGTCCTGCCGCAGGGCTGGCGAGGAAGAGAATCGCCCGGGCGACATCTTCCGCCATGCCCAGCTTCCGCAGGGCGATATTGGCTTCCCGCTGATCACGGCGCGTTTTGTCGGAATAGCCGGCTGCCGTCATCGGCGTATAGGTGGGCCCCGGGGAGACGGTGTTGCACCGGATGCCGTCCGGCCCCCATTCGACGCACATCTGCCGTACCATCATCAACAGTGCCGCCTTGCTGGAAGAATAGAAGCCGAGCGCCGGGGTTGGCTGCGTCGCCGACATGGAGGCGGTGGCTATGAAAGCGCCCTTGCTTGCTTTCAGATGGGGATGGGCGGCCTTGCCGATAAGCCATGTCGCACGCGTGTTGATCGCAAATATCTTGTCGAACTCTGCAAGGCCAAGATCAACCAGCGCTCCGCCCATGATGATGCCGGCATTGCTGATCACCGCGTCTATGCCGCCCATGTGTGCCAGCGCGGCCTCGACGATCCTGTCGCCGCATTCCGGCTCCGCAAGATCCACAACTGCGGTGGCGGCAGCGGAGCCAATCGCATCGGCAGTCTTGGCCAGATTATCGGCGTCCCGATCGGCCAGGAGCATCTGATGCTCGCCCGCAATCGCCTCGCCGGCCGCCAGCAATTCAGCGCAGGAGCGGCCGATTCCGCTTGCTGCTCCGGTAATGACAAAACGCATATTGATTCTCCTGTGATTCTTCAGCCCCGGTCCATTCATCCGCTGCGCTTGCGGTGGAACTTCCGGATCCTGGAGGCTGCTATTGGTTTCACCAAAACGGATGTGACCCGACGTCATGCATGATGCAACCCTCCGTTTTGTGGAAGCAATGGGATCATCTGCCTGGCAGATCGCGACACCATAGAATTGCGATGGTGCGGGGGATGTGCGCCTTTCGCAGGATAGGTTCTGCTGCCGGGATATTGTCCCGAAGGAGATACACGCGCCGGAGGCGCTCCCGTGACATTAACACGATAATGAAAGCCAACGCCGGCGGATTCCTGTCAACAGATAGGGAAAAGTCGCCACAAAAACTGTTTTTTCTCTGCGGCGTCCCGGTTGAAAAGAATCACACAAGAGACGTGGAGTGGAGAGGAACTGCCATGGGGGTTGTCCCAACAACCATTATACCGCCGCGAACGACACGGCCGTTTATTGTCCGCCCCGTTCTTCAGCGGTTGGTGGCTTCAATAGATCGCGCCAGCCTGGTGACGGTTTGCGCCGCGGCGGGGAGCGGCAAGACGACGGCCATGCTTTATTGGGCCGAAGAGCTGCAAAAGGCGGAGCGCCCCCTATTATGGCTGGCGGCGCGAGCAGGCATTTCGAATCTTTCCACCTTTCAGAACGCCTTGATTGCTGCTGGCGTAGCGGCGGGACTGGACTGGAAGGATTTGGAGGCAGCGCCATCGGGCGAGCCGTTGCTTTCCGCATTGGCCCTGACAGACGGCGTGCGACCGGTGCTTATGCTTGACGATGTGCAGACCCTGCCGCCGGATGTGCTTGCCTTTCTTGCCCGAATGGTCGCGAGCGCCGGAGGCGCGCTGACCACGATCGTCGCGGCGCGCGGCATATCTCAGGTTCCGATTGACCAGACGTGCCTGCCGGGCCCGCTTGTGGAGGTCACGGCGGCGGATCTCAGCCTATCGGTGCAGGAGGCCACGGAGTTGGCAGTGCTTACCGTAGGCGGACCGGTAGATGCCGCAGATTTGCAATATATCGTTCGCGACACCCAGGGCTGGGCAGCAGGGATCGTGATAGCCAGCGACATCTACCGGGAGGAAAAAAAGCGCAAACAGAATTCGGCGATACATCCGACTGAATTCCGACATGAGTTCGCTGAATATTTTCACGAGGAAGTACTGGACCTTCAGCCACAGGCAGTCCGGGATTTCATCGTGGATACATCGATTCTTACTGAATTGACGCCGTCCGCCTGTGCTGCGGTCGCGAGAAGCGATGATGCGCGGGCGGCGCTTGATGCCGCCTATTCGGCGGGCCTGTTTCTTAATGTAACAGACAGGGAGGACGGTCATTATCGCTATCATCGCCTGTTTCGTGAAACGGTGCTTGGCCGGCTGACGGATCGCGATCCTGCCCGTGCGGCCGAACTGCACCGGCGGGCCAGCCGCTATTTCGCCGAAACGGGCGATTTGCTGGAGGCTATCGAACATGCGCACCTCAGCCGGGATCAGGCGTTTCTCGCCGGCCAGTTGGAGTCGCTTTCCGAGGACATCATCTATTCGGGCTTTCTCTACAGGCTGGATGAGTTGGGCTCGGCTCTGCCGTGGAAATTGCTTTCACGACATCCCATGCTGCTGCTTGCGCTTGCCTGGCGCAGAACGCGCAGGCTGGCCTTCGCATCGGCCGGAAAGTTGATCGAGGCAGCCAAGGCCGACATAGAGGCGAAGAGGGCGGCGGGAGAAATTGACAGCTATGAGTTTGGTCGCCTGAATAATGCGGTCCGCCACCGGCAAATCATGCTTGACGCCGCGCGGGATGACATGATCGCTGTTGAACCTGCGGCTGAAGAACTGCTGAAAGAGTTGGGCGACGAACACGCCTATCTGAGTTGCACATTGCTGGCGCAGCTTATGTCGGCACGGCGCGAGCTTTATCATTTCCATGATATGTTGAAGCTGGAAGCGGAGACGCGCAGGGTGCTTGACCGTCCGGGTTCGGATTTCGCCTCCATCGCGCTTAAGGCTTCGGTCGCGCCTACCTTGATGGCGCAAGGAAAAACGGCTTTTGCCAGGCAATTTCTGGAACAGGCGCTGGCACTGGCTCAATCGATTCAGGGGGAGGGTTCCGGCTTGGCCGCCTTGCCTGCACTGCCGCTTTCCGAATTGCTGTACGAGTGCGGCGAACTGGCGATGGCGGGAAATCTGGCGGAGCGTTATCTCCCCACCATCCGCCAGTGGGGCTTTATCGATCAGCTTGCATCGGGGTATCTGGTGCGCGCTCGCCTCGCGGCGGCTCGCGGTGATATCCCTGCGGCGCTCTCGGGGCTTGAGGAAGCGCATCTGGTCGCCATTGAATGTGGTCTGGACCGCATGCGAGCTTTTGTCGTGGCCGAGCAGGTTCGCATCCTCATTCAGAACGGCCACATCGAAGAGGCAGAATCAGCCTTTGCCGCAGGCGATCCCGGCGTTGATGAGGAGCCGGTGCCGACATTGCGCCCAACCCGGCGTAACGAAAGCGTCGCGATTGCATGGCTCCGACTGGAAATGCAGCGTCATCGCCTGGTGCGTGCCCGCAAAGTTGCCAAGCGCTGGCTGGAATTCGTCAAACATAGCGGCGCAGTTCGCTCGGCCGTGACATTCGAATTGCTGTTGGCGGAAATCTCGGTTCTTCAGGGTAATCGGTTCGAAGCGCGCAAGGCCGTCCGGGCTGCGGTGGAAATGGCTCAACCAGCGGGCTGGACCCGCGTGTTCATCGATGAGGGGGAAGTCATCGCTTCGCTCATAAATGAAATCTGCGCGGGCGGCCCTTCGATGGATTCCGCCGCTCACGCCTTTGTTTCAAGGCTGGCCTCACTGATGCGGCATGGCCTGGTCATGGAAACCGAAGATGATGGCGAATATGGCCTTGGGAGCCGCCTTGCGAGGCGGGAGGTCGACATTCTCTCGATGGTCAGCGGCGGCCTCCGCAATCGGGAGATAGGAGACAGGCTGGGTCTGACCGAGGGTACGGTAAAATGGTACATGCAGCAGATTTATGACAAGCTGGGCGTTCGCCGGCGTCCGCAGGCTGTTATCCGGGCACGGCAGCTTGGCATTCTTCATTAAGGGCTGATTTCCCCCGATCGAGCCAGTCGGAGTTGCATGGATCGGCCGTTGGCTCGTGTTTTCGGACCGGAAGAATGATGCTGTGACATCAAAGCCATAGCTGGCCCAAAACCGCGGCACCCTATCTATTGATGGGTGGAGATATGACTGCCTCCTTCGAAAGGCCTCCGTCGGAGGCGGCAGGTGTTCAGAGAGCACATAGGGGCATTTGCTCACCCGTCACGACAAATCCGCCAGCGCCGCTGTTCGTGCTGTCGGGGGGTACAATTGTGCTGCGATATTCGTGGCATGAGAGAGGAAGTTAGAATGTTGCGTTATTATAAATCAGCTCTTTTCGCAGGCGTTTCCCTGCTGACAACGGTGCCAGTGATGGCTCAGGACGTAGCGCCTGCGCCAGCCGCGGCCGAAGAGGAAATGGCCGTCGACAGCGGCGAAATCGTCGTAACGGCCCGCCGTCGTGAGGAACGGCTTCAGGATGTGCCGGTTTCCGTAACCGCATTCTCCAGCGAAGCGCTGCAACGCAGCAATATTTCGACGGCTGCCGATCTGACATCCATCACACCGGGCTTCACCTTCGCTCCTGAAGGTGGCAAGGACAATATCGCGGTCACTCTTCGCGGCATTGGTAACTTGCCGATCGGTAGCGGCACGCCAGGCGTGGTCGTTTATGTGGACAACGTCGCGATTCCTTCCGTAGGCACGAACGTGCCCACCTATGACGTGGCGAGCATTCAGGTCCTGAAAGGACCACAAGGAACCCTGTTCGGCAAGAACACTTTGGGCGGCGCGGTTGTTATCGCGTCACAGGAGCCGACCTACAATTTCGGCGGCTATGTCCAGGGCATCTATGGCCGCTATGACCGGCGCGAACTGGAAGGCGCAGTCAATGTGCCGATCGTCGACGGTAAGGTCGCGCTGCGCGTTGCTGGCCAGATTCGGCGCCAGGACCCCCGCAACCCCGCTCTGGATGACGGCCCGGGCTTCAGCGACATCCATGAAGACAATGCACGCGTCAGCCTGCTGCTCGAACCGACCGACTGGATCCGCAACGTTACCGTGGTGGAATATTCGAAAGCGCGCGAAAGGGCCCTTGGCTTGTATCTGATGCGTCAGAATTTCCCTATCGCCGCGGCTTTTGGTGAACCCGGTTTTGCTGAGACCGACGCGCAGATCGCAGATTATGTGGCGCAGCAGAGGGAGCGCCCTTATGGCTCCTTCGACGGCGGCATCAATGGCGGTTATGCGAAGCGCACCAGCCGTTCGGTCATTAACACCACGTCATTGTCCTTCGGCGACCTCACCGTCCGTAACATCTTTGGTTACCGGAAGAACTTCACCAGCCAGCTCATCAACACGGGCGCGGTCGGGCCTCTTACCGCTTTTGGCGGCCTGCCGTTTACGCTGTTCAATGCGCAGGAAGACCGGCGTCGCGAATATTTAAGTGACGAACTTCACTTGATCGGTGATTTCGGCGACTTCAACTTTATTGCGGGTCTCTATTATAACAAGGACCAGTCCTACGGTCCGAGCGGGACTCAGTTCACCGCTTTCTCCGTTGGCGGCACCCCTGCCGCTCCGGTGACGTCGCATGTCACCAACGAGAACAAGGCAGTGTTCGCGCAGATCGGCTATGACGTCACCGATCGCCTGACTTTCAACGCCGGCATGCGCTGGAGCTGGGATAAGGTTAGCGCCTGCGGTGGCGCGGTCAGCCTCACCGGCTATGTGTCAGAGGATGAATGCCGTGATGTAGCCGGAACAGATGCCATCGATGGTATCGGGACCGTGAGCAACAAGAGCGACGCGCCTAGCTGGACCATCGGCTTTGACTACAAAGTCAATCCTGACTGGCTGCTCTATGTCGTATCGCGTCGCGGAAATCGCGCTGCCAGCGTGAACACTCCGTTGTTCGAAACGCGGTACACCACGGGCGGCTTGGATCCGGCCTGTGTTTTTGGCGGCGGCGTGTGTCCTGATCTGAGGCCGTTCCAGAAAACCGGCAAGGAAACCGTAACGGACGTGGAAATCGGCTCGAAGCTGTCCTTCCGGGCTGGCGAGGCGCGGGGGCTGTTTAACGTCTCGGCGTTCTACTCCAAGTATAAGAACGCGCTGCAGTTCCTTAACGTGACAGGTGTAGTGCCTCAGGCGGCTCCTGATACGCCAGCCAACACGGCCTTTGGTGCGAACATCTCCGACCAGTCGATTTATGGTGTCGAATTCCAGGCGAGCGTGAGCCCGACCCGTAACTTCACCGCGTCGTTCAATGGAGCGTACACGAAGGTTGAGATCGACAGCGTTTCGCTGCCTTCGTCCCTGCCCACTGGTGTGGTGTTTGATAGATCCAACATCAACAAGTATACGCCAAGCTTCTCGGGTACGGCCTCGGTTAGCTGGACGCTGCCTTTCCATCCGGCGGATGGCGATCTGGTGCTCGACGGCGATCTCTTCCTCACGGACGATTTCGGCGGCCAGAATGGCGAGAAGCTGCCGGGTTACGAGTTGGTCAACGCGCAGCTTTCCTGGAACGGCATTGCCGGCACGGGGCTGAATGTTGGTGCTTTCGTGAAGAACCTGTTCGACAGGCAATATCTGTCGGGTTCCAGCGTATTCCTTCAGAGCTTCCCGATCAGTTCGGGCTATCTGGGCGAACCGCGCACCTGGGGTGTGAAGGCTCGGTACAACTTCTGATGAATGCCTTGGCGGGATGTTGATGCGTCCTGCCATTCGTTCCCGTATTTCAAGGAAAAGCCCACCCTATCGATTGATGGGTGGGCTTTTTCTATGCCTGTCCTAAACGCCGCGTAGAGCAAACAAAGACAGAATATCGCGCGATGCATGGCGCGAGGAGTGGGAGTGAAAGCATGAAACTTGGTATTTGCAGCATGTGGGGTCCCAGCCTCCAATCCTTTCGCGAAGAGGTGAAGCTGGCTTCCGATCTGGGCTATGACCTTGTGACGATCGGTGATTCCCCGGCGGGCTGGCATGAACTCTATGTATCGATGACTCTGGCGGCGCTCGATGCGCCCACCGCGACTATCGCGCCGCTCGTCACTTCTCCGTTTCTGCGCCATCCTCTCGTCACCGCAAATGCTCTGTGTTCGATCGATGATCTTTCCGGTGGCCGTGTCGCTCTTGGCTTGGCGACCGGGGGCAGCACTGTCATGGCTATTGGCCGGCCCCCTGCAACGCAGAATGAAATCCGGGCTGAATTTGCGGCCCTGAAAGCATTGTTCGCGGGGCAGGAGATCGAATGGAACGGCAGCCACGTGAAGGAACTGCGCTTTCCAAAACCCATTCCGCTCTATTATTCCGCGTTCGGGCCCAAGGCGCTGGCGCTCGCAGGCGAGCAGGCGGATGGTGTAATTCTTTTCACGGGTGATCGGCACATCGATACGCTGGAACAGCGGATTGCCGCAGTACATGCGGCAGCGCGTGAGGCCGGCCGCGATCCGGCCAAGATTGATATCTGGGCGGTCTCCTTCGCCTCCATTCGTGAGACGCGGGCGCAAGCGATAGACGACCTGAAGGCATTTATCGTTGTCAATGGCATGGCGCTCCGCACGCCCGAAGTGCTGGCGACGGTGCCGACGCAATTTCGCGGCAAGATCGAGGAATTGCACAAGCGCTATGATCCCACGGAGCATGTGGTGGTTGGTGGCAAGAATGTCGCACTGATGGACGAGCTGGGGCTCACAGAATATCTGGCCGATTTCGATACGACCGCAGGTCCCGTGGAATCCGTCACCGATATGCTGCGCAAGCTGGAGAAGTTGGGCGTTTCGACTTTCATCGCAGCGCTGCCGGGCCATGCAGCCCCGCTCGATACAATCAAGAGCCTCGCGGCCGCCAGGGACGCGATGTGACAGATGAGCTAAATCGCCTGAGCGCTTTGCCCCCAGAGGAAATTTGGGCGCTGTTGCAGCATCGGCCGCTTAACAGCTTGATAGCAGCCAGCCAGCATTTGACTTTGTCAGCGCACGGGCGGTTAGTTACCTATTCGCGCAAAGTCTTCATTCCGCTCACAAAATTGTGCCGTGACGTATGTCACTATTGCACTTTCGCGACGACGCCTTCCGATGTGGGCAAAGCCTATCTGAGCCGCGAAGAGGTGCTGGAGATCGCGCGGGCCGGAGAAAGGGCTGGATGCCGGGAGGCGCTTTTTACGCTCGGCGATCGGCCAGAAGCGCGCTATGCCGCCGCTCGCGATGCACTGACGCAAAGTGGACATGACAGCACATTGTCGTATCTTGGCGATATGGCGCGTGCCGTGCTGGAGGAGACAGGGCTTTTACCTCACCTCAATCCAGGCCTGATGGGCGCGGAAGATTATGCTGCGCTTCGGCCCTATGCCGCCTCCATGGGCATCATGCTGGAAAGTGCTTCTGAACGGCTGTGCGAACGCGGAGGACCTCATTTCGGATCGCCCGATAAACGACCTGCCGCTCGCCTCGCCGCCATTGAGGAAGCGGGCCGGGCAAAGGTGCCGTTCACGACCGGCTTGCTGATTGGCATTGGAGAGACGCGACAGGAAAGGATCGAGGCGCTGGTGGCGATCCGCGATCTGCATCGCCGCTATGGTCATATCCAGGAAGTGATTATCCAGAATTTCCGGGCCAAGCCTGACACCAGGATGGCGGACCATCCCGAGCCGCCGCTGGAGGAACATCTTTGGACCATCGCCGCTGCCAGGCTGATACTCGGCGCGGAGATGACCATACAGGCGCCGCCCAACCTGCACAGGCGCGAGGATTTGGAGGCTTTGCTGCATGCTGGCGTCAATGATTGGGGCGGCGTGTCACCAGTGACGCCGGATCATGTCAATCCGGAAGCGCCCTGGCCCCATCTGGAGATGCTTGCTGATGCGACGCACGTGGCAGGACGAATGCTGTCCCAGCGGCTCGCAATCGGACCCTCCCATGCACGTGATGTTGAGACCTGGGTCGATGCAGGGCTTGCCACGCGCGTGCGCCGTTCCATTGACGGCCGGGGACTGCCGCGAAGCGATGACTGGTTCGCTGGTCATGGCGATCCTGTTCCACTCATCGGTTTGGGCGCTGACGTGCCTGCTTCTGACGTTCTGGGTGACGTGCTGAAGAAAGCGGAAGCGAACGAACGCTTCACCGAAAGCGATATCGTTGCAATGTTCAGCGCTGATGGCGATGACGTTGCTGCCGTTGCGTCACTGGCCGATCGACTCCGTCAGGAAGTTGTCGGCGACACAATCACCTATGTCGTCAATCGTAACATCAATTATACCAACATCTGCCTTTACAGATGCGGCTTCTGCGCCTTTTCCAAGGGCAGCACACGTGACATGCGCGGTCCGGCCTATCGTCTGGATTTTGAGGAAATCGGTCGCCGCGCGGCTGAAGCGGTGGAACGCGGCGCGACTGAGGTATGCCTTCAGGGCGGCATTCACCCGGCCTATGACGGCAATACCTATCTCGATATATTGCGCGCCGTGCGGTCGGGCGCGCCGGACATTCATATCCATGCTTTTTCGCCACTGGAAGTCACGCATGGAGCGCAGACTCTCGGCTTGCCGCTGGAGGATTTCCTCGGTCGGTTGAAAGCCGAAGGTCTTTCGACGCTGCCCGGCACAGCCGCCGAAGTGCTTGATCCGGAAGTGCGCGCTATTCTGTGCCCCGATAAGGTCACGGCGGATGAATGGATTGAAGTGATGCGTTGCGCCCATGGTGTCGGCCTGCGCACGACGTCGACGATCATGTTCGGCCATGTCGATCAATACCGCCACTGGGCCCGGCATCTGCTGCGTATTCGTGCATTGCAGGAAGAAACCGGCGGCTTCACCGAATTCGTGCCGTTGCCTTTCGTTCATATGGAAGCGCCCATCTGGCGCAAGGGCAATGCGCGTTCGGGGCCGACTTATCGCGAGGCAGTGTTGATGCATGCCACTGCACGGATCGTACTGCACCCGGTCATCCCCAATATTCAGGTGTCCTGGGTGAAAATGGGTGCTGATGGCGCTGCTGCAATTCTTGGCGCGGGCGCCAATGATCTTGGCGGGGTGCTGATGGATGAATCCATCACTCGTGCTGCGGGGGGTGTCCACGGACAACTCTTCGGTCCCGAGCAGATGGTAGAGCTTGGACAGAGCATAGGCCGCCCGGTGCGCCAGCGTACCACTCTTTATAGAGCAATGCCTGAAGCACTCGCGGCCACGCTGTAATGACGGATGTGTAAGACGGGTTTGCCGAGACCGTGGCGCGGTACAGGCTGCGTCTACAGCCGCATTCATTTTCCTGATCCGAACGTATAAAGTTGACGGGGCGTGCATTACCATCACAGGGAAACGCATCCAACCCGCAGATTGAGCAGATATGATCAAAATCCTCCCCCTTACTGGCATTAGAGAGGTCGCGCCGGGCGATGATTTGCCAGAAATCCTTGCCGAAGCGCTGACTGGTACAGGAATTGGTCTGGAGGCAGGCGACATTTTAGTGGTCACGCAGAAGATCGTGTCGAAGGCGGAGGGCCGCTTTGTCACTCTCTCGCACGTGAAGCCAAGCCAGGAAGCGGAACGCCTCGCGGCTATTACGTACAAGGACCCGCGCCTTGTAGAACTGGTTCTCTCGGAATCCACTGCGGTGCTGCGTGCTGTTCCCAATGTTCTGATCACCCGGCACCGGCTGGGGCTGGTGATGGCGAATGCCGGCATCGATCGTTCCAATATCGGCCCCGGCGGGGAAGACAGGGCGCTGCTGCTACCGCGCGACCCCGACGCATCCGCCCGGCGCATTTCCCTATATCTGGGCGAGC
This sequence comes from Rhizorhapis sp., assembly GCA_036570425.1. GTDB lineage: Bacteria > Pseudomonadota > Alphaproteobacteria > Sphingomonadales > Sphingomonadaceae > Rhizorhapis. Next base: position 197,589 of record DATCYF010000021.1, on the reverse strand, counting down.
GGACCGGAATTACGCCTGCCGTAGTCATTTCCGACAGCTTTGGTCGTCCGTGGCGCTATGGCGTCGTAAGCGTCGGTATCGGCGCGAGCGGACTGCCTTCGCTGATAGATCGCCGGGGCGAGTTGGATCGGGATGGGCGAAAATTGGAAGTCACCCAGATTGCTCTGGCCGATATGATCGCGACAGCCGCCGGGCTGGCGGCGGGTGAGGGGGCGGAAAGTATTCCCGCCGTGTTGGTGCGTGGCTATCCTCTCCCTGATACATCGTCGCCAGCATCAGTGCTCGTCCGGTCTCTGGACGAGGATCTGTTTCAATGAGCGGTCGCGTAACTGTCCTGACGGGAGGGGTCGGCGGGGCCAAGCTGGTGCTTGGACTGCTTCAGGTCATGCCTGCGCGGGAAATTACCGCTATCGTGAATACGGGCGATGATTTTCGGCATTTGGGTCTGCATATCTCGCCTGATATCGACACGCTCCTTTATACACTGTCAGGCAAGGCCAACAGGGCGCAGGGCTGGGGCCGGGAAGGCGAAAGCTGGAACTTCATGGATGCGCTGCGGTCGCTGGGTGGAGAGGACTGGTTCGCCCTTGGTGATGGGGACATGGCCCTGCATGTTTTGCGTACCTTGGCCATGGCGCGGGGGCAAACACTGACCGACATCACGCGGGCCTTTGCAGCGGCCTGGAACATCGACGCGACTATCCTGCCGATGACCGATCAGTCGGTGGCGACGTGCCTTTCGACCGACGAGGGAGAGCTTGAATTCCAGCGCTATTTTGTTGAACGGCAATGCGCCCCCCGGGTCGACCGCATAGATTTTCGCGGGGCGGTGGATGCGGACCCTGCTCCAGGCGTCATTGATGCGATTTTGGGTGCGGAGACGGTCCTGATCGCTCCTTCCAATCCTTATCTCAGCATTGATCCCATATTATCAGTGGCGCCCATCCGCAGAGCTTTGGAGGAGATCGACGCGCCCGTTATCGCGGTCTCGCCCATTGTTGGTGGCAAGGCAGTGAAAGGCCCAACGGCGAAGCTGATGGCCGAGCTGGGCGTGCCAGTCGATAATGCCGCCATTGCAGCTCATTACCACGGCGTGATCGATGGTTTGCTGATCGATACTACGGACGCGCCTCCGTCAGGTGCGTTTCACGTTGGACGCACTGACACGCTCATGAGCACACTGGACGACAAGATGCGTGTCGCTGATGCGGCACTGAACTTAGCGCGCAGTATGGCCCGCACATGAGTTGGACGGCCGTTGTCCCCATGAAGCAAGGCCCCGAACGCAAATCGCGGCTTGCATCCCGCCTGTCAGATCAGGTGCGTGCAACACTCAGCGACCATATGGCCGCGCATGTTCTTGAATGCCTGCACGAGAGCCCGTCCATCGGCCGGATTGTCATTCTGTCGCCTACACCTGTAGCTGATGGACGGTTTGCCTGGGCCCAGGATCAGGGGCGCGGTCTTAACGAGGAACTCACGGCTTTTCGCACCAGGGAGCCAGCGCAATCCATGATTTTTATACATGGCGATCTCCCTTTGTTGGTGCCGGAGGAGATCGAGGCCTTGATCCAGGCGGCAGGAGGTGGATGCGCGCTGGCGCCTGATCGTCATGGCAGCGGCACCAACGCCATTGCGCTAATGGCTGCGGCGCCGTTTGAATTCGCTTTCGGCGAAAATAGCCTTGCTCTGCATCGGACGACGTCGGGTAGGCGAGCAGCCATCGTCCGGCGGCTCGGGCTATCATTGGATGTGGATACGCCCGATGATCTGGACGCCGCCATAGCGGCGGGCTTTTCCATGCCGAACTGATAGGCTCAGCGCCGCGATAGCGACGCTGTATCAGACGTCCATCAATGCCGGGAAAAATCCCTCATGCGCGGTCCGAAGATCGGAAAGCGTCACCTGCTGTGCCTGCATATGCAGCGCATCACCGCCGGTAGTCCCGATGCGCGTGACAGGAATGCCTGCCGCTTCAATCGCTTCCGGATTATGGCTGGTGACGATATAGCGCGCCTGATCCTCGCCAAAGGCGGTGAAGGCGTCAGTGACTCCTTCCAGTGTCGCGCCAATGTTCCCTGCGAGCGCCATTTCGGCAACTGCGATGAGCAGGCCGCCGTCGGAAACGTCGTGAACCGCCGTCACCTTCCCTTCCGCAATAAGACGGCGGACGAGGTCGCCATTCGCCTTTTCCCTGGCGAGATCAACAGGTGGGGGAGGACCGTCTTCACGGCCATGCAATTCTCGCAGCCAGAGAGATTGGCCGAGATGATGACCCAGCGAGCCGTCCGTAGCCTGGCCAATGACGAAGATAGCTTCGCCTTCATCCTTGAACGCGATCGTTGCTGACGTTTCGATGTCCTGAAGCAGGCCAATGCCGCCAATAGCAGGTGTGGGCAGGATCGCGCTGCCAGTGCCATCCTCGTTTTTCGTCTCGTTATAGAGGGACACATTGCCGCTCACGATAGGGAAGTCGAGCACCTTGCAGGCTTCGGCCATACCTTCGATGCAGCCGACGAACTGCCCCATGATCTCAGGCCGCTGCGGGTTGCCGAAATTCATGCAGTCCGTCGTCGCCAGGGGCATCGCGCCCACAGCTGTGATATTGCGCCAGCATTCGGCAATCGCCTGCTTGCCGCCCTCGTAAGGGTCGGCATAGCAATAGCGCGGCGTGCAATCGGTGCTGATCGCGATACCCTTGCTCGTACCATGCACCCGTACGACCGCAGCATCGCCACCGGGGCGCTGGATGGTGTTAGCCCCGACCATGTGGTCATACTGTTCCCATATCCAGCGACGGCTCGCGATATCGGGCGAACCCATAAGCTTCAGCAGGTCGGTCGCGATATCAGTATTTTCGGGAACGTCTTTCAGTGTTTCCCGCTTTGGCGTCGCGATATGGGGCCGGTCGTAGCAGGGCGCATCGTCAGCCAGAGGAGCCAGCGGAATGTCGCAGACCGTCTCGCCCTGATGGTCAAGGACCATGCGGCCAGTGTCAGTGACTTCACCGATCACCGCGAAGTCCAGTTCCCATTTATGGAAGATCGCCTCCGCCATGGCTTCCCGTCCCGGCTTCAGGACCATCAGCATGCGCTCCTGACTTTCGGAGAGCATCATTTCATAGGCCGTCATGCCGGCTTCTCGCTGAGGCACCTTGTCCATGTCGAGCCGAATGCCAACGCCGCCCTTGGAGGCCATTTCCACCGATGAACTGGTAAGACCAGCCGCGCCCATGTCCTGAATGGCGACAATGGCGTCAGATGCCATGAGCTCCAGGCAAGCCTCGATCAGAAGCTTTTCAGTAAAAGGATCGCCCACCTGAACAGTGGGGCGCTTTTCTTCGCTGTCCTCGGCAAAATCCGTGCTGGCCATGGTCGCGCCATGAATGCCGTCGCGGCCAGTTTTTGAGCCCACATAGACAATAGGATTGCCTACGCCGCTGGCCGCTGAATAGAAAATCTTGTCCGCATCCGCAACGCCAACGGTCATTGCGTTGACCAGAATGTTGCCGTCATAGGCCGGGTGGAAATTGACCTCACCACCTACGGTAGGCACGCCAACGCAATTGCCATAGCCGCCAATGCCGCTCACCACGCCGGAGATAAGGTGCCGCATCTTTGGATGATCGGGCCGTCCAAATCGGAGAGCATTCAGGTTGGCGATGGGCCGCGCGCCCATGGTGAAGACGTCACGCAATATGCCGCCGACACCAGTGGCTGCGCCCTGGTAAGGTTCTATGTAGGAAGGGTGGTTGTGACTCTCCATCTTGAAGATGGCGGCCTGCCCATCGCCGATATCTACCACGCCCGCATTCTCGCCGGGACCGCAAATTACCTGGGGGCCAGTGGTGGGCAGTTTCTTCAGGTGAATGCGCGAGCTTTTATAGCTGCAATGCTCCGACCACATGACCGAGAAAATGCCAAGCTCCGTCAGGTTGGGCTCGCGACCCAGCGCCTTCAATATGCGGGCATATTCTTCTTCATTGAGACCATGGTCGGCAACGACCTGCGAAGTGATGGTGGATGCGCTCTCGGACATGCGCACGCCCTTAGCCGAGGCGGCCGCGTTCGCCTAGACTGAATCAGGGAGCGCGGCGTTTGTGCGTGAGGAATTTCGCGAGGTCAGCAGGCCGAGCGCGAAGAACAGATGGCCGAACATCAGCAGAATTGCTGCCGGATATCAGGCTGCGCTGCTGTCTATCCCCAGTTCCGCAAGCTTGCGGTAGAGCGTCGACCGGCCGATTCCCAGGCGGCGCGCCACTTCGGTCATGCGGCCGCGATAGTGGCCGATGGCGAGGCGGATGACGTCCGCCTCTATGTCCGCGAGCGCGCGAATGTTGCCGTCGGCCTGATAAAGCATGATTCCAATGCCTTCGTCCGAAAATTGCGCATTGGGCGTCTCGTCTTTGCGCATCGGACCTGTCTGCGCCGCGATTTGCGGGAAATCCGCAGGCGTGAGAGCGTCGCCCTCGCACAATACAGCAGCGCGAAAAAGGGCGTTCTGAAGCTGGCGGACATTGCCCGGCCAGGGATGCGCCATCAGGAGGTTCAATGCCTCGGCCGTAATTCCAAGGCTGCGCAAGCCGGGCTGGGTCGCGATTCGGGCGAGAAGATGGCGGCTTAATGCCGGGATGTCGCCGTTGCGTTGGCGCAGGGGTGGAATGGTAAGCTGTACGACATTGAGGCGATAATAAAGATCCTCACGAAACCGGCCGGCCTCAACTTCTTCCTGCAGCTTGCGGTTTGTGGCGGCGATGACGCGCACGTCGATCTGCAAAGGCATGCGTGCGCCGATCGGCTGGGCTTCGCCATTTTCTATAACGCGGAGCAACTTCACCTGCGCATCCATCGGCAATTCACCGATTTCGTCCAGAAAAATTGTGCCCCCATCGGCGTCAATGAACCGGCCGACCTGACGCTCGAATGCGCCAGTGAATGCCCCGCGTTCATGGCCGAACAGTTCGGATTCGACGAGATTGGCAGGGATCGCGCCGCAATTCACGGTAACCATGCGCTGCTTGAAACGGGGCGAGGCCGCATGAATGGCCTGCGCAATGACTTCCTTGCCGACGCCGCTTTCGCCTTCGATCAATATCGGAATGCGAGCGCGGGCGGCCTTGGCGGCGATGGCGAGCGCGGCGCGAAACTGCGGGGCCGAGCCTACGATCTCCTCAAAGGCGAGAGGAGCGGGCATCTTCTCCGTCAGGGGGCGTAGTTCGCCTGTATCGGACGAAGTGGAAACGGCGGAATGCAGAGCCGCGAGCAGCCGGTCCGGAGCAATCGGTTTCGACAGGAAATCGGTGGCTCCCGCCCGCATGGCCTCCACAGCTACGGCCACATTGTTGTGCGCCGTCAAAATGAGGATTGGAAGGCCGGGGCGGCGTTCCCTGATGTCGGTGATCAGCCTGCTTGTATCGAAATCGGGAATCCAATGATCCAGCAATATGGCATCGAGGCGCATTCCATCTTGTGTGCCGAGCATGGCGATCGCAGTTTCACCATCGTTGGCGAAAATGGTCCGCCAGCCCGCCCGCGCAGCCAGAGCGGCGATCAATCGGCGCTGAGCTGGCTCATCGTCGATCAGCATCAGCAGGGGCGTGCCGTTATGCGCCATGAGTAAACCCTTCATTCCGATAGGGATCCTGACATAAAGGACGCGAGTAAAGACCTAATTAATTCTAATCGCGATTCTTTGCCGAGCATGGGCTTGAGGGGCTGGGCACATGTGATTAAACAGGCCGCGATTTTCTGGACAGGGAAGGAAATATATAATGGTGTCGAATGGCGATCTGAAGGAAGCGACGCGTACATATGAAGGCTTTGTCGCCTTATTGAAATGGAGCACGATCATTACCGTTGCCGTGACTGCTCTCGTCATCGTCCTGATCGCTTGAATCGATGCAAATCCAATGAAAATTGCAGTATTGAAAGAGCAGGCCGCAGATGAGCAGCGGGTTTCCGCCACGCCTGAAACGGTCAAGAAGTTCATCGGTCTTGGTGCGACCCTTGCGGTTGAGCAAGGCGCGGGCGAATCAGCTTCGATTGCGGATGCGGATTATGCCGCAGCAGGGGCGACGGTGGGTAGCCGGGCCGATGTGCTGAAGGACGCCGACATCATTCTTGGCGTCCAAGGACCATCGGTGGACAGCTTGTCGGGCTTCAGGCCGGGTGCATTGCTGGTCGCTAGCCTTAATCCCTTCGGTGAACGGGCGCGGGTGGAAACTTATGCCGCAGCCGGATTACAGGCTTTGGCGATGGAGTTCATGCCGCGCATCACGCGCGCCCAGTCCATGGACATATTGTCATCGCAGTCGAACCTTTCCGGTTACAAGGCTGTGCTTGATGCAGCGGCGGAATATGGTCGGGCGTTTCCGATGATGATGACGGCGGCCGGTACGGTTTCGGCCGCGCGCGCCTTTATCATGGGCGTAGGCGTTGCGGGGCTTCAGGCGATTGCGACTGCCCGGCGTCTTGGCGCGCAGGTGTCTGCGACCGACGTTCGCTCTGCGACGAAGGAACAGATTGAGTCCCTCGGCGCGAAAGCCATCTTCGTTGAGGATGTGAAGGGCATTGAGGGCGAGGGCACGGGCGGTTACGCGACTGAGATGTCCGACGAATACAAGGCCGCGCAGGCTGCCCTCATATCGTCGCATATCGCCAAGCAGGATATCGTCATCACCACGGCGCTGATACCGGGACGGCCTGCGCCGCGCCTCATCAGCGATGCGCAGATCGCGACGATGAGGCCAGGCAGCGTTATTGTCGATCTTGCCGTTGAGCAGGGCGGCAATGTGGAAGGCGCCGTTGCCGGTGAAATCGTCGTCAAGCATGGTGTCAAGATCGTGGGCCACAACAATGTGCCGAGCCGCCTTGCCGCGGATACATCGGCTCTTTTCTCACGTAATCTGTTCAACTTTCTTTCCGCTTTCTGGGACAAGGAAACGAACGCGCCGGTGCTGCCTGACGATGACGAGATTGTGCAGGGTATCCGCCTGACGCAGGGCGGGAAGGTCGTAAGCGAGCGTTTGCTAGCAAGTTAGAAAAAAATACCGGATGGCCGTGCTGGGGTGCGCGGCGTCCGGTCACCTCGTCCCGTGACTTGGCGGGACGAACGGAGGGCAACAATCATGGATTTTATCTCCATCCTGTCAATTTTCGTGCTGGCGTGTTGCGTCGGCTATTATGTGGTCTGGTCGGTAACGCCGGCGTTGCACACACCGCTGATGGCGGTCACGAACGCGATTTCTTCGGTCATCATCGTTGGGGCGCTGATTGCCAGCGCCGAAGCCAGCAGTGAGACGGCCAAATGGCTCGGCCTTGTGGCCGTCGTCCTTGCTTCGGTGAATATTTTCGGCGGCTTCGCCGTGACCGAACGCATGCTTGCCATGTATAAGAAAAAGGAACGCTGATCATGCATGAAGTCGCTGGCGTTCCAGCCTGGGTTGCACTCGCTTATCTGATTGCGGGGGTATTTTTCATTCTGGCGTTGCGTGGGCTTTCCAGCCCTGCGTCCAGCCGTCGGGGCAACCGCTTCGGCATGGCGGGCATGACCATTGCGGTCGCAACCACTCTCATCACGCACGACATTGCGAGCTTGGTCGAAATCATCGGCGCTATTGTCATTGGCGGCATTATCGGTTTCATCATCGCACGTAAGATCGCGATGACGGCGATGCCGCAGCTTGTCGCCGCTTTTCACAGTCTGGTCGGCCTCGCTGCGGTGTTGGTCGCTGCGGGTGCCTTTCTCAGCCCGCAGGCTTTTGGCATCGCAGGGCCTGACGGAGTTATCCATCTGGTCAGCCGGATTGAAATGGGCCTTGGCGTGGCTATTGGCGCCATCACCTTTTCCGGTTCGGTCATCGCCTTCCTGAAGCTGAACGGTAATATGTCGGGTGCGCCAATCATGTTGCCCGCGCGGCATGTCATCAATCTTGGTACGCTCGTGGCCATTCTGGGCCTGATCGTCTATTTCCTGACGGACCAGAGCCCCTGGGTGTTCTGGACCATCACGGGATTGAGCTTTGTGATCGGGTTCCTGCTTATCATTCCGATCGGTGGGGCGGATATGCCTGTGGTGGTATCGATGCTTAACAGCTATTCAGGCTGGGCCGCCGCAGCGATGGGCTTTACGCTGGGCAACAGCGCCATGATCATCACGGGCGCGCTGGTGGGCTCTTCGGGCGCTATCCTGTCCTACATCATGTGCAGGGCAATGAACCGTAGCTTCATCAGTGTCATTGCCGGCGGCTTCGGTGCTGAAAGCGGCGGCGCTGGCGGCGGCGCTGCAGCCACAGACCGGCCGTGGAAGCGCGGCTCGGCTGAAGATGCAGCGTTTCTCATGCAGCAGGCCGAACAGGTTATCATCGTGCCCGGCTACGGCATGGCCGTGGCCCAGGCGCAGCACGCGCTTCGGGAAATGGGCGACCTGCTGAAGGAGCATGGCGTCAAGGTCAAATATGCGATCCACCCGGTTGCGGGCCGCATGCCTGGCCATATGAACGTGCTGCTGGCCGAAGCGAGCGTGCCTTATGATGAAGTATTCGAGCTGGAAGACATCAATAGCGAATTCTCCCAGACCGATGTGGCCTTCGTCATTGGCGCGAACGACGTGACCAATCCGGCGGCCAAGACCGACAAGACTTCGCCCATTTACGGTATGCCCATCCTGGATGTCAGCAAGGCCAAGACCGTGCTGTTCGTGAAGCGTTCAATGGGCGGTGTGGGTTATGCCGGTGTGGACAACGATGTCTTCTATATGGACAATACGATGATGCTTCTTGCCGACGCCAAGAAGATGGTAGAGGAGATCGTCAAAAATCTTGACTGAACAGGTTTCCATGCAGAAAATCGGCCTCATTGGTGGCATGAGTTGGACGTCCACCGTCCGCTATTATCAAATCATCAATGGGGCGATTCATGATCGGCTCGGGGGGCTGCACAGCGCCCCGATGCTGATGGAAAGCCTCGATTTCGCTGCGGTCGCCCAAAGTAATACGGACGAGGAATGGGCGCGCACGGCAGACATATTGATCGGCGCTGCTCAACGGCTGGAGATGGCGGGCGCGACGGCGCTCGTCATCTGCGCCAATAGTATGCATAAGGTGTATGAGCAGATCGTGGCGGCGGTCGCCATTCCCGTTCTCCACATTGCCGATGCGGTCGGGGAGCGGATGCGGGCGGACGGTATCAAGAACGCCGCCCTGATCGGTACACGCAACGTCATGACCGAGCGTTTTTACCGCCAGCGGCTGGTGGCGCACGGCATCTCGCTGGTCCCTCCCGATCTGGAGCGGGCAAATGAGATAGACCGGATCATTTATGAAGAACTGGCCCGGGGCAAGGCGACGCGCATGTCCGAACGGACCATGAAAACCTATCTCACCACTCTTGCGCAAGCGCATGTTCAGGCGGCGGTACTGGCCTGCACGGAACTGGAAATGATCGTTGACGTGCGCGCCAACGTGCTGCCCATCTATGATGGTACATCCCTGCATGCCATGGCGGCGGTCAAGCATATATTGGGCGAGTAACGGCGTTCTCTTTGCAAGGTGGCGGAATCGTGAATTCTCTTGCGCATCTTCCTTTTGCCGCCTCTGAAATCTCCGTTCCTGTATTCAGCCGCATTCAGGGCCAAAATAATTGGCCTTGCGAAACATTTCGGCTGTATGAGCGCTGAAGAACAAAGCGGAATAACCGCTCATCCTATCAAGGGAGATCATGCGGATGAGAAAAGATCGGCTTTCCGACTTCGTTGAAGCCGCTCTCGCGGCCGGTGAAAGCAAGGCGCGTATTTCGGAGGCTCTTCATCGCGCAGGTTGGCAAACAGGGGAAATCCAAACAGCGCTTGCGGCGTTCGCAGATGTTGAATTTGCTATCCCCGTTCCCCGGCCAACGTCTCAGCCGTCCGCGCGCGATTCCTTTCTTTATCTCCTGCTTTTCACGGCGCTTTACATGAGCGCGATTTCGTTGGGCACGCTGCTCTACCAGTTCATCAACATCGGCTTTCCGGATCCGGTCCAGCGTCAATATGAATCCATGCAGGTGGAAGAAAATCTTCGCTGGGGCGCTGCGATGCTGATTATCTTTCTACCCGTCTATATTATCATGGACAGAAAGGTGAGCAGGCTTCGATCGGCCAACCCCGACCACGGCCGCTCAGGCGTTCGGCGCTGGCTTACGTATCTTACGCTTTATGCCACCGCGATCATCTTTCTCTCCGATCTTGGCTTTCTCCTCTACATCTTTTTGAAGGGCGAGTTGACCTCTCGCGTGTTCCTCAAGGCCTTGGCCATTGCAGGCATCAGTGCGCTCATCTTCTGGAGATATCTCGCCGAAATGCGCGGTGACGAAGCCCCTGCAAGAGAACAGATATGAATGTGCGCATTGTCATGGTCGGACTCGTGGCCGCTATCGGGATTGCGGCGGTCGTCGCGGCTGTCGTCCTTGTCGACCCACCCTGGCAGGAGCGGCAGCAGCGTAGCGATGAAATCCGCCAGGACAATCTGCAACAGATCGACGAAATGATCTTGAGCTATCAGCGCGAACACAAGGTTCTGCCGGAATCGTTCGAAGCCTTGAGCCGATATAGCCATAGAATGTTGCCCACGGATCCGGAGACGGGTGCGCCTTATGCTTATGAGGTGCTGAGCCAGAGCAGCTATCGCCTTTGCGCCAATTTTCGTGCGGAACGGCGCGCTGAAACCGGACCGCTCTTGAATCCATCTCCATTCGCATTCCATCCTGCGGGCGAGAAATGCTTCCTGTTGGAAGTAAAGCCATAGCCGTAAAGGTCCGGCTGCGGTGACTGGCATGGATGCACGACCCAGCGCATTAACCAGGGTCCGGCAAGAAAGGGACAGTCATGAATGAATGGGCCATCGGCATTATTGGAGGATCGGGGCTATATCAGATCGATGGCATCGCCGATGCGCAGTGGATATCGGTCGATACGCCTTGGGGGGCGCCATCGGATGACCTGTTGATAGGCTATATCGGTGACGTGAAATTCGTCTTTTTACCGCGCCATGGACGCGGACACCGGTTATCGCCGACAAACCTCAATGCCCGAGCGAATATTGATGCGCTTAAGCGCGCCGGATGCACTGACATCCTCTCCATTTCCGCTGTCGGATCGCTGCGGGAGGATATGCCGCCCGGCCGCTTCGTTATCGCCGACCAGTTTATCGATCGCACCTTCGCGCGTGAGAAGAGCTTTTTTGGCGATGGCATAGTGGCGCATGTCAGCATGGCTGATTCGGTATGTCCGCGCCTGTCCGCGCTTGCCGCCGATGCTGCTCGCACTGCCGGGGCAGACGTGATGGAGGGGGGCACATATCTGGCGATGGAAGGACCGCAATTTTCCACGCGGGCGGAAAGCCAACTCTACCGGAATTGGGGCTGCGACATCATCGGCATGACCGCCATGCCTGAGGCCAAGCTGGCGCGGGAGGCCGAACTGCCTTACGCGCTCGTTGCCATGGTAACGGATTATGATTGCTGGCGGCAAGAAGAGGCGGGAGTGGAAATTGCCGATGTGCTGAAGGTTCTGCATAACAACGCGGACAGGGCGCAACGGTTGGTGCTGGAATTCGCGGCGCGCTTGCCGAAGAGGCGGACGCCTTCTCCCATCGACACCTGTCTTGATGAAGCACTGATCACCGCACCGGCGGAACGCGATCCTGCCGCAGTTGCCAGGCTGGATGCAGTTGCCGGGCGCGTGTTGAAAAAATAGGAGATGACGGGCGCATGGGCGCCAGCGTCTCCATCGCTCTGGCGCCGCTTGTCGGCCTATTGAGCAGCCGCACGAAGCCTTCTTTATGCCTTATGAAAAGGCCTCGGAAATCGAGCAGGCTGCCGGACCCAGGATGACCACGAACAACACCGGCAGAATGAAAAGAATCAGGGGCACGGTCATGATGGCGGGAAGGCGCGCGGCCTTTTCTTCCGCGCGCATCATGCGCTCATTGCGAAATTCAGCCGACAGGACGCGCAGGGCCGAAGCAAGCGGCGTACCATATTTTTCGGTCTGGATCATGGTCGTGACAACGCCCTTTAGCGCATCCAGTTTTACGCGGTTCGCAAGATTTTCAAACGCCTGCCGCCGTTCGGTGAGGAAGCTCAGTTCGATCGCCGTCAGTGCGAATTCATCGCCCAATTCAGGATAGGCTTTGCCCAATTCCTTCGCCACACGGTTGAAGGCGGCGTCAACAGTGAGGCCTGCTTCAGCGCAGATGACCAGCAAATCAAGCGCATCGGGAAGCCCCTTGCGGATTGCGGCGGACCGTTTCGACACCTTGTTGTCTATAAAAAGATCGGGCGCCTTGTAGCTGAGGATCAGAATGACCGCGAATGCGCCGAATTTCTTGAAACTGCTCCAGTCCGGAAAAAAATCGATGCCATAAATGAGCAGCACCGCACTGCCGCCCAGCAGAATGGGAAGGACCAGGCGGCCAAAGATGATGGCGACGGCCCAATCTTTCGAACGGATACCCGCCTGCGCCAGCTTGGCCTGCGCGTCCTTCACCTGATCGTCCTGAAGCACCTTCAGGCTTTGCAGGAAGGAGCGCATGCCATCCGTCGTCTGGTTTTTCTTGACCAGCTTTGCGCGCCGCCGGGTCGTAGAGGCTGTGATGCCCGCCTTCAACTGCTCGCGCCGTTCGTTGAGCGACTTGACGCGTCGGGCCATGGGGTCACGAACGGTTGACACCGTATAAAGCGCGAAGAGAACGGCAAAGGTCGCCAGCGCCGCCAGCAGCGTACCGATGTCAGTGCCGGTAAGGCCGAAGAGCGTAGTTCCGGGAGGTGGGTTCACTTGAATATTCCCCCGTCAGATTTCGAAGTTGATCATCTGGGCCATGATGAAGGCGCCGATGCTCATCCAGCAAAGCCCGCCAATGCCCACGAGCTGCATCAGGCCAAGGCCAAACAGACCCATCGGATCGCCGGTGAAGAAGGGCGCCATGTAGCCATAGTTGATGTAGCATATGAGCCCGAAAACGATGAACGGCAGCGCGCCGATAATATAGGCCGACGCTTTGGACTCCGATGACATGGCCTTGATTTTCAGTTTCATCTGGGCGCGCTTGCGCAGCACGTCCGCCAGATTCGACAGTGTTTCGGCAAGATTGCCGCCGGTTTCCCGCTGGATAGTGAGCGTGATGACGAAGAACTGAAATTCAGGCGTGCCGAGCCGGTCGGCTGTTTCCTGAAGCGCTGCGTCCATCGTTCGGCCGATCTTGATGCGCTCGGTAATGAGTTTGAATTCCTCGCCCACGGGACCGGGAATTTCACTGGCGACGACGCCCAACGTTTCGGAAATCGGGAGGCCCGATCGCAGACCACGCACAAGCAACTCCAGTGCGTCGGGAAAATTCACGGTGAACCTGGTGATACGCTTGTTGATCAGAAATCCGATAACCTTGTGCGGCAGGCCAAGGCCAACGAAGAGGCCAAGGAGTATTGCCAGCAGAGGTGAAAAGCCACGGAGCAGCAGGAATAGCGTGACAATCACGACCAGCGCCGCGCTGGCGCCTGCATACTGGCGCAGTGTCCACTGCTTGCCGGTCATCCTGATCCGCTTGTACAGGTTTTCAGGATTGGGGATGAGCGATGTCAGCACGCCGCTGGTGTTCGGCATGTTCGAAATCGCTCTCCGCATCTGCGCTTCGACCAGCGCATTTGCGGACTGGCTATGCCGGCCACGGACGAGGGCGAGGCGGCGCGCCTGCGCCTTTTCCGCCGATGGGCCGGAAAAGGCGAAGAAGAGCAGGGCGAACATGCTCGTGAGCGCAGCTATCAACAGGATGAATTGCACATTCGTCATCTATTTATCCTATGGCCGGAACGCCATTCCCGCTCTCAGCCAGTCAGGCCTTGGTCTTTTTTGCCGAGATCAATGATTTAAGATCGGTGACCTTGCTCAGAAGCGATTTCCCGTTCCTGCCTGCGATGTTGCCTTCCACGGATTCCTCGCCGGCTCCCATCGCGAGCTGCATCATGTTTTCCAGCGCATGACCGATCCGGTTGCCTTTGGCGACTTCCGCCAACGTCTTGCCGAGCTTTGCGGCCTGCGCGGCGAGCTTGGGGTCGGCGGGGATAAGAACATCGATCTTGTGTTCGATGGATTGTTCGAAATCCTTGCGGCTTATTTCCAGTGCGTTCGGGTGAACGCGATTGGCAACGACGAAGACCTGGCTTCCCGGCGCATTGGAACGCAACCAGGACAGGATGCGAATAGAGTCGCGGGCCGCCGCCAGCGTCAGTTCAGTGACAACGACAGTCGCATTGACCTCATTGATGAGATGCGGATGCTGAATCAGCATGTGGCGCGGCAGGTCGAGAACACTGCATTCGAACGCGCTCCGGAATTCCTCCTGAAGCTGATAGAAGGCGGCGCCATCCGTCATCATGGGCTGGCTGATCGGTGCCTCGGCGGATAATATAGCCAGCTTCTCGCTCGCCTTGACCATGGCGCGTTCAATGAAAAGCCCGTCGATGCGGCTGGGATTCTCAATGGCGTCGGTCAGGCCCCGGCCGGGTTCAAGATCCATGGCAAGCGCCCCGGTGCCGAAATGCACGTCGAGGTCAAGAAGCGCGGTCAATCGTCCACCTTTGGCGCTCATAAGCCAAGCGAGCGATGTTGCCAACGTCGATGCTCCTACGCCGCCGCGCGTGCCAATGACGGCGGTGGTAAGGTGCGGGCGCTCTGCGGATGGGTCCAGGATCTTCGGCGCATTGAATACAGCCTGTGCCTGCGTGAAAACTTCGCGAAGCTGGTCTGCGCCGAAGGGCTTCAGCAAATAATCCTGCAGCCCGCTGGAAATGAGGTCGCGATAAAGACGCACATCATTGACCTGCCCGGCTGCAATGACCACGGTTCCAGGTTCGCACACTTCAGCGAGACCATTGATATCGTTCAGCGGATCGCCCGATTCCGATATATCTACGAAGAGGATATTGGGGCTGGCGGCCACTGAGAGAGACTGAACAGCATTGCGCAGCCCGCCTTTGTGTACTTTTTCAGGGGGCCACCCCATCTCTACGCAGATACTGCGGACAAGATCGAAACTGCTGTCATCGCATACGAAAGCATTGAACGGATCGCGCAGTGCGGCTCCGGCCGGTCTCCAGGGCGCGTTCATCAGTTCGTTCCTTCCGCCGTGAGGTCTTTCAGGCCGCCAGCGCCAGTATTGGCTTTGTCCTGATAAGTCTTGATGGCTTTTGTCGCTTCGGTGGGCGCCCGGCTGACCGCGCCGGGCTGACCCAGCACCAGGTCCTGCGGATTGGCCACCATAGCCGCCAGATTGCTGTTGACCGCACAACCATAATTGCTCGACGTGCCGCCGTTCAGGTCCGCTTCCTGCGTGTCGCGCCAATCAGGACAGCCTGGCACGCTGGCCACAGAGCGGCTGACGACGATGCGAACCGTTCCGCCGGGGACGCTGCCCGCAGTCACGGGTGCGACGTCGCTCAGTAGCATCCCATAATTGCCCAGCAATCGCGCGACATCATCCCGAACACCTGCATTGGCATAGCTATCAGGATTGTCGATCGATACCCGGTCACCATAGGCAAGTCCGATGGAGGAGAACCAGCCATCCAGCCGTTCCATCTCGCCAGAGGACAGTTCGCCGCTGGCGTTGGGCCGGACGTCAAACACATAGTCGGTGCGGCTGACGACCGGCTGATGGACAGAGTCCATGCTGCGGTTTTCCGCGCCGGTCTGACATGCGCCAAGGGGAAGGGCGAGGGCAGCCAGCAAAGGCAGGGCAGCGCGCATTTTGAAAGACTGTGACATGAAAGGCGTCCTTCCCATCAGAAACTGAAGCCGGGCTTGGCGTCATGCGCATTGGCGGTCTGCTTGCGCCGCTCACCAACGGTGGCTGAAGAAGTCGCCGAACCGATCTGCGGCCCGGCAGGCGCGGCGGGAGCCACCGTCGGTTCAGGCCTTCTGGCACCGCTTACCCCATCGCTTTCCTGCTGCATCAGCAGACCTTGCGCTTCGGTTGCGTTACGGAAGCCGTCGGTCGGCAGGCGGATGGATTGTGCGTTTACCGGCTTCACCAGATAAGGTGTGACCACGATCACCAACTCGCTCTCATTTCGCTGGAATTGGCGCGATTTGAAGAGGCTGCCCAGAATGGGAATATTCCCCAGGCCCGGCACCTTGTTGATGTTGTTGGAGGTGCTGTTGCTCAGCAGGCCCGCGATCATGAAGCTCTGCCCCGAACCCAGCTCAACCGTGGTTTCCGCTGACCGGCTCCTGAGTGCAGGAACATCGGAGTTGAGGGAAAAGTCGAGTTCCGACACGGTCGGGCGGACACGCATCGATATGCGGCCGTCGGACAGAACGGTGGGCGTGAAGGCAAGCTGCACGCCATATTGCTTGAACTCGATCGTGTTCCCTTGAAGTCCGTTCGATACTGAATAGGGATATTCGCCACCCGCCAGGAAGCTGGCGGTTTCACCCGACAAGGAGGTCAGATTGGGCTGGGCCAATGTGGTGGCGAGGCCAGTCGTTTCAGCAAGATCGAGCGCTCCAGCGACATCCATGCCCAATATGCGTGCGACGCCGCCGAGCGTTGTGCTGCCATCAGCCGGATTGTTGAAAGTCCAGAGGTTCTTGTCCACGTCAAAGGATGCGAAGTCGCGATTGCCCGAGCCGATGCTTCCAAGCACCTTGCCGCCGCTTCTGTCGATGCTCGTGAAGTTCGTGCCGATCTTGTGCAACAGATTGCGACTGACTTCCGAAATCTTGACCTGCAAATTGACCTGCAACGGCGTTGCCGTGCGCAGGCGGCTCACGACTTGCGTGTCTTTGCCGACAAAGGCTTGCACCAGCCGTTCGGCTTCCGCCGCGTCTTCGGGAGCCTTGACGGTGCCGGTCAGGAGCACCAGCCCATTCATGGTGCTGACCTGAATATCGGCTTCGGGCATGGCAAGGTTCAGCATCTGATCCACGCTGGACAGATTGTTGCCGACCCGGATTGTGCCCGAATAAAGGATCTTGCCGGTTTTGCTCGTGGCGAACAAATTGGTTTCACCCGGCGCCTTGGCGATAATGTAAAGCTGCGTGTTTGAGCGGACATGCACGTCCACCACTTCCGGATTGGCGATGACTACATCGGACATTGCCGCCGGGAGATTGACCACGCGGCTGCCGCCGACCGACATCACCAGCGCATCCTGATTCGCGCTGGTCCTTACTGAAGCGGCGTCAAGCCGTTCCGGGGCGCCGAAAGTTACCGCCAGCGTCAATGCGGCGGCAAGCGCGGTCCCGGCATAGCGGCGGTGTTTCCTGGTGACGTTCATTTTCACTTACCTCCGACCGGAACCGCGGTAACTGCGGTGCCGCGCGCAACGCGGACGACGGGACCGGCGACGACAGTGGCTCCGCCCGGTACGCCTGCTGTGGATTGAACTGCGTTATCGTTGTCCTGCGGCTTGGCCGGGACAGTGCTGCGCTGGAACCGGGATACGTCAGCGCCAGTGGCAAAGGTGGAGCGCGTGTCGACGGGTTGGCTGGCGATGGCGAGAAGCATCTTTTTCTCTTCGGCCGGATCGTCAGGTATCGTGACGTCGCCTGCGGCGATGGCTTGCTCCAGTTCGCTCCTGTTGTCGGCGATGGAGCGTAGAGAGAGCGAAAGCGTTCCGATGGTCTGCGCGACTGCGATCTTTTCCGCGATCTTGGGCGTGACTTCCAGCGTGACGTTGGAATAGGTCATGACCTCTCGCTTGCCGTCCTCCCCGACCGGATCGGTTCGCTGGTCAGTGGCGAGTACGCGCAGGTTGCGCATGATGGTTTCAGATACTTTCAACGGCTCTCCGTCGCCGCCGCCCGCGACTTCCTGTGTCAGGACGAGATCGACTCGGTCGCCAGGAAAGACAAACCCGGCAACCGAACTTTGCGCGGATACCGGCACAGTGATGGCGCGCATGCCAGGGCCAAGCGCCGCTGCCAGGAAACCGCGATCTCCGGGCTTGACCAAAGAACCCTGGGTGATGGGCTGCCCGGCCGTGATGGTGTTGCGAACGACAGTGCCGGCCAATGAAGCGGGATCGGTTTCGCCCTTCAGGAAATAGGCCTGTTCGACCAGTTCCTTGGGCCAGGGCTGAAAACGGAAGCTGTCAGGCCCAATGATCGTGCCGACGGGCAGGGCGCGCGTTGCGACCAGCACCTGAGGGCCGTCCAGTTGCGGCTGCATATTCGCCGCTGTCGCCTGGGGAGCGCCGGAGCTGGCGAACATGCTGCGCGCCATGAACGCTGTAGCGATCGCTATGATCAGCGCTCCCGCCAGCAGTGCAATCTTCTTTCCATCCATGACGAAATTCGCCTCCTGACGACGGGCCGATGTGTTTCTGGTGTTCAGTATTACGCAAAGTGGTTAAAATATCGTTCGCCAACGACCCACAGTCCGGCCAACGCTATCGCGACGCCATAGGGGATTTCCGGACGGCCGATGCGGCGGCCGATCTTGTGATGGAGGACCGTGATCACAGTTACCACACCGCCCAGAACCGACATGATGAGCAACAGCATCATCATGGGTTGCCAGGGGAGCCAGAGCGCCAGCGCGCCCAACAACTTGACGTCGCCGCCCCCCATCATGCCCGTGGCGAATATCATCGTGAACAAGCCGAAGATGATGCAGGCGAATATGATCTGAAGCAGCATGTCGGGCCAGGGCGCCAGCCCATTTGCGAGCCAGAACAGAGGCGCCAGCGCTGCGATGGCAATGTTAAGCCGGTTGGATATGATCCGGCTCCGAATGTCAGTCGCAGCGGCAATAACCAGCAGGACTGAAAGCGCGGCTGCAAGGGCCAGAATAAAAAACTGCCTGTCCATGGGAGGAAGGCTCTAGACCTTTTACCTTACCAAACCGTAAACCATGACTGATGACTATCATTTCGGCTGATCGCAGGTCCTATCCGCAAGACAGCCAGATCAGCAATTGGGCCGCCCCTGACGGCTGGCGAATTCGTCGTTTCGACTGGCCTGCCTCCGGCAGTACTGCGCGCGGGGCGATGCTGTTCCTGACGGGTCGGGGCGATATTTTCGAGAAATATCTGGAAGCCATTGCCCATTTTCATGAGGCAGGGTGGCATGTGACCAGTTTCGATTGGCGTGGGCAGGGTGGATCGGGCAGGCTGTCGGACAATCCCCTTGTCGGCCATGCCAGCGATTTTGCGGTTTGGGTTGCCGATCTGGCCGCTTTTTACCGCGAATGGGCGAGCGAGCATGCCGGGCCGCATGTCGTGATCGGACACAGCATGGGCGGCCATCTGTTGTTGCGCGCCCTTGCCGAGAAGGCGATGAGTCCCGATGCCGCTGTGCTGATCGCACCCATGTTGGGGATGAACAGCGGCCCCCTTCCTGCTGCATGGTGCGCGCGAATTTCCCGGTTGATGTGCGTGCTTGGCGATCCCGCGCGAATGGCGTGGAACAATGAGGAAAAGCCAGGTGTCTCGCCATCGCTTCGCCAAGCATTGCTGACTCACTCGCTCGAACGCTATCAGGACGAGATATTCTGGAAGGACCATGTGCCTGGACTGAAACTTGGGCCGCCAAGCTGGCAATGGATGGATGCAGCCTATAAATCATTGGCTATGCTGGACGCTCCCGGATCATTGGAAAAGATTGCTTTGCCGCTGATGATGCTGGCTGCCGAAGAGGACGGTTTGGTCGACATACGGGCAATTCGCCGTGCCGCGGATCGCCTTCCGGAATGCCGCCTGCACAGCTATGGGCCAAACGCGGCGCATGAAATTCTGCGGGAGGCGGACGATGTGCGCCTGGACGCGCTAGCGCGGATCGATGCCTTCCTAAACGAAGTGGCGCCCGCGCTATGAAGAATTTCGATGTGGTGATCGCGGGCGCTGGCATGGCAGGGGCCAGCCTTGCAGCGGAAATCGCTCGGAATGCGTCCGTGCTCTTGCTCGAAATGGAAAGCCAGCCCGGCTATCACGCGACTGGCCGATCAGTTGCGTTCTGGGCTGAAAGCTACGGCGGCCCTGCCATTCAGCCGCTGACGACTGCTTCCGGTTCATTGATGCGCACCCCCGATCCGGCTTTTTCCGAAACGCCTTTCCTGCATGAACGAGGCGCGATTCATATCGGCCGGGAAGATAGCGCGGCTGCCTTTATGGCGTTTACGGAAAAGTTCGCAGGTTCCACCGTTGCATTGACTCCGCTTGACAGAATGGCGCTGGAGCAGCGCATCGGCGGCCTACGTCCTGGCTGGACGCGCGGGCTGGCTGAACCCAGCACCATGGACATAGACGTTGCGGCCCTGCACGCCGCTTGCCTGCGCGCAGCAACGAAGGCAGGAGCGAAAATCGCCAACGCGCGCAAATTGCTGTCGGCACGGCGCGAGGGTGCAGGTTGGCGGATTGAAACAACTGCGGGGCCAGTCCTTGCGCAGGTCCTGGTCAACGCAGCAGGCGCTTGGGCCGACGAAGTCGCGCGCGCCTGCGGCGTAGCGCCCATCGGGATACAGCCGTTGCGCCGGACGGTGGTGCAATTGCGCACCGATCCAGCGCCTCCGAGGGACCTGCCACTCATCATCGACATCGAAGAACATTTCTATTTCAAGGTGGAGGGCACTGGGCGTCTATGGCTCACACCTCACGACGAGGCGCCCGCCCCGCCGGGTGATGCCGCACCCGAGGAATGGGCGGTGGCGGAGGCGATCGCACGTTTCCAGCAGGTGGTCGATTGGAATGTGGAAGCGGTCGAGCGCAAATGGGCGGGCTTGCGCAGCTTTGCGCCTGACCGCCTGCCCGTTTATGGCTTTGATCCTCTGGCGCGTGGATTTTTCTGGTTCGCGGGGCAAGGCGGTTTTGGCATTCAGACCGCGCTTGCGGCCGCGAAGCTGGGGGCGTCGCTGCTCACAGGCGAACCGCGCCACGCTTCAGTGCGCCACATCGATGCCGAACCTTATGCCCCCGACAGATTCGAATAGCCAATAGGCGCCGTTTTCCGCGTTGTTCGGCTTCCTGTCATAAAAGTTTGCACTCGCCCTAAAGCAATAGGCCGCCTGACCGATCTTTGATCTGTCGCGAATTCGAAAACGCGATCGCCCGTTAACGGCGTCTTAACCAGTAGTTTTCAGATTTGCACCGCCGCGCCGCAGGCCCGGTTCGGCATATAGGGGGTAGGCTAATGATAAAGTGGTTCGTCGAAAAGGCACCGATCCGCCAGAAGCTGGCGACTGCGTTTGGATTTTTTTGCGCTTTGTTGATCGGCGGCGGACTTGCTGTTTACCTCGCGGATCATCAGTTGGGCGAAGCATTGGCAGCTCAGGACTTGGCCGCCGCGAAGGCAGTTCATGAAGGCATGCTGGCCTGGGCATGGACCTTTTCCATCGGCGCTGTTCTTGTCTGCATACCGGCCGCTTGGTTTTTCCGCCGGACCATATCTGATCCTTATGTTGCCACTGTGATCGACATGGAAGCGCTGGCTGCCGGGAACACAGGCATTGAGATCAGCCGCACGCATTATGAAGATTGCGTCGGCCGGCTTTGTCGGGCGATGGTGACGTTCCGGGATGCAGCAGTAAACCAGGATCAGGGAGCTTCGCGGGAAAAGGCTCAACAAGCCATTGTAGCTGCTCTGGGCGATGGCCTGCAGCGGATGGCGCAGGGGCAGATCGATTACCGGATTGAAACGCCGTTCCCACCGGCTTTTGAAAAGCTGCGCACCGATTATAACGAAGCGGTAGCGCAATTGCGCCAGATCATGCTTTCGGTTGCGGAATCGGCCGACAGCATCAACACGGGCTCCAACGAAATCAGTTCCGCTGCTGAAGATCTGTCGCGCCGCACGGAACAGCAGGCCGCAGCGCTGGAGGAAACGGCAGCGGCGACCAGTGAGGTAACATCCGGCGTACGCTCAACCGCGCAGCGGGCGGGCAGCGCTAACACGGTTGTCAATGAGGCGCATCGGGAGGCTGCTGATGGGGGTCAGACGGTCGCCCGCGCTGTGGCTGCAATGGACCAGATCGAGAAATCGGCCCAGGAGATCGCACAGATCATCAATGTCATTGATGGCATCGCGTTCCAGACCAACCTGCTGGCGCTGAACGCAGGCGTGGAAGCGGCGCGGGCAGGTGACGCAGGCAAGGGCTTCGCAGTGGTCGCCAATGAAGTTCGCGCTCTGGCGCAGCGTTCGGCTGATGCGGCGCGTGACATCAAGCAACTGATCACGACCAGCTCAGAGCAAGTGGAAAGCGGCGTGCATCTGGTTGGACAGACTGGCCAAATGCTGGACCGCATCGTCGCGAAAGTGGACGAAGTGCGCGGCCTCATCACGGAAATCTCGGCTTCGACAGAAGCGCAGGCCAGCAACCTGCAGCAAGTGAACGGCGCGATCGGCGACATGGACAGCCGCACCCAGCAAAATGCCGCCATGGTGGAGCAGAGCACGGCCGCCGCGCGCAGCCTTGCTTCGGAAGCGAGCCAACTCCTGAAGCTGGTCAGCCGTTTCAATATAAGCCGGACCGAAAACGCGAAACGTCGCCCGGTCGCAACGCCGCGACCAATGGTTGCCGTTCCCAAGGCAACGCGTAAGCCAGCGGTGAAGGCGCTGCCGGTCTCCCATGGCAATACAGCCCTGAAAGCCGAACCGGCCGACGACGACTGGACAGAATTCTGACTGCATGGGGAGCACCCTGCGAAGCGTGCTCCTTCTCCTCATTCAAGAAACCCGGTGCTGAACCGTTCTCACGGCCAACGATAACAAGGACCCGATCGCACATGCACTCCAAGAGCAATGACCAGGATAATCTTTCCCGGCGCGTTTCCTTTTACGGCTTGAATGCCGACAATTACGCGGTCTATCCCGCAATCCAGAAAGCGATCCAGAGCCATTGCGAAGGCGCGTTGAAGAATTTCTACGCCAAGGTCGCAGCCACGCCAGAAACGAGCAAGCTGTTCAGTTCCAGGCAGGCGATGGACCGGGTTGCTGCCAAGCAGACGGCACATTGGACGCAACTGTTTTCCGGCCCGCCCAATGAGCGCTATTTCCAGGCCGCCGAGGCAGTGGGTCAGGTCCATGCCCGTGCTGGTCTTGAGCCAAGCTGGTACATTGGTGGTTATGCGCTCATGCTGGAGCAACTGATCAGCAAGGTTATGAGTGGCGCCGTGATAGCGCGACTCAGTGGAGGGCGGCTGGCAAAGATCGTCACCACATTGGTAAAGACGGCGTTGCTGGACGCGGATATCGCCATATCGTCCTATTTCGCAGCCGAACAGGCCAGTCGTGATGCGGTCGTGCAGAAATTGGGAGAGGCCATGTCGCGCATGGCGGCGGGTGATTTTTCTGTTTCGATGGATGATCTGCCTGAAGGTTACAGCAAATTGAGCGACGACTTCAACGCCATGGCGGCGCAGATGCGCTCCATATTGGGCGCTGTCGCCAATAGCGCGGAAAGCACCCATACGGGTTCCAGCGAGATCAGCTCCGCCGCCGACGATCTGGCGCGCCGCACCGAGCAGCAGGCCGCCGCACTTCAGCAGACCTCCGCTGCCATGAACGACGTCACCGCTTCCGTCCGCGACACCGCGCAAAGTGCGGCGCAGGTCAGCCATACCGTTGCGGAGGCTGAAAAGGAGGCGATTCGGGGCGGCGAGGTAGTGAAGCAGGCCATCGGCGCAATGGACGGCATTGAGAAATCTTCAGCCGAGATCGCCAATATCGTGACCGTCATTGATGGCATTGCGTTCCAGACGAACCTGCTGGCGCTGAACGCCGGTGTTGAAGCGGCGCGTGCCGGAGATGCAGGCAAGGGCTTTGCTGTGGTCGCCAATGAGGTCCGCGCACTGGCCCAGCGTTCCGCCGACGCCGCCAAGGATATTAAGGAACTGATCGGCACAAGCTCCGGTCAGGTGACGAGCGGGGTCGACCTGGTTGGCCGGACTGGCCAGACGCTGGATCATATCGTCATGCGGATCAGCGAAGTGCGCTCCCTGGTCACTGAAATTTCGGCCACCACCGAAAGTCAGGCCGCCAATCTGCAGCAAGTGAACAGCGCTGTTGGCGACATGGATCGCAGCACGCAGCAAAATGCCGCCATGGTTGAACAAAGCACGGCTGCCGCACGAAGCCTTGCTTCGGAGGCGGATCAGCTCGCACGGCTGGTCAATGGCTTCAACATTGGCGGTGGGGCTGTTCCCGAAGTGCGCATGCCCGCACGGACGCGCCGGGTCGCCTGAAGCAGCGTAACAGGGGGGATAAGACCATGAAAACCATCAACCTTCCTGCGGTCTTCGACCGTATGGTAGCTATCGAACTGGCGCCTGAAATCGCCGACGCCCTTGGCGGCGGACCTGGAGTAACGATCGCCGCTGGTGATGTTCGCCAGATCGGCCAATGCGGCGTTCAGCTTTTGCTGAGCGCGGCGCTTACCGCCAGTCGCCGGGGCCTGGCCTTCGTCATTCAGGACGCCAGCGAGGCCTTCGAAAACGCAGTGCGCATATCGGGTCTGCGGAATCATCTTTCCGGCCATAGCGCCCAGACGCTTTGAGAGGGAATGCACTCATGAACCAGGACGATATCCAGCTCATTTTCCTCCAGGAATGCGACGAAGGGCTCGCCAGCGCCGAAATTGCGCTGATCGATTGCCAATCCAACCCGGAAGACAGCGAAGCAATCAACAGCATTTTCCGCGCGGTCCATTCTATCAAGGGTGGAGCGGGTGCCTTCGGCTTTACCGCGCTCCAGCAATATACGCATAAGTTCGAAACTGTGCTGGCGCAGGTGCGCGACGGCGATAAGCCGCTGACTGAAGAACTGCTGGCGACGCTGTTTCGCGCCTTCGACCTCCTGACTGACCATGTCAGCGCGATCAAAGGCGAATGCGGCACTCCCGATGACGCTGAAATGAGCCGCCTGCTGGAAGACATAGCCGAAAGCGTCGCGAGCCCCAGCAATGTTGAAGAGGCCGTTACGGCTGAAGAGCCTGCTCTGCCTGAACTGGCGCTTCCTGAAATTACAGGATTGGACTTCGATCTTGACGGCCTTCTCAGTGCGTTGGATCAGCCCAACGGCGGCGAGATAACCAGCGAGACTGTCGCAAAGGAATGGCTGGTGAGCGTCCGGCCAATGCCCGGCGCGCTCACCAATGGCAGTGAACCGCTGTTGCTGTTGCGCGAACTCGTGGATCTGGGCGCGCGCTGCGTTCATGTCGATGTGGACGAGATTCCCGATCTTGATGCCTTCAATCCGGCGTCGGCTTATCTGGAATGGCAATATCGGCTTCCAGTCAGCGTGCCACGCAGCGACATTGCCGACATCTTTGATTTCATCGGCCCTGAATGCAAACTCAGCATTGAAGAGGTCGATGCCGAACCAGTGCTTGAAGAAATCGCGGCTACGCCCGCTCCCGAATTCATTTTGAAAGCGCCAATGCCTGTCGCTGAAAAGAAGCCTGAGCCAGAGGCAAAGCCCGTGGCGATCCAGGCGGTGGCGAAACAGGAACCGAAAGAAGCCGCCGCACCTGCTGCATCCGGAACGCAGGCTGCCGCGAAGGCAGGCCAGACCATTCGCGTCGATCTGGAAAAGCTGGACCGTCTGGTGAACACGGTCGGCGAACTGGTGATCACTCAGGCGATGCTGGCACAGCAGCTTTCCATTCAGGGTGTAGCGCAGATCCCCGAAGTGGCCGATCTGGACCACCTGACCCGCGAATTGCAGGATTGCGCCATGTCGATCCGCGCCCAGCCGATCCGGTCGGTCTTCAGCCGTGTGCCACGTATCGTGCGAGAGCTTGAAACGGCAACCGGCAAGCGGGTGCGACTGGATGTCGAGGGCGAGGGCACGGAACTGGATAAGACGGTCGTTGAACGCATTGGTGAGCCTCTGACGCACCTTATTCGCAACGCCATCGATCACGGCCTTGAAACGCCCGATGAACGTATCGCTGCTGGTAAGCAGGCCGAAGGTGTTGTCCGCCTCAGCGCGGAGCATCGCGGTGGCCGTATTCTCATCTGCGTATCGGATGATGGGCGGGGCATCAATCGGGAGCGCGTCCTGGCCAAGGCAGTTGAGCGGGGCCTTATCGCACCTGATGCGCAGCTTTCGGATGAGGAGATCGACAATCTGATCTTCGCGCCCGGCTTTTCCACTGCGCAGGCTGTCTCCAACATCTCCGGACGCGGCGTCGGCATGGACGTGGTGCGGCAGAATGTTCAGGCGTTGGGGGGCCGGATCAGCATCCATTCGCGCCCCGGCCACGGCAGCACCTTCACGCTTGCCATGCCGCTGACCCTTGCCATTGCCGACGGCATGATCGTGGCAGTTGGGGACCAGACGCTCGTCATTCCCCTGACGCATATCGTGGAAAGCCTCCGGCCGCGGCCGGAGGAAGTGCGTCGGCTGGGCGGCGGCAAGTTCATGCTGAACGTTCGCGGCCAGTTCCTTCCGGTCCAGCATATCGGCGGCAAGCTGGGGATTGAAGGCGCGCAGACAGATCCGGCTCAGGCCGTGCTGATCGTGGTCGAGTCCGAAACGGCGGGCCATTCCGTGCTGATGGTCGACGCCATCAAGGATCAGCGGCAGGTCGTGATCAAGAGCCTGGAAACCAATTTCCAGCAGATACCGGGCGTTGCAGGGGCCACGATATTGGGCGACGGCCGTGTGGCCCTGATCCTTGATGTCGAGACGATTGTTGCTTCAGAGCTGGGCCGGGCGCGCCTTGCAGAGGCGGCATGAACGCCATTGCTCCCGTCAAGAACCCTTTCGATGGCGCGAACGACTTCGTCTATAACAAGGACGATTTTCACGCGCTGTCGGAACTGGTCTATGCCGAGGCGGGCATTGTCATGCCGGAAGGCAAGGCGATGCTCATCTATTCGCGCCTCACCAAATATCTGCGCGAACGGGCTGTTACGACCTTTGCCGATTATATCGCTATTTTGAACAGCGACCCGGACGAGCGGCGGCGCGCTATCGGTGCGCTCACCACCAATCACACCAAATTCTTCCGCGAGAATCACCATTTCGATCATTTTGCGCAGAATGTGCGACCGGCCTTGATCCGGCGGGCGCTGACCGGCGGGCGTGTGCGCATGTGGTCGGCTGGCTGTTCAAGCGGAGAAGAAGTCTATTCGCTAACGATGACATTGCTGGGCGAAGATAAAGCCAATGCCCGGCGTATTGCCGAAAGCGACATCGCCATATTAGCGAGCGATCTCGCGGATCATGTGATCGGAACTGGCCGGGCGGCAACATACCCCGCAAGCAGCGCCGATGAGATGCCGGTAAAGCTGAAGCAGAATTGGGTAGTCAAAAACGGCGCTAACGTCGCCATGTGCGATACGGTGCGCAATCTCGTCCGCTTCCGTCAGCTAAATCTCCTGGGCAATTGGCCGTTAAAAGGCATGTTCGACGTTATCTTCTGCCGGAATGTCATGATCTACTTCGATGAACCAACCAAAGAGAGGCTGCTGGATCGGCTGTGCGCGAAGCTCCAGCCCGGCGGCTATCTTTATATCGGACATAGCGAGCGGCTGGTCGGACCGGCAGCGCGGGTGTGCGAGCCGGTTGGTCCCACCATCTACAGAAAGCATGGCGCATGACCGTTCGCGCTCTCGTCGTTGACGATTCCCCGACCATGCGCGCCCTTCTAAGCGCCAGCCTTTCGCGAGACCCGGATATCGAGGTCGTAGGTGCAGCCAGCAATGCGATGGAGGGTCGACAGCTTATCAAGGAACTGGACCCCGATGTCATCACGCTGGACATTGAAATGCCCGGCATGAGCGGCCTGGACTTTCTGGAAAAGATCATGACCCTGCGCCCCACGCCGGTAGTGGTCGTGTCCGGCCTCACCCACAAGGGTGCGGAAACCACAATGCGCGCGCTCGAACTCGGCGCGGTTGATTGCTATGCCAAGCCGCAGGGTCCATTCAACGACAACGAACTGGCGCACATCGTTCGCCATGCCGCGCGCAGCCGCATCCGCCGCCTGGAACGGCGTCAGCCGGTTGCGCAGTCTCATGCCGAATTCCGGCCGAACGGCAATGTCATTGCAATAGGCTCTTCCACGGGTGGCGTGGAGGCGCTCATTCAGCTTTTGCAGCACTGGCCCGCCAACTGCCCCCCGACAATGATCGTTCAGCATATCGGCGCTAGCTTTGCGGCCGCCTTGGCGGCACGGCTTGACAGCCATTGCGCGGCGAAGGTCGCGCTTGCCCAGCATGACCAATTTCTTGAGACAGGGCACGTCTATCTGGCACCGGGTGGCAGTCACCTCACCATCCATTCGGCGCGGCGTCCCTATTGCCGTCTGGTAGAGGCCGATCCCGTTTCCGGTCACAAGCCGAGCGTTGACATACTCTTCGGATCAGTGGCCCGGATCGTGGGCGGGAAGGCAGTTGGCGCGATCTTGACTGGCATGGGCATGGACGGGGCGCGCGGTCTTCTGGAAATGCGAAATGCGGGCGCTGATACTTTCGCTCAGGACAAGGAAAGCTGCGTCGTCTACGGCATGCCTCGCGCGGCAGTCGAATTAGGGGCAGCGAACCATGTGCTGCCCCTGCATGCCCTTGCCGGAAAGATCATCGAAAGATGCCACGCATGAGCAGCGCCACCACGACGCCGCAGGAAAGGCGCATCACCGTCACGCAAGGGACGACCCAGGTAACGACGGATCCCAATGTAGTCCTTACCACAGTGCTGGGAAGTTGCGTGGCCGCCTGCCTGTTTGACGGGATGGCGGGCGTTGGCGGTATGAACCATTTTCTTCTGTCCGAACCGCGGGAAGGGGATATCTCCTTTGGCGCGCAATCGGAGCGCTATGGCGCTTACGCCATGGAGTTGCTGATCAACGAGATGCTGAAGGCCGGTGCGGCGCGCAGCCGTATGAAGGCCCATCTCTATGGCGGCGCGAACATGCATGCGGGGATGCAGGAGATAGGATCGGCCAATGCGCGCTTTGCAGTCGATTTTCTTGTCCGCGACAAGATTCCCCTGACCTTCAGCAATCTGGGCGGCAATTCGGCCAGACGCGTGGAATTCCGCGCAGTGAAGGGGCAAGCTCGTTGCCGCGTGCTGGCCGACCAGATTCCAGCCGAAATCAGGCTGATTCCAACCCCAGCGGCGTCGGTGGGCGACGTCGAACTATTCTGACCAGTGGAGACACCCATGACCGTTGCAACCAAGATTTTGACGGTGGACGACAGCCCCAGCATGCGGATGCTGCTGCGCATTGCGCTCACCGAACATGGCTACGATGTGGCCGAGGCGGAGGATGGCGTCGCCGCCCTTGATTGGCTGAAGGTCAATACGCCCGACATGATCATTACTGACATCAACATGCCGCGCATGGACGGCTTTGGCCTGATCGACGCCCTGCGTTCGGATGGGCGCCATCGCGACCGTCCGATCCTGGTCCTGTCGACTGAAAGTTCGGAAGAGAAAAAGGCTCGCGCGCGTGCGGCGGGCGCTACGGGCTGGATCGTCAAGCCATTCGATCCCGCCAAGCTCGCTGCGGCAGTCCGCCGCGTATGTCATTAACTTTTAAGAAATAAGGTCACAAAATGTCCAGCCAACTCATCACCTTCCAGATCGGCGAACAGTTTCTGGGCGTCGATATCATGGCCATCCGGGAAATCCGGGCATGGTCGCCTACGACTTTGCTGCCGCACGTTCCCGATTATGTGCGCGGCGTCATCAACCTGCGCGGGAATGTCCTGCCCGTGATCGATCTGGCCGCTCGCCTGGGCTGGGGTCTGACCGAGCCGACCGGACGGCATGTCATCATCGTCGTACGGATCGATGAGCAGCTTCATGGCCTGATTGTCGATGCAGTCAATGATATTGTGACAGTGGATGACGAGGCCATGCAGGCCCCCCCAAGCCTCAGCACCGATAGCGCGTCGGCCTTCCTGAAAGGGCTGGTCGCGGTCGAGGATCGCATGGTGATGGTCCTGTCGCTCGATAATCTGGCGGCGGACACGCGGCATGTGGTCATGGCCGAAGCGGCCTGACGCACAAGCGCAGTCTTACGAACGAAGCAGCACAGCCGGAAAAGCACAAAGGGAAGAAAAATGGGTACACGGGTCCTGGTCGTCGATGATTCCATCACCATGCGCGCGCTCTTTACCGACGTGCTTGAGCGTTCCAGCGGCATCTCCGTAGTGGGTGCAGCCGCGAATGCTGATGAAGCACGGGACATGATCGCGGAGTTGAAGCCCGACGTGCTGACGCTGGACGTCGAAATGCCTGGCAAGAGCGGTCTGGAGTTTCTGGAAGAGTTGATGGAGAGCAAGCCCATGCCAGTGGTGATGCTTTCGACGCTGACGCAGAAAGGCGCGCAGACGTCCTTCAAGGCCTTGGAACTGGGCGCAGTCGACTGTTTCCCCAAGCCTCAACAGGCAACGCCTGCCGAGTTCGACAAGATCGTCGATAAGCTTGGTAAGCTCGTCATTGCAGCGGCCAGCGGCAAGGTGCGGGCCAAGAGCATTAAGGCGGGTATGGCAGATGCCACGTCCGACATGCATTTCGAATGGAATGGCAAGCTGATCGCCATGAGCGCATCGACTGGCGGTGTTGAAGCCGTTTCCGAACTGCTTGTTTCCTTCCCTGCCAACTGTCCACCCACCATCGTGCTTCAGCAGATGGAGGCGGGTTTTGCCGACCCCTTCACGGCGAAGCTCAATGAAAAGATCAAACCGAATGTCGTGGTCGCCACGGACGGATTGAAGCTGGAGCAAGGCACGGTCTATGTTGTCGCTGATCCGGAAAAGCATGCGGTTATTGACCGCTGGCCGGATGCATCCATCCGCTTGCTGGGCAACGATCCTGTCCAGGGCTTTCGTCCTTCGGCGGATCTTTTGTTCGCCACCATTGCCAAGACTGCCGGCGCGAACGGCGTTGGCATGATCCTGACGGGCATGGGCCGCGATGGTGCTGCGGGCCTCAAGGCTCTGCGCGGGGCAGGGGGCAAGACTTTTGCACAGGATAATGCCACCTGCATGGTTTATGAAGCGCCTGCCGCCGCCGTGGCCCAGGGTGCAGTGGAGCAGCAGCTTCCGCTCGACGGCCTTGCCGCAGCCGCGCTCGGCGCTGCGGGCAAGCTTGCGAAGGCAGCCTGACTATGAAGGACGTAGGGGACATATTCGAGGCGGCTACAGCCATCATCGACAATCTGCCGGTGCTGCAGGCGATCGCGGGTGAGCTTGAGGCGTCCCGCCATTGCCTGGAGCAGCTTGGGCTGACGCTATGCCTTGATCCCAATCTGGCGCAGGCGCATTTGGCTGCGCTGCAAGCTCTGGATGAGCTGGGTCAGCGCCAAACCTGTCTGGCCCAAGTCTTGCGCGCCGCTGACATGCGTGCAGCCACCGAAAGTATCCCGCTTGAAGCGTTGCGTGATCGCATGGTGCAGGCGATCACGGAGCAGGATGGTATCTGACGCGCTCGGATTGGATTAACTCGGGACAGACATCCTCGTCCGGCGTCAATCCCTGAACACCACCGTCTTGGCTCCGTTCAGGAGCACGCGGTCCTCGACATGATATTGAACGGCGGCAGCGAGCACCCGGCGTTCTATATCACGGCCCTTGCGAACCAGATCTTCGGGCGAGTCCGCATGGCTGATCGGTTCGACATCCTGATGAATGATCGGCCCTTCGTCGAGGTCAGCAGTGACATAATGGGCGGTCGCACCGATCATTTTCACGCCGCGCGCATGGGCCTGGTGATAGGGCTTGGCGCCCTTGAAACCCGGCAGGAAACTATGGTGAATGTTGATGCAGCGGCCACTCAAATAAGCGGCAAGATCGTCCGAAAGAATCTGCATATAGCGGGCAAGCACAATGAGCGTCGCGCCGGTTTCCTCAACCAGCGCCTTGATACGTGCCTCCTGCTGCGGCTTGCTGTCCTTGGCGACCGGCAGATAATGATAAGGGATGCCGTCGATCATCCCAAGGCTGAGTGCCTCACGCGGGTGATTGGACACGATGGCGACGATGTCCATTTTTAACTCGCCAATTCGGACGCGGTAGAGCAGGTCACCCAGGCAATGGTCGAACTTTGACACCATCAGAAGCACTCGCTCGCGCTCCTCGGTGTCGCGCATTTTCCAATCCATGCCACGCGATGCGGCAAGCGGCTGAAACCGCGACCTCAACATCGCGACGTCCGTATGGGGATCAATCACCTCATACAGGATGCGCATGAAGAAAAGGTTCGTCTCGATATCATTGAACTGATGCGAATCACGAATGTTGCAGCCGTTGCTGGCCAGAAAACCAGCCACGTCGGCGACAAGGCCCGGGCGGTCCTCGCAAGATAATGTCAGGATATGGGTTTTCCGCATGGGCTGTCTTCCTCCTGTTTCTCTCATAGCGGAGACTCGCCGTAGCACCAGTGCCTCCTGCAGGTCGATCGGCTGGGCTCGAAGGCAACAAGCCGAGGGAACGAAGCTCGGGGGTCCGGCTTTTATGATGAGCAGATAAAACCGGAGGACGAGACAATGCCAACCAAGAAACCTGATGCCATTGCCCTATTGAAACAGGACCATCGCGAGGTGGAAGATCTGTTCGAACAGTTCGAAAAGGCGAAGGGCGATGATCGCAAGGAAAAGCTTTGCAAGCAGATCTGCACCGAACTCATCATTCACACGATGATTGAGGAGGAGATTTTCTATCCAGCATTTCGGGGCAAGATTGAGGACGACGTCCTCGACGAAGCGCATGTCGAACATGACGGTTGCAAGATGCTGATTGCGGAGCTGATGAATAGCGAGCCCGGCGCTGAATTCTACGACGCCAAAATGACGGTGCTCAGCGAAGAGGTCAAACATCATGTGCGCGAGGAAGAAAAGCCTTCCAGCGGCATGTTTGCTCAGGCGCGCGCCACGAAGGCCGACATGGGCGCACTCGCTGAAAAGCTGCGCACCCGCAAGGAGGAGTTGAAGAAGGAATTCGAAGCAAAAGGACTGCCGACGCCGGTTACCCGCTCATTAAGCGGTGCCTCTCTCAAGTTCGGTGAGCCTGTGGTGGCGCACGCTTGATAAAGCGGCCGCCGGTCGGTGATCGGCGGCGGCTTCCTGCGCAGTCCGGGCGTCGCTTCATCCGTTACGCGCCCGATCTACATCGAGGAGCAGAGCATGGATGAGGCCCCCCGCCTGCCAACCGCGCCTCCGGGTCTGAAGGCCAAGGATATCCGACCGGATCGGGGGTGGCGGCGCTACGCCAGTCCCATATCCGTAGTTCTGCTTGGCGGCATCATGCTGGCGGCTCTTTTCAACCTGTTTGGAGGCGGCCCTGTTCCGACCAGGCAGGTGTCGACGCCTGATGCCGTGCTGAAAGTGAGCACGCCAGAGATTATCCGTAACGGTGAATTCTTCGAAACCCTGGTCATCATTGAAGCACGCAGGCCGATTGTCGAACCTGTATTGTCCGTTTCCTCGTCCCTCTGGCGCGAAGTGAGCATCAATTTCATGGCTCCCGCAGCGAGCGAGGAAGAATTCAAAGATGGCGCTTTCCGCTTTATCTATGGGGCGATGAAGACGGGGGATCGCCTGCTCGTAAAGGTGGATGGTCAGATCAATCCAGCCCTGATTGGCGAGTTACGCGGACAGATCGCTGTCTCCGACGGTGACCGCCCATTGGCGGCCCTGCCACTCAAGATATGGGTGCTACCCTGATGGACATCGTGCTGCGCGCCTCAATAATGTTCGTGGTGCTGTATCTGCTGCTGCGTTTGCTCGGCAAGCGCGAGCTTAGTCAAATGACGCCTTTCGAATTTGTCGTTCTTGTCGTCATGGGTGATCTAATCCAACAGGGGGTCACTCAAAATGACTTCAGCGTAACGGGGGCCACGCTGGCGATCGTTACCTTTGCCTTTTGGGGTCTCCTCCTGAGTTGGGTGGCTTATCTTTTTCCGCGGGTGGAGGATATGCTGGATGGCGAGCCCCGGCTCATCATCAGTCACGGAAAGCTGCTTAAAGAAAATTTCCGGCGCGACCGTCTGACCAAAGCGGAAATCGAGACTGAAATGCGGTTGGCCGGCATAGCGTCCATTTCCGATGTGACCTGGGCCGTTCTGGAACCGGAGGGCAAGATCAGCTTCATCAAAAGTCAGGAAACGGACGAGAGTCGTCAAACAGACGAGTCAAGCGCAACATAAGGGATGCATTCATCCGTACGTTCGTGCGGCGTCCAAGGAGTGGCTGGCATGTAGTTATTCATTTTTCCGCATCATCGCCCCTCTGCCGCTCTATTTCGTCAAGAACGGCGTCGGGCGATATGTCTGTGCGCGTCTCGTTGAGGCTTGGCTCCGTTTCGGCAGGAATGTCGAGCCGTTCTGCGATGCGCATAAGCAGGTCGGCCAGTCGCGTAAGTTCATGTTCGGTGAGCAGAACTATGTGCAAGTCAAGATCAGCACGCTTGTCCGCCACGGCGGACATGCGGTTTTGAGTCATCAAAATAAATGTCGACAGAAAGATCGCTTCAACCGATGCCGCCATGGCAAGCTTCACCAGGTCCGGATCGAATGCGGGCAGCCAAGGGAACAGACCTGAGTTCATCAGCAGCCAAACGCAGACGATCACCACATGCAGAAAAACGAAAGTCATGCTTCCGGCGAAGGCGGTGATCCGGGCAGCTATACGGTCCTGAAAGCTGGCATCGTCCTGCTCGCGCTGCCTCCGTTCACCAAGCATCTGGATATTGCGCTTGAGGGCGCTGTTAAGCTGTTCCCCCTGCATGGCGTCCTCCGGTCATGACAGCCTGGTATAATCGTAATGATCGCGGATGCGACGATTGAAGAAGCTGCCCTTCGACCGCGCGCCTTGCATGCCGGTTGCGATATTGGGCGGCACATCACGGTAACTGTAACGCCGGCCGCTCACGAATTCGATTTCCAGACGATGGTGCGCCGGATCATATTCAAAGGACCGGATGACCGTTGAAGGCACTGGGCGGGGTCCTCACACATCGCTGGATCGATCTATGCGCCCTTTTCATTTTCGACGTCGGTCGCGCCCCGCTCACCTTCGGCTTGACTGGGCGTAGGCGGAATCGAACTGGTGTCGCGGACATTCTGCGTGTCCTTCCGGTTGGTTTCATTCTCATTGCCTTGTTCGCCAAGGTCGCCTGTCTGACCGGTTTGGAGCTCTTCCAGATCGGCCCGTTCCTCTGCCTGCTCCTGTTCGTCGTCCCTGACAAATGGTTCAGACTTTTCACGGTTCGCGGGGATGCCTCCGGTCCTGTCTCGGTCCAGCGTGTCCTTGGAACGGCGGGCGTCTCCTTCCCGCTGATGCTCTGTGGAAAGATTGTGGTCCAGATCGTCCATTGTGAATTCTCCTTCGATTAGCGGACGTATCAGGACTCCGTGCCCTGATGTCGGTCCTTGGGGCGCTCGCCCTCTGCCCGCGCTTTGGAGCCATGATAGGGTTGATCGCCGCCACCGCTCATCGGATCGTCGTCAAAATCCTCGCCCGGATTACCGCCGCCAGCACCCGCGCCGCTGCCATGAACTTCGCCCGAACGGTCAATATGCGGACGCCTTCCGCGATCTTGTTCTTCCTCCATCCGGCCAAAGCCGCTTTCGGGAGCGTGGTAGCTTGGCACGGGAGAGCCTGCCGGCCGTCCTGACGCCGCGCCCACATAACGGTTATCAAGTTGAGGGGCCGTTCTGCCTTTTTCCTCTCGTGACCACGGTCGATGCTTGTTCATCCAGAGAGCGGCGGCCACCGCGCTGACCGTAGCTCCGGCAATCAAAGTAGCGGAAGATGTTCTCATGATCGTAACTCTTCCTATTCAGCCCCTTGCGAGCCCTTGTTTTGGGCGGACCTATTCTTCTTCGTCCCGGGTTTGCCTCCGGGGCCGTAATAATCATTGTCAGTCTGGCCGCCATGACCCAGATTGCCGCCATAGTTACTATCGCCATCCTTGCCGGTATGGGGATTGGGATACGGGCCACCCCCGGATTCACCGCCCCCTGTGCGGCCGCTCACTTCCTCTTGGTCTACGCCGTCCGGCGCGTCCTTCCGGGTGCCCTTGCCGTCAGCTTGAACAGGCTCCTTTTGTTCAGACATCATTGCTTCCTTCCGGGAGGGCCCTGCCAAGACTGTGCGTAAGCATTACAGGGCCTTGGCAGGCTCCTATTTAATCGCCCACGCTACGCGCAGCCATAAGACCCAGCACGAGCAGAATGACGAAGATCGCAAGAGCAATGAAGAACAGTACCTTCGCGATTCCAATGAAGGCTCCGCCTATTCCGCCAAAACCAAGGACAGCCAGAATCACGCCTATCACAAGGAAAATAAGGGCCCAACGTAACATAATGCTCTCCTACATGTTCGATTATGCAACGAACGACTGAGGGACGCAGTTCCGAAAGGTGTGAACTTTCGCTGGGGCATTTCAGCTTTGGCGCAATTTGGACGTTAGGTTTTCGTCTTTTGCTGCCGTGGGCCCGATATGCGGGGTTTCTCTGGAGAGCAATTTCTCAAGCATATCAAACGCGGATTTGGGAAGGAGCGG
Organism: Rhizorhapis sp.; assembly: GCA_036570425.1. Classification (GTDB taxonomy): domain Bacteria; phylum Pseudomonadota; class Alphaproteobacteria; order Sphingomonadales; family Sphingomonadaceae; genus Rhizorhapis. The sequence continues at coordinate 161,104 of DATCYF010000021.1, read as the reverse complement.
TTTGTTCAGCAAGGGGGCATGACGGAACGCTTCGGGCAGCGCTTCGCGGCCATAGCCGGTAACGAAAGCAAAGGGCATGCCTTTCCGCGTCAGGGCTGCCGCAACCTCATCAACGGCTTCTCCGCTCAGATTGGCGTCAAGCAAAGCTGCATCGAACTTGGCTGTTTCAACCAATTCGTGGGCTTCGTCCAGGGTCGAGGCAGGACCGACAACGGTATAGCCCGCATCTTCCAGCGTGTCGCACATGTCCATCGCGATCAGCGGCTCGTCTTCTATGAGCAGAATCCGGGCGCGACGCTGAGGGGCTGCTGACGCGGTCGGCTTGGCAGAAAGCGTATGGCCGTCTGTATTCCGGTTCTGCATCGGGGACGCATCCCGCAAAGAGACGCGGCCTGCCAGAGGCAGCGATATATCGCATGCAAGACCCGTTGCCTGATAGCGGATGGAAGCCTTGCCACCATCAGCGGCCAGGCTCTTTTCCACCAGCGTGGTCCCAAAGCCACGTTCCTGCGGGGCTGAGACAGGCGGGCCGCCGCTTTCCCGCCAGCGCAGATGAAGTTGGAAGCCTCCAATTGAATGCACTTCCCAACTGACCGCCAGCCGCCCGCCGGGTACGGAGAGTGCACCATATTTTCGAGCATTGGTGCCCAACTCATGCAGCACCAGCGCCAGGTGCAAGGCTGCCTGCGGCTCAAGCGCTACCGAAGGCCCGGAACAGGAAATGCGGTCGTCCTCATCCCCACCCAGCAGAATTTGGTCGCGTACCAGAGGCATGATATCCGCGCTTTGCCAGGAACTTTGAGTCAATAGTCCATGCGCCTGCGCCAGCGATCCGATACGGCCGGCGAAGCTGACGGCGAAATCCTTCGGACGGACATGTGTTCGCGCCATCTGGTTGGCGATCGATTGCACCGTGGCCAGGGTATTCTTGATGCGGTGATTGAGTTCCCCGATCAAAAGCTGCTGCAGTTCTTCCGCGCGTTTGCGTTCCCTGATGTCACGTGCCACCTTGGATGCGCCGATCACTTTTCCGGTCTTGTCATGGACCGGCGAAACCGTAAGTGAAATATCAATGCGTTCGCCATTCTTGCCCAGCCGGATGGTTTCGAAATGCTCTATCCGTTCTCCTCGCCGCAATTTTGAGAGTATTTCCTCTTCTTCCTGGCGCAGTTCCGCCGGAATGATGCGGATGATCGGCTGGCCTATCATTTCCTCGGCCTTATAGCCGAAGATCTGCTCTGCTCCGGCATTCCATGACTGGACGATGCCGTTCAGCGATTTGCTGATGATCGCGTCGGTGGAGGAGGCTACCACCGCGGCGAGATGGGCCGCCTGAATTTCGGCTGTGTGGCGGGCGCTGACGTCCAGCAGCATGTTAACGGCGCCGCTCAACTGTCCTTCTGCGTCGAACAGGGGCGTCGGGTAAGCGGCGAAACGGACGCGGCTCCCGTCCGGGCGCTCGGCAATGGCCTCTTCTCCCGTGACCGGTCTTTGTTCCTTCAATGCCACGGCCATGGGACACTCATCATGCGGCAAAGGCGCGCCATTCGTGCTGTGCAGCCGCCAGGTCGTACACCATTTGTCGTGCCCCAGCGTTGGCTCGCGCCCCGACAATTCCACGGCGGCCGCGTTATAATAAGTAATCACGCCATCAGCATCGGTTGTATAGATAGCTGCCGGCAACGCCTCCAGCACATCGCGGAAGTGCTGCTCGCCGTCACGCCACTTCTTCTTGGCGCCTTTAAGATCGGTTGTCCGGCGTTTGAGTGCCTCATAGACGCGGGAAAAGATGGAAATATCCTGGAAGCAACTCACTATGCCTGTAAATTCACCATCCTGATCGAATAGTGGATCAATATTGATGAGGATCGTGATCCTGCGGCCATCGGGGCGCTCGATAAGGACGCGGCGGTCCCGAACAGGGGCGGCCTTCGCCAGCGCCTCGGCAGAGGGGGTTTCCTGCGGTTGCATGAGTTGACCATCGGGATGGAAGAGGCGCATTCGGCTGCAAAATTGCTCATGCGTCTCGCCGATCCGGGGCTGGCTTCCCAATATTTCGACAGTGCGGCGGTTGAATTGCCGCACAATGCCTTGGTGGTCGCAGCAATATACCCCGATTGGCATATGTTCCAGGACCGCGCTGGATCCGTTCATCGCCTGTAAGATACCGCCCGCTTTCTGTGTCTCGTCCGTTGAAGCATCCATGCTGTGACCCTCCCTTGTGTTTTGCGCAACAATGCAAGCGAGGAATTGAAGTTCCCTTGTTGCGCTTTTTGTCTGCAACTTATTATTTAGCACTATTCCAGCATCCTTATTTTTGCTAGAATTGTTCAAGAAGGTCGCATTTTGGTGTCCTGTTTAGCCAAAGGTTATGCAGGCCAATCATTTGTTTGGGGGCAGATGTGACAAAGGCATTCGTAGCAGCATTGATTTCTTTGACTTTGTCGGCGACCGCTATTTCGCCGGCCTTGGCGAAGGACAAATCATCGGCCGAAAAGGCGAAGCAGCGTGGCGTTGCTGAAATTCCTATCTGCACCAAAAGACTTGGAACAGTTGCCATCGTCGAGCCGGATAATCAATGGTGGACGGCGCTGAATCTTGGTTCGCCCGAAGCGATCATCAAGCTATTCGTTATGAAATCCGGTTGCTTTGGTCTTGTTGACCGCGGCAAAGGCCTGCAAAGCCGCAACCTGGAACGCGCTCTGGCGGACAGCGGCGAGCTGCAGGTTGGTTCCAATATCGGCCGCAGACAGGTGAAGGCCGCGGATTATTTCATTGTGCCGGACCTTGTGACCAAGAATGCGAACGGCGGCGGCTTTGGCCTCGGCGGTGCGCTGGGTGGCCTGATCGGTGGTGGAGCGGGCGCTCTTCTGGGCGGATTGAAGGTCAGCAAGAAGGAAGCGAATGTCACCTTGACGCTGGTGAACGCGCGCACAACTGAACAGGAGCGGCTGGTTGAGGGCTATGCCCGTAAATCCGATGTCGGCTTCGGCGGCGGTGCTGGCGGCTGGTGGGGCGGCGGTCTCGCTGCCGCCGGAGGATCAAGCTACCAGAATACGGATGTGGGACAGGTGATCGTGCTCGCCTATCTGGATGCATATAAGCAGATGGTGACGCAACTTGGCGGCCTGCCGCTGGACGCTAGCGCGGCGGCGCCGCAAGCCCAGTAAGTTTTTGAAGAGGTAGGAGAGGGAAAGGGCGGCTTCCCCGCAAGGGAAGACCGCCCTTCAATTTTCTTCAAGTCCTCTCCGGTGGGAGAGGGGCATTGATTACTTCGCCTTTGCTGTCGTCTTTTTTGCGCCACGGCCTTTCCTGGGCCGCTTGGGCGCAGCGGGCGTGATTTCGAAGTTCAACGCATTGTCCTTCAGGCGAACATGGACTTCGCCCCCATGAACGAGCTTGCCGAACAGAAGCTCTTCGGCGAGCGGTTGCTTGATCTTCTCCTGAATGAGGCGGCCCATCGGGCGCGCCCCATAGAGCCGGTCATAGCCGCGTTCAGTGAGCCATGCCTTGGCGTCATCGTCCAGCGTGATGTGCACCTCACGGTCGGCAAGCTGCAGTTCGAGCTGGAGGATGAACTTTTCAACCACACGGGCAACAACTTCCGGCGGCAAGTAGCTAAATGGCACGATGGCATCCAAACGGTTGCGGAATTCAGGGGTGAACATCCGCTTGACCGCTTCGTCGCTCGCATCCTCTCGGCTCATGTCGCCAAAGCCGATGCCTTCCCGCGCCATGTCGCTCGCCCCCGCATTGGTCGTCATGATCAGGATGACGTTGCGGAAATCGACCGTCTTGCCGTGATGGTCAGTGAGCTTGCCGTTATCCATCACCTGCAAAAGGATGTTGAACAGGTCTGGATGCGCTTTTTCGATCTCGTCGAGCAACAGGACGCAGTGCGGCTGCTGGTCAACGGCGTCGGTCAGGAGTCCGCCCTGGTCATAGCCGACATAGCCCGGAGGCGCGCCGATCAGTCGGCTGACCGAGTGCCGCTCCATATATTCCGACATGTCGAACCGCTGCAGCGGAATGCCGAGCAAAGTCGCAAGCTGGCGAGCAACCTCTGTCTTGCCGACGCCGGTAGGGCCGGAGAAGAGATAGTTGCCGATCGGCTTGTCGGGATCACGCAGGCCGGCACGGCTCAGCTTGATCGCGGAACTCAGCACCTCGATCGCCTTGTTCTGACCGAAGACGACACGCTTCAGGTCGGTGTCGAGCGTTTCCAGCGTCGCCTTGTCATCGCTTGAAACAGATTTCGGCGGAATGCGCGCCATGGTGGCTATAACCGCTTCGATCTCTTTCGAAGTGATGGTCTTGCGCCGCTTGGCGGGCGGCACCAGCATCTGCATCGCACCCACCTCATCAATCACGTCGATGGCCTTGTCGGGCAGCTTGCGATCATTGATGTAGCGCGCGGAAAGCTCCACGGCCGACTTGATCGCGTCGGGCGTGTATTTGACTTTGTGGTGATTTTCGAAGGCGCTGCGGAGCCCAGCAAGGATCTTGACCGTATCCTCGATGGTCGGCTCGTTCACGTCGATCTTCTGGAACCGGCGCAGCAGGGCGCGGTCCTTTTCGAAATGGTTGCGGAATTCCTTGTACGTCGTCGAACCAATGCATCGGATCGTCCCACCCGAGAGGGCAGGCTTCAGCAGGTTCGATGCGTCCATTGCGCCGCCGCTGGTCGCGCCAGCGCCGATGACGGTATGGATTTCGTCAATGAACAGAACCGCGTGCGGCATCTTTTCCAATTCATTGACCACCGCTTTCAGACGCTCCTCGAAATCACCGCGGTAGCGGGTGCCTGCGAGCAGCGCTCCCATGTCGAGTGAATAGATGACGGCCTCGCTCAACACTTCGGGCACATCGCCCTCGATGATCTTGCGCGCCAGCCCCTCGGCAATGGCGGTTTTGCCCACGCCGGGATCGCCCACATAGAGCGGGTTGTTCTTCGAACGGCGGCAGAGGATCTGGACTGTGCGGTCGACTTCCGGTCTGCGGCCGATGAGTGGATCGACCTTCCCGCGGCGGGCCTTCTCATTGAGGTTTACCGTGAACTGGTCGAGCGCGCTTTCCTTCTTGCCTTTGGTATCGGCCTTTTGCGCCTTTTCCTCTTCCGCGCCCTTCACTTCCCGCTGTTCAGGGGCGGAGACGCCCTTGCCGACGCCGTGGCTGATATAGCTGACGGCATCAAGGCGGCTCATGTCCTGCTGCTGCAGGAAATACACGGCATAGCTCTCGCGTTCGGAAAAGAGCGCGACCAGCACGTTGGCGCCCGTCACTTCGTCCTTTCCAGAGGACTGGACATGCAGAATGGCGCGCTGGACCACGCGTTGAAATCCGCTGGTGGGGGAGGGATCGGTCACACCCTCCACTTTCAATGAATCAAGTTCATTATCGAGATAGACCGTAACTGCGTCCTGGAGTTCGCCCAGTTCCACGCCGCACGCCTGCATCACCTTGGCTGCATGCTCGTCGTCGATCAGCGCGAGGAGCAGATGCTCCAGCGTCGCATATTCATGACGGCGTTCCGATGCGTGGGTGAGCGCGTGATGGAGGGTGGTTTCCAGCGCAGCAGCAAAAGACGGCATTTTGACTTTACTCCTGTCGGGCCAAGGCGGCCCTGCCTTCCCCCGCAACGGGGGTCTTGGACCTAATGTCGGGATTGGCGGCCCTATGATCAAGAACGGCAGAACAGTCGCCGGGTTGCGCTCTGGCTGTTACCTTTGCGGCGAAATCCGGCCGGCACAGATTCATCTTCTGAATAATGCCTCTGCGCTTGCCTTGTGATTAACGGCGTATTCGATCTTTTTCCGTGTTCGGGAAATTTCCGCCTCCAGCGCAGTTACCCTCTCCCGGAGTTCTTCGACGGAAAATGGATCAAGGTCTTGCCGCTGCAGCGCGGCAATGGGATCATCAGCTCTACGTGGCAGATTTTCATCCATGTCCATAGGCCAAATGTTGACCCTCCACCGGCATCTGTCAATAAGGCCGTGTCGTTTTGTCGCAAAGGCGAACGGTCAAAGGGGAGGCAAGCTTTTATGCCGCAAAGAAAATCCATTCCTGAACAGATGACGGCCATCGGTTTCGATGTACCCGGATCTGCAGAAGTGTTGAAACCAATGGTCCGGCCGGTGCCACAGCCTGCCAAAAACGAAGTGCTGATAAGAGTCGCCGCTGCAGGCGTGAACCGGCCCGACATCCTGCAGCGGCGCGGCGCCTATCCACCACCAGCGGGCGCTTCCGACATTCCGGGGCTGGAAGTGTCAGGGGAGGTTGTCGCCGTCGGCTCCGAGGCCGACCAAATGATAATTGGGGAGCGAGTCTGCGCGCTATTGCCGGGCGGCGGCTATGCCGAATATGCGGTGGCGCCGGTGGGACAATGCCTGCCCGTTCCCGACGGCTATGACATGGCCGAAGCGGCGGCATTGCCCGAAACGCTTTTCACGGTCTGGAGCAATTTGTTCGAGCGGGCCTATATCGTAGAGGGCGATATTGTGCTGGTTCATGGCGGCACCAGCGGCATTGGCACGACGGCCATTTCGTTGTGCGGCTTGTTTGGCGTGAAGATCATCGTCACCTGCGGCAGTGACGAAAAATGCTCTGCTGCGCTGAAGGTTGGAGCGACCCATGCGATCAACTATGCCGCTTCCGATTTTGTCGAGGCGGTGCTGAAAATCACCGCAGGTCATGGGGTTCAGGCAGTGCTCGACATGGTCGGTGGCGATTATGTCGCTCGCAATCTGGCGTGCCTGGCTGAGGACGGCCGCCATGTGTCCATCGCTACCCAGCGTGGGGCGAAATCTGACGTTCCGATCATCGATGTGATGCGCAGGCGGTTGACCTTGACCGGGTCCACCCTCCGCCCGCGCTCTGTAGGTTTCAAGTCGATGATCGCGGATGAGCTGGAAAAATCCGTCTGGCCGTTCGTAAGAGAAGGGAAATTGCGACCTGTAATGGACAGCCGCTTCCCTCTGGCGGAGGCCGCTGCCGCCCATGCGCGCATGGAGACGGGGGAGCATATCGGGAAAATTGTGCTGCTGCTGTGATGTCCTGGGTATTCGCTACATTCTCCCGGCGAACGGGCCTCCCGCTTTAGCCGGGCCGCCCGCTGAACAACCGATCGTCCCACGGCCACCGGGATGCCGCGGTTGTGACGATCTGGCGCGCGGCGCTGTGGAGCGGATTGATGAGCCAGTTGAAGCTGTCGGGCGCAATTGCTGAAGGCACGCGGGCAAGGGCGGTATCGCCCCTGGCCAGCCATGCATCGCCCCATTCGGCTGTTTCTGACGACAGGTCGGAGCGTGCGCTATTTGGCCATGCGGAATGAGGCAATCCATCGGGAACCTGGATGCGCATCAGTTGAAATGGCGGAGGAATGGAATCGACCTCCAGATGAACCAGCACCTCCAGCATCGCCAGCGCTGTCGATTCCGCTGCATAGACGATAGGCCGCCCCTTACTGTGCCAGCGTCCGCCGACGACCAGTCCGCCCGCGCCATCCAGCGTTGCATGTTCGGAGATGCGCCAGAGGATCAAGCGGTGAAACCGTGCCTGGCCTGTTCTAATATGTCCTCGACCAACCGTGTTCCTGCATCTGTCTTGAGAAGGTCAAGCGGACGTTCTCCATCCAGACGCCGTTTCGGAGCGCCGAGCCAGCCCATCGCCGCCGCCCGCGATCCGAATATGCCACTTGCCAGATCCAGCACTGTCACGAACCGGGCGAAGCGGTCACTTTCATCAGGAGAAAGCGGCGTATTGTCCTTAAGACGGCGGTCGATGGTTCGGCGAGGGCCGACGATGCGCGCAACATCAGCGATCGTCACTGCCGGATCAGCCACCAGATCACGCACCAGCCGCGCGGGTAAGCCCCGTGCAATCGCGCGCGCACGTTCCAGAGGTGCATCTTCCACGAAATTTTGAAGGGCTGTTGCCATTTGGCGAATGTAATATAGCCAATAGGCAAAATCAACTCTGTGGCGACGAAACCGGGCCTTGCTCTGCTTCCGGAACCCTTTTGCCTTCGAAGCATAAAAATAGTTACGAGCGGTGCAAAAGCAGTATAGGATGTGTTTGAACTTGCCGGGTTCGGCCAATTGCATTAGATGGTTTTCAAGCGATGGCCGTCCCGCAGGGGCGGCCCTTATTATTTGTACTGGAGAGTAAACGTGGTCCAGCCGCTTATGCCCCATGCGACCGCCAGCTGGCTTGTCGACAATACTGCCCTGTCATTTGAACAGATTGCCGAATTTTGCGGTTTGCATATTCTGGAAGTGCAGGCGATTGCCGACGAAACGGCGGCTACCAAATACACTGGCCGCGATCCTGTTCGCGCGCATGAATTGAGCATGGAAGAAATCGAAAAGGGTCAGAAAGACCCCGATTACCGGCTGAAGATGTTGAGGGGCCCCGAACAGGTCCGCCGCACCAAAGGGCCGCGCTACACCCCCGTGTCGAAGCGGCAGGACAAGCCCGATGGCATTGCATGGATTTTGCGCAACCATCCGGAAATTTCCGACGGCGCGATCAGCAAGCTTATCGGCACTACCCGCACGACGATTACCGCCATTCGCGACCGGTCGCACTGGAACATTGCCAATATCGTTCCCAAGGACCCGGTTACGCTTGGGCTTTGTTCCCAGCGGGAACTGGATGCGCTGGTCGCCCGGGCCGCAAAGAAGGCCGGGATCGAGGCTCCCACGGACGTACGGCTGGACGGCGACCGTGAGGCTCTGATCGAGGAACTGCGCAAGGAACGCGACGACGCCGCGCGGCGGATCGATGAGGCACATCATGTCGAAGCGCAAGCCATCGAAGCCGTTGCCGAATGGATTGATCCGTTCCGCAAGAAGAATGGTTGACGTTCACACCATCGCCTCGTTCCAATAGCCTGGCTGTAGGAGCGCATGAGTAGGGACAAGAAAAGGGGAGGTGGCGAATTGCCATCCCATCTTTTCCACGCATGTTGCTTCATTTGCGCCGTTACCTTACGCCCATTATCATGCAGAACGACGCGATAATCTGGAGAGAGAAATACAACCATCCGGTTGGGTGGGACCAGCACTTCTCTCCCTTGTCCTTGCCGGAAATGTTTTTTCAGAGCGCAGACCGTGACCCGGACGCGGTGCTTCTCGATTTCCTGGGTCGCAGGTACAGCTATGCGGAATGCCGCGAAGGTGTACGGCGCGTGGCGCATGGTCTGCAGGCGATGGGCATTGGCAAAGGCGATCGGGTGGGCTTGTTTCTGCCCAACGTACCCCATTATGTCGCGGCCTATTATGGTGCGCTCGCCATAGGCGCCACGGTCGTCAATTTCTCGCCACTCTACACCGCCGCCGAGCTTGAGCACCAGGTGGAGGATTCGGGCGCCAAGATCCTTTTCACCCTGTCGGCCAAGGCGCTACTTCCCACTGCGCTTGAAGTGCTGGACAACAGCAGCCTTGAACGCCTGGTGGTGGGATCGGTGGCGGGCGCCTTGCCGCCGGCCAAATCGATCCTGTTCCGTCTGTTCCGCCGGAGCGAGACTGTCGAGCGTCCGCACGATCCACGGATCACGGCTTTTTCGGCGCTGATCGCAAATGACGGCAGCTATGTCCCGGCAGAGATCGACGCCGAAAAGGACGTCGCCTTGCTGCAATATACCGGCGGGACCACGGGCCGACCAAAGGGTGCGAAACTGACGCACCAGAATCTGTCCGCCAATGCGCGGCAAGTGAATATGCTTGATCCGGGCAATGTGGTGGAAGACCGGATGTTGGGCGTGCTGCCTTTCTTCCATGTCTTTGCCAACACGGTGGTGCTGAACCGGACCATATTCAATGGCGGGGAGATCATCATGCTGCCGCGCTTCGATGCGGTGCAGACGCTGGCCGCTGTTGCCCGGACACGACCTACAGCCCTTCCCGGGGTACCCACCATGTATCAGGCATTATTGGACAGTCCCCGATTGGCCGAAACGGATTTTTCGTCCATGCGCATGTGCATATCCGGTGGTGCGCCGCTCCCCGCAGAGGTGAAGCAGCGGTTCGAGAAAGCGACCGGGGCCGTGGTTGTAGAAGGCTATGGCCTTACTGAAAGCAGCGGCGTCGTGTCGTGCAATCCCTCCTCACGCAACAAGGCCGGCACCATTGGGCAGCCGCTGCCTGGCACCATCGTCAGACTGGTCGATAAGGATGATCCGACGCGGCCGCCCCCGGAAGGGCAGCCCGGCGAAATCATCTTTTTCGGGCCGCAGGTGATGCAGGGATATTGGAATCGCCCTGATGCCGATGTGGAGGTTTTCCTCGGCAAAGGTCTGCGCACCGGAGACGTGGGCTTGATTGATGAGGATGGCTACATTCGCATCGTCGACCGGCTGAAGGACATGATTGCTGTTGGCGGGTTCAAGGTATTCCCGAGCCAGATCGAGGAAATTCTCTATCACCATCCAGCCGTCCGCGAAGCGCTGGTGATTGGCATACCCGACAGCTATCATGGCGAAATGCCCAAAGCGTTCGTAACGCTGGCCGAGGGCGCTGACGTGGATGGAGAGGCGTTGAAGGCCTGGCTCAACCCGCAGCTTGGCAAGCATGAGCGCGTGGCTGAGGTTGAAATCCGTCATTCCCTGCCCAAAACCATGGTTGGGAAACTAAGCCGCAAAGAACTGGTGGCTGAGGAGCGGGAAAAGGCCGGTCGGACGGAAAAGGCTCTATAATTGCTGGAATGCGGTGCCGGGCCGCCCTATCTATTCGTACAGACATATCAGCGAAGGCAGGCATATGGCTCAGGAAATTGCCACTTTGGCAGGCGGATGCTTCTGGTGCACTGAAGCGGTGTTCAATACGCTGAAAGGCGTATTGGCGGTGGAAAGCGGCTACATTGGCGGGCACAAGGCTAATCCCACCTATGAGGAGGTCTGCACGGGTACAACCGGTCATGCCGAGGCCCTTCGCATTACCTTTGACCCGGAAGTGATCAGCTATGGCGACCTGCTGGACGTGCTGTTCGCTACGCATGATCCCACCACATTGAACCGGCAGGGCAATGATGTGGGGACTCAGTACCGCTCGGCTATCTTCCCCCACTCGCCCGAGCAGGAGAAGCAGGCTGAAGCTGCGATTGCACGGGCGCAGGGGAATTGGCCCGGCCCGATCGTAACCACGATAGAGCCCCTCTCAAACTGGTATGCGGCAGAGGATTATCATCAGCTATATTGGGAGCGCATGGGGACCCGGAATGGCTATTGCATGGCAACCATTCCGCCCAAGCTCCAGAAACTGCGTCAGAAATTCAGTGAGCGGCTGAAAAGCTGAACATCGAATTTAGTCCATTCCCTAAGGTCATCGATTGTGGCTTAAGGCGCGTTCGAGCGGATTATGGGAGCTTTGATGAAATATCTTCTACTTTTGCTGCCGCTGATGACGGGCGGATGCCTCGCGAAGGCGGCAGTCGACGTCGTGACTTTGCCGGTCAAGGCGGTGGGTCAGACGGCCGACTGGGCGACGACGAGCCAGGAAGAGGCTGATCGCAACTATGGCCGCAAGATGCGCGAACAGGAAGCGCGTGAGGGCAAGGAAGCAAAAAAGGCCGCCAAGCAGCGGCGCAAGGCCTGCGAAGAGGCCGGATATGAGAACTGTGGTTGAAGCCTTGGCGGTTCCGGCTTGCTTGAGCCGGAACCGTTTATGGCTTCGTTCTACACCGCGGCGCGCTTGAGCCGGTCATTGATGGCGACGCCGAGTCCCTCGGCGGGGATGGAAGCCACCGCTATGGCGGGCGCGGCGCTGGCGTCTGCCTGATGAAGCGCGTCAAACAGGCGTGCCGCCGCCTGTTGCAGATCGCCGCTTTCACTCAGATTCAGGTCACAATCCATTACGCCGATCCCAATCAGGAACTCGTCCGCGCGGGCGGAAGCGGCGTTTAGGCGAAGCGGTTTTGACGGGGCATAATGGCTGAGAAGCTGTCCCGGCGCTTCGATCTTGCCGCCCTGTGCGCCTGGGACTGGAAGGCTCGTCAACGAATGCAGCATCTCTGCCGTGATGGGGCCCGGGCGTAGCAGGCGTATGTGATCTTCGTCGGGTGCGACAATCGTGGATTCAAGCCCGCGCTCCGTAGGGCCTGCGTCGAGGATCATTGAAATCTTCCCGCCCAGACCGGCCAGAACATGTTCAGCGCGCGTGGGGCTGATGGACCCGCTCGCATTGGCGGAAGGTGCGGCGAGTGGGCGGCCGCTTTCCCGGATCAGGTCCTGCATTGCCGGGTGAGCCGGACAGCGCAACGCTATGGTATCAAGGCCTGCCGTCACCAGGGAGGCAATCGGGCTGCCGCCCTTCAACGGCAGCACCAAAGTCAGGGGGCCGGGCCAGAAATGCCCTGCAAGCCGCTCCGCCAACTGGGAGAAGCTGGCGATGGACTTTGCCATATCCAGGTCCGCCACATGGACGATCAGCGGATTGAAACTCGGCCTTCCCTTGACGGCATATATGCGGGCGACTGCCTCTGCGCTGGTCGCGTCGGCGGCAAGGCCGTAGACTGTTTCCGTGGGCACCGCGACAGGCTGGCCCGCCCGGATCAGGCTGGCCGCATCGCGTAATGCCCCTGTATCGTAGCGACGGATTTCGGTTGAACAAGGCGGGGTTGAGCTGTGCACAAGGGCGCTATAGCCTGCGGGAATCGCGCATCAAAGCGCAAAAACAAGAAGGATGTGCGTCATGGACTATAAGGCCCCGGTGGCCGAGCAGCGTTTCGTGCTGGATCATGTGGCCGGCATCGCGGAACTGGCTGCGCATGATGCCTTCGCAGCGGCCTCATCGGACATGGTGGATGCTATCATTGACGGCGCAGCGCGGTTTGCAGAAGGCGAATATGCGCCGCTCAATCGATCAGGCGATATCCAGGGCGCAAAGTGGAATGGCGGCGCAGTCACCATGCCCGAAGGATTCCGCGAAGCCTATCAGGCTTTCGTCGAAAATGGCTGGGGCGCCATCAATGGGCCGGAAGACTTTGGCGGACAGGGCCTTCCTTTTGCATTGTTCAGTGTGGTGATGGAGGATCTGGGCAGCGCCAATATGGGCTTCTCGCTGGTCAACATGCTCACGCCCGCCGCGATTGAAGCCTTGATGGCGCACGGCACGGCAGAGCAACAGGCGAAATGGCTTCCAAGGCTGGTGACTGGCGAATGGTCCGGCACGATGAACCTCACCGAACCGCAGGCGGGATCGGATGTGGGCGCGCTACGCACTACGGCAACACCCGTGGGCGACGGCACTTACCGGATCAAGGGGCAGAAGATATTCATCACCTTTGGCGAACATGATCTGACGGACAACATCGTTCATCTTGTTCTCGCCCGCACGCCTGACGCGCCCGCAGGCACAAAGGGGATTTCGCTCTTCATCGTACCCAAATATCGCATAGATGCGAAAGGCAATATCGGGCCGCTTAACGATGTTCGCTGTGCTTCCATAGAACATAAGCTTGGCATTCACGCATCCCCCACTTGCGTCATGTCCTATGGCGATCAGGACGAGTGTGTTGGCGAACTGATCGGCAGCGAATGCGCCGGGATGAAGGCGATGTTCACCATGATGAACCAGGCCCGCCTCAACGTCGGGAGCCAAGGCGTTCAGATCGGAGAACGGGCAACGCAGCAAGCTCTCGCTTATGCGGCCGAGCGAATCCAGTCAGCCCCGGCCGATGGCTCGTCGCCTCAGCCCGCGGCGATCATCGGGCATCCCGATGTTCGGCGGATGCTGGTCCGTATGAAGGCGCTGACGCAGGCCGCCCGGGCGCTCGTCTACTATGCGGCAGGGCAGGTCGACCGCGCGCAACTGGGGCTTGCTGGGGCGAAGAAGCGGCTGGACCTGCTGACGCCGCTTGCCAAGGCCTATGGAACCGATGTGGGATGCGAGGTCGCCTCGCTGGGCATTCAGGTGCATGGCGGCATGGGCTTCATCGAAGAAACCGGCGCAGCGCAGCATTATCGCGATGCGCGGATCGCGCCCATTTATGAAGGCACGAACGGCATACAGGCTGCCGATTTCGTCGGACGCAAGCTGGCGGGCGATGATGGCGAGGGGCTGAAAAGCCTGTTGGCGGACATCCGGGCCGAATGCGGCGACGAGTCCGCCTTGATGGCGCTGGCCGACGCCGTGGAACAGGCCGCGGACTGGATGCTGAGCGCTGGCGTCAATGACCGGCTGGCGGGGAGCTATCCCTTCCTCAGCATGGCGGCGGTTGTCACCTGCGGCTGGCTGATGGCCCGGCAGGGGCGGATCGCGGGCGAGATGCAGGCGAAGGGGGAGGGGGATCTCGCTTTCCTGAAGGCCAAGCAGGTGATGGCGCGGCATTATCTGGATCATCTGGTGCCGGAGGCGCTGGGTCTTAAAGCCCAGGCCATGGCAGGGGCTGGGCTGTTTTATGAATTAAGTGCCGAGGAGTTGATTCATTAGCGCGGATGGTATCCAGGAATGTTCAACTATGATGCCTACCAACGGACTCCGAGTTACCTCTACCATCTCGCCTTTCATCTGCTAAACCCCTGCCATGACTGACGAACTTCTCTCCCGCATCGCCGACGCGTTGGACCGCCTTGCGCCCGCGCCGCCGCCTCCGGCTGACTTGTCCGCCGCTCCAGCCTATATCTGGGATGGCGCCACCATTCAGCCGGTGGCCGCCTTCGCTCCAGTTCCTTATGAATTACTCACTGGCATTGACGCTCAGAAGTCGCAACTTCTTGAAAATACGCGCCGCCTGTCCTCCGGCCATGCTGCGCATGATGTGCTGCTCTGGGGCGCGCGCGGGACAGGGAAGTCGGCAACCGTTTCTTCCGTGATTGGCAAATTACAGGCGGAGGGACAAGACATTGCTCTGGTCCAGTTCGCGACGGATCGGCTCAAGACATTGCCCGATCTCTTCACGCTGCTGCGGCAAACATCGCGGCCATTCATCCTCTTCATTGACGATCTGGGCTTTGATGATGTCGGTGGCGATGCCCGGGCTTTCCGCTCTTTGCTTCAAGGGTCAGCGACCGCGCGGCTCGACAATGTCCGTCTTTATGTAACCTCCAACCGCCGTCACATCGTGCCACGCAATATGGGCGAGCAGGATGACCCCATCAACAAGCGCGATGTGGTTGATGACAAGATGGCGCTTTCCGATCGTTTCGGTCTTAGCCTTGGCTTCCATAATCTGGATCAGGATGCCTATGTAGCGATCGTCGCTGGATATGCCGGGCATTATGGCCTGGAATTCGATCCGCATGAGGCGGTGCAATGGTCCACCATACGCGGCAGCCGATCCGGTCGCGTGGCATGGCAATATGTGGTGGAATTGGCAGGCCGAAAGGGCATCAGAATCTAGGCACCCCCTTGTTGCCCTTTTCCGCGCCCGCAAGTAAAGCGCTCTCATCATGACAAAGCCGCTGATCATCGCCATCCCGAAGGGGCGCATCCTGGATGAAGCCCTGCCGCTGCTTGCCCGCGTGGGCATAGAACCGGAAGCGGATTTCCATGACAAGCATAGCCGGGCGCTCAAATTCGCGACCAATCATGAAAATATCTCGATCATCCGCGTGCGCGCCTTTGATGTCGCCACATTCGTCGCACACGGGGCGGCGCAGATCGGCATCGTTGGCTCTGACGTGGTTGAGGAATTCAACTATTCTGAGCTTTACGCGCCGGTAGACCTCAACATCGGTCATTGCCGCCTGTCAGTCGCGGAACCCAAGGGGCTTGCCGCAGAGGACGAAGCGGCGATGAGCCATGTGCGTGTGGCGACCAAATATCCCGGCCTTACTCGCCGCCATTTCGAGCAGCAGGGTATTCAGGCTGAATGCGTTAAATTGAATGGAGCGATGGAGTTGGCTCCTTCGCTCGGTCTATCGCGGCGGATCGTGGATCTCGTGTCGTCGGGTGCAACGCTGAAGGCTAATGGTCTGGTGGAAACCAGCGTCATCATGCAGATTTCCGCTCGCCTCGTGGTGAACCGGGCCGCGTTCAAGATGCGCTCGGGCGAGATTGTTCCGCTGGTGGAGGCTTTCCGCAAGGCCGTGGAGGTGCGGGATGCAGCGTAAACTTATAGGCCTCTCCCCTTTAAGGGAAGGGAGACTATGACCCTCCGTCTTTCCACGCGCGATGCGGGGTTCGACGCCGCCTTCACCGCGCTCGTCAATGCTCGCCGGGAAGCGGATGAGGACGTCTCGCGGGACGTCACCGTTATACTGAAGCGCATCCGTGACGAGGGTGATGCCGCGCTCGCCGATTATACGCGACGGTTTGACCGCCATGATCTCGATGCGACCGGCTGGACTGTCACGGCCGCTGAACGAAAGGCTGCTCTCAACGGCCTTTCGAACGAGCTTCGAGACGCACTGGAACTCGCGGCCGAACGCATTGCGGCTTATCATGAAAAGCAGAAGCCGCAGGATAGCGATAGCACGGATGCGGCTGGCGTCCGGCTGGGCGCGCGGTGGCGGGCAGTTGATGCGGCGGGACTGTATGTGCCGGGCGGGCGGGCGGCTTACCCTAGTTCGTTGCTGATGAACGCCATTCCGGCCAAGGTCGCCGGCGTCGAACGTATAACGATGGTGACGCCCACTCCTGGAGGCGACATCAACCCGCTTGTCCTCGCTGCCGCGGAAATTGCGGGCATTGAGGAAATCTGGCGGGTCGGTGGAGCGCAGGCAGTGGCCGCGCTTGCCTATGGCACGGAGCGGATCAAGCCGGTCGATGTCATCACTGGCCCGGGCAATGCATGGGTGGCGGAGGCCAAGCGACAGCTTTATGGCGTTGTCGGAATCGACATGGTGGCTGGTCCTTCGGAAATCGTGGTGGTTGCCGATGGGAAAAATGATCCCGAATGGACTGCTGCTGACCTGCTCAGCCAATCGGAGCATGATCCGACCAGCCAATCGATCCTCCTGACGGACGATGCCGCCTTCGCCGACGCTGTGGCTGCGGCAGTGGAGCGGCAGATTCCGGAGCTTTCGACCAGTGCTGTGGCACGGACGAGCTGGGACGCCAATGGCGCGATCATTCTGGTGGAAACGCTCAAAGAAGCCTTGCCCCTTGTCGACCGTTTAGCGCCAGAGCATCTGGAACTCGCCGTTGACGACCCGCAATCCCTGTTTGAACAGGTACGCCACGCTGGCTCCATCTTCATGGGCCGGATGACGCCTGAAGCGGTGGGCGATTATGTGGCGGGGCCGAACCATGTGCTGCCAACTGGCCGCCGGGCACGTTTCTCCTCAGGCCTTTCGGTGCTCGACTTCATGAAGCGCACCAGCTTCCTCCAGCTTGATGAGCGCGCTATTGGGGCCATCGGCCCTGCGGCTGTTGCATTGGCCACGGCGGAGGGGCTTCCGGCCCACGCCTCTTCGGTAGCAAGAAGGCTGAAATAGCTGTCTTCCTGGTGAAGGCTGCTCAATGACATGTCTCGACTTCGCCCGGCACGAACGGGCATAAGGAATTTATGAATCAACGCTCCAAATCTCGTTCAGCCGCCCGCCTTGCCGCGGTTCAGGCGCTTTATCAGAAGGATATGGAGGGCACGCCGCTCCCTGTCTTGCTGCATGAATTTCACGAACATCGTCTCGGCAAGACAATCGAGGACGTGACCTATGCCGATGCGGAGCGTGATTTCTTCGACGACATCGTTGCCGGTGTGGACAAGCGCCGGGCCGAGATCGATGGCCTGATCGAGGGAAGGCTGGCCAAGGGCTGGTCCCTTGCGCGGCTGGACAAGCCGATGCACCAGATTTTGCGGGCCGGGAGCTATGAACTTTTGGCACGCGTCGACGTGGCAACGGGCACGGTCATCAGTGAATATGTCGACGTCGCCAAGGCTTTCTACGACAAGCGGGAAAGCGGGTTTGTGAATGGCTTGCTTGATGCCATCGCGAAAGAGACGCGAGGATAAATTTCCGCTCCATTAGGAGGGCATAAAGGTAAGTCCATGACTTCTGAGTCCGCCTTCATCGACATGCTGCGCGCCCTGGCGACCGATCCTGCGGCGCGGGGGCTGGCGGATGATGCGGCGGTGCTGGAGGTCGGAGGCGCGCAACTCGTTATCACGAGCGATACGATCGTGGCTGGCGTGCATTTCCTCGCCGATGATCCGCCGGAAGACATCGGCTGGAAACTGGCGGCGGTCAATCTTTCCGATCTGGCGGCCAAGGGCGCGAGGCCGCTTGCCTGTCTGATGAACTATGCGCTTCAGGGCGATGCCGCATGGGATACGGCCTTTCTGGCAGGGCTGGCGGAAGCGCTTCAAACCCATGGCATGCCGCTTATTGGCGGGGATACGGTCTCCCTGCCAAAGGGTGCGCCCGGTGTTTTCACCTTGACCGCCATCGGGGAGGCTCCGGCCAGTGGAGCGCCGGCCCGAAATGGGGCGCAGGAGGGGGACGTCCTCTATGTGACAGGGACGGTGGGCGATGCAGGACTTGGACTTGCGCTGGCGCAGCGTGGTATCATGGAACCAGCGTCGGCCATTCGTGCCTATCGCCGCCCCCAGCCGCGTCTGGCCGAAGGGCGGGAACTGGCTCCCATCGTTCACGCGATGATGGACGTGTCGGATGGTGTGCTGATTGATGCGGCACGCATGGCGAGGGCCAGCGGCCTTGCGCTGGAAATTGCACTCGATCGGCTGCCGCTATCCGAGGATGTGCGCGTGAGCGGATCGGATGAATTGGCCATCCGCCTGGCGGCGGCAACGGCGGGGGATGATTATCAACTGCTTTTCGCTGCCTCCTCCGACGTCAGCTTGCCGGTTCCGGCCATAGCCATTGGCCGGTTTGAAGCAGGGGAGGGGATCAGCCTTTCCCATCAGGGGCGCTCAGTGCCGCTGCCATCCCCGCTTGGCTTCCTTCACGGCCTATAGGCTGGATCATGGGTCAGGCGCTTTGCCGCTTGACCAAATTCCCCTGACCTATACTTTCGCCCCGTCATTCCGGGCGTTTCCCGGCGTTCCGGATTCGAAATAAACAGGGGAGAGGAACAGCCTATGACAATCGTCATCGTTGCCATAGCGTGCGGCCTGTTGGCCGTGCTCTATGGAATCGTCACCAGTCGGCAGGTGCTGAGCGCCTCGCCGGGCAATCAGAAGATGCAGGACATCGCAGCGGCGATCCAGGAGGGGGCGAAGGCCTATCTTGGCCGTCAATACCGCACGATAGCTGTTGTTGGCGTCGTTGTCGCCATCGCGATATTCATCTTTCTGGGCTATGTCTCAGCCATCGGCTTTATCATCGGAGCCGTGCTTTCGGGCTCTGCGGGCTATATCGGCATGAACATTTCCGTTCGCGCCAATGTCCGCACGGCCGAAGCAGCCCGCACCAGCTTGCAGAGCGGTCTGACGGTCGCTTTCCGGGCGGGGGCGGTCACTGGTATGCTGGTGGCGGGGCTTGCCCTGCTCGCGATTTCGGTATTCTTCTGGTATCTCACCGGTCCGGCGGGCATGACGGTGAAGGATCGCACGGTCATCGACGCGCTGGTGGCGCTGGCCTTCGGTGCGTCCCTTATCTCCATCTTCGCCCGTCTTGGCGGCGGTATCTTTACCAAGGCCGCTGATGTCGGCGCTGACCTGGTCGGCAAGGTGGAAGCCGGGATTCCAGAGGATGATCCTCGTAATCCCGCCGTTATCGCCGATAATGTGGGCGACAATGTCGGCGATTGTGCGGGCATGGCGGCTGACCTTTTCGAAACCTATGTGGTGACGGTCGGCGCGACCATGGTTCTGACCGCGCTTCTCGTGGACGTTGGGCTGGCGGAGCTTACTACACTGATGAGCTTGCCGTTGATTGTCGGCGGCGCCTGCATCATTACGTCGATCATTGGCACCTATTTCGTCCGGCTGGGCGCAGGCCAATCGATCATGGGGGCTCTGTACAAGGGCTTCCTGACCACAGCGATCCTGTCCATTCCGGCGCTGTATCTTGTTACCTGGTGGGTACTGGGCGACATGGATGCGCCCATCGGCGGCGGCTTTACGGGTGAGGGCGCCTTTACCGGCATGGACCTGTTCTGGTCGATGATGGTGGGTCTTGCCGTTACTGGCCTGATCGTTTGGATCACAGAATATTATACCGGCACCAACTACCGGCCAGTGAAGTCCATCGCCAAAGCATCCGTCACAGGGCATGGCACCAATGTGATCCAGGGACTTGCCATTTCACTGGAAGCGACTGCGTTGCCGACGCTTGTGATCTGCGTGGGCATCATCGTTAGTTATGCGCTGGCGGGCCTGATTGGCATTGCCTTTGCTGCAACCGCAATGCTGGCGCTGGCTGGCATGGTCGTGGCGCTTGATGCTTATGGTCCGGTTACGGATAACGCTGGCGGCATCGCTGAAATGGCGGGGCTTGAGGATGACGTGCGCACGCGCACTGATGCTCTGGACGCCGTTGGCAACACCACGAAGGCAGTGACGAAAGGCTACGCCATCGGTTCGGCAGGTCTGGCGGCACTGGTGCTGTTTGGCGCCTATACCGAGGATCTTGATTTCTACGGCGCAGCGCTCGGCTTGACCGAGCCTGTCGATTTCAGCCTGTCCAACCCGTTCGTCATTGTCGGCCTGCTATTGGGCGCTCTGCTGCCTTATCTCTTCGGCGCGTTTGGCATGACGGCGGTCGGCCGGGCTGCTGGAGCAGTTGTGGAAGAAGTACGCATGCAGTTCCGTGATAACCCCGGAATCATGGAGGGGACCAGCCGTCCCAATTACGGGCGCACTGTGGATCTTGTCACCAAGGCAGCAATCCGGGAAATGGTCCTGCCGTCTCTGCTTCCGGTGTTTACGCCAATCGTCGTCTATTTCGTGATGGCATGGGTCGGTGGGGTCGCCAATGGCTTTGCGGCCTTGGGCGCTCTGCTTCTGGGCGTGATCGTTTCAGGCCTGTTCGTCGCCATATCCATGACAAGCGGCGGCGGGGCGTGGGACAATGCCAAGAAATATATCGAAGACGGCAATTATGGCGGCAAGGGCTCCGAAGCTCATAAAGCTGCCGTTACGGGTGACACGGTGGGCGATCCGTACAAGGATACGGCAGGTCCAGCGGTAAACCCGATGATCAAGATCACCAATATCGTCGCGCTGCTGTTGCTGGCCGCGCTGGCGCACGGTGCAGTGTAATTGATGGGTCAGGCCGGAGCATGTGCTCCGGCCTGACTTCTATTGTTTGTTAGCTACATTATTTCTCGATGCCTTTGGCTTTCGCCAAGGATCGCGCTGCGGTGTAGCCAAGATAACCTGTTCCGAAGAGAGCGTAGAGCGATTCGGGAATGCCGTTCAGATAAGCATTCATTCCATGTGCGATTGCCTCTGCCATTTCTGGGCGTGCCGCAGCGATCAAGCCCATGGGAACGGACCAGAGCAGTAGCGCATACATCACGTAAAGAAAGCTTGGTCGTGCCCGGCTGGTCCAGGGATCGACCGATTGCGCTTCGGCAAGAATGGCTGAAAGCTGCGTTTTCATGGCTTCCATTTCCTGGCTGCCCTCCAGCTTGAGCAGTTCGAGCTTTGCTTTATCGCGGGCGTCTGGGTCCGGGATGATCTTGTCTATGATTTTGGCGACGGGGCCAATCAGTCCTTCAAAAAGCGACATATGTTTCTCCGTAGCGAGTATAAGAGGCGAAGGAATTATCCAATACGGTTCGCCATCCATCCATAGAGGAACGCCTCGTTTGCCGGTCGCCGTTCAGCTAGGCTGAGATAACGTTCACCCTGCAGGGTCTCCATGGCTTTCATCAGCACCGTCTCGCCTCCGGGCGTACGCAGACGGAGAAAGGCATTGAGCGCGCTCATCGTCTTAGGACCGATCTGGCGGTCGACGACGATGTCGGCATAGTCGCGCTGTTCGCGGTTGAATGCGTTCAACGCTCGCTGGAGAAATCCGACGGGGACCTGTGGACCCATATTGACGCCAGTATCGAACAATTCGGCGGCGATGTCCGGCGCGATTTCCGCTACGGCTGCGAAGCCGGGTTGCTCCCAATAGATGTGGCGGTAGATCGTCTTGGCCTCATCTCGAGGGAATTGCCGCATGTCCCCACAATAGCCATGCGCGCGAGCGACCGCTTGCGTGATGCCCCACCGGGTTGGCCCACCTTTGTCCGCAGGATGTGCGGTATAGCCGCCTTCCCGCGCGATGACGTCTTCGACAAGGAAATCAATGTCCATGTTCAGCCTCCAAAATTCAATAGGGGCTGTTCATCTATCCTATATGGTTATATGTAGGACAGCAAAATTTTTCTGGACCTGCGGATGATTATGATGGGAGCCTCACCTTGAGGACATTCACCGCAGGGAGCACCGCATGATTCGGTCCGGTCCGCTGAAGATAAAGCTGCAGCTTTTCTGCGGCGATGAGATTGCCATGGGTCCGGGCAAGGCGGACCTGCTGGAGGCCATAAGCGCGCAAGGTTCCATCTCCGCCGCTGGGCGCGCCTTGGGTATGAGCTATCGGCGGACCTGGTTGTTAGTGGATGTGATGAACCGCTGTTTTCGTGCGCCTCTGGTCGAAACCGCCGCTGGCGGTAGTCATGGGGGCGGCGCGCGGTTGACGACATTGGGCGCCGATCTGCTGGCGCAGTACCGCGCATTGGAAAAGCAATGTACCATCGGCGTTGAGGGCAAAGCATTGAACGGGTTGACTGCTGAATTGCTGCCGGAGCCAAAGGCGGCGCAATAACGGTGGAGCGGTGATTTCCTGCCCGGCGGATTCGTTATATACGGCTAAATATAACAAGCTGAGGAGTCCGAATGATTCGCTTGCTGGGTCGTCTATTATTGTTCCTGTCGCTCATGTGTGCCGGGTTGTCCCCCGCGATGGCGACGGAGCGTGCGCCGTTGGTGCTTGCGGCTGCGAGCCTGCAGGAGTCCCTAACGGCGGCGGCAGACGCCTGGGCAGCGAAAGGTCATGCACGGCCGGTGCTGTCATTCGCGGGCTCGTCGGCGCTGGCGCGGCAAATCGAGGCGGGCGCTCCCGCCGATCTTTTTATCTCCGCTGACGAGGGATGGATGGATTATGTGGCCCAAAAAGGCCTGATTCAGCCACAGACACGAACGTCCTTTCTCGCCAACAGACTGGTGCTGATCGCCCCTGTCGCATCGCGGGCGAAGGTGACGATCCACAAGGGCTTTGCGCTTGCGCGCTTGCTGGGTTACGGGCGGCTGGCGATGGCTGATCCGGATGCTGTTCCAGCCGGCCTCTATGGCAAGGCAGCGCTGCGCTATCTGAGCATTTGGGATAGCGTCGCGCCCAAAGTGGCGCGTGCGGAGAATGTCCGCGCAGCGCTTGCTCTGGTCGAACGGAGCGCAGCGCCATTTGGCATTGTCTACGCGACAGATGCGAAGGCGTCGCGGCAGGTGAAGGTAGCTGGCGTTTTCCCGGAGGCCAGCCATCCCGCAATCACTTATCCCATTGCCTTACTGAAAACGGCAACCAGTTCTGAAGCGGCCAGCTTCAGGCAATTCCTGATTTCGCGCCAAGGTCAGGCCATCTTCGCCCGATATGGCTTCGGCTCGACGACGCGGTGACTTTGCTTGGGCCCGGCGATTGGGCGGTCATTGCGCTTTCGCTGAAAGTCAGCGGCGTGGCTGTGGTGGTGAGCTTGCCCTTGGCCTTCGCGCTTGCCTGGCTATTGGCGCGGGGCCGATTCCCCGGAAAGCTGTTGCTGGATGGCCTGGTTCACTTGCCGCTCGTGCTGCCGCCTGTCGTGACGGGTTGGCTGCTACTGCTGCTTTTCGGTCCAGCGGGACCACTGGGTCATTGGTTTGAGCGATGGCTAGGCATTGTGTTCATGTTTCGATGGACGGGCGCTGCCCTGGCCGCCGCGATCATGGCGCTGCCGCTGATGGTGCGGGCGATTCGCCTTTCTATCGAGGCCATTGACCGGCGGTTGGAGGACGCAGCGCGAACCTTGGGCGCAAATCCCCTGCATATGTTCCTGACGATCAGCCTGCCGTTGTCCCTTCCGGGAATTCTGGCTGGCGTAGTGCTTGGTTTCGCCCGCTCATTGGGCGAGTTCGGCGCGACCATTACGTTCGTTTCCAATATTCCCGGGGAGACGCGAACACTGCCCCTGGCCATCTATTCCGCGCTTCAGATACCCGGAGCCGAAGGAGCGGTCACTCGGCTGGCGATTATTTCAGTGCTGCTTTCTCTGGCGGCGCTCGTCGGTTCGGAAGCACTGGCACGGCGAGCCAATGGCGGCGGTGTGCGTCATGTCCTTTGAAATCGAGGTGCGCCGTCGGATCGGTGACCGGGACATTCGCCTGTCGCTGAGCGCCGGTTCAGGCTTGACCGCATTGTTCGGCCCATCGGGGGCGGGCAAGACCAGCCTGCTCAACATGGTTGCCGGTCTGCTGCGCCCGGATGAAGGGCGCATAGCCGTGGGTGAAGAGGTGCTGTTTGACAGCCGCGCCGGAATCGATGTGCCCCCCGGGCGGCGGCGTGCTGGCTATGTTTTTCAGGATGGGCGCTTGTTCCCTCATAAGCGAGTGCGATCTAACCTGCTCTATGGATTGCGGCTTGCCGATCCGGCGCATCGCTGGCTGGATTTTGATGAGGCGATCAGCTTTCTCGGCATCGGCCATCTGCTTGACCGTTGGCCGCGCACACTGTCGGGCGGGGAGGCGCAGCGGGTGGCGATTGGCCGGGCACTGCTCAGCGGACCGCGATTCATGTTGATGGATGAACCGCTTTCCTCGCTTGATTCATCTCGCCGGGCGGAGATCATGCCGGTGATCGAATATATCCGCGATGAACTGAAACATCCGATTCTTTATGTGAGCCACGATCGGGGGGAAGTGGAACGGCTCGCCACGCAGATAGTGCAAATAGAGCCAAGGGAATGAACGCGTTGCCTCATGCAGGCACGAATACCTGACTATCCGCTTGATTTATCAGGAGAGTCCATGCCTTCCTGTGTGTGGCGGAAAAATTTGCGGCGGGAGGAGAGACGCTTAGGCCCGGACGATCATTCGGGCGTCCTTTAGGATTCTGCAATGGTCGGAACTGGATTCAGATAAGGCATGCTCCTTGTATTATCCATTATGCTATGCGAAAGGCCGCCGCCGATCCGTGCCCTTCTGCATAATTGCGAGTAATGGGATGACTTTCGCCGCCAGGCTGGACGAATTTGACCAGCAAATTGCACTGATCGGGGAAGAAGGCGAACAGCTTTCCTATGCCGATCTCGCGCGCCGGGCGGACACGTTCGCGGTGGATCATTTTGGCGGGCCCAGCGCGGGCAAACGCCTCGTGCTGCTGCAAATCCGGAATGATATCGAATCCATCGTCCGCTATCTCGGCGCGTTGCGTGCCGGGCATGCGGTCATCCTGACTGGCGACGATTTCGCGGATAAGGCAGGGCGGCTGATCGACACCTATCGGCCGGATATCTGCGTTCCTCTGTCCGGTGCCATATTGCGGTTGTCCCATCGAGCAGCGTCATTGCATTCCGACCTTGCGCTCTGCCTGTCAACTTCCGGATCGACAGGCGCGACCAAGCTGGTTCGGCTGTCGAGTGATGCGATTGAGGCAAATGCTCAATCCATTGTGGAATTTCTACAGCTTGGGCCGGATGAGCGGGCGATTACATCGCTTCCGCTCCATTACAGCTATGGCCTGTCGGTGCTTCATTCGCATCTGGCATGTGGCGCGGCGGTGATTTTGACTGAGCGCAGTGTGATCGAGCCCGCCTTCTGGGATCTTTTCAGGCGGGAAGGCGCGACCAGCCTTGCCGGGGTTCCCCACAGCTTCGACCTGCTCGACAATGTGGGGCTCACCGCCATGGACTTGCCCACCCTGCGCTATCTCACCCAGGCGGGGGGAAGACTCGCGCCGGAGATGGTGCGTAAATATGGCCAGTGGGCGCATGCCACCGGCCGGCGCATGTTTGTCATGTACGGGCAGACCGAGGCAGCGCCGCGCATGGCCTATTTGCCGCCTGATCGGCTGTTGGCCAATAGCGACTGCATAGGCATCCCGGTGCCAGGCGGCACATTCCAGCTTGTCGATGAGGATGGACATGCGTTCGACGGGGAGGGACTCACCGGCGAACTGGTTTATTACGGACCGAATGTGATGATGGGATACGCCTTTGGCCGGGAAGATCTGGCAAAGGGGCCGGAGACCGACCGGCTCCGCACCGGAGATCTCGCACAACGGTC
Source organism: Rhizorhapis sp. (assembly GCA_036570425.1). GTDB lineage: Bacteria > Pseudomonadota > Alphaproteobacteria > Sphingomonadales > Sphingomonadaceae > Rhizorhapis. The sequence continues at coordinate 134,959 of DATCYF010000021.1, read as the reverse complement.
AGGCGATCTTTATCGGATCGTGGGGCGTCGGAGCCGCTTCTGCAAGCCTTTCGGACTGCGCATCAGCCTGGACGAACTGGAAGCCGCGCTGGCGCGAAAAGGCATTATGGCGGCGGTGACGGGCAATGATGATGTGATCGCAATAGCCTGTCGGGGCAAGCCTGACGACAGTGTCATCAGTGAGATTGCGCGCAACTTCCAATTACCGGTGAGCCTGTTCGATATATCCGCCACAGACGAATGGCCGCGCCTCCCGTCCGGCAAGACAGATTATCAGGCCATATTGCAGGCTGCCATCGCACGACGAAAAGCGGTGCCACGGGGAGGCGAGAAAAGCGTGGCGGATGCCTTCGCGGCGCTGCTCAACCGTGCCGCGGTATCCCCCAACGACAGTTTCGTCACGCTGGAAGGCGACAGCCTTTCCTACGTTTCGGTGGCAAGCGAGCTTGACCGGCGGCTTGGCTATCTTCCCGAAGACTGGGAGCATCTGACGGTCGCTGAAATCGATGCGCTGGAGCCTCGGACGCAGACCCCGGCGGACAAGCTTCTGAAGCCTTGCGACTCGGAAATTCTGCTGCGGGCGCTCGCTGTAACGGGCGTTGTCGCCAATCATGCCAGCACAAACACGAACTGGCATTTTGGGGGCGGGGCGGACGTGCTTATGCTGCTGGTCGGCTTTAACCTCGCACGGTTTAATTTCGGCCGATTGATTGGCGGGCAGTCCTTTGATGTGCTGTTTGCCCTTATTCGCCGGGTGATCCTGCCTTATTGTGCGATCCTGTGCGTCTATGGGCTTTATTTCCGGAACATTTCGGTCACTTCCTTGCTGATGGTCAGCAATTTCGAAGGACGGTTTCATTCCTTCCTGACACCTTATTGGTTTATGGAGGCGTTGCTCCAATGCACGCTGATGCTGGTGCTGCTGTTCCGGCTGAGAAGCGTGCGGGCAGCGGCGGATTCCGACCCTTTCCTGTTCGGTCTATGGTTCCTGGCCGGAGCAGTGGCGCTAAAGGTCGCCGCTCATGAGATTTTTGACCACGAATATTTGCAGAAGATGACGCCCGACGCGGTGCTGCCCCTCATTGCTTGCGGCTGGCTGCTTTTCTTTGCGCGAACGCCACGGCGGAAGGCGATAGCGCTGCTGGCGGCGGTGGGCTTCATCGCCTTGCATGTCGCAGCGCCGGTGCTGGGCGGATGGGATTATGCGGCGGTGGGGCGATACCGGCTCGTCTGGCTGCTGGCGACCGTCATCGCTCTGCTCTATGTACCGCGCATACCGCTCACCCCTTGGCTTGGGAGGGCGGTCAACATCATATCCAGCGCCAGCTTCACCATTTATCTGGTTCACATCCTGCCGGTTCATCTCCTGCGCTTTCAATTGCATGTGGACAATGTTCCCCTGATCGTTCTCGTGGCGATGGGCATCGGCGTTTTGATCAATGGGATCAGGCCAAGGAAGCTCATGACGCTCGTGCTGGACAGACTTCCGATGCGCAGTACCGCTTCGGCGATGACTGATTGACGGCAGAGAGATCGCCGCTAGGGGAGAGTTGCTCGATTTCCTCATAGTTCCGGGGAGGAATTGATCGTGATTTCAGACCGCCGGATGGTGAAGGAAAGAATGGGAATGCGGTTCCCGAAATTGCGGAGCGAGAGCGATCAGTTGCTTCGCCTCGATTCGTTGCGCTTTATCGCCGCCGTCATGGTGGTGATCTATCATTTTCGCAATCAGTGGGTGTTCGCATCGGGGCCGGGATGGAAAATGGCTCGGTTCGACAGCATGAGCCTGGCCGTCGATCTGTTCTTCATCATTTCCGGCATTGTCATCACGTTCGTTTATGAACGGCGGCTGGATTATGGCGCGTTCCTGAAGCGGCGGTTCGCCCGGCTGGCCCCGCTGCATTATGCGACATTCCTTTTCTATCTGCTGGCGGGATTCCTGGCGCTGCAGGCCGGCTATGATGGCTTTGAGATGATCAAATACCGGCCCGATTGCGCGTGGACCCATGTCGTGTTCCTGCAAGCGCACGGGCTTTGCGACGGGCGCAGCTTCAATGACGTAAGCTGGTCGATCGGCGCGGAGATGACGGTTTACCTGCTGTTTCCCTTGTTCCTGAAGCTGCTGGGCGTCCATCGCGCGCTTCCGGCATTGGTGGCGCTATGCGTCGTCGTGCTGCTTGACGCGGCGGCCCCCTGGTCGCCGGGCAGTGTCTCCTGGCGGATGTTGACTCATGAGATGGGCGTGGTGCGCGCTTTTCCCGGATTTCTGTTCGGAATGAGCTTGTGGGCCTACCGGCGCGAATTAGCGCGGCTGCCCTATGCGGATGGCATATTATTGGGGTTGGTGGGCCTGTTCATCGTAGGGGCGATAGTGGGCGCGGATCAAAAGATCATGTTCGCGCTGACTTACGGGATTGCGGCGACTGCCCTTGCGGCCGACCAGGCGGGACATCCCAATGCCTTGTCCAGATGGATCGCGCCGCTGGGGGTTCTCACTTACGGCATCTATATGCTGCATCCGATCATTCGTTCCTTGGGTTATCCATTGATGATGGCGGCCGGTTTCGAATCAAACCTGGCGATCACCATTTGTGGGCTGTTCGTCTTGCCTGCCGCTTATCTCTCTTATGTCTGGTTTGAAAATCCCGCGCGAAGATGGATCAGCCGCTGGCGTTTGCGATCACCTCGGGTTGTCGCTTCCACCTGATCGGAAAATGCTCTAGCAGCGCCGAATCACAGACGATCAAGGGAATAGGCTTATATGCAGGCGGAGACACGGGCGTTGCAGGTCGGCGTCATCGTGCCTGTGTTCAATGAAGCAGATAATGTCGCCCCTTTGGTGAAGCGACTGACGGAGGCGCTGCGTGGCTATGTCTGGGAAGTCATCTTCGTAGACGACAGTTCGCCTGATGGATCGGCGGCGCGCGTGCGAGCGTTCGCATTGCTTGATCCGCGCGTGCGCTGCATTCAACGGGTGGGGCGACGGGGTCTGTCTTCGGCTGTGGTGGAGGGCATGCTGGCAAGCGCTGCGCCGGTGTTGGCTGTGGTCGATGGTGACATGCAGCATGACGAAAGCGTCCTGCCCGCCATGATCGATCAGATCGAACGCGGGGAAGCCGATCTTGTCGTCGGCACGCGCTATGCGGGTGAGGGATCGACCGGCGACTGGGATCAGCAGCGGGAATCGTTGTCGCGCGCGGCGACGTGGCTCAGCCAGAAGGTGATCCGCACGGAGGTCAGCGATCCCATGAGCGGCTTTTTCGCCGTGAGCCGTAAGGCGTTTGAGGAAGCCTTGCCCAATCTTTCCAACGTCGGCTTCAAGATCATGCTCGACCTTCTGGCATCGGCGCCGCATCCGCTACGAACGGCGGAGATTCCCTATACCTTCCGCACTCGCAGTGCAGGCGAGAGCAAGCTGGACGCGAAAGTGGGGCAGGAATTCATCATTCTGCTGCTCGAAAAGATGTTCGGCCATTTTCTGCCGGTGCGTTTCCTTATGTTCGCGGCGGTGGGCTGCATCGGTTTGCTGGTGCATCTGTTCGTATTGGGTCTTACGCTCAATATGGGCGGAGAGAGTTTCCGCTATGCGCAGGCCTTGGCAATCTTCGTGGCGATGACGTTCAACTTCATCGTCAATAACGCGCTTACCTATCGTGACATGCAGCTTCGGGGGCGGCAATTCTTTCGCGGGCTCCTGACATTCTATGCCGTCTGCGGAATCGGGGCGATCGGCAATGTGGGCGTGGGGGAGATCGTTTATGACAGCAGCCGCATGTGGTTGCTTGCGGGTGTCGCCGGTGCGGCGATTGGCGTCGTGTGGAATTATGCGACTTCGGCGGTTCTGACCTGGAAAAGGAAATGACCGATTGGGCTGACCGGCACAGGGCAGCCCTTTTATTCCTGATGGCCGCACTCATAACCGTAGCGGTCCGTGCGGTGGGGATCGGCGATATCGTCGCTCATGGCGACGAGCAATTTTACCTTCTCATCGGCGATCGGATGCTGAACTGGGGCGCAACGCCTTACGTCGACATCTGGGACCGCAAGCCAGTAGGGCTGTTCCTGCTTTATTCGGGCATAAGGCTGCTGGGCGGGGACGGCATAGTTCAATATCAGATCGTCGCCTTGTTGGCAGTGGTGGTGACGAGCGGGATCATGGCCATCTGGATCGCCCGCTTTTCTGGCTGGCTGGGCGCCGTCGCGGGGGTGGCGCTCTACAACGGCTTGCTGGTCAGCCATCTCGGCTTTGGCGGACAGGCTGAGGTGTTCCTCAATCTCTTCATCGTGGCGGCTGGCTGGCTAGTGCACAGCTTGCTGATCGAGGAAATTCGTCTCCGCATCGAAAGGCCTTTCGTCGCTACCCGATCCTTCGCGTTTCAAGGAGGGGCCGCAATGCTGCTCTGCGGTCTTGCGATGCAGGTGAAGCCGACGGCCCTGCTGCCGGGCGGCTTTCTTGGGATGACGTTGCTGTGGTGCGCATGGCGCGCTGGTCTTCGCTGGCGTCAAGTGACAGGATTGGCCATCTCATGGATGCTGTTGGCGTTGCTGCCCCTGGCGCTCGCTGCCCTTTATTATTGGGGCCGTGGACTGTTCGAGGACTGGCTATTCGCCAATATTCTCTCGATCTTCGAAAAAGCGCCTGATGCCCCTGCCGCCATCGCAGGCAGAGTCGCCGACACCGTGCGCGAATTCGGCCGGCCTTTCGCCATCGCCGCCATGTTGGCGGCGGCTCAGTGTATTTTTCGGAAGGACCCTGTGCTAAAGGCATCCAGCCTGTTTCTTGCGGGCTGGCTGTTGTCGGGCATTGCCGCCTTCGCTCTGCTGAGCGCCGCCTATCCGCATTATGCTCTTGTGATGGCGCCGATGGGCTGTCTCATCGTTGGCTATGCGGTGCGTGGTAACATACCGGGTTACGCCATGTTGGCCTACATTCTCAATCTGTCGCTCGACAACATCGGCCTTTACGAGCGACGGCTGCAGGCCAACGCATTGCTTGCGCCGCAATACAGCGAGATGGCGAAGGCCATCGCTCCGCATGTCGACCGAAAGCGGTGCCTCTATGTCTATCATGGGCCTGTCATTCTCTACACGTTGACGCAGGCCTGTATCCCGACGCGCTTCGCCTTTCCCAACCATCTGTCGATCCGGACAGAGGCGACCGGCCTTGGAATTGATACAGCGGTGGAAGTCAGGCGAATCCTGGCATCGTGGCCTGCTGTTATTGTCGATGGCGACTTCGGCTTTCATCAGCCCAACCGTCGGACGCAGGGCCTTGTTCATGATGCGCTGGCGCGGCATTATCGATCTATCGCGACTGTGCGGGGAAGAGGTGGAGTACGCATAGCTGAGGCCTATGTGAGAACCGATCCGCGGTAAGCGAATCTATTCATCACTATCTCAGCTGCTCAAGCCGCCTCCAGCAAACCATTCAGATAGGCTATCAGTTCGGCCGGATCGGTTGTCGCCATGCGCGGCGTGGCGGCGCGGGCGGCCGTGAGGGCGGCTTTGAGCTCCTCAGTGGTGGCTGCCGACCAGATCAGGCCGCGCGCAACGAAAGCTTCGGTGATTTCCGATTGGTGGTTATCATAATGCTCGCCGCGTTCGGACAGCCGCGGCATGGCGATAACCCGGCATCCCGCCCGCAAGGCCGTGATCAGGGACCCAGTTCCGCCATGACAGACCACGATGTCGGCGTCATGCAACAGCTTTTGCACTTTGGCGAAAGGCAACGTGTCGACAATCTCCACGCCCGGGATGGATGGCGGCCTTTTTGCGCCCCGGCCAACCTGCAGCACTACATCCTCAGGGATTTCGCCCGCTGCCTTTAATGCAAGGACGCTCTCCACCAGGCGGTTGAAGGGAAGCGTCGCGCCAACGGTCGCAAAAAGAAGCGGCTGTTTTTCCGGCCGCTCGCCTTCAAGCAGTTTCAGCGGATCGAAAATATGCGTGCCGGGCCAATAGCCGCCAAGCGCCTTTGACTGGACAATGCGGTGATGCGCCAGTGGGGCAGCGATGCGGGCGAAGAGCGAAGGGCGTTCGAACCGGGCAAAGGAGTCGATCAGGATGATCTCCGCGCCTGCCAGGCGAGCCCAGAACATGGCAAAGAACATTGCCCCAGCGCCGGTCGTAATCAGCATGGCCGGACGTTCGCGCAGGATGATCATGGCCGACAGCACGAGATTGCGAAGGCCGTTCCACAGCATTCGGAACGGAGCGCCCAGACGCGCCTGGCCCATCGCGACATGCGGTACGAAAAGGCAGCGATAATGTTCGGCCAGGCTTTCGCCGAGCGCTGTATCCTCTGTAACGAAAAAGGCGTCATGCCCGCGCCAGGCGGGTTCCAGGTCAAGCAATTGTCGGACATGCCCGCCGCCGGAACCGGCGAGACAAATCTTCGCGCCCGCGCGTACCTTTGCCTTTTGCTTCCGCAAACGGCCCCATCCGGCTTTCAGTTGCGTGAAGCCGCCTTGATCAATTGAATGAATACGCTCGTCCAACACAAGCGGCCCCCGTAAACTACACTGTATTTTGGCGGATGTTCCATTTGGTGAACCCGCCAGATTTGCCGATATCGCTCCTATTAGCAGATGATTCGGCCGTTTGGCGAATTGTCCGCACCCAATTGGCGGGAATAGGGGCGATGAAGAGCAATTTGTGCGTTGTATTTACGATGGCGACGGCGCTTAGCCTAGCGGCATGCGATGGAAAGCCGGAAAAAAGTGTTCCTGTGGGGCAAGTCATCGCATCGGTGGACGGCATGGAGATCACTCAGCGCGATCTTGTCGCCGAAATGGACATGATTGGCCCTGCCGAGGAAAATCCCGAACGTGCGCGGGAAGCCGCGCTGCAACAGATTGTCGTCCGAAAAATGCTGGCGAAGGAAGCGCGGACCCGCGAATTGGATGACAGTCCCGATTTCGGCCTGTTGAGGCAGCGCGCCGAAGAAACGGTGTTGCAGACATTGCTGCAACGCGATTTAACGCGAAACCTCCCTGATCCCACCAAGGAGGACGCCCGCAACTATGTGGCGAGTCATCCCGATCTGTTCAGGCAGAGAAAGCTCTTTGCTGTCGAGCAGCTTCGCATGGACCATCCCGCTGACAAGGCTTTTTTGAAGAAGCTGAAGCCATTGAAAACATTGGGTGAAGTGCAGGCGCTTGCCGCGCGTGAAGGCATCAAATATCATCGGGGCAAGGGAACGCTTGATGCGATGCAGGCACCGCCCGAACTGGTGAAGCAGATCGTGGCGCTGCCGCCGGGCGAGGTTTTCATCCTCCCGGCGGGCGAGGCGACGCTGGCTAACCTCGTCCGCGAGACCCGGACATCCCCCGTGTCGGAGAATACTGCGCAAAAAGTCGCTCTCAACTATCTCAAACAGAAAGCCATTTCCCAGACATTGAAAAATCAACTTGCAGAGATCGTGAAGAAGAACAAGGACAGGGTCCGCTATCAAAGTGGCTATGGACCCAAGGTGGTGGAGGCAAGCCGGGACATCGGCAGCAGCGGCGGTTGAATGCAGGCGGACATCCGAAACGGGGCAAGGTGAAAAGCAGAAAACTGAAGATCGGGCTGCTCTGGCACAGTGGTAAGTCGGGGAATCTGGGTGTGGGGGCTTTGACCATGGCCAACATGGCGATAGCCCGGCAGATCGCCGAAGAACTGGGCTTCGAACCGGCGTTCACAATTATCGGCGTGGCAGACAAGGGTGGGGCTTATGTCCAGCCGGAAGAAGCGCAGCTTTACGAGGTCAATAGCCGCCGCCTGCTCGACCCGCGTGAAGCCATGACCGTGATCGCCCGGCAGGATTGCATATTGGATATCGGGGCTGGCGACAGCTTTGCCGATATTTATGGTCTCAAGCGCTTCCTGTTTCTGTGGGCGAGCAAAATGATGGCAGTGGCGCGTCATGTGCCGATCATGCTGTCGCCGCAGACCATCGGACCTTTTACCCGGCAGCCTTACCGGATGCTTGCGAAACTGGCGCTGGAACGGGCGGATTGCGTGGTTGCGCGGGATGAGGAGTCTTTCAAGGTGTTGAGAGAACTCGCTCCTCGTGCTCATGCGGTGCAGTCAGTCGACGTCGCATTTGCGCTGCCTTTTGCGGATCGGTCGGCAGAGCGCGGCGGCGCGCGGTTGCGCGTGGGCGTAAATGTGTCGGGCCTACTGCTTGGCGAAGCCGAAAGCGGGCGCAATCGCTTTGGGCTGGAAGTGCATTATGGCGAATTGATGCGCGCATTCGTGAGGGGATTGACGGCGCGGAAAGACGTGGAGGTCCACCTGATTTCGCATGCAACGTCCAACCGCGATGTGCGCGATGATGACGGGCAGGCGGCGGACCGATTTGCCGCGGAATTCCCCGGGACTATTCGGGTGCCGGATTTCGCCGGGCCTTGCGAAGCGAAGAGTTATATTTCCAGCCTGGATTATCTGGTGGCAGGAAGGATGCATGCCTGCATCGCTGCGTTTTCATCCGGGACGCCAGTAATGCCGGTGGCCTATAGCCGTAAGTTCAGCGGCTTGTTCGGAACGCTGGGCTATGACTTTCTCCTGCCGGTCAGGGGTATGGATACGCAGGCGGCGCTTGATTTCCTGATGGAGGGTCTTGGGAAGCGTGAGATGATGCGGATGGCCATCATGGCGCGGATGAAGCGGATCGATGCGCTCCTGGACAATTACAGGGGCGTGTTGCGGAAGGAATTCGCCGCTGCCGGAAAGTCGGCGCGCCTGTGAACGGATCGCCGACAGTCGAACGGGTGTTGCGTGACGATCTCTGTTCAGGTTGCGGATTATGCGCAGGCGTGTCCGATGGCGCCATTGAGATGACAGTGGTTGCGCCCGGATACAACAGGCCACAGATCAAGGGCAGGGTCAGCGACGCTGCGGAAACAGCGATTGCGCAAAGCTGCCCCGGCAGCAGGTTGTCGCCCTGGCGAAGCGATCTGCCGCCCTCTCCCTATTGGGGGCCAGCTGAAGCGATCCTGACTGGTCATGCTTGCGACGAGCAGGTGCGCTATGCCGGATCATCCGGCGGAGCGCTGACGGCCCTGCTGCTCTTCGCCTTGGAGAACGGAACGGTGGATCGCGTGGTGCAAGTGAACGCCGATCCTGCGTTTCCCACGCGAAACCGGGTCGTTGTGTCGCACACGGCCGATGAGGTTATCGCGGCGGCGGGTTCGCGCTATGCTGCTTCGTCGCCTCTTTCCTCCATTATCGATGAACTGGAGAAAGGCGGCCGCTTCGCCTTTGTGGGAAAGCCCTGCGATATATCCGCGTTGCGGGAACTGGCGAAGAGCGATGCGCGGGTGGATCAGCAGATTCCACTGAAGCTCTCTTTCTTCTGCGGCGGAATTCCCAGCCATGCCGGGGCGGACCGCATCATCGCCGAAATGGGGCTGGCGGGAGCGCCCCTCTCTGAGTTCCGCTATCGCGGTAATGGCTGGCCCGGCCAGGCCGTAGCGCGGACCACCGATGGGCGGGCTGGCGAGATGAGTTACGAGCGGAGCTGGGGCGATCACCTATCAAGGGAAGTTCAGTTCCGTTGCAAGATCTGCCCGGACGCCGTGGGCGGCACGGCGGATATCGCCTGTGCCGATGCCTGGTATGGCGGAGAGGGCGGCTATCCGCAGTTTGAGGAACAGGACGGGCGCAGTCTTATCATGGTTCGCTCCACTGTGGCGCGAACTTTTCTGGACAAAGCGGTGGCTGCCGGGCGAATGAAGGTGCAGCCATTGGCCGAAGAGGAGATCATCCTGATGCAGCCTGCCCAGGCACGGCGCAAGCGGCTCGTAAAAGCGCGCTTCGCTGCGATGCGTCTCGCGGGGCGTAAGCCGCCAAGGGGGGATGGGCTGCTGATCGATGAGGCCTCCCGGTTGGCACGCTTCGGGGAGAAGCTGAGGAATTTTGCCGGGACATTCCGGCGGGTGATCTCGGCAACTCGCTGAATTCAAGGATAACGCAGGATTTTTAAGATGGCGATTTCGGGCCAGGTGCGCCTGTGCGCGTCTGGATGGGGCATGGGGGCCATATTACTCGTGACGATACCGGCAGCGGCGCAGGAAAAGCGTTCTTTTGAGGTCCATGTGAGCGGGGCCGCCATCTATGACAGCAATGCTGCTGGGGCGAGCAAGGCTCGGGCGGCGGCGCGCGGACTGGTGCAGGAGGAGATGGAATTCCGTCCCTCCATCAACGCCAGTCTGGTGCTGCCATTCGACGATCATGTCTTCTTTCTGGATACGCAGGCGGGCTACGAATTCCATTCGCGCAACAAGCGCCTGGAAAGTGAACGGATTGCGGTGGATGGCAGCGTCCGGCTGCGGATCGGCGGCTGTTCGATCCAGCCGGGACTTGGCTACACTCGGCAATTGAGCGACATCACTGACATATATACGGCCGCCGTCGGCAATATCGAAGAAGTGACGGGCGTTCGCGGAGCGCTGAAATGCGAGCGGACGGTAGGCCTATCCCCGGTCGCCTCCGGTTCCTATGCCCGCTCCCGCAACGAACAGGCATCTCGGCAGCGCTCGGATGTTGATACCGTCACTGCCTCGGCGGGCATCGCCTATGCGCAGCCGTCGCTAGGCACACTATCGCTGTTCGCAACGCTGACGGATTCCACTTATCCCAACCGGCGTTTTGGTCCGGCGCTTGTCCAGGATGGTATCCGAACCCTTTCCGGAACTGTGCAGTTAGAGCGCCGCATCGGCACCCGGCTGCAGGGAGGCATATCCGTCGGATATGTTTCAGTCGACCCCGAACTGAAAGGCGTCAAATCCCTTGATGGTTTTAGCTACGGGGCCGACCTTGCCTATATGTCGGGCGGACCCGCCAAATTCACATTGGCCGCGGACCGCGCGGTAGAAGCGTCCAACCGTCTTAACGTCAGCTATTATCGCCAGGACCAGATCAGGCTGGGGATGAGCTATGTCATCAGCCCCCGGATCAACGCCGATTTGCGAGCATCCTGCCGCATCCGCCGCTTTGCGCTCTCGCCGGCAGTTATCGATATAACACAGCCCCGAAAAGAACGGAGTTATAGGCTGGGCGGTGGCCTGACCTGGCTTGCCAACCAGCGGATCGGGCTCAGTTTCGACATCGATTATCAACGGAGAAACGCCTCCGGCACGCTGTTTGACTTTGACGGCGTGCGGGTCGGCCTGTCCGCAAATTACCGGATATGAGGGGACGAGATGAGGCACAATCAATGAACTATTGCGGTTTTCTGCGCGGACTGGCGCTGATCTTGCTCCTGCTTGGTTCGCCGATAGCGATGGCGCAGGGAAAGCCCTCCGTCGCGGCTGACGGAGGCTATGTCATCGGCATTGATGACGTCATCGAAATCTCACTCGTCGGGGTCGATAGTTACAAGGTGCGCGCGAAAGTCCAGGCCGACGGCTCCGTTCCGCTCCCCTATGGCCAGAGCGTGACCGCGGCGGACAAGACCGCACTTCAGTTAAGCCGGGAAGTTGCCGGACAGCTATCAAGTGCCGGCTACTATGTTAAGCCGCAGGTTCTGGTTGATGTTGTGTCCTATGCCAGCCGTTATGTGACCGTGCTGGGTGCGGTTACCAGCCCCGGGCTGGTGCCCATAGACCGCGCTTACCGGGTGTCCGAGATACTGGCGCGGGTCGGCGGCAAGCAGGATAAGGGCGCTGAATATCTCATGCTCCGCCGACAGGATGGTGCCGAGATGAAGTTGAACATCGCGGGGCTTGCAACGGGCGATAACAGTCAGGACCCCTTCGTTACCGCTGGGGACAAGATCTATGTTCCTGACGCGGAAAGCTTCTTCATTTACGGGCAGGTCAACGCGCCCGGCGTATATCCCGTCCGGGCTGGCATGAGCGTGAGGCAGGCCATCGCACGCGGCGGTGGATTGACGGAGCTTGGCACCGACAAACGCGTGAAGATTTTCCGCCAGGGTATTGAGGTGAAAGAGACCGGACTGGAAAGCCCCGTCAGACAGGATGACGTCGTCGTCGTAGGCGAGCGGTATTTTTGAAGCAGCGGAATGGTCCACAGCCGGGGCGGCGTAGCTATCGGCGCCGCAAAATTCGGATGCCTCGCCTGTCTCTACCCGCATTTTGGCGCCGAGAGTTCATCCGCCCTCAAGGAATGAAGAGCTTATGACAAGCCAACAGGAAAAAGCGACATGAGTATTGGGCAGTTTTTCGCGATCCTGTGGGCGCGGCGTGCCTTTGTATTTGTGACTACGGCCGCTGCGCTGTTGGGTGCTGCATTCGTGGTCCTGCTCCTGCCGCCGCGTTATGAGGCCAAATCCCGCGTCATGCTGAACTTCATCAAGCCCGATCCGGTGACGGGCGAAGTGATTTCTTCCAGCTTTGCACGGACCTATACCAAGACCCAGACCGAGTTGATCCGGGACTATCGCGTCGCAGGACAGGTGGTCGATAAATTGGGCTTGGCGGGCAATCCCGAATTGCAGGCGGAATTCGCCGAACTGCCGGTCGAGCGAAGAACCGATTTCCGGCGTTGGCTGGCTGGATCGATCATCGCGCATACTGATGCGGAACTGGTTCCGGGCACGAATATATTGGAAATCTCCTACCGCTCTGCCGAACCGGAAATCGCGCGGATAGTAGCGGACGCGCTGCGCGACGCCTATGTCGACAGCAATCTTTCCGCGCGGCGTGAAGAGGCGCGGCGCAATGCTGAATGGTTTGAAGGCCAGGCAGCGGAGGCGCGGGCGAAACTCGCAGAAGCGGAAAAGACCAAGGCTGCCTTTGAAAAGGCGAATAATATCATCCTTCAGCAAGATAATAATGATATCGACAGCCTGCGATTGGCGGCGCTGGCGGGGACCAGCACGCCCGTGACAGCCGCGCCCCAGCCAGCCATGGGGGGTGCGTCGCCAATGTCAGCGGAACTGGCGCAGATCGATGCGGCCATCGCGAGCGCGGCCGCGCGGCTGGGGCCTAATCACCCGCAAATGCAGGCGCTGCGTAAACAACGCGCGCTGACGCAGGCGCAGCTTGCGCGGGAACGGGCAGCCGCGAGTGCTGGCGCTGCGCAGGCAGCGCAGGCCGGGACGGCCATCATGCCAGGAGGTTGCTCGCCAACGTTCGAAGGTCATTGGCCAGCGGGACAAGCTCGCACAACTGCGGAAGCTGAAGGATGAGGCCGATTTGCAACGTTCGCAGCTTGAGAAGCTGAACGAGCGGATGAACGCGCTGCAGCAGGAATCGGAGGCCGGGCAGGCGGGCCTGACGTCTTTGGGCAGCGCAGTGACGCCTGCATCGCCCTATTTTCCCAATGTGCCGCTGATCCTGCTCGGGGCGCTTGGCTTCGGTGCCGCGATTGGGGCGCTGTCGGGTCTGCTGTTCGAATTGCTCAACCGCCGCATTCGGAGCGAGGGGGATATTGTGAACGGATTCGACATGCCCCTGCTGGCGGTAATGACCAGGCCTGAAGGCGCGGGGCCGAAGGGCGTTGCGGCGCGGCTGAGGCAGTTTCTGCTGCCCCAACATGGGATTTCAGGTTGAGGGGCGAATTTCGCACTCCGGTCATCTGCCGTGATGGTGAAAGTGCATTTCGATACAAGGGGACGGCCGCATGATGAATGAACAAATAATCATGGAAGCACCGGCAGAAGCCCCAGTGCGGGAAGATAGCGCTGCCGGCTTTGCGCTGTCGGACGATATCGTGCTTGAGGCGAAGCCGGAAGGACAACGAGCGGAAATGCTGCGATCGCTGCGCACGCAATTACTGGAACGACATGTCAGGTGCGGACGGCGGGCATTGACCGTCTGCGGCGCGAGCACCGGGGTCGGCATCAGCTTCATGGCGGCCAATCTGGCCGTCGCCTTCTCCCGCGCTGGTGCGAACACGCTATTGATCGACGCCAATATGCGTCATCCAGCCGTGCAGCGTTTCATTATTCCGGATCGACCTGTTGCAGGATTAAGTCAGAGCCTGACCTCAGGGGGCGAAAGTCTGGAAGGCGCAATCTGCAACGGAGTGTCCGGTAATTTGTCGGTGCTGTATTCGGGCGGCGCTGTGCCGGATGCGTTGGAAAAACTGTCCGCGAGACGCTTTCAGGCGCTGATCGACATGTGCATGCGCGATTATGATATCACCTTGATTGATACGCCCCCGTCGAACCAATATGCCGATGTGCTGAGGGTCGCGGCAGCTACAGGATATGCCCTGATCGTGGCGCGAAAACATGTGACTTTCATGCAGGATGTCGATGCTTTGACGGCGCAATTGAATGCGAGCCAGGTCAGCGTCGCGGGCATGGTCCTGAACGACTATTGAGCATGGGAGAAGCTGCCGCTCTTCGGCCCCTCGCGTCAGGAAAACCGCATGGCGAATGGTTTGGGTTAGCGGGCATCGCCGTCATGGCCCTGCCAACATTGCTGTCGCTCGGCAGGGAGACCTGGTCGACAGAGGCGGGTGCGCACGGCCCTATTGTGCTGGCGACTGGCATTTGGCTGTTCTGGCGATGCTGGCCGGAATGGGTCGGGACGGCGCAGCCGGGTAACCCGATGCTATCCGGACCGCTCTTCCTTGCCATGCTGCCCTTTTATATTTTTGGGCGAGCCTATGATTTCCTGCTGATTGAAGCCGGGGCGCTGTTCGGGGCTATGGGTGCGCTCTTTTATGGACGGTTCGGCGCGGGCGTGATGCGGCGGCACTGGTTCCCCTTTCTCTACATGGCTTTTCTCATCCCCCCGCCCGGATGGGCGGTCAATTACCTGACTGCACCATTGAAGACCCTGGTTTCCGCCATTTCTGCGGACTTCATGCGTGGGCTGGGCATCCCCGTCTATCGGGAGGGGGTAACGCTCTATATCGCGCAATATCAGCTTTTGGTGGAGGATGCCTGCGCCGGAATGAACAGTCTTATCGGTCTTCTATCGATCAGCCTGTTTTATATCTATGTGCTCCGAGGGGCGGGGTGGCGTTATTCGCTATTGCTCGCCAGCCTGATCGTGCCGATCGCGGTGCTGGCCAACATGGTAAGAATTACATTGCTGGTCCTGCTCACTTATTATTTCGGTGATGCAGTCGCGCAAGGATTTCTGCATTCCACGGCGGGCTTCCTGCTGTTCGCGCTGGCGCTTGCACTCATCTTCGCCGCTGATGCGCTGCTTGGACGGCTATTCCAGTTGCGAGAGGCTGGATTGTGAGTGGTACGCGGCGGGATGTGCTGATCGGGACGGCGGCATTCGCCGCTGCCGGTTTGGCATGGAGATTGACGCCGAAGCGGACGCTTGATCTGGTCAGTGATGAAAAGCTCGCCGAAATCGTGCCCGCCGCCTTTGGGCTATGGTCATCCCGGCCATCAACCCAACTGGTGCAGCCCAAGACAGAGGGAACGCTGTCGGCAATGCTCTACTCCGACACATTGACACGGCTCTACAGCCATGCCGGAACGGGGGAAAGGGTGATGCTACTGATGGCTTATGGCAGTACGCAAAGCGATCTGTTGCAGCTTCACCGGCCCGAAACCTGCTATCCTGCCTTTGGCTATCGCATTTCCCGAAGCGCGGTGGCGAGTCTGGATTTCGGCGCGCGTGATTTGCCCGTGCGCGAGTTGATTGCGGTCGGTCCGGCCCGGACGGAGTCCATTCTCTACTGGACGCGCGTGGGAGATGCCTTGCCCACCAGCAACAGCGCGCAACGCTTGGACCGGCTGCGGATGGCGATGGCCGGCTATGTGCCCGACGGCCTTCTCGCGCGTTTCTCATTGGCGGGAAATGAGGAGGACAGCTTCGATCGCTTGGCAAAGTTCGCGGCAGAATTGTTGAATGCGGTTTCGATGGAGCGGCTTCCCGCGCTGATTGGCAGGAGCGTTGGCATGGCTGATGCGTCTTAGCGGGTACTTCAACGGTTGGAAGCTGCGGCCCCCCTTGGTACTAGGGGTCAGCCAAAATCACGGAGACGCCCCATGAAGACTCGTGCAGCCGTTGCTGTCGCGCCCAACAAGCCGCTTGAAATCCATGAAGTCGATCTGGATGGGCCCAAGGCGGGCGAGGTTCTGATAGAAATCATGGCGACAGGCGTCTGCCATACCGACGCTTACACGTTGGAGGGCAAGGATAGCGAGGGGATTTTTCCGTCGATCCTTGGCCATGAGGGCGCGGGGATTGTACGGGAAGTGGGACCGGGCGTGACCTCCGTGAAAGTTGGCGATCATGTGATCCCGCTCTACACGCCCGAATGTCGGGAATGCAAAACGTGCCTCAGTCAGAAATCGAACCTGTGCACATCGATCCGTAGCACGCAGGGGCAGGGCCTTATGCCCGATGGTACGAGCCGCTTCTCCCTGGGCGGTCAGATGCTCTATCATTATATGGGCTGCTCGACCTTTTCCAATTTCACTGTGCTGCCCGAAATCGCCGTTGCGAAGATCCGGGAGGACGCGCCCTTCGATAAGGTCTGCTATATCGGTTGCGGCGTGACGACCGGCGTAGGCGCGGTCATCTGGACCGCGGGGGTGGAACCGGGGGCGAATGTCGTTGTCTTCGGCCTGGGCGGCATCGGCCTCAACGTCATTCAGGGTGCCAGGCTGGCTGGCGCAAACAGGATTATTGGCGTCGACATCAATCCCGCCAAGCGCGCCATGGCCGAAAAGTTTGGCATGACGCAGTTCATCAATCCGAAGGACGTTGGCTTCGACAAGGTGGTCGCGGCGGTGATTGATGCGACTGATGGAGGCGCGGATTACAGTTTCGATTGCACCGGCAATACGGACGTCATGCGCCAGGCGCTGGAATGCTGCCATCGCGGCTGGGGTGAAAGCGTCATCATCGGTGTTGCCGAAGCTGGCAAGGAAATTTCCACCCGGCCGTTCCAGCTCGTCACCGGCCGCGTATGGAAGGGGAGCGCCTTTGGCGGCGCGCGGGGCCGGACTGACGTGCCCAAGATCGTCGACTGGTATATGGACGGCAAGATCAATATTGACGACCTGATTACCCACACCATGCCGCTTGATGATATCAATAGGGCATTCGACCTGATGCATGCAGGCGAGAGCATCCGAAGCGTGGTGTTATATTGAAATCTTCAGGGCAGCGACCTGACCGGAGACATCATGACCATCGAAACCCTTTCTACCTGCAAGAGCTTTGAGGGCGTTCAGGGCGTCTACCGGCATGCATCCGGCCAGACCGGAACGGAGATGACGTTCGCCGTTTTCGTTCCGCCACATGCCAAGGGCACGAAGCTGCCGGTGTTGTGGTATCTGTCGGGTCTTACCTGCACTCATGCAAATGTCATGGAGAAGGGCGAATATCGCCGGATTGCGGCGGAGCTTGGCATGATTGTCGTCTGTCCCGATACCTCGCCGCGGGGAGAAGGGGTGCCGGACGACCCCGAGGGCGCTTATGATTTCGGGTTGGGCGCTGGCTTTTATGTGAACGCGACCGTTGAGCCTTTCGCGAAGAATTACCGGATGCTTGCTTATATAACGAACGAGCTTCCGGCTCTCATCGCGGCGAATTTCCCTGCTGATATGGCGCGACAGTCCATCTTCGGACACTCTATGGGCGGACATGGGGCGTTGACCATCGCTCTTAGAAATCCGGGCAAATATCGAAGCGTTTCCGCCTTTGCGCCGATCAGCTCACCCATGAACTGTGCTTGGGGGCAAAAGGCGCTCACCGGCTATATCGGGCCGGACAGGGCGGCGTGGCGTTCCTATGACGCATGCGCGCTTATTGAGGATGGTGCGCGGGTGGATGCGATATTAGTGGATCAAGGGGATGCCGATGATTTCCTTCAGGAACAGTTGAAGCCGGAATTGCTGAAAGCCGCCTGCAAGAAAGCGGGCATTCTCCTGACGCTGCGAATGCAACCCGGCTACGACCACAGCTATTATTTCATCTCCACCTTCATGGAAGATCATCTGCGCTGGCACGCCGCACGCCTGTCGTAAAAAAACGGCTCCGGCAAACGTGCGGATTCGACTCAATAAGGCGGATGGTCCAGTCCAGCAGGGCTTTTGGTGAAAATTTCGCAGCCCGTTTCCGTAATCCCGATGCTGTGTTCGAACTGGGCCGACAGCGATCGATCGCGGGTGACGGCGGTCCATCCGTCCTCCAGCATCTTCACGCCGGGCTTGCCGATATTGATCATAGGCTCGATGGTGAAGAACATGCCGGGCTTCAGTTCCGGGCCGTTGCCAGGGCGGCCGACATGCACGACTTCGGGCGTGTCGTGAAAGACCCGGCCAAGGCCATGACCACAGAAGTCGCGGACAACACCGTACCGGAATTTTTCCGCATGCCGCTGGATCGCATAGCCGATGTCGCCCATGGTATTCCCGGGCTTTGCCTGCTCGATGCCCAGCATCATGCATTCGTAAGTCACTTCAACTAGACGCCGCGCCTTGATCGGCGCGTCACCGACGATAAACATGCGGCTGGTGTCGCCGTGCCAGCCGTCCACGATGACGGTGACGTCGATATTGGCGATGTCGCCGTCCTTTAGCTGCTTGGGGCCGGGAATGCCGTGGCAGATGACGTTGTTGATCGAAATGCAGCAGCTATGGGTATAGCCGCGATAGCCGAGCGTTGCGGGCACGCCCCCGCCGCGCAGCATATGTTCGCGGACCAGGTCGTCCAGTTCTTCGGTCGTGACGCCCGGCACGACATGGGGAACAAGCGCGTCCAGCACTTCGGCGGCAAGGTGCCCGGCCCTGCGCATCCCCTCAAACCCGGCGGCATCGTGCAGCTTGATCGCGCCGGAGCGGGAGGCGGGGCTGGCCTCGGTAACGGTGATATATTCAGTCATGCTCCTGTTATAAGAACAAATTCGTGAATTTGCGAGAGGGCACTTTGCCTGTCTGTCGCAGCACGCTAAGACTTGGGCTTATGACTGAAAGCCGCATCTGGACCGCCGCCCTTGTCGTGATCGGGGACGAGATATTGTCTGGCCGGACTCAGGACCGGAATATTGCCCAGATCGCGCTTTGGCTGAATGTCCAGGGCATCCGGCTGAAGGAGGTCCGCGTCGTCGCTGACGATCGGGAGGCCATTGTGGAAGCGGTGAACGTCCTGCGCGGGCGCAACGATTATCTCTTCACGACCGGCGGCATTGGTCCGACCCATGATGACATCACGGTGGATTCCATCGCGGCTGCGGTTGGTGTGGATGTTGTGATCCATCCGCGCGCGCGTGCGGCGCTGGAGGCTTATTATACCGACAAAGGCGGCCTTAACGAGCAGAGGCTGCGCATGGCGCGCGTGCCTGCGGGCGCGGAACTCATTGAAAACCGCATGTCAGGGGCGCCCGGAATCCGGCTGGGCAATATCTTCATCATGGCGGGTGTGCCGCATATCACGGCAGGGATGCTGGACGCGCTCAGCGGAACGTTGGAAGGTGGCAGGCCGATGCTGTCCGAAACCGTTGGTTGCTGGGTTGCGGAAAGCGAGGTCGCCGATCTTCTGGGCGATACGGAACGGACACACGAAGGATGCCAGATCGGCAGCTATCCCTTTTTTCGGGAAGGGCGGGTAGGGGCGAATTTCGTTGTGCGCTCGACTGATCCGGCGACACTCCGCGCATGTATCGATGATCTCGTGGCACGCCTGAAAGCCGCAGGACGCAATGTCACGATGGGAGAAATTTGAGCGAGCGCTTGCGGATCAGGCGGGCTGGTCCTCTGGCTCCGCAAAACGTGCCGAGCCCTCCGCTTTCATACCGATGCCCCAGCGCACCCGCGCCCAGGCGCGCTCATGCACATAATAGAGCAGCAATTTGGTTACGACTTCGGTTGAAGCGATTGCTCCCGCCGCCTTGGCGCTGTGGGTGAAGAACAGGCTCAGCAGGAACGTATCGATGCTGCCCAATACGCGCCAGGACATGGCCTTAAGGAAGGATCTTGGATGCGATTCATGACCGCGGAACAGAAACACTTGTCATCCCCCCTTTTTTCCGAATTTAGCTGAGGCGTTCTAGCCGGATTGAATCTCCATACAAGAAAGGAGAAATTGCCTTCGTGAAAGCGGGAGCAGGATTTGCCAGCTTCCGCGATATGCGGCTGCCCCGGCCGTAATAGCCCGATTAGCCATCGATCTTGGGAGGAATCACGCCGCGCCTGATCTGATCCAGTTCGATGCTTTCGAACAGCGCTTTGAAATTGCCTTCCCCGAAACCCTCATTGCCCTTGCGCTGAATGATTTCGAAGAAGATGGGCCCAACCATATTCTCGGTAAAGATTTGCAGCAAAAGCCCTTCGCCGGTTTCGGGAGATCCATCGATCAGGATGCGGCGCTTACGCATTTCCTCTATGTCGTGACCGTGACCGGGGACGCGCTGGTCAATCATGTCGTAATAAGTGTCAGGCGTGTCCTGAAACCGGATGCCATTCGCCCGTAGCCTGTCAACTGTTGTGAATATATCGTCAGTGGCGAGCGCCAGATGCTGAATGCCCTCGCCATGATAATCGCGGATGAATTCCTCGATCTGGCTATGTTCGTCCTGACTTTCGTTAAGGGGGATGCGGATCTTGTTGTCAGGGGCTGTCATGGCGCGGCTGAAAAGACCGGTCGATTGTCCTTCTATGTCGAAATAACGAATCTCGCGGAAATTGAAGATCTGCTCATAATAATTCGCCCAATAGTCCATCCGTCCGCGTTTCAGATTATGCGTCAGATGGTCGAGCGTATGTAGGCCGACGCTATTGCTGTCCTTGCTGGCGCCGGGCTCCGGGACGAAATCGACATCATAGATTTCCTGCGCGCCATAGCGATCCACAAGGTAAAGGTTCGCGCCGCCAATGCCCTCAATAGCGGGAATGTTGAGTTCCATTGGACCGGCTTTGCCTTCTACCGGCGTAGCGCCCCTCTCGATCGTCAGCTTGAGCGCCTTGGCTGCATCATGTACCCTGAAGGCCATGGCATTGGCGGACGGTCCATGCATTGAACGGAAGTTGGCGGCTTGCCCTGATGGCTCCATATTGAGGATGAAGTTAATGTCCCCCTGTCGGTAAAGCCGCACCTTTTTGCTTCGATGTGTTGCGGCATGGGCAAAGCCCATTGCTGAAAAGAGATTGGCGAGGGCGGCCGGATCGGGGCCGGTGAATTCAACGAACTCGAATCCGTCCAGGCCCAGGGGGTTGTCCCATTCTGTCACCGGATTGGTCCTGTGCAAAAAATCGGTGCGATCATGGCTATGTGTCGCTGCAAAAGGGGCTTCGTCAATTAACGCAGGGCCGCCGCCTATGTTTCGTTATAGAGTAGCAAGCCTTGGAGCAGGAGCATCGCGCATGGCTGGACCAACGCCGTGGATCATTGATAAAGACGGGCAGGATGCGCGGAGGCATGCGCCCGCGACGCTGCGCAATCGCGATGCCATTGCGCAAGTGCTGCGCGATATTCTGCCGGGTACGGGGCGAGTGCTCGAAATCGCCAGCGGCAGCGGGGAGCATGTCGTGCATTTTGCTGGCTTGTTTCCGCATCTAAGCTGGCAACCCAGCGATACTCATCCGGACGCATTGACCTCAATCTCCGGCTGGACGCGGACGGCGGGTCTTTCCAATATAGCGCCGCCGATCCGTCTGGACGCCCAAACGGTGGATTGGGGTTTGGACAGAGTGGACGCCATCCTATGCATCAATATGGTTCACATCAGCCCTTGGGAAGCAACGGAAGGGCTGATGCGCGGGGCGGGGCGGCTGCTGCCATCGGGATCGCCGCTTTATCTCTACGGTCCCTATATTCGCGCTGACACTGACACCGCACCTAGCAATCGGGCCTTTGATGAGGCGTTACGCAGGCAGAATCCTGACTGGGCTCTTCGCCATGTTGATGATGTGCGTGCGTTGGCGCTGCGAAATGGCCTGGCTTTCGATCGAATTGTCGAGATGCCCGCTAACAACATCTCATTGATTTTCAGGAAGATATAGCTATGCCTTGCGCGCATTTTTCAGAGCCCTGACGCGTTCGCGCCAGGCGATGTAAAGCCCGCTCGCGACAATCAGCGCCGCGCCGGCCCAGGTCGATTCTCCCGGCCAATGATCCCAGATCAACCAGCCGAAGAGGGTTGCCCAGATAAGGCTGGAATAATCCATCGGCAACACCACTGACACTGGAGCCCAGCGGAGCGCGCCTGTCAGGCAAAGCTGACCCATGCCGCCCGCCAATCCGATGATGGCCAATAGACCCCAGGTCAGCGCATCATGCGCTTGTCCGAAGAAAAACATGCCGATGGCGAGAGGCGGGAGAGAAAGAATCGTGAACCAGAAAACGGTCGTGGTCGTAGCCTCCGTGCGGCCAATCTGACGGAGCAGGATGCTGACAGTAGCCACGGAAATGGCAGCGGCGACGGCCACCGCCACACCTGTCGCCGGAAATTGCCCCGGCGTCGGCTGCGCCATCACCAGCACGCCGCAAAAACCAATGATGACGGCCGTCCAGCGATGAATGCCTGTCGCTTCCCGCAGGATCAGTGCTGACAATATGGTGGCGAAAATCGGAACGGTGAAGCCGATCGTCGTCGCCTCGGCCAGCGGGAGCAGCATGACTGACAAAAAGTTCAGCACCATGCCGATCATGCCCACCAGCGTTCTGCTGGCGTGAGCGCTGATGCGCGCTGTTTTTACGGAGGTGAACCCTGGACCCATCCATAGCCAGCCCAATATCAGTGGAAGCGCCAGGAACTGCCGATAGAACAATGTTTCCACGACATGGACACCGCGCTGCCCAGCTACTTTGACGGCGGCAAACATGATTGCCAGGCAAATGACGGCCAGCAGGCGCAATCCTATCGCCAGCATGCGCCGCTCCTCCCGGATGGGCGGGGGAGACGGGATGTCGGCAATAGCGGATCGGCTGGAAATGGATCTCGTCACGCCGCCTGCTTTAGACCAAGCGCCCGCCCATGCAAGAAGCTCAGAGCGGCTTGCGGAATTTGAGCGTCATGCGGTCGCTCTCGCCAATCGCCTGATATTTTTCGCGATCAACGTCGCCCTTTTTCAGCGTGGGAGGCAAGGTCCAAACGCCCTCGGGCCAATCATGGCTATCCTTCGGGTTGGCGTTCACGCTGCTTTTGTCCACCAGTTCAAAACCCGCAGCTTTCGCGAAGCCAACCACAGAGCTTTTCTTAATATAGCCGCTCTTTTCTTCAAGCGCGCTATCCATGTCCTCCGGCAGCCGGTGATCCACCACGCCCAAAATTCCGCCGGGCTTCAACATGGCATAAAGCTGATTGAACATTGTCTGCGTATTGTCCTTGCCGCCGAAGCGCCAATTATGGACATTGCGGAACGTCAGCACGACATCCGCCACGCCATCGGGAACGGCCGTCGCGCCTGCCTCTGCCGGGAAAATAGCGGCCGTCGCTTCGGAAAGGCTCGGTTTTTCCGCTATCATCGCTTTCAAGGACGCTTGGGTGCGAGAGGGTGCTGCCAGATAAAGCTTACCCTTGTTCCTGGTCAAAGGCCCCAGAATTTCGCTGTACCAGCCACCGCCCGGCCAGATTTCGACAATGGTGTCGCTGGGCTTTACCCCGAAGAAACTGAGCGTCTCCACGGGATGACGATAAGAATCACGGGCGCGATTCGCCTCCGTTCGTCCGGCATCCGCGACAGCGTCGGCGATTGGCCCATGAGATGCCCGCCGGGGTGCAGGCTCGTTCGCCTGTAACGTAGAGGCTGCAAAACTTAACGAAAGGGCAGTGATCAGCAGGGCTGTGCGCACGGGACTCTTCCTTTTCCGGAACAAGTGTCCCCGGATAGTGCGGCTCGAACATTACGGTTGCAAGCCTATTATGTTCCCGGCTGCTAACGATCGCGGCGTAACAGAACTTTCTGGATCTCCAGTTCTTCTCCTGCTTGTTCGAAACAGCCGCCCGGGCGTTCGAACACGCATATCGAGGGGTCATAAAAATGATCCTTCCTTCCCCCAAAGCATCGCTGCAGCCGGTAATGGGATGGCATATCCGCGGCTGCTCCAGGTGAGGCAAGGATGGCATTATAGGCGGGGGAGGCTGCGGCAAGTTGCGCGGCTGGCGTGATGTCAGGAACGTCGATGCCAAGTATGTAGATGGGAATGGGGCGATGCAGATAACTGTACCCGGCCACCCATATCTGCCCATGGTACAGGCCTACGCCACAATAGCGCTTCGTCCGGCCTACCGTTTTCATGGCGTTCAGAGCGCCATCAAAGGTGGTCCATTGCGCCCGCATGGGTTTTGCGTCAGCGAGAGAGAGCGAAAGCGCGGTCCAGCACAGCACCAGCGCCACCGGGGTCAACAGTCCCCAGGCGCGTCCCCGGGGAAACCACTTCTGAAGCCGATGCATCAGGTCCACTGAACCCAATGCCGCAAAGATGATGAACACGGATATGGATAGGAAAATGAAGCGATATTCCTTGTGCCCGATCAGCATGTGCACGCCAAGATTGACCACGGCGGCCCAGAACAGCGGTTGATAGGGCTTCACGCTGCGGGCCAGCATGAGCAGCGGAATGGCGGCAAGCTGCCAATACGATAGCATCTGACCAAAATAGGCAAGCGGCCCTGAAACGCCGAAATCTGCTGCCCGGTTTTCCGTGATGTTCATCCGGAAATTCTCGACCATCCAGGCGAAGGGCGTCGCGCCCATCATAAGGTCGATCAATCCCGCCCCGGCCAGCGCGGTCAGTCCCCCGGCGGCAAGCGGCAGCCACCGTTCTTTGACGTCCTTGCCGCTGGTGAACAGGGCAAGAACGGCGATGGCGGGCAGATAATGAAAGCGCAGGATTGCCGTTAGGCCCAGCAGGAGCCCACCCCAGAAGATCGCCCTTGTCGAGGCGGCGAATGGCCGCAGAAGCAAGACGGCGGCGCACAGGAACACCGCCGTGGCCAGGGGTTCGGTCAGCGTGTGGGCGGCGAAATGAACGAACTCGAACCAGATTGCCGCCACGAACATGGCGACGAGGCCATGCAGGCGGGATATCCCGTTTCCAAGTTTCAGGGCTGCGGCCATGATGGAGATCGACAGCATCGCCACCGCCATGCGAGGCAGCATTAGATAAAGATCGCTTGCGGGTGCAATCAGATCGCCCAGCTTCATGGGTCCTGCCAGCAACAACGGCAGCAGCCACTGGCGCATGCCATAGCGATATTCCCACGGAATTACGCCATAGCCAAAAACGAGCCGATGGGCCTGTTCCAGATATTGGATGACCTCATCGGGATGGTGCATCGACATCGGCCATGTGGCCGCAATGCGCAGCACGATGCCCAACACCATAATGCCAGCGACGGCGACGGCGTAGCGGGGTTCTTCAAAGAAGGCGAAGCGCCTTTGACGCGGTTGGCTTCTGTTCCCCAGGCGAAAATATTCGCCCGGTTCGTTGACGGCACCCTGTTCGCCTTGGGTCATATACGCCAGCTCGTTAATTGTGGGAATTGCGTCGAGAATATCGTCAGCGTGGATCGTTTCGGATTAATAAGCGTCGGGGATGGAGTCCAAGCTTATGAATACTGAAAACAAGTGCCGGTGGCGATCACGTCGACTGCGGCTATATTGTTAAAATTGCCCTAATTCAATCGGGCGTTTCCGGATTAAAGACAGGCCTCCAGGAAAGGCTGGTCGAAGCCGAATTGCTTTGCCTTTTCCAGTGTATAGGGTCGCAATCCCATCGACTGATATTCCCCGATGATCTTCCCGTTTTCGTCCTCATCATGATATTCGAACTTGAACAGTTCCTGCGTGACGATCACTTCGCCTTCCATGCCGATGACTTCGGTGATGTTCGTGACGCGGCGGGAGCCGTCCCGCAGACGCTTGATCTGAACGATCAGGTCTACCGAATCGGCGATCTGGCGGGAAATGGCTTCCTTTGGGATCTTGATGTCGCCCATCAGGATCATGTTTTCCATACGGCCAAGGCACTCGCGGGGGCTGTTGGCATGGAGCGTACACATGGAGCCATCATGGCCGGTGTTCATTGCGGCCAGCAAATCAAAGCACTCCGCGCCGCGGATTTCGCCAAGGATGATACGATCCGGACGCATACGCAGGGCGTTCTTGACGAGGTCGCCAATGGTGATCTCGCCTTGCCCTTCAAGGTTCGCCGGACGCGTTTCCAGGGGCAGCCAATGCGGCTGCTGAAGCCGCAATTCGGCTGCGTCCTCGATTGTCAGCACGCGCTCGCCCGGGTCGATCATTTTCGAAAGGGCGTTCAGCATGGTGGTTTTGCCGGAGCCCGTACCGCCTGAAATGACGATATTGAACCGTGACGCGCCGGCGATCTTCAATGCCGTGCACATCTTCTGGTTCATCGCGCCCCATTGGGCAAGATTATCCAGCGTGATCGGCTTGGCCGAAAACTTACGAATGGAGATCGCGGTGCCGCGCAGGCTGAGTGGCGGCACGATCACATTGACGCGGCTGCCATCCTTCAAACGGGCGTCGGCCAGTGGTGTGGTTTGATCGACGCGGCGGCCCACCTGGTTGACGATGCGTTGGGCGATCTGGAAAAGATGCTCCTCATCGCGAAACTGGATAGGCGCGAGTTGAAGCTTGCCCTTCTTTTCAATGTAGGTCTGTTCGGGGCCGTTCACCATGATATCTGTTACATCCGGGTCGGCCAGCAATTCCTCAAGCGGGCCAAGACCCAGCAATTCGTCGACCAGCACCTTTTCCAGTGCGAACTGTTCGCGCCGGTTAAGCGTGAATTTCAGCTCCGCCAGCACTTCCATGATGATCGGCCGGAATTCTTCCGCCAATTCATCCTTGGTCAGCGTCGCTGCGGCTTCGGGATCAACACGTTCCAGCAGGCGCGGAAGCACCTGTTCCTTGATCTTGTGGACGGAGGCTTCGAATCCTTCCGCCTTGACCTGCACATGCTCCGCATTGGCGCGGTCCGACAGTCGTGCCAGCGCTTCATCGTTTTTCGACGGCGCGCTTTGCGGGATGTCGGAAAGGAGAAGGGCAGCGGGATCAATCGGAGGAAATTGCTCGCCCCGTGCCTCGCCTTCTTCAGGCGAGCGGGCGACTGGCCCGCCACCTTGCATTGGCCGCGCCACACCGAAAGAGGGCCTGCCGCCAAGTCCGTTTTTCCGTCCGAAAGCGCTCATAATTCTCCGCCGCCATGGGTCGAATTCACCAATCAGATATGGCTGGAATGGGTGATAAGGCGGAAGCTTTGATAAAGTGCTAATGCGTTGGTCACCAAAGAATGCGTTCTCTCCGAGGATGAGGCGCAATCAGAGGCCAGGACCCGCGGCTCCGCAGGTTACGTAATGCGCGATACTGCGTTAAGCAGTGGTCATGATGTCATCCCTGTTCAACCAGGGTCCTCGCGCGAGCGCCGGAACGGGCATGTAAAAATTCAGCATTGGCATAAGCCGCATGACGCACCGACTTCGGCTTGTGATGGAGCCGTGGCCGCCCAATACTGGGGAGGCGTGCCCCGCGTCGATGGACCATCGTGTACGGAACGGAGTATATTGGGCCGTAAGCTCGGATGCGTCTGGCGCGACCTACCTGAATATTATGTGCCACGCACCACCTGCCACAATGGCTTTCCCGGATAGCGTAAAGCAAGCGTGGAACCGCAGGAGGGACCATGTGCCACCCACAATGGCAACATTCAGATGATCGACAGCGATTCAGTTTAGGCGCCCCCGAGCCGCGATCGAGATCATCGTCCCAGTCGATTAAGAGGTGGGTTCATCACGAAAATGCATGTCGTCGATGGGCAGGGCTCTCGATCATGCTCGGCTCGACTGTGGACAACAGCATGACGGGAGATCGCTGATCCGCTGTTCAATCCATCTTGGGCCACATACCCATCATCTTGTGGACAGGGCCTAAATGCTGACCGCATCCGCGGTCTAATCGATGACGAAGGCGCGACATCCAACATATCTGCCAAAACCCATCGGCAATGGCAGCCATGCTTTAGCGAGAGGCTTTACCGTGGGCGGCATCTCATCGAGCAAAGCATCCCCCGCCTGAAACCCTTCCACCGCGGCACTACCCAATGCAAAAACTGGACGGCAACTTCCTCACCGGTCCAACTCGCCTCAATCTGCCTCTGGCTTCGAGCTTATCAGCCTACAGTCGAGTCTCAAAAATTTGCGCACGCCATTCGGTTATGCAGTCGGCGGGACATTGAACTGACTAATTGGAAACCGCGCTTCAAACGCTGGATATTATTCGTCGATCCGTTCCGCCAAAACGGTCAAACCCTGTTCGTTCACTTCCGCGAAGCCGCCTTCGATCATGATTGTTTCAGGCTGGCCATTTGCGCTGGCGAAAACCTGAAGTGCTCCGTCGCGGATGGTGGACATGAAGGGGGCATGCCCCTCCAGCACGCCGAAATCGCCCTCGCTGCCGGGGACGACGACCATATGGACATCTTCCGAGCGGACGAGCTTTGCTGGGGTTACGAGTTCGAAATGCAGTGCCATGTTTGTTTCCTGGGCCCCTCTCCCTCAGGAGAGCTTGGGTGGGAAGAGATAAGCGGGTTCTTGCGAACCCTCCGATTTTCCCGAATCCACATGCGCGGCATGACGTTCCGGGAAACCCTCCCCCCGTGAGGGGGGAGGACGTGTCATTATGCGGCTTCTGCTGCCAGTTTGGCGGCCTTTTCGATCGCTTCGTCGATGCCGCCGACCATGTAGAACGCAGCCTCTGGCAGGTGGTCATATTCGCCGTCGACCACTGCCTTGAACGATTTGATCGTGTCTTCGATCTGCACGAACTTGCCGGGGATGCCGGTGAAGACTTCGGCAACATGGAAGGGCTGGGACAGGAAGCGCTGGATTTTGCGCGCGCGGGCGACGGTCAGCTTGTCCTCTTCGCTCAGTTCATCCATGCCGAGAATGGCAATGATGTCCTGTAGCGATTTGTACTTCTGCAGCGTCGACTGCACCGCACGAGCTGTTTCATAATGCTCCTGCCCAACGACGCGGGGCTCCAGCACGCGGCTGGTGGAATCGAGTGGGTCAACCGCCGGATAGATGCCGAGTTCGGAGATTGCACGGTTAAGCACCGTCGTTGCGTCAAGGTGCGCGAAGCTGGTGGCTGGCGCCGGATCGGTCAAGTCGTCGGCAGGCACGTAAATGGCCTGCACCGAGGTGATCGAACCCTTATTGGTCGACGTAATGCGTTCCTGCAGCGCACCCATGTCGGTGGACAGGGTGGGCTGATAACCCACCGCCGAAGGAATACGGCCAAGAAGTGCGGACACTTCCGAACCTGCCTGCGTGAAGCGGAAGATATTGTCGACGAAGAAGAGCACGTCCTGGCCTTCCTGGTCGCGGAAATATTCAGCGATGGTGAGGCCCGACAGAGCCACGCGAGCGCGCGCGCCCGGCGGTTCGTTCATCTGGCCATAGACCAGCGCCACCTTGGAACCTTCGCTGATCGCATTGCCGTCTGCATCCTTGGCGATAACGCCCGCATCGAGAAATTCGTGATAAAGGTCGTTGCCCTCACGAGTACGCTCACCAACACCCGCGAACACGGAGGTGCCGCCATGGCCCTTCGCGATGTTGTTGATGAGTTCCTGAATGAGCACGGTCTTGCCCACGCCAGCACCACCGAACAGACCGATCTTGCCGCCCTTTGCATAAGGGGCGAGAAGGTCAATGACCTTGATGCCGGTGACCAGAATGCTGGATTCGGTGGACTGGTCCACGAATTCGGGAGCCTGGGCGTGAATGGGCGCCTTCAGGTCAGTTCCGATGGGACCCCGTTCGTCGATCGGTTCACCGACGACGTTCAGGATGCGGCCAAGCGTCTTGGGACCTACCGGCACGGAAATCTGCGCACCCGTGTCACGGACTTCCTGACCGCGGGTCAGGCCGTCGGTGCTGTCCATGGCAATGGTGCGGACAGTGTTCTCGCCAAGATGCTGAGCCACTTCAAGAACCAGACGCTGGCCGTTATTGTCGGTTTCGAGCGCCGACAAAATGGCGGGCAGACGGTCCGGGAAGGTGACGTCGATGACAGCGCCGATGACTTGGCTGATCTGGCCAACAATGTTGGTGCCGGATGACAGGGTTGCTACCGGCGCAGCGGCTTCGGTAGCGGCTTTCTTCCGGGCGACGGGCTTCTTCGCCGCTGCCTCGATTTCTGTGGTGGGGGCTTTTGCCATGTCTGTTTCCTTGCCTACGGGTCTTAGAGGGCTTCTGCGCCCGAAATGATTTCAACGAGTTCAGTGGTGATCGCGGCCTGACGCGAGCGATTGTACTGGATCGTGAGCTTGTTGATCAGATCGCCAGCGTTGCGTGTCGCATTGTCCATCGCTGTCATCGAGGCACCCTGCTCGGATGCCGCATTTTCCAGCAGCGCGCCGAAAATCTGGATGGTCACGTTACGCGGCAGCAATGTGGAGAGTATTTCGGTTTCATCCGGTTCATATTCAACGGCTGCGTCACTGCCAGCATCCGCATCGGCGGGAATGGCCACCGGAATAATTTGCCGGCTGGTCGCTTCCTGCAACAGCGCGGAACGGAACCTGGAATAGAAGAGGTGGGCCACATCGAACTTGCCTTGTTCGAAAAGCTCCATCACCTGGGCCGCAATTTCCTGCGCTTCAT
This sequence comes from Rhizorhapis sp., assembly GCA_036570425.1. Taxonomy (GTDB): domain Bacteria; phylum Pseudomonadota; class Alphaproteobacteria; order Sphingomonadales; family Sphingomonadaceae; genus Rhizorhapis. Next base: position 104,455 of record DATCYF010000021.1, on the reverse strand, counting down.
CATAGCCGATATCACGAATGCCAGTCGTGTCATATTGGGCGATGGTCTGCCGGGGGAACACGCGACTGATGACTGCGCGGCCCTTGCGTCCGACCAGGAAAAAGAGAACCGTCTTGCCCTGCGCCTGCAGTTCTTCCGCCTTCAAGCGGGCGGCCTTGACGATGTTGGCATTAAATGCGCCCGCCAAGCCGCGATCAGAGTTGCAGACGACCAGAAGATGCGTCTGGTCGCTACCTGTCCCGGCAAGCAGCCTTGGCGAGGATGAACTGATCGTCACCTTGGACGCAAGGCTTGCCATCACTGCCTCAAGCCGCCCCGCATAGGGACGCGCCGCTTCGGCAGCCGCCTGCGCCTTGCGCAGCTTTGCAGCAGCGACCATCTGCTTGGCCTTGGTAATCTTCTGGGTCGATTTCACCGACCCGATCCGGCCCTTGAGTTCCTTGAGGCTAGCCATAAGTCCTTAACTTCAATCCTACCTCGTCATTCCCGCGAGCGGGAAATCACCTCAATGTCATCTCCCTGGCAGTGCTCGGGAGATGGGTCCCCGCTTGCGCGGGGACGGCGGCATCACGCAAATGATTTTCCGAACGCATCCAGAGCAGCGACCAAGCCTTTTTTGGCGTCGTCGGTCAGGTCCTTGGCGTCGCGGATGGCGCTCAGCACGCCCGCATGTTCACTGCGCAGATAGCTCAGCAAGGCGGCCTCGTAGCGGGTAACGTCCGTCACCGGGATATTATCCAGATAGCCGTTGGTGCCAGCGAAGATCGAGGCCGTCTGTTCTTCAAACGGCATAGGCGCGAACTGAGCCTGCTTCAGCAGTTCCGTCAAGCGCGCACCGCGATTGAGCAACTTCTGGGTCGAAGCGTCGAGGTCCGAGCCGAATTGTGCGAAAGCCGCCATTTCGCGATACTGCGCGAGTTCCAGCTTGATAGAGCCCGAAACCTTCTTCATCGCCTTAGTCTGCGCGGCGGAGCCCACGCGGCTCACTGACAGGCCGACGTTAATGGCCGGACGAATGCCCGCGAAGAACAGGTCGGTTTCAAGGAAGATCTGGCCGTCCGTGATGGAAATCACGTTGGTCGGAATATAGGCCGACACGTCGCCAGCTTGCGTTTCGATGATCGGCAGGGCGGTCAACGAACCCGCGCCATTGTCGTCGTTCATCTTCGCAGCGCGTTCCAGCAGGCGGCTGTGAAGATAGAAAACGTCGCCGGGATACGCTTCGCGGCCGGGAGGACGGCGAAGCAGCAGGGACATCTGGCGATAAGCGACAGCCTGTTTGGAAAGGTCGTCATAGACGATCACCGCATGCATGCCGTTGTCGCGGAAATATTCGCCCATCGTGACGCCCGTGTATGGCGCAAGATACTGCAGCGGAGCGGGCTCCGAAGCGGTTGCAGCAACAACGATGGAATATTCCATCGCGCCGTTTTCTTCGAGCTGACGCACGATCTGAGCAACGGTGGAGCGCTTCTGGCCGACGGCAACATAGATGCAGTAGAGCTTCTTGCTCTCATCGTCGCCCTGATTGGCGGCCTTCTGGTTGATGAAGGTGTCGATGGCGACAGCGGTCTTGCCGGTCTGGCGGTCGCCGATGATCAGCTCGCGCTGACCGCGGCCGACGGGAACCAGCGCGTCAATGGCCTTGAGGCCGGTCTGTACCGGCTCATGCACCGACTTGCGCGGAATGATGCCCGGCGCTTTCTTTTCGACGCGCATGCGCTCCGTATACTGGATCGGGCCCTTGCCATCGATGGGATTGCCAAGACCGTCGACAACGCGGCCCAGCAGACCCTTGCCGACTGGCACGTCCACGATGGTGCCGGTGCGCTTGACGGTGTCGCCTTCCTTGATCTCGCTGTCGGAGCCGAAGATCACGACGCCGACATTGTCGGCTTCAAGATTGAGGGCCATGCCCTGCACGCCATTGGCGAACTCCACCATCTCGCCAGCCTGCACATTGTCCAGGCCGTGAATGCGGGCGATGCCGTCCCCGACGCTCAGCACGGTTCCGACTTCGGTAACCTGGGCTTGCGTGCCAAAATTGGCGATCTGGTCCTTGATGACCTTCGAAATTTCTGCGGCGCGGATATCCATGTTCAGCCTTTCATCGCCTGCGCGAGGGTGTTGAGTCTTGTGCGGATGGAAGAGTCGATCATCTGGCTGCCCATCTTGACCACCAGGCCGCCCAGAATCTGGGGATCGACCTTCAGGTCAATGGCAACGTCGCGACCGACGCGGGATTTGAGCTGTGCGGCAAGTGCGCTCACCTGATCTGCGCTCAGCGGGTGGGCGGAGGTGACTTCAGCCGTTGTTTCGCCCCGGTGATTCGACACCAGCAGGGTGAAGGCGCGAATGATGCCGCCAATCTGAGCGAGGCGGCGGTTCTCCGCCAGCACGCCCAGAAAATCCTGCGTCAGGGGATCAAGGCCCAGCGATTCGCTTACCGCCTTGATCGTCGCCGCAGCAGCGGTGCGCCCCACCAGCGGACTGGTCGTCAGCGCGCGAAACTCCTCGGATTGCGCCAGTGCCGCCTTCACCGAGGCGAGGCTCTGGGCGACCGAATCGAGCTGCTTGCCGTCGCGTGCCAGTTCGAACAGCGCCAGGGCGTATCGCCCTGCCAAGCTTGCCTGAATACCGCCGGAATTCTCCACGCGCCTTGTTTCCTCCAGTTCGATTTACCGGTCATAAAAGAAGGGGAGGCGGCAAGCACCCCCCGAATGACGTGCGCGCCGGTTAGCAGGGGCGTGCCCGCTATGCAAGGTCGGCGTTTGAACATTCAGCAAGGATTGTGGCAGCTTTGCACCAAAATGCCGCGAAGCGCCAAAATCCCGCGCTGCTGTGTATTTGATCTCGCCGCCGGAGCTAAGGCTTTGCCTTTTGGCAATGATAGACCAGATGCTCGTTTGAGCGGGCGGGCAGGATAGCGCGGATATCCGCTTCCATTGCGGCAAGATCGGCGAGCGCCCCGGAATCGGTTGTGCACTGGTCGACCTTGTAACGTTCGCGGATTTTGCGAGCGGCTTCGACTGTGTCAGTGCCGGGAAAGTAGCGATCCACGCTGTAGGTTCCGGTCTGCGGTTCAAAATTGCGGATGTCGATCGTGGCTTCGCTGTTGGGGACGAAGCTGCGGCTCCACCGCGCCCCGGAATGGCCGAATTGTGTCCGGTCATTGACGCATCCGGTGGCGCTCCATTTCAAAGGCACATCGTTGATGTTGGAGACGGTGATTCGGCTACGCGTCTCATCTATGTGGCAGATATTCATGCCCGCAGCGCGATAGGACGCCTCTGCTGCCCCTGCCGCTTCCGGGGCCAGCAGGGCTGCCCGGTCATCAATGGAACTGAAGCCGGGTCGGGTGAAGAACACCACGATTGCGCCGAGCAGCAACAGGCCGCCGCCTGCACCGAAGATGATTGCAGGACGGCGTTTGTCCTGGGTCAACATCAGCGCGGCTCCACCTGCGCACAGGACAGCAAAGGCCAGCAAGATCGCAGCGACCGCCATATGGTTTTCCCGCCCGCTGATGATTTCCTGTTCTGCCTGATCGCGTGCTGCGGTCATGGCGGCGCGCCGTGCATCGGCGGTCATGCGCTCCCGGGTTTCCTGTCGCGCCAGTTCCTCCGCCGTGCGGCGTGCTTCCTCCTCCTGTGCCTGTTCGGGCGATTTGCACTCTACGTTCGTGCGGGCGAAGTCGACGCCCGCCTGACGCAGGAAAGAGGCGATCTCGCGATTGGATATGGCAAAGCCGAATTCCGCGTCATTGCCGTCGGAGAGCGACCCGAAGCTGTTGATGCCCACCACGCGCCCGCATGCATCGACAAGGGGGCCGCCGCTGTTGCCGCTGGCCATGGGCGCGGTATGCAGGATCGTATCGAACTGCCGGGAACTGCGCCCGGCCGATACGGTGCCGCTGGATTTGACGGGAGTCAGCGGCTCTATCATGTCCTGCAGATCAAGACCCTGCGCCCGGTCCACGGTGCCGGGATAGCCGATGGCGGTAACCGGTTGCCCATCCTGCACCGCGCCGGAATAGAATGTATCGGTCGGAATGCTGCCCTCTTCAAGCTGAATAAGGGCCAGGTCATTGCCCGGCGAATAGGCGATGACCTTGCCGCCATAGCTTTTCGTCCCTTCCGACGGGATGACGCCGATGACGATGGATTTTTCCTCGCGCGTCAGTTCGACGACATGGGCATTGGTCAATATCTTGTCGGGAGCCACTGCCACGCCGCTGCCATGCCCCACGAAATACGCCTCATCGCCATCGGTCGCGACCAGAATGACCCGGACCACGCCGCGCGCCGCCGCTGCGACGTCCTGCGTATCCGCGTGGGCTTCGGTCAACGGAAGGGCAAGAAGGCCGGCGATCACGCACAGCAGACGGAGGAGCTTGATCATATCGGTTGCAAAATATGCGTTCGCCGCGAGAAGTAAACGGACAATGTGGCTTTCCTCGCCCGGGATGTTTTGAACGCAAGGGACGGGAAGCGGGTGGAGTGATATGTGTCTAAATTATCTCTCATGACCAATACATGCACTATGGACCGGATCGATCCGCAAATCGCCTGGATGGCTTTTGAACGACGCGACCGTACGAGCGATGGCCAGTTTGTCGGGGCTGTTGTGACGACGGGCATTTATTGCAAACCCAGTTGTCCTGCTCGGCGTCCAAAGCGAGAGAATGTCCTGTTTTTTCCGGACGGCGCGGCGGCGCGGGCGGCGGGCTATCGCGCCTGTCTTCGCTGCAAGCCTGATGAGGTGGCACGCGACCGTGTGGCCGTGGATCGCGCTCTGGCCCTGATGGAAGGGGCAGAGCATATGCCGAAGCTGGAGGATCTCGCCGCGCATGTGGGCTATGCGCCCCATCATTTTCACCGCCTGTTCAAACGCACGACGGGGGTGACGCCTGCCGCTTATGCACGCAAATTGCGGAGTGACCGGCTGGAAGCGGCGCTGACCGACGGCGCGCGCGTGACTGACGCCATTTACAATGCAGGTTATAACGCGCCGAGCCGCGCTTATGCCGACGCCGCACATCGTATGGGGATGACGCCATCCGCTTGGAAAAATGGCGGCGATGGCGTCGCGATCCACTGGACAGTGGTGCAGAGCAGCCTCGGCCCCATGCTCATTGCCGCGACGGAGAAGGGCCTGTGCCGCATCAGTTTCGATGAGGATGAAAGCGACCTGCGCCGCCGCTTTCCCAAAGCGGATATTCGCGCGGGTGATGCGTCTCTTGCAACTCTGGCCGCTCGCGTGGTTACCTTGGCCCATCAGCCGGGGCGGACGGAAGATTTGCCCATTGATGTGCAGGGCACGGCTTTCCAACAGGCGGTGTGGGAGGCTCTCCGCGCTATTCCGCCGGGTGAAACGCGCAGCTATGCGCAAATCGCTGCCGCGATGGGCAAGCCAGGCGCCATTCGGGCGGCGGGATCAGCCTGCGGGGATAACCATCTCGCGATACTCATCCCATGCCACCGGGTCGTGCGTAGCGATGGGGGGCTCGGCGGCTATGCCTATGGGCTGGAGCGGAAAAAGGCCCTGTTGCGGAAAGAGGGCGGAAACTGAGGCTTGTCGCTAAGCACGGAGGGGAGGTCCGGATCGGCTGCAGAAGGCCAGATCACAGGAAGCTGTAAGGATCGACATCAACGCTGACGCGCGTACTGCCGGGCCAGGTAAGCCCACCCAGCCATTCGCGGATTACGTCCTGTACGTCCAGCGCCCGCCGCGCGTGGATCAGCAGCCTGTGTCGATGGCGTCCGCGCAATACGGCCAGAGGGGCCGGAGCGGGACCATAGACGCTCATGCCCTCCATCTTTGGAGCGGCCTTGCCGATCAGCCGGGCGGTTTCCTGCGCATCCTCGGGCTTCTCGGAGGAAACCACGATGGCGGCGAAACGGCCAAAGGGCGGCGCATGGGCGCGGCGGCGGCTTTCCGTTTCTGCACTGTAGAAGCCTTCGCTGTCATTATGCACCAGCGCCTTGATGACGGGCGTCGCCGGACTTCGCGTCTGGATGAACACGCGGCCGGGCTTCTGGCCCCGACCGGCGCGGCCGGATACCTGTGCGATCTGCTGGAATGTCCGCTCCGATGCGCGGAGATCGCCCCCCTCCAGCCCAAGGTCGGCATCGATCACCCCCACCAACGTCAAATTGGGGAAGTGATAGCCCTTGGTCACAAGCTGGGTGCCGATAATGATGTCGATCTCCCCCGCTTCCATGTCGCGCACGAACTCCGCTGCCTTGGCGGGTGACCAGAGCGTATCGGAAGTAACGATGGCCGTGCGCGCCTGCGGGAAAAGCTGCTTCACCTCGTCGGCAATGCGTTCAACGCCGGGACCACAGGCGACGAGCGCATCTTCCTCATGACATTCGGGGCAGGCGCGTGGCGTGGGGATCACGTGGCCGCAATGATGACAGGCAAGGCGGCGCGTCAAGCGATGCTCCACCATCCAGGCGGTACAATTGGGGCACTGAAAACGATAACCGCAATGCCGGCAAAGCGTGAGCGGCGCATAACCCCGCCGATTGAGGAACAGGAGCGCCTGTTCGCCCTTTTCCAGAACCTCATCCATTGCCCCGACCAGCTTCGGCGCTATCCAGCGGCCGCGCTCGGGCGGATCGCGGGTGAGATCGATGGCCTCGATCTCCGGCAATTCCGCGCCTCCATAGCGGGAGGGCAGCTTGATTTCCCGATAGCGGCCAATTTCCACCTGCTGCCGTGTTTCGATGGCGGGCGTGGCCGACGCCAGCACCACGGGGCATTTTTCCAGCAGGCCGCGCATCACCGCCACGTCGCGGGCATGATAATGAACGCCGTCCTCCTGCTTGAAGCTCGTCTCATGCGCTTCATCGACGATGATGAGGCCGGGATTGGCATAAGGCAGGAACAGGGCTGATCGCGCGCCCACCACCACCTTCGCCTGACTGCTGGCAATGGCCCGCCAGGCCCGCCGCCGCTCCGATTGGCGCAGGCCGCTATGCCAGGCCACAGGCGCCACGCCGAAGCGCCGTTCGAACCGCTGGAGGAAAGGCTCAGTGAGGGCGATTTCGGGAAGGAGGACGAGAATTTGGCTGTCCAGCCGCAGCGCCTCTGCAATGGCCTCGAAATAGACTTCGGTCTTGCCGGACCCGGTAATGCCATCGAGCAGGAAAGGCTGAAAGTCCCGTGCCCGAACGGCGTGGATCAGTTCGCTTGCCGCCGCTTCCTGGGCATCGTTCAATTCGGGCGGCGCGAAATCGGGATCGGGGACAGGGAAGAGGGTATCGACGCTCACCTCCGCCGCCTCCAGAGCGCCAGCCTTGATGAGGCCGCGAATAACCGCATCCGATACGCCGGCGATCATCGCCAGTTCGCGCACGAGTCCCTGACGGCTGCCGATCCGTTCCAGCGCTTGCGTCCGCTTTTCTGTTGGCCTTTGGGGCGTTGCTCCCGTGGCGCGATATTCGACTACAGTTCGGCCTCCCTCCAGGGCGGCGGAAGAGGAGAGCGCCATGCGCAGCACTGCCGCTGGCGGGGCAAGATAATAGTCCGCCGTCCACTCGATCAGCCGCCTGAGCGGCGCGCGGACTGGTGGCGCGTCAAGCACCGCCAGAAGTGGGCGGAGGCGATTATCGCCCACCGTTTCCACATCGAAGCGTTCCTCTTCCCAGACCACCCCGACGATCTGCCTGGGACCAAGCGGCGCGACGACGATGCTGCCATGCTCCACCGTCATGCCATGCGGCACGCGATAGTCGAGCGGCCCAAGGGCGGCATTGAGCAGAAGAACGCGGGCGCGAGTCATTGGCCCTCGTTAGCGGGTGAATGGAAAAAAGGAAAAGACCTGTCCCCAGCAGCCTGTTCAGCGTGGGCAAACGCGCCCTTACCCCTTCGCCCTCGTGCCGCTATAGACGCCCGCAACGAATCACTCCGCCATTGAAGGGCCTCGCCATGAAATTCTTCGTCGACACCGCCGATATCAAGGACATTACTGAACTCGCCGCGACCGGATTGCTGGACGGCGTTACCACCAATCCGACCTTGATCCACAAATCGGGCCGCAGGTTCGTGGAAGTGGTGGAGGAAATTTGCGGCATCGTGGATGGGCCCGTGTCCGCCGAAGTCGTCGCGCTCGACCATGAAACGATGATGAAGGAAGCTGCGATCCTGCGGAAAATCGCTGATAACGTCGCGATCAAGGTGCCCCTTACTATCGACGGTCTCAAGACCTGCAAGGCGCTTTCCAGCGATGGCTGCATGGTGAATGTGACGCTCTGCTTCTCCGCCAATCAGGCGCTGCTGGCGGCAAAGGCTGGCGCGACGTTCATTTCACCGTTCGTCGGCCGTCATGACGACAATGGCCTGGATGGCATGCAGCTTATTGAAGACATCCGCCTGATCTACGACAATTATGACTTCGCCACGGAAATCCTGGTGGCCTCTATCCGTCATCCTGTCCATGTGCTGCAATCAGCGAAGATCGGCGCTGACGTGGCCACCATGCCGCCCGCCGTCATCAAGTCGCTGTTCAACCATGTCCTGACGGAAAAGGGCATTGCCGGTTTCCTCGCCGATTGGGAAAAGACGGGCCAGTCGATCGCCTGATCTGGATGAATGATCGCGGGGCTGGTGAGTTCAACTGTCCCCGCGATAAGACAGCACCTCATTTGCGATGTGAATGGTGCTGGACGCAAGCCGGATCTCCACAAGGAAAGTGCACAGTGCGCTGATCATCAGCAGCATGGCAATAATGAACAGCAAGGCCACTGGCGTACCCATAGGCGCGCCAAACAACTGAGCAGAAAATAACAGGACGACAACCAGGCACACCAGGATTGCGCTAGCGACGCTTAGGAAAATCGCATTGTTCAGGAAATCTATGCGCCGATCGAGTTTGCGAATTTCCCGGAGCATCCGTTTGCGCTCCTCGCCTACTGTTTCCAACACGACCCGCTCGACTACCCGCGCCCGGTCGATCACACGCCCCAGCCGTCCGGCGCAGACGTTCAGGAATGCGCCGATCCCGGCCAGCAGGAAAACGGGAGCGACCGCGAGCTGGATCGTCTGAGCGATGACGGTGATGGTTTCCATGACGGAACAGCTATATCCGTCAATGCCTGACAGGCAAGTTCAACCCCTCTCCTTTGAAAAGGAGAGGGGTCGCAAAACACTATTCCACTTTGACCGAAGAGGGCGTGTTGACGCCCATGCTTTGCAGATAGCGGCGAACGTTGCGCGCCGCTTGCCGGATGCGCTGTTCGTTCTCGACCATAGCGATGCGCACGAAGCCTTCGCCGTCCTCACCATAACCGACGCCCGGCGCGACCGCTACGCCCGCATGAGTCAAAAGCTGCTTGGAAAATTCCAGGCTCCCTAGATGCGCGACGGCGGGCGGCAGGGGTGCCCAGCAGAACATCGACGCCCGCGACGGCGGAATATCCCAGCCTGCACGGCCAAAGCTTTCGACCAATACATCGCGGCGTTTCTTGTAGAGTTGCCGGTTCTTCTCGACGATGTCCTGAGGGCCATTGATCGCGGCAACGGCCGCCGCCTGAATGGGCGTGAACGCACCATAATCGAGATAGCTTTTGACGCGCGTGAGCGCGGCGATCAGCTTCTTGTTGCCGACAGCAAAGCCCATGCGCCATCCCGCCATGGAATAGGTCTTGGACATGGAGGTGAATTCCACCGCGACATCCTTCGCGCCGGGCACCTGCAGGATCGACGGCGTCGGGCAATCGTCATAATAAAGTTCGGAATAGGCAAGGTCGGAAAGAACCCAGACCTGATTTTCCTTCGCCCAGGCAACCAGCCGTTCATAAAAGGCGAGATCAACGACCTCCGCCGTCGGGTTCGATGGATAGCCGACGACCAGAATCGATGGTTTGGGCACGGTAAAGGCTATGGCCCGGTCCAGTGATTCCCAGTATCTTTCGTCTGGCGTGGTGGGAACCGATCGGATCGTAGCGCCCGCGATGATGAAGCCGAAAGTATGGATCGGATAGCTGGGGTTGGGCGCAAGCACGACGTCGCCCGGCGCAGTGATCGCCTGCGCCAGATTGGCAAGACCTTCCTTCGATCCCAGCGTCACGACAACCTCTGTTTCGGGGTCCAGCTCGACTCCGAATCGCCGCGCGTAATAGCTCGCCTGGGCACGGCGAAGGCCGGGAATGCCCTTGGACGCGGAATAGCCGTGGGCGCTGGGCTTCCGCGCCACTTCGCACAGCTTTTCAATCACATGATCGGGCGGTGGCAGGTCGGGATTGCCCATGCCCAGATCGATAATGTCCTCGCCCGCCGCTCGCGCCGCCGCCCGCATCGCATTGACTTCGGCGATGACATAAGGGGGAAGGCGTTTGATGCGGTAAAATTCCTCGGACATTATCGGTACATTCCTTTGTTCTTTCTCCATCGGAGTGTTGGCTTTCGGGCGCACGTCAGGCTTGGTTTACGCCCTCAGCGCGTATATACTGGCTTGAAAGGCCTTGCCAGTACGATGTGGTGCATTGGCAAAGAAACGGGAAACGGCATGACCGACGCTGATCTGGAGCACTCTCACCCTGTCCCCGGCCTGGATCAAGCCTTGCCCGCCCTGGAACAGATGCAGCATTGGACGCGGGTCATCGGCCGCGCGCAGCAAATGATTCTGGAATATAGCGCCCGTCAAATGGCGAAGGCGGAAAAGGACGCCAAAACGCCGACAGCCATAAATCTCCCCTTTGATCCGGAAGCGATGGGCAAAATCCAGTCCGCCTTCTGGCAGGATGGCATGGCCTTGTGGCAGCATTTTCTGCAAAACGGCGGCGAATCGGTGAAGGGCGGCGCGAATTCGCCTGCCGACAAGGATCGGCGCTTTGCCGCAAAGCAATGGCAGGAGGATCCTTTCTTCGACCTGATCCGCCAAAGCTATCTGCTGACTTCGAACGCGATGATGCGTCTTGTGGATACAGTGGACGGCATTGATCCGCGGCAGAAGGAAAAACTGCGGTTCGCCACAAAGGCTTTCGTCGATGCCATGAGCCCCAGCAATTTCGCGCTGACCAATCCGCTGGTTCTGGAGAAAATACAGGAAACAGGTGGCGAGAACCTGCTGCGCGGGCTTCAGAACATGCTCGCGGACCTCGATCGCGGGCAACTCACCCATACCGACGGCAACGCGTTCAAGGTCGGCGTCAATATCGCAACCACGCCGGGCAAGGTCATCAAGGAAACGCCTCTGTATCAGCTCATTCAATATGAGCCGGTGACGAAGGACGTGTTGAAAACGCCAGTCATCATCTTTCCGCCGTGGATAAATCGCTATTATATTCTCGACCTCAGCCCCGAAAAAAGCTTCATTCGCTGGGCAGTCGAGCAAGGCCTGACGGTATTTGTCGTGTCGTGGAAATCCGCCGACGAGAGCATGAAGGACGTGGTGTGGGATGACTACATCATTCATGGGCAGGTGGATGCCATCGATACGGTGCGCGATCTGCTGAAGGTTCCGGACGTTCATACTGTCGGCTATTGCGTGGCGGGAACGACGCTCGCCGCGACGCTGGCGCTGCTGGCGGCCAGAGGCGAAGCGGATAAGGTGAGGAGCGCCACTTTCTTCACCGCGCAAGTCGATTTTTCCAAGGCTGGGGATCTCAGCCTTTTTGTCGATGACGAGCAAATCAAGCTTGTGGAAGCGCTTTCGACAGAAGGGTATCTGGACGGCCGCTACATGGCCGTGACCTTCAACCTGCTGCGGGGGCGCGACCTCATCTGGAATTATGTCGTCAACAACTATCTGCTGGGACAGGATTATCCGCCCTTCGATCTGCTTCACTGGAATGGCGACACGACCAACTTGCCTGCCAAATGGCATCGAAGCTATCTGGCCGATCTTTATCGCGATAATAAGCTGGTCCAGCCCGGCGCGGTATCTGTGGATGGCACGCCCATTGACCTGCGTAAGGTGAATACGCCCAGCTACGTTCAGGCTGGCCGCGAAGACCATATCGCCCCGCCTGAAAGCGTCTGGAAAGTAACGGAGCATTTTGCCGGACCGCTGCGTTTCGTGCTCGCCGGGTCGGGACACATCGCCGGTGTGGTGAATCCGCCCGCAGCAGGCAAATATCAGCACTGGATATGCGAGGATAAAAAAGCCTCCCTCGACGATTACATTGCGCATGCGAAAGAAATCAAGGGGAGCTGGTGGCCTGACTGGTTCCGCTGGATCGAATCACATGGCAATGAAACTGTTCCGGTGCGCGGCTCGCGAAAACCAGGCGGGGGGCGGCTCAAAGCCATAGAAGATGCACCAGGCCGTTACGTAAAAACGCGCTGATTCAGCGACTTCGGACACAGACCATTCCATCTTTGCTGCGCCGCACAAAAGCGTTGCAACCTTTGCGCGATTCGTTTATTGTGCATCGCAACAAGGATGGAAGGTGGCTTAGATGGTAGATACCCCTCCAAGATCGCAGCGGAAGAAGAACTTTCCGCCCCGACGTGCATCCGAACAGCGCAAAGATGTCGGGGCTGCACCGGAACCCAGAGTGCCTTATGCGCAGGCTGCGGAACCGCAGCCCGAAACGGTTGAATTTACTGCATTCGAAGAAACCGAATTCGAAGAAACCGAAACAGCAGTAGTGCCGGAAATAGTAGTACCCGAAATAGTAGTACCCGAAATAGTAGTGCCCAAAATAGCGGCTGATGCCCCCCAAGCCGCTGCAGAAGAAGGAACGGATAGAATGGTTGATGATACCTTGAATGCGGCGAAGATTGCCAGTGCTGATGCCAGAGAGAAACTTCAGGCCGTATACGGCGAATTCAATGAGAAAGCGAAAGTTGCCGTCGAAAAGAGCGGCAAGATCATTGAGGAACTGAACGAACTGACCAAGGGCAATGTCGAAGCCGTGGTTGAATCCGGCAAGATCGCTGCCAAGGGCGCTGAAACCCTGGGCCAGGAAGCCGCTGATTATAGCCGCCGCAGCTTTGAGAAAGCGACCGCGACGATGAAGAGCTTTGCGTCAGTGAAGTCTCCGACGGAATTCTTTCAGTTGCAGAGCGAATTCTTCTCCAGCACTTTCGACGCATTGGCGTCTGAAGCGGCAAAGAATAGCGAAGCCATGCTGAAGCTGGCGGGCGACGTGGTCCAGCCGCTTTCCACCCGCTTTTCGGTCGTATCGGACAAGGTCAGGTCGTTCACGTCCTGATCACCGTTCCAGACGGTTCATGAATGACGGCCGCGCCTGCTATGGCGCGGCCGTTTTCTTGTCTGCATTTTGAACATAAAAATATCTGTCCGGACGCTCTTATCGGCGCTGGGCTCTTGCCCTTCTGGGGGAGCATGCCATATCCTGCCTGACGCATGCACCAAATGAACGACATATATGAACGCCCGGCCATGATGGCGGACCGCAAGGGCGATGAGGATGGCAGCAATCTGGGCGTCGCCACCCGTACGCGCACGCGCACCAAAAAGCCGTCGCCTTATAAGGTATTGATGCTGAACGACGATTATACTCCGATGGAGTTCGTTGTCCTCGTCCTGCAGCGCTTTTTCAAGATGAACATTGAAGAGGCGACCCGCGTCATGCTTCACGTCCATCAGCGGGGCGTGGGTATATGCGGGATATTCAGCTACGAAGTCGCCGAGACAAAGGTCAATCAGGTGATGGACTTCGCCCGCGAGAATCAGCATCCGCTGCAATGCACGCTTGAGAAGGCGTGAGCAGCCCAATCTTCGGTACGCCGGGAATGGTTGAACAGGCGCGGCGCCTCCCCTGATGGGGAGGGCAATGGCCCTTTTGTCTTACCTTCGCCGCTCCACCAGACGCCGCTCGATCGCGTCCCAGATCATAGCGCCGCAATCAGTGCCGTTGAACTTGTCGATCGCCACGATTCCTGTGGGAGAGGTGACATTGATTTCTGTCAGCCATTTGCCGCCAATGACATCGATACCCACGAAAAGCAGCCCCCGCTTCTTCAACTCCGGCTTCAAGGCTTCGCAGATTTCCCGTTCCCTGTCGGTCAGCTCTGCCTTTTCGGCATAGCCGCCCGCCGCCAGATTGGACCGGATTTCTCCCTTGCCGGGCATTCGGTTGATCGCGCCTGCGACTTCGCCGTCGACCAGCACGATTCGCTTGTCGCCGCCTGCCACTTCCTTGATGAATGCCTGCACCATGAAGGGTTCGACCCACACCTGCCCGAACAGTTCGGTGAGCGCGGCAAGGTTCGCGCCATCCGCGCCGATACGAAAGACCGCGCTGCCGGCATTACCGTGCAGCGGCTTGATGACGATATCGCCATGTTCGGCCTGAAAGGCGCGGACTTCGTCCAGGCTGCGGGTGATGAGCGTCGGGGGCATGAAGCGCGCGTAATCCAGCACGAAGACTTTCTCCGGCGCGTTGCGGACCGAAACCGGGTCATTGACGACCAGCGTCTCATCGGCGATCCGCTCCAGCAGATGCGTGGCGGTGATATAGCCAAGGTCAAAAGGCGGGTCCTGCCGCATGAGCACCACATCGACATCACTGCCAAGGTCGATCTTCACGGGTTCGCCAAAGCTGAAATGCGCCCCCTCGATCGCTTCGACCGTGACCGGGAAAGCGCGGGCCGTCAGGCAGCCGTCCCGATAGTTGAGGTCCGGCGCAAGATAATGGAACAGCTCATGCCCCCGCTTCTGCGCTGCGAGCATCAGATAGAAAGTCGAATCCCCGGCAATTTTGATTGCATGCATCGGGTCCATCTGAACAGCGACTTTCAGGGTCATTTGCGTTCCTTCATAAATGATGCGTTCGTCTACCCGCCATGCCAGACATTGACCAGATGGCGTGGGAACCGCCGGGGTGCAATAAGCATCACGTCGATTCGCATGTCATCGCCCGGCCGGGCATATTTCGCAGCCAGTGTCCGCGCGGCGGCTGCGACGCGGGACAGGCGGCGCTCGTCAATGGCAAAGTCCAGATCGGCGGCGCTCGTGCGGGCCTTGACCTCGATAAAGGCGACCATCTTTCCCCGCCGGGCGATCAGATCGACTTCGCCCATTCGCGTTCGAACCCGGCGGGCCAGAATTCGCCAGCCCCGAATACGCAACCAGAATGCGCAAAGCGTCTCCGCCCGTCGCCCGCGCGCTTCGGCTTGCTGACGGCTCACACTTCGCTCTTCAATATCATGGCCCGGGCATAAAGCGCCCGCCGGTCAAGGCCGAGAGCCTTCGCGACTTCACCCGCCGCCTTGGACACCGGCAGTCGCTCCATCGCCTCACGGAGCGCCGCATCGCTATCCTCCTGGCTGGGGGGCGGCGCTTCACCGGGGGGGGCGACGACGACGACGATCTCTCCCTTGGGCGGAGCATCGACATAGCGCGCGGACAGTTCGGAGAGGCGACCGGTCACAGTCTCTTCAAACGTCTTGCTGATCTCGCGGACCACCGCCGCGTCGCGATCCCCCAGAACCTCCGCCATCGCGCCAAGGCTGTCCGCGAGGCGCGGGCCGCTTTCGTAGAAGATCAGCGTCGCCCGCACCGCCGCGATTTCGCCCAGCGCATCGCCGCGCGCCTTGGCCTTGGCCGAAAGGAATCCGATGAAGAGAAAGCGGTCGGTCGGAAGCCCTGACAGCGTCAGCGCAGCTATGGCGGCGCTGGGCCCCGGCAGAGTCGTCACGAAACGCCCCGCCGCCCGGGCATCGCGCACCAGCTTGTAACCCGGATCAGAGATGAGCGGCGTTCCAGCGTCGGAGAGCAGCGCCACCGCTTCGCTTGCCATGCGCTCGACCAATTGGGTGCGCAGTTTCTCGCTGCTGTGATCATGATAGGCGACCATCGGCCGCTCCGAACCGGCATGCCGCAGCAATTTCGCGCTGACCCGGCTGTCCTCCACCGCAATGATATCAGCATTGCGCAGAAGCTCGGCCGCCCTGGGGGTCAGATCAGACAAGTTGCCGATCGGCCCAGCCACGATATAAAGACCGGGATCGAATTTAATAACCATAGGGATTCTCAATGGCAGAGACGGGTGTCGAACGGCAAGCGGGCATATGGTCCGCGAGCGGGAAATTCATGCGCTTTGCAGCAATGGCGGGCGCGTTGCTGGTCGCGGGCTGTCAGTCCATTATTCCAAAGGGCGCTCCCACACGACCGGAAATCCCGACAACCACCCCCACACCCGTTCAGCCAGGGCTTCCTACGGACACGGAGCGGCATCGTATTGCTTTGCTGGTCCCGATGTCCGGCCCCAATGCTGGCGTTGGCAACTCTATCGCCAATGCAACGACGCTGGCCCTGCTCGATACCAAGACGCAGAAGGTGCGGATCACCACCTATGACACCAACAGCGGAATCGCTGCGGCTGCGCAAAAGGCGATCAGCGATGGCAACAAGCTCATTCTCGGGCCGCTGCTTGCCGACAATGTTCGCGCCATCGCGCCCGTCGCACGCAGGGCAGGGGTGACGGTCATCAGCTTTTCCAACGACGTCAGCATCGCTGGCAACGGCGTTTACCTCCTGGGATACAACCCCGCCGATTCCATCAATCGCGTGGTTCGCTATGCCAAGGCGCAGGGCATGACTCGCTTTGCAAGCCTGGTGCCGCGCGGAACTTATGGCGAGCGCGCCTCGACGGCATTGTTGCGCGGCGTGGAGGCTGCTGGCGGAACGGTCGTATCGATGCAGGCATTCGACCGCAGCGCCGGGTCAATCACCGCCGCCGTCAAGAAGCTGCCGCAGGATTCCAGCTATGACGCCGTGCTTATTGCTGACAGCGGCCGCGTGGCCATCCAGGCCGCGCCGCTGATCCGCACCAATGGTGGAGAAAAGGCCCGGATATTGGGTACGGAGCTTTGGAATACGGAAAGCAGCCTTGCCGGGGTGCCAGCCCTGCGCGGCGCATGGTTTGCCAGCGTGTCGGACGGCCTCTATCGTCAGCTCGCAACCAAATATCGCGCCCGTTATGGCGAGGCCCCATTCCGTCTTTCGGCTCTCGGCTATGACGCTGTGCTGCTGACCGTACGGATCGCGCAGGACTGGAAAGTCGGTACGCCCTTCCCGGCGCGCAAGCTGGCTGACCCGGATGGTTTCTCAGGCATCGACGGCGCATTCCGCTTCAACAGCAACGGCGTCGCGGAGCGGGCTCTGGAGGTACAGCAAGTGAATGCCGGGACATTCTCTGTCATTGATCCAGCGCCGAAGAGCTTCGGGAAATAGCGGACGGCATTCTGCATTCCATCGCCATTCCCATCACGCGTATGGCGACGGGATGCAGTTATTCCGCCCTTGGATGGGCGTTGCGGTACACGTCGAGCAAATAGGCGGCGTCCACCTGCGTATAGATCTGCGTGGAACTGAGGCTCGCATGGCCAAGCAACTCCTGCAGCGATCGCAGGTCCGCCCCGCGTCCTAGCAGATGAGTCGCAAAACTATGCCGCAGCGCATGCGGCGTCGTGCGTTCCGAAAGCCCCAGCCGCCCGCGCGCACCCTGCACCGCGCGGCGGATGAGGGCAGGCGACAGCGCTCCCCCTCGCGCGCCCCGGAAAAGCGGCTCGTCCTTTGTCATTGTCCAGGGACATAGCGCCACATAGCCCTCAATGGCCTCGCGCACCTGCGGCAGCAGCGGCACGATGCGCGTCTTTCCACGTTTGCCCGTGACGCGCAGCGTTTCGCCAAGCGGCAGCACTTCGCCTGTCAGGCCCAGCGCTTCGCCAATGCGCAATCCGCCGCCATAAAGCAGCAGCAGCACTGCCCAGTCGCGGGCACCGATCCACTGTTCCCGCCGCTGCTCCGCCACATCCTCGGCAAGCGCCACCGCTTCGTCGGGCGAGATGGGCCGGGGAACGCCCGGTTTGACGCGTGGCCCTTTGACGGCGGGAACGCGCGCTTCCTCGCCGCCGATGAATTTCAAAAAGCCGCGAACGGCTGACAGTTCCCGCGCCGTGGAATTGTTGCCAATGCCGTCCATCCGGCGATTTGCGAGGAAAGCGCGAAGGTCCGCGGCATTCAGCGCCGCCAGCGCATCGCGGGTCACAGCCCCGCCCTGATGCTCCTGAAGGAAAGCGACCAGCCGCTCCGCCGTGGCCATATAAGCGCGCACGGTATGCAATGACCTGCGGCGGTCCTGGACCAGATGCCGCCGCCATTCCTCAATCAATGCATGTGCTGCGCTCATGGGAAGCGGTCTACCTCAATTAGCGGAACCCGTCATGCCTGAACCGGGAAGCGGTTTGGCATTTCCCGAAAACAGGGATAGATTCGCAAAATTCGGTCAGGAGGCTTCTCCATGCCCATATTCGCTCCCTCGACTCATCTTCGCACTCATGAGGTGACGAACCAGCCGGGTCCATTTGCCGGATATAATCTCTACCTCACGGACAATGCTTTGCGGGAGGCTGCGCAGCGCGACGGCGGCGGCTGGATAGAGGCCCCGCTGCGAGCGTTGGGCGAAGCTGTGGGGACGGAAGAGGTTCTCGACATGGGGATGGAGGCCAACCGCTTCCCGCCCGAACTTGCCACATTCGACTTGCATGGCCGCCGGATCGACGAAGTCCGCTTTCATCCTGCCTATCACGCGCTGATGAGGCTGGCCACGGAGCATCGCATCCACGACATCGCCTGGGCACATGAAGGGAATGGCGGCCATGTTGCCCATGCCGCCCTACTGGCGCTGTTCACTCAGGCTGAGGCAGGCGTGATGTGCCCCATCAACATGACCTACGCCTCTGTGCCCGCCCTGCGAACGCAGATGGATGTCGCCCGGCCCTGGATCGAAAAGCTGATCGGCGGACGCTATGACGCGCCGCTCAGGCCTTTGGCAGAAAAGGCAGGCGTCACCATAGGCATGGCAATGACGGAAAAGCAGGGCGGCAGCGATGTGCGCGCCAATGCCACCTGCGCCGAACCCATAGGCGGCGGGAGGGCTTTTCGGCTGACCGGCCATAAATGGTTCTGCTCCGCGCCCATGAGCGATGCCTTCCTGACGCTCGCTTATACGAAGAAAGGCCTTTCCTGCTTCCTCGCGCCGCGCATCACGCCCGATGGGCAGCGCAACGCCATCCACCTGATGCGGCTCAAGGACAAGCTGGGCAACCGCTCCAACGCATCGGCCGAGATCGAATATCATGGCGCTTATGCGGAGCTTATGGGGGAGGAAGGCCGGGGAATCCGCGTCATCATCGACATGGTGCATCATACAAGGTTGGGCACCACGGCCGGAACGCTTGGCATCATGCGCATGGCGTTGGCGCAGGCGGTTCATCATGTGCGCGGCCGCACCGCTTTCCAGAAGTTGCTGATCGATCAGCCGGTCATGCGTGCGGTGATTGCCGATCTGGCGGTGGAATATGAAGCGGCGGCGGCGCTCGTCATGCGTGTTGCTCGCGCGTTCGACGCGACAGACGCAACGGGCCGGGCCTTTGCCCGACTGGCGGTCGCCATTGCCAAATACTGGCTGACGCGCCGCTGCCCCGCCTTCGTGCATGAGTGCATGGAATGCCTTGGCGGTGGCGGATATATCGAGGAATCGCCGCTGCCACGGCTGTTCAGGGAATCGCCCCTGAACGGTATATGGGAAGGCTCGGGCAATGTGATCGCCCTCGACATTCTGCGCACCCTCAACCGCGAACCCGAAGCGCTCGCCGCCTATGCGGAGGAAATAGCTTTGGCGCGTGGCGGCGATGCCCGTCTGGACCGGGCGGCTGGAGCGCTGATCGACCGGTTGCAAGCCGCACCGATCGAAAGCGACGCGCGTGCGATAGCAGAGCGGCTGGCTCTCCTGTTTCAGGGCGCTCTCCTTGTCCGGCACAGCCCGGCGGCGGTCGCGGACGCCTTCTGCGCCACCCGGCTGAACGGTGAGGGAGGCCGCAGTTTCGGCATATTGCCAGAGACGGCGGATATAGCGGCTATCCTTGCCCGACAAACGGGTGCCCTTCAGGACAGCGGGATTTAGAAAGACAAAGCCGAATCTGGCCGCAGCGGGAGAGGGGTTTCACCCCCTTAGACAGGCATAACCCTCTCCAGCCGGAGGTCCCCAAAATCAGTCCTTTCCTACAGTCTTGCCCCTGCGCTATGGCCGCTTCGGCTCTTTCCTATTGTCCATCATGTTGTAGGATTAAAAAAATCCAACAGAGCCCCATTTTTCTCGTTCAATTTCAACGCTCCTCAGTGTCAATTATGTCAAGCTGCAAATCCAACAACAGGTTCGTCGGCGAAGTCGCCTCATATCCGAAGCCATTGCGTATAACCGCTTGCCGCTTGCATGCCTCATCGTCCAAAGACGGGCCGTGACTGTCAGAATCGAAATGGGGATGGATGGCGCAGGGAAGCCTGTGCTCATCGATATAGAGGAACTGCTGGCCACGCGTTTGCTCGTGCAGGGCAATTCGGGGTCGGGAAAGTCGCATCTGCTGCGCCGCCTGCTGGAGGGTAGCGCCAAGCTGGTGCAGCAAGTGGTGATCGACCCGGAGGGCGATTTCGTCACCCTTGCTGAAGTGTTCGGACATTCCGTCGTCGAGGCCGCCGATTATAACGAGCGGGAGATCGCGCGGATCGCCTCGCGCATTCGCGAACATCGCGCCTCCGTGGTCCTGAACCTTGAATCGCTTGAACTGGAAGCGCAGATGCGCTGCGCCGCCACCTTCCTTTCCGCGCTCTTCGACGCGCCACGCGATCACTGGTATCCCGCGCTCGTCGTCGTTGACGAGGCGCAGATGTTTGCACCCGTGGCGGCGGGCGAAGTATCGGACGAGGCGCGCCGTGCTTCGCTTGGAGCGATGACGAACCTGATGTGCCGGGGCCGCAAGCGCGGGCTTGCAGGGGTCATCGCTACGCAAAGACTGGCCAAGCTCGCCAAGAATGTCGCGGCCGAAGCGTCCAATTTCCTGATGGGCCGCACTTTCCTCGACATCGACATGGCTCGCGCCGCCGACTTGCTCGGCATGGAGCGGCGGCAGGCGGAAGCCATTCGCGACCTGGAGCGCGGGCGCTTCCTGGCGCTTGGCCCGGCCATCGCAAGACGTCCCGTCGCGGTGAAGATCGGTCCGGTCGAAACGGCAGCGCGCAGCGGGGGGCATGCGCTGCTTCCCTTGCCATCCGGCGAGCCGCAGGACATGGAAAGCCTGCTCTTCGCCCCCTCTGCCAATGAGCCGCCTCCGCCGCCTGAACCGAAGCCAGTCACCATCACGGCCGACGACCTCATCCGCACCATCGCCGGGCCGGATCTCAGCCAGCCAGCTACCGAATTGACGGGCCCGCCCCCACCGGCCGCCGATGAGCGGGAGGAGATCGTTATCACTGTGCTAAGGGAAATGGTGGACGATCCCGACAGCAGCTATCGCCCCGTCGCTGTGCTGTTTCAGGATTTTCAGGTCCGCTGCCGCATGCATCGTCTGACCAGCCCGGCCTGTGATCTCCCGGAATTCCGTCGCCGCCTTGCGATGGCCAAGGCCGGTTTTTTCGACCGGGATGATGCACGGCTTCCACCTGTTCTCGCGATTGCCGGGGAACTGCCGGAGGACATGCTTGCGCCCTTCCTGCTCATCGCCCATGCGGCGCTGGAAGGACGGCCTTGCCCGTCCGACGATGCGCTGGCTGAAGTTTACGGCACGCGCTCGCCGGGGCGGGTGCGGCGTCTGCTTGCCTATATCGAAGGGCAGGGGATGATCGTCACCCGCATTGACTTCGCTGGAAAACGCTCCATCGCCCTGCCGCGCCTTGGCATGTCGACAGCGGCAGCAGAACTGACGGAGGCGGGGTAGCAGGGGCCTTACTCTACCTGCGTTAGGCCACGATTTCGGGCAAAATAGCGTCGAGCAGTAACATGCCCGGAGGCAGAACGCCCAATCGGCCACCTTCGCATGTTATGAGGCCAAGAGCGGAGAGCCTCTCCACCGCTGCGCTATCCACCAAGGCATCGGTGGCAACTCCTGAAAGGCTGGAAATCCGCGCCAGATCGACGCCTTCCTCCAGCCGCAGTCCCATCAACAACGCTTCAGTGGCTTTGTCCTGCGGCGATAGTGCGGTTTCGCTCTCCATCCCATGTCCGTTACGCGTTAGGGCGGAAAGCCAGTTTTCCGGCTTTTTGCGTCGGAAGCTTGCCCTGCCCAACCGCCGGCCGTGCGCTCCGGGACCGATGCCCAGATAGTCCTGATAGCGCCAATATATCAGATTATGGCGGCTCTCCTCACCCGGCCGGGCGTGGTTGCTGATCTCATAAGCCGGAATGCCAGCCGCAGCCGTCATTGCGCGAGTCATCTCGAACAGATTGGCGGCATGGTCCGGATCGGCGGGCGTGAATTCGCCCTTGCGCACCAGCGTGTCGAACCGGGTGCCCGGCTCAATCGTGAGTTGATAGAGCGAGAGATGTGACGTGCCAAAGGACAGCGCGTGCTCCAACTCCGCTTGCCATCCTGCCTCGCTTTGCTCCGGCCTGGCATAGATCAGATCGAAGCTGACCCGTTTGAAAGCATTCTGAGCCGTTTTCAGCGCAGCCAATCCTTCCTTTACGTCATGCGCCCGGCCCATAAAGCGCAGCGCTGTATCGTCGAGTGCCTGCAAACCCAGGGACACGCGGTTCACGCCCGCAGATGCGAGATCTGCGAATCGCGCCGCCTCTACCGAGGAGGGATTGGCTTCCAGTGTGATTTCGACATCATTGCCAAAGCCCCAATGCCCCTCGGCCGCCTGGAGAAGCGCCTCTACGGTTTCAGGCGGCATGAGCGAAGGCGTACCGCCGCCGAAGAAGATCGACGACAGTGGCCGCCCATTGGCCAGCCCCGCCTCATGCGCCATGTCCGCGAGTAGCGCGTCCCGCCATTGCTGCTGGTCCACAGCCTCGCGCACATGGCTGTTGAAATCGCAATAAGGACATTTGGAAACGCAAAAAGGCCAATGAATATAGAGCGCCAGCGGCTCCGTTAGGGAGTGGTTAATATGAACGCCGCTCATAAGGGGTCCCTATGGACGCAAAGCCTGCAAGGGGGAAGCCACTAATGTTGAACAAGGCCGCGCTGCCTTTTCTGCTTGTTCTCGCCGGCGGATGGTCAGGCGTGGCGTTCGCGAGTTCGACGTCTCGTCCGCCCGTCTACTGGTCAGTCGCTCCTGAAGACCGGCAGGAGCGCGACCCTGCGCTGTTCCGCTCGGTCATGCTCCGGGCCCATAATGCTGCCCGCCGTGAAGCTGGTCAGCAGCCGCTTCGCTGGAATGAGGGCCTTGCCGCCGACGCGCTACGCTACGCCTCTGAACTGGCGCGCACCCGCAGGTTCCAGCACAGCAAGGAACCGCGCGGCGCCACGCCGCAGGGCGAAAACCTGTGGATGGGGTCGACGGGCTATTTCAGCTATGCGGAAATGGTGCGTAGCTGGACAGACGAGAAGCGATATTTTCGTCGCGCTGCCTTGCCAAAATTCAGCACCACGGGCCGATGGAGCGATGTGGGTCATTATACCCAGATCATCTGGCACAGCACCACTGATGTAGGTTGCGCCATCGCTGTCAGCCAATCCGATGAATATCTGGTGTGTCGCTATACGACGCCCGGGAACGTCTATGGGCGCGATCCGCTGGGCGGCGATGAGCCGACCTCTCCGATCATCGCGCACCGATAAGCAGGGTCACGTTCCGCAGCCGGGGATCGTCGATAATGGCGTCTTTCTCAATGTACTCATCATCATTGCGGTGCAGGACGCGATGAAGCGTCGGCTGAAGGCCGAAGGCTCTCTGCGCCAGTGTTCCGGGAATGATCGTAATCGAATCGAGCCCGATGGGAAGCTCCATCCATGATCCCTCGGCATAGATTTCGGTACGAACATTCTGACGGGAGCCGCACAAGCCGCTGAAATAGCGCAGATCATAATGAGGCGCTTCAAAGATGCGTTCGCCTCGATCTATCTGCAGGTGATGGTCGGAACGCGCGAACAGACTATTAATCCAGTGGGCCAGACGGCGGAATAGCGGTACAAGCATCAGCCCTGCCATCAAGTCCGACAGACCTTTGCGGCGGAAGGGCCCAGCCGTCTTGCTTCGGCAGACGTCGATCGCGGCTCCCAATCGGCCCCAACGGCCCAGCGCGTTGCCAGTCATGGCCGCCAAGCGATCGAAGTCGCCACTGCTCCTTTGATATTTCAGGCGCTGGACCGCGATCTTGCAGTCCTGCAGGGACTTATCCTTCGGTGTAAGCGCTAGCATGATCCGATCAGCAAGGCGCCAGCATTCAGAAAGGGTCTGCGGATCGGGTATGAATCGCTCAGTGCCCTGAATAAATGTTGAGGGGCGGGATTCAAGCGAACCATCCTCTGCCGCACGGGCGAGTTCGATCTTCCGTGCAATGTAGCTGTGATGTCCCGGCTGAAAATAATAAACGTCGCCCAGACTGGCAGTGATATCCCCATGGCCGTGATAATTGCGCGCAATGTCGATCAGGGGCGCTTCCCAAGGTAATTGTTCCTGCGGGTTTTCCAGAAGCTGTGCCCAAAGACGGCGAACTTCATCGTTGCAACGCACAACTGCCGCTGCGGCGCCGTTGGCAAAGACAGTGGCGAGCGTGCCGTGGCATAATTCCTCGGCCGCAAGTTCGACAATGACCATAGCATTGCTCTTAAGACTTTTTTTCCGCTGATGTGAGTACATTTATGATCTGAAAGCGCAATTATCCATAATAGCAAGAATAGGGAGCAGGCCTGCGTTCCTGCTATTGTGATACGCCAGCCATATTACCGCAAGAAAGAACACGCCAGAATCAGGAGTAATTTGACGTCCAGCGCCATGCCCTCGCCACGGCGGGCGTCTATATAATCCGATATATTTTCCAGCGGTACGCGATGCACCGCGATATTTTCGTCGGGCGTTCCACCGCCTGGGCCGGTTTTCGTGAGGTTCGTTGCCTTGAACAGGGTAAAGCTTTCGGACACCATTCCCGGCGAACTGTAGAAGCGGCCCAGATTTTCCATGATTGCCGCACGATAGCCGGTTTCCTCTTCAAGTTCGCGCGCGGCGGCGTCGGCGGGATTTTCATCCTCCCGTTCGTCACCGATCAGGCCAGCCGGCAACTCCAGGCACTGGGCTTTCAATGGGACGCGATATTGTGCGACAAGCAGGATATATCGGCCATCACTGTCCTCATCGATGGCCAGAATCACAGCGGCCTCAATGCCCCGGCTGCGCGAAACATATTCCCATGTTCCTTCGCGCTTGACCGTGATGAAGCGGCCCTCCCACATCGTTTCGATCTTGCCAGTCATAGAAAATCCGTTCTTGCCGGGCGAGGTCCGGGTCGGGTGGGAGAGGGCTTGAGAGGGAAAGCGGTATTTACAATTCGATCAGCCTGTCGGGCAATTCATTGGGATTATCATCACTTTTCGGAAAATGTTCAGTCAGAAGCGCGCCGACCTGACGCACTGCTTCCGCCATGCCTTTGCCCGGATGGCCTTTGCGGACATGGTCGATCAATGCGGCCATAGCTTCGCCCCACACTTCAGGAGCAACTTTGAGGGCAATTGCCTCATCGGCAACAATTTCGGCGCGATGCTCATCGAGCGAGAGATAGATGAGTATTCCTGTCCGGCCCATGGTTCGCCGTTCGGCGCCTACCTGGAAATATACCAGCGCTCTGCGCCGGACGCGGCGAGCCTTGGTCCTTTTGGGAGTAAGCGCCATTCGGAGCGGCATGATAGCAAGCAGGTAGCGCACCGCCAGAAACAGCAAGATCATCCATCCCACCAGGAATGTGAGCGTCAGCCCCGCCGGCAATTCCCGTTCCCATCCGCCACCGAGCAGAACGTGCAACCACTCCATGAACCATGCCGGAAACATCGCTACTGCAGAAAGGCCCAGGAAACTTGCCGCTATTGCCCAGTGCAACCCCACATCGTGGTAGTTGTCCGATCGGCCGCTAACGATCGTGACGATTTCCCCATCAGTCGTCTTTTCCGCTTCGCTTACGGCTGCGGTGACTTCCGCATGTTCTTCCGGCGTTAGCCGATCAATCTTGCCCATCACCAACCTCCCGATGCGCCGCCGCCGCCGAAGCCGCCGCCTCCGCCGGAAAATCCACCGCCACCCCAGCCCCCGCCGCTGCGTCCACCGCCCCAGCCGCCGCCAATGCCTGGCCCCCAGATAACCACCGGCCCGCGCCCACGCCCACGTCCATAACGCCGACCGCCGAACACACCACCCAACATGATCGGAGCAACGAAAAACAGGAGGATGGCCAGCCAGAAGAAGAGCATGAATCCATTACCCGAAGAGTGCCGCTTCTCTGCTTGCTGTTCTGCTTCCAGCGCCCTCGCGCGTGCTTCGTCGGGAGGGAGAGCGAGCAGCTTGCCAATCTCATTCACGCCAGCCGCTATGCCGCCGGGATAATCATCCTGTTTGAAATGCGGAATGATCGCGCGCTGGATAATGATGCTGGACATCGCGTCGGTGAGGATGCCTTCAAGGCCATATCCCACCTCGATCCTTACCTTGCGTTCACCGGGCGCGACGATCAGCAGCGCTCCATTATCTTCGCCCTTTTGTCCGATGCCCCATGTACGGCCAAGCCGATAGCCATAGTCAGCGATATCATAACCCTGAAGATCGGCCAGAGTGGCAACGACGACCTGACGTCCGCTTTGGTCCTCAATAGCCTCGAGCTTGGCCGTCAGCGCCTGTTCTTGCGTCGGATCGAGAATATTGGCCGTATCGACCACTC
Source organism: Rhizorhapis sp. (assembly GCA_036570425.1). GTDB lineage: Bacteria > Pseudomonadota > Alphaproteobacteria > Sphingomonadales > Sphingomonadaceae > Rhizorhapis. The sequence goes on along the minus strand of DATCYF010000021.1, from coordinate 77,828 downwards.
GGCCGGTGAGAGGAGGGAATGTTTGCGCCTGCGCCGCCACTGAGGCGACGAGTAACGCGAACGTCAGAAAAAAGCGCTGGAGCATCATTGGCCGTTCAGCCGCCAAAATCGACTTTGGGGGCCTCTTGCGCGCCGGGGGTCGTCGCTTCGAACGGCGTCATCGGCTGCGCGCCATGAACCAGCTTTGCACCAACCATTTCCGGAAAGGTACGGATACGGGTGTTATAATCGCGCACTGCCTCATTATAGTCGCGCCGAGCGACCGCTATGCGATTTTCTGTTCCTTCAAGCTGGCTTTGCAGCGTCAGGAAATTCTCGTTGGATTTGAGTTGGGGGTAAGCCTCGACGGACACCAGGAGGCGGCCGAGTGATTGTCCCAGTTCATTTTGCGCAGCCTGGAATGCGGCCATTTTTTCGGGGTTTTGCAAATCGTCGGCGCTGACCTGGACGGATGTCGCCTTGGCGCGCGCTTCCGTCACCTGCGTCAGCGTATCCTGTTCCTGTCTGGCATAGCCCTTAACCACTGCCACCAGATTGGGCACAAGATCCGCCCGCCTTTGATATTGGTTCTGCACGTCGGCCCACTTGGCCTTTACAGTCTCCTGTGCGGCGGGCACGCTGTTGATGCCGCAGCCGGAAAGGGAAACCACCGCGACTGGGGCAAGCAATGCATAGGAAAGACGGCTGTTGGTCATTTCTTTCTCCGGCTGGAATGTTGCAGTAGCGTCCAATGCCTGCAAAATAAGAGACTGATTGCCGGACCGCAACAATCAAGCTGTCATATTTTCATATAACACCCTGCGAATGAAAAGGGAGACAAACAATGCTGGCCGAGTTCCGTAAGTTCATAGCCCGGGGCAACGTCCTGGACCTGGCTGTTGCTGTCATCATCGGAAGCGCTTTTGCCACCATTACGAAATCGCTGACTGATGACATCATCATGCCCGTGGTCGGGTATATTTTTGGAGGCGTGGATTTTTCCGGTTATTTCATTGTGTTAGGTGACATTCCTCCCGGCTTCAAAGGCTCCCCGACTAACTATGCGGCTTTGAAAGCCGCTGGTGTCGCCATGTTTGGGTGGGGCGAATTCCTGACGGTGGTGATCAACTTCCTGATTCTTGCCTTCATCATTTTTCTGATCGTGCGTCAGGCTGGCAAAATGTTCAAAACCGAGGAACAAGCGCCAGCGCCGGAACCCGAAGATATCGCGCTGCTCCGCGAAATTCGCGATTTGCTGAAGAAATAAACTAATGCGATTTCGCCAGCATTTCCGTCGATCGGGAAAGCTCCGTGATAGAAATGTGACAGTCGAAAGCATTTTTATGGAACAAAGGGCGTCTCAAGCCAGTTAGTGCGCCTAGCCATGTTCAGATTGGCGGTAACAGGAGGATTTCACGTGAAAGTCACGATCAGGGGTCTCGCTCTTGCGAGCGTTCTTGTTCTTGCAGCTTGCGATTCGCAGCAGGAAAATGCGATTGAGAACGTAGGCGAAAATCAGGCTGATGTTTTGGAAAACCAAGCCGGCATGATGGAAGAACAGGCTGACGTTACGAACAACGATGCTGCTGCCTCTGCCATGGAGAACACGGCAGACAAGTTGGAGAACAAGGCCGAAATGACGAGGGAAAATGCTGAAGACGCCGCTGACAGAGCTGCGGAAAGAACTGGCCAATAATTAGCGAGTGTCCGGGGCAGCTTTGTTGCACTGGCCACTTTTCATTCAGCAAACATTCCCTATATGGAGATTGCCGGACTCGTCCGGCTATGGCGATAAATGATGCCGTGAAATAGGCGCAGCGGACCCGGGGGCAGTACCCGGCGGCTCCACCAGAAAGGGCTTCTTCCATAGCGAAGCCCGTCCTGACGGGGCCGAACCAGGATCGACGTGTGTTGAAAGACGATATTTTCGCCCGGCCCGAGTAAGCCGTAAAACTGTTCAAAACCTACAAGTGCCAACGATAACGAGGCTCTTGCTCTTGCTGCGTAATTGAGGGGCTAACGCCCTGAGATTACCCAAATAGAACGCGGTTGGACCCACCGGGCAACAGAAGCGGATTCCAGCGGTTTGGGGAGCACCGGGCAACAGAAGCTCCCCACTCCCTTTTTGAAGTTCTGGGCTTTCGACTGGCTGATGTGTTCACAGGCTATAGCCGCCGTCGCTGGTGAGCGTTGCGCCGGTGATCGTCGCGGCGGCATCCGATAACAGAAATCCTATTTGCGCCGCAATTTCGTCTGCTCGTGCGAAGCGTCCGAGTGGGGAGTTGGCCGCAAGAGCCGCAAAGGCGGCTTCCTCGCTGCCCATGCTTTCCAATAACTCCTCGAAATATGGAACGCCGCGCCAGATCGGCGTCTCTACGCCTGCCGGAGCAATGGCGTTTACACGTACCTTGTAAGCGGCGGCTTCTTTCGCGGCGATTCGCGCAAGGTGCAAGACGGCCGCTTTAGACGCACCATAAGCCGCAATTCCGGGTTCAGCCTTCAGGCCGGAAGCAGATGACGTGATAACAATGCTGCCACCCCTCTTATGAGTTTGCATGGCGCTCATTGCCGCTCGCAAGGTCAGAAAAACCCCGTCAAGGTTCACCGCCATGATCCGTCGCCATTCGGCAAAATCATGGGTGGGGATGTCGCCATTGCCTGCAACTCCAGCGTTGGCGAGCGCGAAATCGAGTCCCTCAAGGAAAGGCGCCGCCTTTGCCCACAATTTCTCATCCGACGCGTCGCCGGTCAGGGTGATTATCGTCGGGCCATCGAGTGCAGCTCTGGCGGCTGCTAGATCCGTTCCGTCCAGGTCGACCAGGATCAGGCGCGCAATCCCCCGCGATGCCAGATGCATCGCGCTAGCCAGGCCGATGCCCGATGCGGCGCCAGTGATCAGCGCCGACTTGCCGGTAAAATCATCAGGCATAATCATTCTCCGTCAACTTGGGGATAATCGGCCCGCACGAAGTAAAGCCCATCGGGTGGTGCATTAAGCCCCAGCGCTTTCCGGTCCCTGGCTTCCAAAGCAGATTGCAGGTCGTCGGCGTTCCATTTTCCTATGCCGACCAGGGCGAGGCACCCGACCATGGAACGTACCTGATGATGCAGGAAGGACCGGGCAGCGGCGTGGATGAGGATATGTTCGCCCGACTGCTCGACGTCCAACCGGTCAAGCGTTTTCAGCGGACTGTCTGACTGACAGTGGACGGAACGAAATGTCGTGAAATCATGTCGGCCGACGAGGATCTGTGCGGCCGCATGCATGGCGTGGACGTCCAGCTCCTGTCCTACGCGCCAGGCACGGCCTGCTTCGAGCGCCAATGGTGCGCGGCGGTTCACGATTCGATAGACATAGGACCGGCGAATGCAGGAAAAGCGGGCGTGCCAGTCTCCAGCTACGCTCTTGCAGTCTATCACAGCCACGGGCAGGGGACGCATTTTTGCGTTAAGTGCTTCCATCAGCCGGAAGGGCGTAATGTCTTTCTCAATGTCCAGATGCGCCCGCATCGCGATACCATGAACGCCCGAGTCCGTGCGCCCCGCCGCATGAACCCCCGTGCGCTCGCCCGTTATGGCATGGGCGGCGTCTTCAATGGTCTGCTGAACGCTTGGTCCATGCGATTGCCTTTGCCAGCCCATGAAAGGCCGACCATCGAATTCGACGGTAAGAGCGAAGCGCGTCATGGAATAAATGCGTCCACCGCCGTGCCCTCGGGCATGTCATAGCCTCTGAGCAACTCCCCCGCTGTCATCGCCGCCTTGCCGGCCCGCTGGATGAGTGTGGGGCGGATCGCGCCTTTGCCACATGCGATGAGCAGGCTGTCGTCGATCAATTCGCCGGGCGTGCCGCTGGCATGTTCGATGTGGGCGGCGTGCACGCGGAAGCGTTCGCCGTGATATTCGAAGAAGGCTCCCGGTACGGGATTAAGGGCACGGATCTGACGTTCAATGAAATTGGCGTCGTGCGTGAAGTCGATCCGCGCTTCGGCCTTGTCGATCTTGGCTGCATAAGTAACACCTTCCTCCGGTTGGGGGACGGGCGGTTGCGCGTCCAGGTCCTCCAATACTTCAAGCATCAGGCCCGCGCCTGCCCGCGCGAGTTCCGCAGTCAGAACGCCCGCCGTTTTGTCCTCTATAGGCGTCACATGCTTGGCGCGCATGGGGCCAGTGTCGAGTCCTGCCTCCATGTCCATGATGGTAACGCCCGTTACGTTGTCCCCTGCCCATATCGCGCGCTGAATCGGCGCCGCGCCGCGCCAGCGGGGAAGAAGGGAGGCATGGACATTCAGACAACCCTTTCCAGGGGCAGCCAGAATGGCCTTGGGGAGGATCAAGCCATAAGCGGCGACTACGGCCACGTCGGCCTTCAGCGCGGCGAATGCAGTCTGCACGTCCGCATCCTTCAGGCTGACAGGGGTGCGGACCTCCAATCCCATCGCCTCCGCTCGCGCATGCACGGGGGTAGGGCGCAGCGCCTTGCCTCTCCCGGCCGGGCGGGGCGGCTGACTATAAACCGCGATCACTTCATGCCCGGCCTTCACCAGCATTTCGAGCGTTGGCACCGCGAAGTCGGGCGTTCCCATATAGATTATGCGCATAATTCCTCTGAAACGCTTGGCAGGGGCGAGTGCAACCCCTTATCTGCTTCGCCATGGCATCACCAGAGATTGAGTCCCTCACCCAAGCGCTTTCGAAGCTGCCCGGTCTTGGCCCGCGTTCCGCGCGCCGGGCGGTGCTCTACCTTTTGAAGAGGCGCGAAACAGCGATGGGACCGCTGCTGCGCGCGCTGGAGGCAGTCAATGAGGCGTTGGAAACCTGCTCCGTCTGCGGCAATGTCGATACAACAAACCCATGTTCGATCTGTTCGGATCCCCGCCGCGATGATCGGGCGCTATGCGTGGTGGAGGACGTGGCTGACCTGTGGGCGCTCGAAAAGTCTCGTCTGTTTCCGGGGCGCTTCCACGTCCTGGGCGGACGATTGGCGGCGCTTGAAGGAATAAGACCGGAGGATCTTTCCATCGACGCGTTGATCAGCCGGGTTGCGGCTGGCGGCATTGACGAGGTGGTCCTGGCCATGAACGCGACGTTGGAGGGGCAGACGACAGCCCATTACATTGCTGAACGGATCGATCAATATCCTGTTCGCCTGACGCAGCTCGCTCATGGTCTGCCGGTCGGCGGCGAACTCGATTATCTCGACGAGGGCACATTGGCACAGGCGCTCCGGGCCAGAAGGCCGATCGGATGAAATCCCGGCAGCATTTAATCGCCGGCGCTTGATATTCGCGCATTGATCCCATATTTTGTTGCCATGGCTCTTCTTCCTATCCTTGAAACGCCCGATCCGCGGCTGCGAACGATCTCTACTCCCGTAGAGACCATCGACGATGATTTGCAGCAGTTGATCGATGACATGTTTGAGACGATGTATGACGCTCCCGGAATTGGCCTTGCCGCCATTCAGGTGGGCGTGCCCAAGCGGCTGCTGGTGATCGACTTGCAGGAGCCCGACACGGAAACGGGTGAGGCGGTTCGCAACCCGATGGTGTTCATTAACCCTCAGATATTGGAGGGTTCAGAGCAACATTCGGTTTATCAGGAAGGCTGCCTCTCGGTTCCCGAGCAATATGCCGATGTGGAACGGCCCGCCGTCATCCGTGCAAGCTGGATGGACCGTAAAGGCGTCATCCATGAAGAGCAACTCGACGGCCTTCTCGCGACTTGTCTGCAGCATGAGATGGACCATCTGGAGGGAATTCTCTTCATTGATCACCTCTCCCGATTGAAACGGGACATGCTGCTCAAAAAGCTTACCAAGGCCCGCAAGGACAACCCCAAGGCGGCATAGAGTTGCTGCTTGGCGCCTGTCGCAGGAAGATACGCCCTTACAGGCTCTGCACTGCTTTCCTGCAATCCTCCGCGCATTCGCGACACATCTCGGCGCAGTTGGCGCAATGGGCATGGGCGCTTTGATGCTTTCCACATTCCTGTGCGCAGATTTCACAAGCCTGGATACACAATTCTAGCGTCGAACGGAGCAGCATTTCGTTCGATCCGGTCCGCCTCGTTCCCACCTTGAACGCCATATCGCAGACATCGGCGCAGTCCAGGCAGACCCTGATGCATTGGCGCAAGTCAGCGACCTTGTCCTCAGCTATGCAGGCGTCGGCGCAGCTTGTGCAGATATCGGAACAGAACATCATGTGCCGCACGGCAAGGGCAAGGGCTTCGTTGACTGATCCCTGCACTTGAGGGTGGCGGCCGATCATTTTCCGGATGGACATGTTTTTCTCCTCTCTATGTGGAGCGAAGGATTGGGGGGCGAATATGTTCCGTCGCTTCGGTGGCTACTTGAGTTGTTTGCGGCAGAGCGTTAGGTTCACTTTTCGTTCTACATGATAAGGCAGCTATGACTCACATTCTCCCGTGGATATTTGCTCTTGTGGTTGCCTTTGGCGCATTGGCGGCTGGATGGAGGTTCGGTAGCCGGGCCGCCACCGCCGCGCTCAAGGAACGCGATTCGCTGGCCGAGCGATTCAATGCCGCGATCCGGGATCTTGCGGGAGCAGAGGAGCGGGCCAGGCAGGCGACTGAATTGCAGACGCGGTTCGACGCGGCGATCATGGAACGGGAAGCTGCGCGGCGTGAATTGGCGGCACTGCAATCGCAGAGCAGCGAGCGGGAGCGTTCCTTTGGCGAACAGCTCCAGAATCTACAGGGAGCCAAGGAACAGCTTTCGGCGCAGTTCAGCGAATTGGCCCAGAAGATATTGGTCGACGCGCAGGGGCAATTCCTGAAACGCGCGGATGAGCGCTTTCATCAGGCAGGTGAAAAGAGCGAGGCGCAGTTGAAGGCGTTGCTCCAGCCCGTTGAATCCACATTAAAGCAATATCAGGAAGGCCTGCAACGCGTCGAAAAGGATCGCGTGGATAGCTATGCGGGCCTGCGTGAGGCGGTGGAGCAGGTTCGCGTCGGTCAGGTGCAGGTGAAGGATGAGGCTGCGCGGCTTGTAAATGCACTGCGTTCCAGTCCAAAGGCGCGTGGGCGTTGGGGCGAACAGTCACTGCGTAACGTGCTTGAGCAGGCGGGCCTTAGCCCTCACGCCGATTTCCGTTCCGAGGTTTCGGTGGATACCGACGATGGGAGGCTGCGCCCTGATGTGATTGTCAGCCTGCCGGGGGGGCGCGAACTCGTGATTGACGCCAAATGTTCGCTGAATGCCTATCTTGATGCTTCGCAAGAGGTCGACGACGGATTGCGCACGGCTCATCTGAAGGCGCATGCGGCGTCGATCAGGACCCATGCGCAGCAACTGGGCGCGAAAGATTATTGGGCGCGTTTCGGGAAGGCGGCGGATTATGTCGTCATGTATATTCCTGGCGAACATTTCCTCTCAGCCGCGCTGGAGCAGGATGAGGCGCTTTGGGAATGGGCGTTCGAACGCCGCGTGTTGCTGGCGACGCCAACCAATCTCGTCGCCATATGCCGGACTGTCGCCAGCGTCTGGCGTCAGGAGAAGCTGGCGGAAGAGGCGCAGGCCATTGGCATATTAGGCAAAGAGCTGCATGAACGACTGGCTGTCGCGGCAGGGCATCTCAAGAAATTAGGCAGTGGCCTCAACAGTGCGGTCAACCATTATAATAGTTTCGTATCCAGCTTCGAAGGACGCGTGCTGGTGACTGGGCGCAAGTTTCGCGACATGAATATTGAGGTGGGATCGCGCGAGATTGAACAAGTGGAAAGTGTTGATGCTTTGGCACGGGAACCACAAGCGGAAGCGCTGCCAATGCCTGCGGAGTGAATCGGCTTTTCCCGTCGTAGATCAGTCGCAACCGTGCAGCGCGGCACACCGGAGCCGGACCGCCTTCGAAATGCAACGATCGTTCTGATCCAGTGCGCGGGCGTATGTGCCATACGGCGTTCGGCAAGGGCGCGTTCATTGACGAAACATCTGTCCGCGCCCGGCCAAGCGGGACGCCGCTGCCCATTGCGGCGCTCGCCACCTTTTCATGACCTCCGAACAGCGTGCGGGATCGATAATCCAGTTGAGTCCCTGTCGGGCGAATGATCGCGGAAGACAAGGACATAGAAAAGCCGCCCATCTTGCGATGAGCGGCTTTCTTGCGACGCCCGAAAGGGCTCAGGCTTCTTCGGAGCCTTCTTCGAAAACAGTGGCCGCGATTTCACCGGGCTCGGCGTTGGGATCATAGTCCTCGGTAAAGCCAGTCTCGTTCTTTTCGAACATCTCGGCCATTACATCCACGCCTTCCTTCTGAAGCTCGGCTTCTTCGGGTGAGCGGGCGACGTTGACCTGGACGGTTACAGCGACTTCCGGGTGCAACGCGATGCGCACGTCGAAAAGGCCCAGGGTCTTGATGGGCCGTTCAAGAACAACCATTGATTTGGTAACGACCGATACGCCATCGGCATGGAGCGCTTCCACAATGTCGCGAACCGAAACCGACCCGTAAAGGTGGCCTGCGTTGGACGCCTGACGAATAAGGACGACCTGCTTGCCTTCCACATCCTTGGATGAGGTTTGGGCTGTGGCGCGCCGAGCGGCGTTGTCAGCCTCGATCTGCGCGCGGCTGGCCTCGAAAACTTTCCTGTTCGCTTCGTTGGCGCGAAGCGCCTTCTTATTGGGAAGCAGGAAGTTGCGGGCATAGCCGGTTTTCACGGTGACGACGTCGCCGATACCGCCCAGCTTCTCGATACGTTCGAGCAAAATGATTTCCATGATTTTTGCTCCTTACTTCACGATATAGGGAAGCAGGCCGATGTGGCGTGCGCGCTTGATGGCCTTGGCCAGTTCACGCTGCTTCTTTGCGGAGACCGCAGTGATACGGCTGGGGACGATCTTGCCGCGCTCGGATACGAAACCCTGCAGCAGTCGGACGTCCTTGTAATCGATCTTCGGCGCATCCTTGGCGGCGAAGGGGCAGCTCTTACGGCGGCGGAAAAATGGGCGTGCCATGGTGATGTTTCTCCTTATTCGCCGTCTTCGCGGTTACGGCGGCCTTCGCCGTCACGGCCACGGCCTTCACCGTCGCCACGGGAGCGGCGCTCGCCGCGTTCGCTCTTGCGCATCATGGCGGAGGGGCCGGTTTCCGGCTCGTCAACCTTGATGGTCATGTAGCGGATGATATCTTCGTTGATCGCGGTCTGGCGCTCCAGCTCTGCAACGACGCCAGCGGGGGCATCGATGTTCAGCATCACATAATGCGCTTTGCGGTTCTTCGCGATTTTGTAGGCGAGGCTGCGCAGGCCCCAATTTTCAGTCTTGGTGACTTTGCCCTGATTGCTTTCGACAATCTGCGTCGCCTGCTGGGCTAGCGCGTCCACCTGGGCCTGGGCCAGATCCTGACGCGCAAGAAATACATGCTCATAATGCGGCATGGTTTCATGCTTCCTTATTTGGCCGATCGCTGACGCCGCCCCATGCGGTCGCCCCTCCGGCTATCGTCTTGCGTATTCCAAGTGAAGAGTTGAACCCTTCCCCAAGAAGGTTGCGCCTATGGCCGAAAAGCATCGCAAAGGCAAGAGGCCCCGGAATGATGACCGGGGCCTCGTCTGTTTAGCGGATCGAGTTGGCAATAATGGCGCTGATGATGCCGCTGCCGATGGCGATCAGGACGGCGTCATTCCCGGAACGAACCCACTGGTGGCCGCGTGGGGCAGGCCTCAGATGATAAGCGCGGGGCGAGTCGATGACCCGGTAGTTTGAAGCATGGCGGCGGTCGAAACGCTGACCCTTCGCCCATTTGTGGCTGGCGTAGGCGGGCTGAGATTTGCGGACAACGGAACGTTTGACGGTATGGCCGCCCTGACGTGCCCTCTCAGTCTTCACCACGGTCCTATGTCCATGACCGTCATACCGCACCGTTCTTTCCGTGTGGACGGAGCGAGCATTTGCCTGGGCGGAGATCAGCGGCGTTGCAATCAGCGACGTGGTGATCAATGCGGTCAAAATCTTCTTCATGTCCCAATTCCTTGTTGATGCGCCTTCGTAGGCGACAAGGACATTTATGGGAGACAATTGTCGCTACGCTTTGTCAGTTCCCGGCAAATATTGTCGTAAAGTGTAGCAGCCGGAGGAATGATCCGCCTTGGCATGTCTGCTTGTGCGGGAATGTCGATCAAAGGAACCGCCATATTTCGAGCCGTTCCCCGTTCTACTCATGCCGCAACGCATCGATGGGGTTGAGCGCTGCCGCACGCTTTGCGGGGAAATAGCCGAAGACCACGCCGATAGCTGCTGAAAAGACGAAGGCGAGCAGATTGATCTGCCAATCGAAGGTGAAAGGCACCTGGATGACAGGCGCAAGCACAAGGCTTGCGATAAGTGCGATCAGAATGCCCAGCACCCCCCCAAGGCAGGCGAGGACCACCGCTTCGACGAGGAATTGCATCAACACTTCCCGCGCCACCGCGCCGATGGCCAGGCGAATGCCGATTTCCCGCGTCCGCTCCGTTACTGATACGAGCATGATGTTCATGATGCCGATGCCGCCGACCAGCAGGCTGACAGCCGCAACCGCGCCCAGCAGGGCCGTCAATATCTGCGTGGTTCCGGACAAGGTTTCACTGATCTGTTTGGTGTCGAAAACGTTGAAATCGTCTTGTTTGCCTCCGGTGATGTGCCGACGCTCTCGCAGCAGTTGTTCAATAGAGTTCTGCACGGCCGTTGTGTCGTAATCGTCATCCACCGCGACCATGATGGTATCGACGTCCTGATCGCCCTTGAAACGGCGTTGGACGGTCTTGATCGGCATGATGACGACGTCATCCTGGTCGCTGCCAAAGCCGCTTTGCCCGCGGGAGGCGAGAACGCCAATGATTTCGCAGCTTACATCCTTCAAGCGGATTCGCTCGCCGATCGGATCGTCTCGCCTGAAAAGGTTGGTTCGCACGGTGTTTCCGATAACACAGACAGATTTCCCCGCCTGCTCTTCGGCAGGCATGAAAATGCGTCCCTCCAGCAAATCCCACCGTTGGGCCGTGAAATAATCGGAATTTGTGCCGTTCACGGTCGTCGTCCAGTTTGCCGCATTGCGAACGGCGACGACGGATGATTGGGTTTGGGGTGCGACGGCTTTGACCCCGGCAATCTGTTGCGCAATGGCGTTCACGTCCGCCATTTTGAAAGCGGGCGGACGAGGCCCGCCGCCGCCGCGCCCAAAGCCCTGGCCTGGGCGGATTTGCAGGATGTTGGCGCCAAGGCTGCTGATCTGTTCCTGTACGGCGGCGGTTGCGCCGTTGCCCAGGGTCACCATGGTAACGACAGCGGACACGCCGATGACGATACCTAAAATCGTGAGGAAGGAACGCAGAAGGTGCCGCCGTATCTCACGAATGGCCAGAATGATGGTAGTGCCTAGCATGAGTGGAGCCTTGACAGTCGCCCCTGTGTAGACTCCGTGTCCGCGGTGTCTGTGTGAGCGACGCGAGAGCTTTCAATATCGCGTACGGCTGAATGCAAAGGAGATGCATTGCGGCCTTCACCCGTATGGCGAAAAAAGACAGAGGAGCGCGTCATCTGGAAAGTCATGACTTTCGCCCTTTCTTTTGCTCCTGCTCCACCAGCCCGTCCCGGAAATGGACGATGGTGTGAGCGAATGCCGCCATTTCTTGCTCATGGGTAACCATCAATATCGTAATGCCATTGGTGCGATTGAGGTCCGTGAGCAATTCCATGATCTCTATGGATCTTTCGGTGTCGAGATTGCCTGTGGGTTCGTCCGCAAGCAGCACGTCGGGATTGGTGACAATAGCCCGCGCGATGGCGACGCGCTGCTGTTGGCCGCCGGACAGTTCGGCGGGTGTATGATCCCACCAATCCTTCAGACCTACTTTTTCCAGCGCCGCCATGCCGGCAGCCTGCCGCGCGGGCCTGTCCTCCCCACGATAGAGGAGGGGAAGTTCGACATTCTCAAGCGCGCTGGTCCGCGCGAGCAGGTTGAAGCCCTGGAAGACAAAGCCAAGATATTTACGCCGGAGCAGCGCCCGCTGGTCCCGATCCAGTTCTTCGACATGGATACCATGAAAGGTAAAGCTGCCCGCGGTTGGGACGTCCAGGCAGCCAAGGATGTTCATCGTCGTCGATTTGCCCGAACCTGATGGGCCCATGACGGCGACGAAATCGCCTTTCTCCACGTCCATGTCCACGCCCTTCAGCGCCTGAAAGGCGGCGGGGCCCGTTCCGAACGTCTTGGTGACCCCGCGCAGGGATATAAGAGGCTCACCAGCCATGGGTCAGCCTTCCTTGTTCGCAAGCTGTCCCGTGATCAGCTTCATGCCGGGCTTCAGGTCCTTGCCGGACACTTCCGTCTGGCTGCCGTTGCTGTCTCCAACCCTGACCTGGATTGGTTTTGGCTGGCCATCGGCGCCGAGCACATAGACGGTTTGTTGACTGCCCCGGCCGATGCCGACCTCCCGCGAGCCCGACGACCGACGACGTCGCGTGGGGATGATCATGCTGGTGACGCCACTCGATTCCCGCGCATTGCTGCCCTTATCGGGCGAGAAACGCAAAGCGGCGTTGGGCACGAGCAGCACGTTCTTTTCTTCGCTGGTGATGATTTCGGCCGTGGCCGTCATGCCGGGACGGAGATTCAGGTTCCGGTTATTGACGGAAAGGACGGCGGTATAGGCGACGACCGTTCCTGCTGAGGTGGACGAAGATGTGCTTGAAGAGGAACTGGTGTCGCTGGTGTTCGACCCGACATTGACCCGCTCGATCCTGGCGGGGAAGGTTTGCCCCGGAAAAGCGTCGACGGTGAAGGTGGCGCGCTGGCCGTCCTTGACCTGACCGACATCGGCTTCGTCGACGGAGACCTCCAACTCCATTTGCGAGAGATCTTCGGCAATAGTGAAGAGGACTGGTGCGTTCAGCGATGCGGCGACGGTCTGTCCCGGTTCGATATCGCGTGACAGCACCACGCCGTTGACGGGCGAATAGATTCGCGCCTTGTCGAGGTTGGTCTGCGCGGTCGCCAGCTGCGCGCGGGCTTGTAACACTTGCGCTTCGGCGGAGCGAACACTCGCCATGGCACGGCTGTAATTCGCCCGTCCTGCGTCAAGCTCCGTTTTGGAAGGCACCTTGCCACCCGACAATTTATAGACCTGTTGGAGCCGCGCCAGATTCGATTGCGTCTCCGCTACGGTCGCCTGAGCCTCTCCAACGCCTGCTTCCGCTGCAGCCAGAGCGGCCCTGCTCTGATTGACGGTATCGATCAGGCGGGAAGTGTCGAGGCGCGCAAGGACCTGCCCTTTGGTGACACGGTCATTCACGTCGACATAGACGTCAGTGATGAGGCCAGATTGTTCTGAACCCACGTCTACCTGATTGATGGGCTTCAGATTGCCTGTGGCTGACACGGTCACCGTCAAATCCCCGCGCTCAACCTCCTGCGTTGCGTATTGAGCGGCGTTCCCATCTGTAAGGCATCGCGTCAGCAGCAGGATCAGGATCAGCAGCAAAATGGCGATGCCGCCACGCACGCCCCATTTTGCCCATGGTTTTTCGGGCTTGATCCCCAGAAAGGCGTCAAGGTCGCGCGTGTCGTTGGGGTCGGTCACGGTTATGCTTTCATCTGCCATTAGGGATAGATCCGTCCATCGTCTGCCATCCGCCGCCGAGCGCGCTGTATAGTTGCGCCAGAGAAAGAGCCCGATCGGCCTTTGCGCTGGCGAGTCCTTCGCGGGCGGATAACAGGGATTGTTCCGCGGTCAAAAGAGTCTGGAAATCGGTGAGGCCGGCCTGATACTGGCTCCGCGCCAGGATCGCGCTGTTGTTGGCCGCATCCAGTGCTATGGTGAATTGCCCGGTCCGCTGTTGCGCGGCTTGTAGCGCTGACAGCGCGTTTTCGACGTCTTCAAGTGCGATCAGCACCGTCTGCTTGTAATTGGCGAAGGCGCCTTCCGCTGCCGCCCGTTGTGAACGCACCTGGGCCGCGCGCTGCCCTCCGTCAAAGATCACTTGCGCAATACTGGCGAAAAGGCCCCCCGTCACCACGTCGGTCAACTTGCCAAGCGATAATGCGCTGGTGCCGACATCGCCTGAAATATTGAGTGAGGGCAGCAGTGCGGCCTGAGCAACGCCGATTCGTGCTGTAGCGGCTGCAAGGGCGCGTTCGGCGCTCCGGACGTCGGGCCGCTGACGCAGCGTGTCGGCGGGTATGCCGACCGCTATGTTATCGGGGCCGTCCGGTACGGGGCCGCCTTTTTCTACAACATCGGTCGCCGCGCCTGGCGCTTGCCCGATCAGGACGGCTATACGGTTGAGTGAGCCGCGATAGCTGCTTTCCAGCGCCGGGATGCTGGCTGCGGTTTGCGCGCGTTGGGCCCGGGCGCTTTCTTCATCCAGCGAGGACACAAGGCCCGCCTGCACGCGCCATCCGGCGATGTTCAGATTTTCCGTCTGAATATCCAGCGTATTGCGGGCAATGCCGATCTGTTCCTGTGCAAGCCGCGCCTGAATATAGTTGATCGCCACCTCCGCAATGATGGCCGTGCGCACATTGGCGAGGTTATAATAGGTCGCCGCCTCATCCGCGCGGGCGGCTTCGACCGAGCGGCTGATGCCACCGAAGAGGTCAACTTCCCAGGAGGCGTCCGCACCCAGACCAAAGCTGCTGCGGTCCTTGGCATCGCTGTCGAAATCACGTCCGGCGTTTGCCGATCCCGTTACGCTGGGCAAATAGTCGGCGCGCGACTGAACCAATGCTTCGCGCGCCTGCCTGAGACGGGCCTTCGCCTGCGCGATGTCCAGATTCGCGTCGATCGCCTGCTCCACAAGGGTGTTCAGGACCGGATCGTCGAAGCGCGTCCACCAACTTGCAAGCGCTTCATCGGAAACGGGCACACCCTCTTGCTGATGATATTGGGCAGGAATGCCCAGCGCAGGGCTGCCTGGTGAAGTGTAATCGGGGCCAGCCGCACAGCCCGCCGTGGCCAGTGCCAGTCCAAGCGGCAGGATCAGATGGTTACGCACTGATGTTAATGCTCCGGCAGGTTTGATGACATTTTACAGGCAAGGCGCTTGCACGTAGGCCATTGCCTATCTAGTTCCTGCCCAAATCCATCTTGCATCACAATGCATTTAGTGTCGCAAAGTGTAACATTATGAAGCGCCAAGGGAGTATCGGGGCGATGCGGGCTTTTATTTTTCCAGGGCAGGGCAGTCAATCCGTGGGTATGGGCAAGGCGCTTGCAGAAGCCAGTCCCGCCGCACGGGAGGTATTTCAGGAAGTTGATGATGCGTTGGGCCAGCATCTCTTCCGTATTTTGTGTGAAGGACCAGACAGCGATCTGACTCTCACTGAGAATGCCCAGCCAGCGATCATGGCGAACGCCATTGCGACGCTGCGGGTGTTGGAGAAGGAAGGCGGCGTTCGTCTGGCCGATAAGGCGGATTTCGTTGCTGGCCATAGCCTTGGCGAATACACCGCGCTTTGTGCCGCCGAAGCGCTCGATCTTGCCACTACGGCTCGTCTGCTAAAGCTGCGCGGGCGTGCGATGCAGGCCGCCGTGCCCGTGGGCGAGGGAGCCATGGCGGCGCTGCTCGGCGCTGACCTTGAAAAGGCGCAAGCCATTGCTGACGCAGCGGCGCAGGGCGAGGTTTGTACCGTCGCAAATGACAATGATCCTTCTCAGGTCGTGATTTCCGGACACCGGAGCGCGGTCGAACGGGCAGTGCCGCTGGCTAAGGAAATGGGAGCGAAGCGCGCCGTGCTGCTGCCGGTTTCGGCGCCATTCCATTGTCCATTGATGCAGCCGGCCGCCGATGCGATGGCGAAGGCGCTGGCCGAGGCTGATCTGCGTACGCCCCTGGTGCCTGTTTACGCCAATGTGCTGGCTGCGCCGATCGCCGATCCTGACGACATCCGTGCTCGTCTGGTGGAGCAGGTGACGGGAATGGTTCGCTGGCGCGAATCCGTGGCTGCGATGGCTGACGCGGGCGTCGATGAGTTCGCGGAGATAGGCGGCAAGGTGTTGGGCGCGATGGTAAAGCGCATTGCACCGGACGCAAAGATCAGCAGCGTCGTCTCGATCAGCGATATCGAGGCGTTTGTCGCGGCACTCTAAATAACCGCCAGCCCCGCTTGCGGGGGACGGTGACCTATAAGGAATATGGTGAAATGTTCGATCTCACAGGCATGACGGCTTTAGTCACTGGCGCAACCGGCGGTATCGGTTCCGCCATTGCGAAGGCATTGGCCACGCAGGGCGCGACCCTGGCGCTGTCGGGGACCAGCGAGGAGAAGCTTGCAGCATTCAAGGCGGAACTCGGCGGCGATCATGCGATTCTGCCCTGCAATCTTTCCGACGCCGCGGCAGTTGATGCGCTCGTGCCGCAGGCGGTAGAAAAGCTGGACAAGCTTGATATCCTCGTCAACAATGCGGGTGTCACGCGCGACAATCTCGCCATGCGGATGAAAGATGATGAGTGGGATCAGGTGATCAGCATCAATCTGGAGGCGGCCTTCCGCCTTGCTCGCGCGGCATGCAAGCCGATGATGAAGGCACGCTTTGGCCGCATCATCTCTATCACTTCGGTTGTTGGTGCAACGGGCAATCCGGGGCAGGCCAATTATGCCGCGTCCAAGGCTGGCCTGGTGGGTATGTCGAAGGCAATGGCTGCCGAGCTTGCCAGTCGAAACATTACGGTCAACTGCGTCGCCCCGGGATTCATCAAATCAGCGATGACGGACGTGCTGCCTGACGCGCAGAAGGAAGCGCTGCTCACAAAAATTCCTGCTGGAAAGCTGGGCGAAGGCGAAGACATCGGCGCGGCCGTTGCTTATCTCGCCAGTCGGGAAGCGGGTTATGTCACGGGCCTGACGCTGCATGTCAACGGCGGCATGGCAATGCTGTGATTCAGATTGGTGTGTTATTGAGGCTGCAAATAGGCTTGCGCCCGCCTTTATGAGCCTCTAGGGCAATTGCCGATAAATAAATTCATCCCAACCAGAAGGAAATCTCATGAGTGAGACCGCCGACCGCGTAAAGAAAATCGTCGTTGAACATCTGGGCGTCGAAGCCGAAAAGGTGAACGAAGAGGCGAGCTTCATCGACGATCTGGGCGCTGACAGCCTCGACATTGTCGAGCTGGTCATGGCTTTCGAAGAAGAATTCGGCGTGGAAATTCCTGACGACGCAGCGGAAAAGATCGGGACCGTTAAGGACGCGATCGATTATATTGAAGCCAACAAGGGCTGATAGGTCGGCTTGATCCCGGCTTCGGGCCAATGATATTGACAAACGGCTCTCCGGCCCGGGGCTTTCCCGAGGAAGGGGAGCCGTTTCGCATAGTGGTAGTGAATTGGAGCGTGTTATGCGTCGTGTGGTTGTAACCGGTCTGGGCATGGTCTCACCCTTGGGCGGTGACGTTGAAACAAGCTGGAAGAACATATTGGCTGCGAAATCGGGCGCTGGGCCGATCGCACGGTTCGACGCAACCGATTACGCCTGCAAGATCGCCTGCGAGGTAAAGCCAGCCGATCATGAATATGGCTTCGATCCATCGAAGCGCGTCGATCACAAGGTGCAGCGGCAGGTGGACCTCTTCATCATCTTCGGCATCGATGCGGCGGGCCAAGCGCTTGAAGATGCGGGGCTGACTGATATGAGCGAAGCTGAGCGCCTGCGTGCGGGCTGCTCGATCGGCTCGGGTATTGGCGGCCTTCCAGGTATTGAGAGCGAGTCCATTGTTCTCTACGAAAAGGGACCGCGCCGCGTTTCCCCACATTTCGTTCATGGTCGTCTCATCAACCTGATTTCGGGGCAGGTCAGTATTAAATATGGCTTGATGGGCCCGAACCACGCCGTTGTCACGGCCTGTTCGACGGGCGCGCACAGCATTGGCGATGCGGCCCGCATGATCGCAATGGATGATGCTGACGTTATGTTGGCCGGTGGCGCCGAAAGTGCAATCTGCCCGCTCGGCATTGCCGGATTCGCTCAGGCGCGTGCGCTTTCCACCAATTTCAACGACCAGCCGGAGCGCGCTTCACGTCCTTATGATGTCGACCGCGACGGTTTCGTCATGGGCGAGGGCGCAGGCGTCGTGGTGCTGGAGGAATATGAACATGCAAAGGCGCGAGGCGCGAAAATCTATGCCGAGGTGATTGGCTATGGTCTTTCGGGCGACGCCTATCATGTGACGGCGCCGCATCCCGAAGGATCGGGGGCGTATCGCGCCATGGAAATGGCAATGCGCAAGTCGGGTCTTTCGCTGGATGACATCGATTATATCAACGCGCACGGCACATCGACTCCGCTGGGCGACGAACTGGAATTGGGCGCAGTTCGCCGCCTGTTCGGGGATGCTATCGGCAATCTTTCCATGTCTTCGACCAAATCGGCCATCGGCCATTTGCTTGGAGGAGCGGGCGCAGTCGAGTCCATATTCTGCATGTTGGCGATGCGCGACCAGATCGTGCCACCAACGCTGAACCTGGATAACCCGAGCGAGAATTGCGCTGGCGTGGATCTCGTTCCCCATGTAGCCAAAGAGCGGAAGGTGAAGGCCATATTGAACAACAGCTTCGGCTTTGGCGGCACCAACGCAAGTCTGGTGATGAGGGCGATCTGATACAGACGGGCGGCGTTTTATCTGCATCGGGCTGTGGAAATCACCCATTGAGACGAGGCTTCATTTTCCGGATTTGGAATTTGGGGTGGAACAAGGATTTCCGCCTTCGCGGGAATGATGAGGCTCTATGGTAAGACGCCGGTTTAAGCCTGTGAGGCGGCTTGGTTGCCTGATCCTGATCGCTGGCCTTTGCATTGCCGCTTATTTTGCGCTGGATTTCTTCCGTGGGTGGACGGGGGAGGGACCGACTGAAAAAGACAGGACCGTTGTCATTGCGGAGGGCAGCACCCTCACGGCGGCGGCGCGCGAGATGGAGGAGGACGGGGCAATCACCTCGGCCCGGGCATTTCTATTGCGTGCAAAGATTTTTGGGTCGGATGCGCCCATCAAAGCGGGAGAATATCGAATCCCTGCCCATGCGAGCAACCGCGACATATTGAACATCCTGCAGAGCGGCAAAGTGATTGCGCGCCTGGTTACAATCCCCGAAGGTATGCCGTCCATTCTGGTTTATGAGAAGCTGATGGCAGCCAAATATCTGACGGGGGACGTCCGTGTGCCGTTGGAAGGAACGGTACTGCCCGACAGCTATAGCTATGATCGGGGTGAGCGCCGACAGGCTGTGCTGGATCGCATGCAGCGGGCCATGAAAGAAACGATGAGCGAGCTATGGCCCAGGCGCAGCAAGGATGCTGTCGTCAAAACGCCCGAGGAAGCGCTGACGCTCGCCAGCATTGTTGAAAAGGAAACGGGTGTTCCTTCTGAACGGCGCATGGTTGCGGGCGTTTACAGTAATCGGCTACGGGAGGGCATGCGGCTTCAGGCCGATCCGACAATCATATACCCGATTACCAAAGGAAAGCCCCTGGGCCGGCGCATCCGGCGGTCGGAGATCGAAGCGATCAACGACTACAACACCTACGCGATGGCTGGGCTTCCTGCGGGTCCCATTGCCAACCCCGGGCGAGCATCGATTGAGGCTGTGCTGAACCCGGCTAAAACAGATGCGCTCTATTTCGTCGCGGATGGGAGAGGCGGGCATGTGTTTTCCGATACATTGGAGGAGCACAATGCCAACGTCCGCAAATGGTTCGCCATCCGTCGCGCGCGTGGCGAGATCAAATAGCGACTGAATAGCGGACATTTTCTGTTCTGCTGGTTTCCTCTTTTGAAGAGCCGTCCGCCGGAACATGCGCGTCCTTACGCCGTTGAAGAGGCACATGGCAATTCTGGTCGTTCTTATCAGACGATCGCTGATTGATCGAGCGCGTCGATAAGTCTGGCCACAAGTATCGGTTGGCCTCTATCAGCATTTTCATGTTGAAGGGGATGCGAGGGCGGCGCGCTTCCGAAGCCGCCCAGTGGAAACCTTAAAGGAGTACAATATGCTTGGACGTCAGGTTCCCGACGTTGTCCTTAAAACCCGCGTGCGTGATGAAAGCATTGGTGGTGACAACCCCTTCCGCTGGCAGGATATGCGCACGGGCGATCTCTTCCGCAACAAGCGGGTTGTGGTCTTTTCGCTTCCCGGCGCTTTCACGCCGACCTGTACGACGGAACAGTGCCCGGCCTTTGAACGATTTTATGAAGACTTCAAGGCCGCGGGTGTCGATGAGGTCTACTGCGTATCAGTCAACGATGCTTTCGTCATGTATCAGTGGGGCAAACATCTTGGCATCAAGAATGTAAAGCTGCTTCCCGACGGTTCAGGTGATTTCACACGCCGGATGGGCATGCTCATCAAGAAGAACCATCTTGGTTTCGGCGAGCGCAGCTGGCGCTATGCGATGGTCGCAGATGATGGCGAAATCACCGCATGGTTCGAAGAGCCCGGCATTAATGACGTAGGCGCTGATGACGATCCTTACGGTGAAACCAGGCCCGAACCCGTTCTGGAATGGGTGAAAAACCATCCCCAGAAGTAAGGCCGAAATGATGACGATGACTGACGTTTCCACATCGGGAACGTCAGTTCGCTAGTCGGCGGGGTGCCCGGGACCCTGATTGCATCGGCGTAGCTTTGATGAAGGTCCCTCGGCAATGCTGAAATTGGGGTATTCTTCTCATGAACTATAAAAAGCGGTGAACTGACTTCGCCGCTTTTTTTCTATAGTCTCAGGCTAGCCCCACTTCTTTCAGCGGGATCGTCGGATCGGCAAGCTGGGCCTGATCCAGAACTGCCCCGGCAAGGACATGGGCGCGACCCTGAACATAGTCCTTGGTGGCATTTACGCTGTCCAGGGCGATCAGCCTTCCACCCTTCAAATAGAGGACGGAAAAGCTGCGGGTGGCGGGCTCACCGCGCACGATGACTTTGTCATGCCCGCTCGACAGACCCACGGTCTGTAGGCGCAGGTCATATTGGTTGGACCAGAACCAGGGCACTGCGTCATATTCCACGGGCTGGCCCATGATATCCGAAACGGCCACTTTCGCCTGGTCATTGGCGTTCTGTACGGATTCCAACCGTATTTGCGCCCCACCGGCATATTTATTGGCATGAGCCGCGCAATCGCCAACGGCGTAAACGTCGGGCAGGCTGGTCCGGCAGAAAGCATCGACATCGACGCCATTGCCGCCGCTTGCTCCCGCAGCGAGCAGCGGCGCTGTTTCGGGAATGATGCCAATGCCGACGATGACCATGTCTGCGGCGATTCGTTCTCCGCCCGTCAGAAGGACGGCCGAAACACGGCCATTCGTCTTTTCCAGCGCCTCGACCATGGCCCCTGTGCGCAAATCGACGCCATGAGCGCGATGATCAGCTTCGTAGAAACGCGAAAGCGGCTCGCCCGCAACGCGCGCCAGCACGCGGTCGAGGGCTTCAAGCACTGTAACCTTCTTGCCCAGTTTGGTGAGGACCGCGGCCGCCTCCAATCCGATATAGCCACCGCCTACAACCGCAACATGCTCCACATCGGGTAAAATCTTCATGATGGCATCGACATCATCCCGGCGGCGCACGGCAAAGACGTGCTCCGCGTCGCTTCCGGGACAGGATAGCATGCGCGGCGTTCCGCCCGCCGCCCACAGCAGCTTGCCATAGCCGATTTCGCTATCATCAGCGAGCGTCACCTTGTGGGCGACAGGATCAACCCGCGTCACGCGTTTGCCGAGCAGCAGGTCAACATTGCGTTCGGACCAGAAATTTTCCGGCCGAATAAGAATTCGCTCGAATGATTTCTCACCCGCCATATATTCCTTGGAAAGAGGGGGGCGCTCATAGGGCGGCTCCCGCTCGTCACCCAAAAGGGCCACGCTGCCTTCAAACTTCATCTGCCGCAGAAGCAGCGCGGCCTGGGCACCCGCATGTCCCGCACCGACGATCAGCACATCATATGACGTCATGGTCATTTCCCCGCCAACATTGCATTTCTCTTCCCGCCGCTGATTGACGATAATGTGCAAGATAGGCAAGTCCATCTTGCGCATAAATTGATGTTCGAGATGGTTGACCGATGCTGGAAGGCTGCGTATAGGCCCCCCACTGTCGCGTTGCGGCAATCGTGGCGGAGTAGCTCAGCTGGTTAGAGCAGCGGAATCATAATCCGCGTGTCGGGGGTTCAAGTCCCTCCTCCGCTACCACTTTCCCATCTTCAAATCAGAGTTCAGGCGTTCGGCTGTGGTTGTCCGGCTTGTCGCGACCGCGCAATCGGTATGTGGCCACCCCACCTTGGGCTGGCCTTCTCGCTCATAAGCGGCAGAGAAACAAGCAAAACATGGGCTCGGCATCCTGCCAAGAGCCACGGCCCGATTGCGGCAGCGTATACTCCTAATGAGCTGGGGTACAATATTGACCATAACCATAATAATGCATAAACATGCACTATAGGAATTGCGGACACAGGGTGGAGGGATCAGTCCCCCACCAGATGCTCGGCAGCGCAGAAATATAAGCAGCTTCGGGAACGAGGCGCATTCGGGAGAGGGAATATGCGTTATCATTTCGTGTCCGCCGTATCGAGCGCTGCCATGGCTGCCGCTGCCATGACGTTTGCGACGTCGGCTTTTGCGCAAGATGGTGATGCGGGCAGCATGGCAACTGGTCAGCCATTGGCTTTGCAAGGGGCGGCGCTGGATGACATCGTGGTGACCGCGCGGCGGCGGGATGAGCGTCTTCAGGACGTGCCCGTTTCTGTCGTCGCCTTTTCCGGAGAGTTTCTGGAGGATCGCGGGGTCCGTGAACTGACCGATCTGCCAGCGATAGTTCCCGGATTTCGCTTCAGTTACGAAGGATCGAAGAACTATAACGTTGTGTCGCTGCGCGGCATTGGTCAGATTCCGGTGGGTGAGGGTACGCCGGGCGTGGTCACCTATTTTGCCAACGTGCCCATGCCCGCATTGTCCTCCAATGCTCCCAATTTCGATATTTCGAGCGTCCAGGTTCTGAAAGGGCCGCAGGGAACGCTGTTTGGCCGCAATACGCTGGGCGGAGCCGTGCTCATCACGCCGGAACTGCCGTCCTATGATTTCGGCGGCTATATCAGCGCTCTCTATGGCCGGTTCGACCGGCGCGAGCTGGAAGGTGCCATCAACATCCCGATTGTGGATAACAGGATCGCCCTCCGCGTGGCGGGGCAGTTGCGTCGGCAGGATCCGCGCACACGCAACCTGAGCGGGGGCGAGGGTTTCGATAATGTGCATCAGGACAGCTTTCGCGCGTCGTTGCTGGTTGAGCCGTTCGATGGGGTCCGGAACACCACAATCTTTGATTATCTGGAGGCGGATGAACGGCCAGCGGGCATTTATCTCTATGCGACAACGCCCGGCATCGTGCCATTCGCGGACCCGCTTCTGGCCGCTTACGTCGCGGGGCAGCGGGCGGCCGGTCCGAGAGCGGCCTATAGCGATCTTCGGGGCGGCGGCTATGACAACCGCAAGGTATGGGGTATTACCAACGATACGCAGATCACGCTTGGCGCTGTCACCATTCGCAACATCTTCGGCTATCGCCATCATGAAAACCAGAACTATACGAATACGGCCGGTGTCGGTGAATTGAACGTGCCGATCGGTCCCGGCGGCGCGATCGTCCCTTTCCGCCTGCTCGCGTCCAGCGCTGATAATGAGCGCGAATATCTGACGGATGAGTTCCAGATCTTCGGCAAGGCGTTCGATGACAAGCTCGACTGGATCGTCGGCGCTTTTTACAGCAAGGACAAGAATTCCGGCCCTTCAGGTTCTAACTATACCGCCTTCGTGACCAACGTGCTTGGTATCAATCCCAATACCTACACGACTTCCCTCAACGAGAACAGGAATGTGGCCGTGTTCGGGCAGGTGGGCATCGACTTGTCCGATCTGGTGACGCCGGGGCTGAAGCTCAATCTTGGCGGCCGCTATACCTGGGACAAGGCCATGGCGTGCGGCGGTACATTTGCGGGCCGATATGTGGATTGGGATGAGTGCCAGGCGCGCGCTGCGCTGGGGCTTGCGGATGGGACAGGGGAGATCAGGAACAAGGGCGACGCGCCTAGCTGGACCATAGGATTGGATTACAAGGTCAACGAGCATGTGCTGCTTTATGCCGTATCCCGCCGGGGATATCGCGGCGTCAACGTCAATACTCCGCTCTTCGAAACGCCCTTCACGACTGGCGGCACAGTCGTGCCCGATGCCAATGGCGTGGGCTGCACTGGCCCTGGAAATGTCTGCCCCGATTTCCGCCCATTCCAGCGGACCGGCAAGGAAACGCTGACGGATTATGAAATCGGCGCGAAGACCGACTGGGCGATTGGTACGGTTCGCGGGCGTCTTAATCTTGCGGCTTTCCTGAGCAAGTACAAGGATGCGCTGCAATTTTTCAATATCGTGGGCACCGGGATCTACCAATCCGCGCCTGATGCGCCGACGAATACTGCTATCGGCATCAACGCGGCGGATGAAACGATCAAGGGCATTGAACTGGATGCGACGGTTCTGGTCAATTCGAACCTGAACTTCTCCTTCACAGGGGCTTACACCAAATCGAAGGTGGACCGCCTGTCCAATCCGACGCTGACCGGCGCGGCGCTCACGCTGGAGCAGATAACGCTGCCCTCCCCCAAATTTTCCGGCACGGTGGCGGGGAGTTGGACGCTGCCTGTCCGTCCTATGGATGGAGCATTGTCCGTGCGGGCTGATTTTTATCATACCAGTGAGTTCGCGGCGCAATATGGGGTCAAGCTTCCCGGCTATGACGTGACGAACGCGCGGCTGGACTGGGAAGACATCCGCGGCACTGGACTGGACCTCAGCGTGTTTGTCCGGAACCTGTTCGACAAGGAATATTACACTGCCGCCGTGGTGATGATCCCGGGCTATGCTACCAATACCAAATATGCCGGCGAGCCGCGCACATGGGGCATTTCCGCGCGCTATCGCTTTGGGGGCGGCTGACGGATATACATGGTCGCCATGCAATGGGAGGAAATGTTGAATCCAGTTCTTGATGGACGAGTGGCCCTGATCACGGGATCAGGCTCGGGGATCGGTTTTGCCATCGCGCAGCGCCTCGCCGCGCACGGTGCCAAGGTCGTCCTCTCGGGGCGCAGCCGGACTCATGGGGAAGCCGCCGAAAAGATGCTGCGTGATATGGGAGCGCAGGCAAAATATGTGCCTGTCGATATCGCGCAGGAGGATGACGTGCGGAAACTGGTCGATATGGCCATCGCGGAATTCGGATCGCTATCCATGCTGGTCAACAACGCCGGTCCTTCGGGCGAAACATTCGGCTACGGTGCGCTTCATGAACTTCCTGGCGCGATATTCGAGCAGACGATGCGCGTGGGCGCTTTCGGCGCCTTCTGGGCTTGCAAATACGCCCTGCCGCACATGATCGCGGGGGGAGGAGGCAGCGTCGTGAATATCTCCGCCATCCCTGCCACGCGGGCGCTGCCCCATATGGGGGCGTATGCAATGGCCAAAGCAGGGCTGGAGGCATTGGGCCGACAGGTCGCCAATGATTATGCCGTGAATGGTATTCGCTGCAACAATCTGGTGGTCGGGACGGTGCGTCCGGAGAGCGGAGATGTGTCCACTTTGCCTGCCGATTTCGATCATGAACCGCTGGACAGGGCCATAGCGCCCACGACAATGCTGGGA
Source organism: Rhizorhapis sp. (assembly GCA_036570425.1). Classification (GTDB taxonomy): domain Bacteria; phylum Pseudomonadota; class Alphaproteobacteria; order Sphingomonadales; family Sphingomonadaceae; genus Rhizorhapis. The sequence goes on along the minus strand of DATCYF010000021.1, from coordinate 52,171 downwards.
ACGGTCGGACGCTATGCTGATGTCGCCGCCGCCGCGCTTTTCCTCGTCTCAGATCAGAGTCGCTACATCACTGGAGCGAATATCCCTGTGGAGGGCGGCGCATTGGGAAGAGTGCAATATCCCGATTATACGGAAATCATGACTGAAGCGGCGAAGTGATAGAACACAGTCTGTTGGACAGGTTGGAAGATAAGGTTGCGATTATAACGCGGGCCTGATTTCTGCGATAATGAACTTAAGGGCGTTTCGTACGTCCTCAAGACAAGAAAAATCGAGGAAATCATGTTCACGAGCATCAATCCGGCCACAGGCGAAAAGATCGGCGTTTACGAAGAGCTGACCAGCGCGGAAATTGAGGCGAAGCTGAATAAGGCGGCGTCCACATTCCAGCAGTGGCGTACCACCACCCTATCCGAACGCGCTGAATTGTTGGGGAACATCGCCGACCAGTTTGATACGAACAAGGATCGGCTGGCACGGATGGCAACGCAGGAGATGGGCAAGACCTATGCTTCTGCCATCGCGGAAGTCGAGAAATGCGTGGCGGGATTTCGGCATTATGCCCGGAACGGCCCTGCCATGCTGGAGCCGCAGCAACAACCGCTCGGCAACGGTGTTGCGGAATTATGTTGGCAGCCCTTGGGGCCGGTGCTCGCCATCATGCCGTGGAACTTTCCCTATTGGCAGGCGGTGCGCTTTCTGGCGCCTACGATCATGGCGGGCAATGTGGGCTTGTTGAAGCATGCCAGTATCGTGCAGGGCGTGGCGCAACTGATGGAGGAAACTGTTCTCGCCGCTGGAGCGCCAGAAGGGCTGTTCCAGAATTTGGCGATCAAGTCAGGCGCCGTTGCAGATATCATCGCGGATGATCGTGTCGCCGCCGTGACGCTCACCGGGAGCGAAGGCGCAGGCATGGCGGTGGCTGAACAGGCGGGGCGCTGCCTGAAGAAGGTCGTGCTGGAACTTGGCGGATCGGATCCGTTCATCGTAATGCCGTCGGCCGATCTTGATGAAGCGGCGAAACAGGGGGCAAAGGCGCGCATTCAGAATACGGGGCAGTCATGCATCTGTGCAAAGCGGATGATCGTCCATACGGACATTTACGATGCTTTCATGGAAAAATTCGCCGCCGCGATGAGGATGGTGAAGGCCGGCGATCCCATGGACCCGCAGACCGACATGGGGCCGCTGTCCAGCTTCGCCCAGCGCGACACGGTGCTCAAGCAACTTGATGAAGCGAAAAAGCTTGGCGCAACCCTTCTGTTCGGCGGCGAGACGCTGGAGGGTAATGGCGCTTATCTTTCCGCCGGAATCCTGGTCGATGTGCCGTTGGAAGGACCGCTCAGGCAAGATGAGATATTCGGACCTATCGCCATGGTCTTCCGTGCCGCCAACATTGACGAGGCCATCGCTATCGCCAATGACACGCCCTTCGGGCTGGGTTCATCGGTCTGGACTAAAGAAAAAGAGGAGCAGGACCGTTTCGTCCGCGATATCCAGGCTGGTATGACCGCTATCAACCAGATGCTCGCATCGTCTCCGGAAGCCCCATTCGGCGGCATCAAGCGCTCGGGGCATGGACGCGAACTTGGTCTTTATGGACTGCATGAGTTCATGAACCTGAAAACCATCATGCATGCGCCCCAAGGCTCACCTAGCAGGAGCCCCAAGGCTCTGGACTAGTCGGCGCTTGTGACTTCCGACACCTTCTTTCGTGCCTCAGTCCGAACGGGGGTTTCGAAAATCCGATCGAAAACCTTGCCCATCGCTCCACGAGAGTAGGTAAGCCCTTGGTAGATCATAAGCATGCCGCGTGCCCACCGGATGTAAATTCCCGGTCGACGGGTACGGCGAGCGAGATAAAATATTCGATGACTCCAGAGGGCGATATGATTGCGGACGCGGTAGATCAACTTGCGGCGGCGGGGGAGGCCGTGTGAGGCAGGAGCGACACGCTTTCTGGGGCGCACTCCAGGCCGAAGCCAACTTAACCGGTAAGCCAGCCCTTCTCGGCGCTGTCTGAAACCTGCGGCCTGCGTTTGCTCGACAAAATGGCTGTCGACAGTTTGCAGGTCGATGCGGCCGTCCTCGATTCCCCTCCGCACCAGTCCATGCACTATCGGCGAGCGGACGATAATTACGTTGGTTCCTCTTCCATCGGAGGAATAAGGCTCAAGCCAGGCATCGCCAAAGGAAATGTCTGCCGTTTCCGCGACCACGTCGTCGCAGAAATTGCAGGCGGAATTTTGAAAGAAGCCCGCGCCCCAATCGCCATCGACCAGGTGCCACCAATCCTTGCTGAGGCTGTTTCCGTCCTTGAGAGACAATTGCGCGGTGTACCAGTTGGCGGGGCGTGCGGGATTTTTCAGACGAAATTCCACCTGATTGGCTTCCCTTGCGTCCGTTCCCATTTGCCAGGCAAAGCTCTCCACCATCCGCGCGCTTTTCATGTGGCCGCAATAAAGACCCAGAGTGAAGGCAATCCGGTCCCGAAGCACTGCATCCTTGGCCCGCAGCAGATGAATGGCCTTTATAAAGCAGGGTATGCCGATCACGGCATAGCGGCCCGGAACCGCGCGGATCTGATCGATTACGGCCGACAATTCGATCGGATAATAGCGGGACTTGGCGCCGCGCCTGATCTCCTCCGCTGTGCGGGATATTTGATAGCGGAAGAAGCATTGGTCTTCCTCCGGATTGGCCGCGATTACATGCGCTACGCCATCCACCAGCCCGGTTCGAAGAAGTTCGGCCGCAACCCAACTTACCATTCCCCCAGAACTGCCGAGTGAACGAAAATTCTCTTCCACGGCATATCCGACATAAGCAGCTTCATAGCGCCCAATCAGCCGATCATTATGTTTTGCTGTTGGGAATTGGGCGACAGCCAGTTCCGTCTCATTTTGGGCTGATGGCGAAAACGGGCAAATAAGTGAGAATTGCGCTGATCGCTCACGAAGCCATTGCATGGGTCCCGATGGCTTCAGTTGTCCATAACGATCCCATCGCATCTTCGTGTCGGAACGGTTGGCCCCGGCAACGCAACCGCCGCAGCCAATGCATAGACCGGATGAAACGATATCGTGCGGGCTGACCAGCGATTGCCCACCTTGTCGGTGAGCCTTAATTGAGAACATGATCGAGATAAGCGTCGGACCGCTGGCGGAGCGCCGCGATTCGGCTGAATATGTCCGGGTTCAAACCCTCTTCCATCGAGCTGGCATAATGGGAATCGCCAGCATCTTCGGCCACCAGATGCTTCTCCGCACCGACAGCATGAGCCAGATCGCGAACCTTGTTGAAACGATAAGGCGATGACGCACAGACAAAAGGCTTGGCGTTCAGAAGCGCAAAGACGCATCCATGGAAGAAGTTCGTCGCGACTGCTGCCGATTGGGCCATAATTCGGGCGAAATCCTCAGGGCCGGCGGTAATGTGCTGCTCGTCCGCCCAATCATTGCGATAGCCTATACTCAGCAGGCGATAGCCGCGTGACGCCGCCCAATGCCTGACCGCTTGCCTGAATGATGCGGGAAAGTTGTGGCCATATACTGCCACATACGGCCTCTCCGAACCGGATCGAGGGGTTTGAATTTCAGCGGGAAACTGGAGGCAGGGATCAAGGACAAGTTCCGGCTCCTGGCCAAGCGCGTCGCGGATCAACTGGCGCGAATTTTCATCGCGAACGGAAATCCCGGCGAAATTTCTCAGCTTGTCCGCCCAATCGCTGTCCAGCCCGTCCGATGCATTGTGATTGCCAAAGCTCGCGGCATAGGAAACAAGTTTTTCGGTCCGCAGTCCCGAACCATAAAAGATGGGATAGCCTCCATACCAGGGATGCCGAAGGTTCCACACTTCGTCGCTGCCAATGACAACGAGGTCATAGCCGTCCAGCCCGTGAGGATTGTCCAAAGCGAAGCGATCAGAGCGGGGGAGAGATGTGAAGGCTTTCAGGAACTGGCGCGTCTTCGATGCATAAAGCGGATAATCCGTCTTTGGCGTCGGCGTGGGCAATAGCGGCCGAAGGGCGCATCTCCACTCCGCCCGGTTGACGAGAGGGGAGTCATGGTCGAGCAGAACGGCATCATGCCCCCGCTGACGGAGCCCTTCGACCAAACAGCGAGCTTGCCAATAGGAACCATAATTGATGCAGCGGTGGAAGGTTAAAACGCCGATCTTGCGCGGACGGGACATGCGATCAAGCCAATATCATTTGATGCGCGGATCTGAGCCAGACCACCGCATTGCGTAAGGAACGGAAAAGCCGATATCATCCCCAATGCGCCTGCCCGGCGGGAGTTCCCAAGCACCGGGTATTTCAGTGCGCAGGCACAATGATACTGTCGAGAGACGATGGAATGATTCGCGGGACGGAATCTTGAGCGAACCCGAAATGCGAACTGGAGCCGGTCGGTCAGGTCACCGGTCGGAATTCAGGCCCGCCAGCTGGGCCCGCATTTCCGCTACGCCCGCACCCCAGGAATGAATGCGTTGCCAGAATAGCGACCTTGTAGTGGCAAAATTGTGCATGTGCCCCATGCGTGGACAGACGAATACACTGACATCATGCGCGCTTTTGAACGCTTTGGGCTCCATCCAGGGATCGGGCACCACGTCCCTTTCGCCTACAGCCACAAGCACGGGCACGGTGATCGCCGCAGCTTCAAGCGCTACCGCGCCGGGCGCTACCATATGGACGCCGCAGGACGGCGTTGTTGCCGATCGCCACGCGGGCAGGGGATCGGCAAGACCAGCGGATGCGGCCATGTCGAGCGCAACTATGTCTGCAGGTTCATCATCATAGTGGAAAGACCACTGGAAGGGATGCTCGCCCCGGGCGGCGGCCTCGCTGATCGCCGCATGATCTCCGAGCGTCGGGCCTTCCGAGGCTTCAAGGGCGGCCCCGTTGAGGATCTTGGGATTGTCGAGAGAGCTCTGTCGTGAGATCCAGGGCCATACGGCTTCTGGCTGACCGGGCCGCGTGGGGACGACCGTGTGAATGCCGCTATAGCCCAATATTCCTACGCCATCGAACGTGCCGAGCTGACCCTGGGCAACAATCGCGAAGCAACCGCCCATGGATTGACCGATGCCAAGCGTCGTCGCGTTCGTGATCGGCCCCAGGCCATCCACAAGAGTGCCTTCATTCAAACGGCGCATGACTTCCTGAACCGTCGCATGATTGGCGGCGGCTACGTTGTCGAGCGTCAGGGCGTTTCCTTCCGGAATGGTCGAGTCACCAAAACCCAGATGATCGCAGGCGACAAAGATCCAGCCCCTTGCGCAATGGAAACCTGCCTCGCCCCCGCCGCTCGCGCCGGGCATATCGAAGGAGTAATAGCGTCGGCAGTAACCCCCACCAGGAAAGGCGAAGCAAATGACTGGCTGGTCCGTAAATTCCCCCTCATCGGGCAGGAAAACGGTGATTGCCGTATGCGCTTCGATGCCCAGTCCTGCCGCTTCGGTGACATCGATGGTCAGTTCTACTGGTGTACGCATCCGGACATTCTCCTCCCCAAGTTACAATTTAACGCTCGTCCGTCAGGAGCATGGCTGAATGCAAGAGATCGACATCTATCCATTGGCAGGCAGGCTCGGCATCACAGATTATAAGGCGCGACTTACCCGAACAATATGCGCGCGGCTTCGTCCCAGAGCTGCGGAGAGACTGCGCCCAGCAAGCCCCGGCGATCGTCCCCCACGACATAGGGCGAGCCATCCTTCCGGCAGAGCTTGCCGCCCGCTTCGTTGAGAAAGATTGCGCCCGCCGCATGATCCCAGGGGAGGCTGCGCTCGAATACCGTGAGGTCGTTCTCACCCAGCACGAGTCGCGGATATTGCTCAGCAGCGCAGCGGGGAATGTCCACGGTTTTGAAGTGCCCTTCCGAGCGTGCCTTCATGTCCGCACGCTGTTCGGGGGTCATGAAAAAGGTGGCGAGCGCCGCAATGGGCAGCGGCGCCCCGCTTGGCCGGGCGCGGACGGGTGTTTCGTCAATGAACGCGCCCTTGCCTAACGCCGCATGGCACATGCGCCCGCGCACTGGATCATATATCCATCCCGCGAGAATATTGCCGTTCTCGGCCAAGGCAACCAATATGCCGAAGGGAGATTCTCCAGCCGCGAAATTGCTGGTCCCGTCGATGGGATCGATAATCCAGTTGAGTCCCTGTCCCACGCGCCCGATCAAGCCAGCGTCGATCTCGCAGGCTTCCTCACCCACAATGCCCGCTTCCGGCAAGATCGCTGCCAGGCCTTCGCTCAGCCGTGCTTCGCTTTCCTTGTCGGCAATAGTGACAAGCTCGTCAGGCGCCTTTTCCTCGATGTGATCGTCAGCGAGGTTGCGGAAGCGTGGCATGACCACATCTGCCGCCACCTGACGCATCAATTCGGCTACGGGCAGGTAAAGATCGTCCATCAGTTCAGCTCCGATAATCGGCATTGATGGAAATATAACCGTGCGTCAGATCGCAGGTCCAAACGGTCGCGCGTCCTTCCTCCAGGCCCAGGTCGACTTCGATGTCAATTTCCCGGCCTTTGAGATGCGCTGTCACCGGAGCTTCGTCATAGTTTTCAACGGCAAGGCCACCCCGCGCCACCTGCACACCGCCGAAGCGGATGGAAAGCCGATCGCGGTCCGCTGGTTCGCCTGCCTTGCCGACGGCCATTACGATCCGGCCCCAATTGGCATCTTCGCCCGCGATGGCAGTCTTCACCAGTGGCGAATTGGCGATGGAAAGCGCTATCTTTCGTGCGCTTTCATCAGTGACAGCCCCCGCCACTTTCACTTCGATGAATTTTGATGCGCCCTCGCCATCCCGCACCACCAGATGTGCGAGTTGGCGGCAGACATCTGAGAGCGCGGCGTGAAATGCGTCCGCGCCTTCGTCATCGACGGAGGATAGAGGCGCGTTCCCCGCCTTGCCGGTTGCGAAGGCAAGCACCGTGTCGCTTGTGGAGGTGTCGCTATCCACGGTTATGCAGGAGAAGCTGGTCCGGTTGGCGGCGGACAGCATCTGCTGCAGAAAAGCGGGATCAACCGCTGCATCGGTGAAGATATAGCCCAGCATGGTTGCCATGTCGGGTGCGATCATGCCTGACCCCTTGATGATGCCCACCAGGTTTACGGTTCGACCGCCGACTACGGCCTGCGCCACCGCGGCCTTCGGGAAGGTGTCGGTCGTCATGATCGTGGCAGCCGCCTCTTCCCAGCCGCACGGTGGCGCGGCAAAAGCGGCATCCAATCCAGCCTCCGCCTTGTCGATGGGCAGAGGCACGCCAATCACGCCGGTCGAGGAAACAAACACATCCGAAGGCTGGCAACCGAGATGCCCCGCAACCCGCGCCGCGATAGCCTCGACAGCCGCGCGCCCGCGATTGCCGGTGAAGGCATTGCTGTTGCCTGCATTCACCACCAGCGCCCGCGCCTTGCCAAGCGGCAGGGCCTCACGACACCATTCCACTTCGGGCGAAGGGCATTTGCTTTGAGTGGTTACGCCGGCGACGCCAGTGTCCTGGTCCAGCTCCACATAAGTGAGATCGCAGCGATCCCATGTCTTGTAATGCGCCTTGGCCACGCGCAGGGTAACGCCCGCGATCCGGGGCAGGGCGGGGAAAGCAGCGGGGGCGAGGGGCGATTTTTCCATATCGCTTCGATAACCAAAATGCCGCAGGGGTCAATCGACTTCAATTGACTAATCCGCCCCCCCCACTTACATCGCTCCCGATAATTTGCGCGGGGTCCGGCTATTTACCACGACCGGATATTCGCACCATTTCGAAGCTAGGAATCCAGGCATGCTCGGCGCGATCGCCAAATCCCTTTTCGGCTCGTCCAATGACCGTTACGTCAAGTCCATCTTCAAGACCGTCGAGCGGATCAACGGTTTTGAGCCTGCCATGTCAGCAATGAGCGACGATGAGTTGCGGCAGCAAACACAGATGTTCCGTGAACAGCTGGCGAATGGCGCGAAGCTGGACGACTTGTTGCCGGAAGCTTTCGCCACGGTGCGCGAAGCGGCGAAACGCACGCTGGGACAACGGCACTATGATGTGCAGATGGTAGGCGGCATTGTTCTCCATCGTGGTGAAATCGCGGAGATGCGTACCGGCGAAGGCAAGACGCTGGTGGCGACATTGGCCACCTATCTAAACGCGCTGGAAGGAAAGGGCGTTCACGTCGTTACCGTGAACGATTATCTCGCCAGTCGCGACTGTGACTGGATGGGGCGGGTCTATCGCTTCCTTGGGCTTACCACCGGCGTGATCGTGCCGAACCTGCGCGAGGATGAGCGGCGACAGGCTTATGCCGCCGACATCACTTATGCGACCAATAACGAACTTGGCTTCGATTATCTGCGCGACAATATGAAATATGAGCGCGGGCAGATGGTGCAGCGCCCCTTCAATTTCGCCATCGTTGACGAGGTCGATTCGATCCTGATCGACGAAGCGCGCACCCCTCTCATCATTTCGGGACCCACCGACGACAAGTCGGAACTGTATATTTCCGTCGATGAAATCGTAAAGCGCCTCAGCCCGGACGATTACGAAAAGGACGAAAAGCAGCGCAGCGTTACGCTGACCGAGGACGGCACGGAAAAGATGGAGCGCATGCTGGAGGATGCGGGTCTGCTTGTCGGTTCCAACCTCTATGACTTTGAAAATACGCAGGTTGTTCATCATGTGAACCAGGCCCTGCGCGCAAATGTCATGTTCAAGCGCGACACGGATTATATCGTCAAGGATGACAAGGTTGTCATCATTGACGAGTTCACGGGTCGCATGATGGACGGGCGGCGCTGGTCGGATGGCCTGCATCAGGCCGTGGAAGCCAAGGAAAACGTCCAGATCGAGCCGGAAAACCAGACGCTCGCTTCCATCACTTTCCAGAATTATTTCCGCATGTATCCCAAGCTGTCAGGCATGACCGGCACCGCGTCGACCGAAGCGGCGGAATTCTATGACATCTACAAGATGAATGTTGTCACCATTCCGACCAACCTGCCGGTGCAGCGGATCGACGAAGAGGACGAATTTTACAAGAATACGCATGACAAGTTCCGGGCGATCGCCAAATCGATCAAGGAACATGCGGACAAGGGACAGCCAGTGCTGGTTGGCACCGTGTCCATCGAGAAATCCGAACTGCTCTCCGAATTTCTTCATCAGGAAAAGGTGAAGCACAATGTGCTGAACGCGCGCCTGCACGAAAGAGAGGCGCATATCGTTGCGCAGGCGGGCCGGAAGGGCGCGGTTACGATCGCGACGAACATGGCAGGACGCGGGACCGACATCCAGCTAGGCGGTAATCTGGAATTCCGTTTGAACGATGAATATCCTGACCTGCAGGAAGGTCCGGAGCGCGACGCAATCATCGAAAGGCTGAACGCAGAGATCGCCGTGGAGCGGGAGGAAGTGCTCGCGGCTGGTGGGCTGTTCGTGCTTGGCACCGAGCGGCATGAAAGCCGCCGCATCGACAATCAGCTTCGTGGCCGTTCAGGTCGTCAGGGCGATCCGGGGCTTTCGCGCTTCTATCTCAGTCTTGACGATGATCTGCTACGCATTTTTGGCCCCGACACGCTGTTCTCCCGGATGATGAACAAGAATATGGGCGATGGTGAGGCGATCGGTTCCAAATGGCTGTCGAAGGCCATCGAAACCGCCCAGAAAAAGGTGGAGGCGCGCAACTACGACGTCCGCAAGCAGGTGGTCGAATATGACGACGTCATGAATGACCAGCGCCGGGTCATTTACGAGCAGCGTTCCGACATCATGGACGCCGAGACGGTGGATGATGTGGTCGCTGACATGCGTACCGAGACTGTCAATGCTCTTGTCGCCGACCATTGCCCGCCGGGAACTTATCCTGAGCAGTGGAATGTCGAAGGCCTGAAGGAAGCGGTTGGAGACATCTTGAATCTGGAGCCGGACATCGACGCCTGGATGGAAGAGGATGCGCTGGACCCCGAACTTATCGAAACGCGGCTTGCCGAATTGGCGGATCAGGCAGTCGCCGAAAAAGCGGCCTCGCTCGATCCGGCAAGCTGGCACATGGTCGAAAAGAACATCCTGCTCCAGTCCCTCGATCATCACTGGAAAGAACATCTGGCGACGCTGGACGCCCTACGGCAGGTCGTTCACCTGCGGGCCTATGCGCAGAAGACGCCGATCAATGAATATAAGCAAGAAGCCTTCGCTCTTTTCGAGCGTATGCTGAGCAATATCCGGGAGGATGTAACCCGCACTATCGCCCGGGCGCAGTTCCGTATGCAGGAACCGGAACTTCCGGAATTGCCGGTGCTGCCAGACTTCATCACGAGTCATATCGATCCGCTGACGGGCAGGGACGATACGGCTGATTTCGATGGTGGGGACGGCTATATCACGACCACGCTGCCCCCACTGGTGGCGCGCCGACCGGAAGGGCAGGCGGATGAAAATCCTTATGCGGAGATGGACATCAGCCGCAATGCCCCATGCCCTTGCGGATCGGGACGCAAATACAAGCACTGCCACGGAGCACTTTGACCAGCGGATCACATCCCGGCAGCGTGGTTCCCGCTGGGCATGCGCCTCCTGATTTAATTCAAAAAAGCTCCTACGCATCGGCTGACACCGGCATGCGCCCGGTGCTATGCTCCGCCTCCACGGACAGAACGCATTTTCAGAATGACTGCGGCCTCGCATGGCGGTCCGCGAATGATATGCGCCGGAAAATGTTCTGATCAGGAGGCAGGATGATGACTGACATGCATGGCAGGTTCGTCTGGTACGAACTGATAACGACAGACACCGCCGCGGCTGTGGAATTTTACCGCGAAGTCATCGGCTGGGCCGCTCAGGGCGCCGGTGTGGAAGGCGTTGATTATACGCTGTTGATGGCAAACGGAGCCGCAGTGGCGGGCCTCATGGCCTTGCACGAAGAGGTTCGGAACGCAGGCGGAAGGCCGGGATGGATTGGTTATGTGGCCGTCGACGATGTTGATAGCCGATCCGCTGAAATCGGGAAAAAGGGTGGAAAGGTGCACCGGGCGCCTGACGACATTCCAGGCGTCGGCCGTTTCGCTATCGTGGCCGATCCGCAAGGTGCAGTGTTTGCGCTGTTCAAGGGATCAGGATCGCCTGACGACATGGGGCCGCCGGCCGCTCCAGGCACGCCGGGGCATGCGGGATGGCATGAGCTTTACACCAGCAACTGGGAAAATGCGCTTTCCTTCTATTCCGAACTGTTCGGCTGGGAAAAAGCAGATTCCGTCGACATGGGATCAATGGGCATTTATCAGCTGTTCGGCAAGGACGGCACGGCCTTCGGCGGCATGATGAACAAGCCGGGGGAGATGCCGAATCCCGTCTGGACCTATTATTTCAACGTGGACGGCATCGAAGCCGCCGCCGCGCGAGTCAAGGAAAGGCGAGGCACTGTCCTGAATGGACCGCATCAGGTGCCGGGTGGAAGCTGGATCATCCAGTGCCTGGACCCCCAGGGAGCAATGTTCGCTCTGGTCAGTGCAAAGGCGTAATTCAGCTTCAGCATGCCCGAACATCCGGGCGCGGGCGCACAGCGTTACGTATGCGACACGGCCGGAACGAATGTCATAACTGGATGTTGACATAGCACCCCAATGAAGGGGGACAGGAGGACGCCATCATGGCTAATCAGCAAAACCAGGATAAGCAGCGTCAACAGCGCGGCAAGAAACAGCAGCAGCAAGAAAACAAACAAGGACAAATGGGATCTGACAAGCAGCGTCAGGACCGCGGCCGTAGCGGAGATCAGCAACGCTGATCATCCGGACGGATGAAAGGGGGGCAGCCTGTGCTGCCCCTTTTTTCCTTTCCGGAAGCCAAATTCTTTTGGCATGCGAGTCAGATTCCGCGCCGGATAAATGAGTCCAACGTGAGGAGAGTAACATGGCTGACGAACGGGTAACCGAACGGGTGGTAGAGCGACCCACCACCACCGTCGTTGAACGCAGGGGAAGCGGCTGGGGTGTAGTTTTCGCCATCATCCTTATCGCGATCGTTGCTGTCGCCGCTTATATCCTGCTCGTCGACAATCAGAATGAGACACGCGAAACCAACGCTGTTGTGGGAGCGGCCCAATCCGTTGGCGACGCCGCCGATAGCGTCGGGGATGCAGTGAAAGACGCGCCGGAAGGCGGCGCTGCCCAATAACTCAGATAATGCCTAGTCTGCGGGACAATTCCCGCAGGCGTGGCCGTTTGTTAATGGCTTTTTCAATGCGGTAAAGCGATTGCATGCGCTTTACGAACGGTTCCATGTCAGCATGGAACAGGCCGAGGTCACTTTTTCTTTTGGCATCAAGGAAAGTCGCGTGGCTCTGACGGCTCATTTTGCGCCGGAGGCGTATCAGCTGCCGCCGAATCCATGATGTCCGGCGGCTACCGGGCGCTATTCTCTTGCGTGGCACTGCCTTACCTTGCCGAAGGTCGTCTGCGAGCCTGACGCTCAGGCCGTCCCAGCGGTGCCGGAAATTCCCTCCCTGTGATTGGGCCATCAAATCAGCGTTGATATCCTCCAGCAAAATCTCACCGCTGCGGGCGCCCTCGCGAAGCAACTGGTCAATGTCGGCATGGCGTGAAATCACGATGTTCGTCCCACGCCAGTCGCTGTCATATTGCGGCAGCCACGCATCGCCCAGACAAACGTCGGCGGTTTCGGCGAAAATATCGTCGCAGAAATCGCATGCGCCCAATTGGAACATGCCATGCCCCCAATTTCCGCCAAGCAGCCGCGATGTTGGGAGGGTCCGCCAGTCATCCGCATTTTTGGCCTTGGCGCCAAAACGATAGCGGTTGGCGGGTTGGTCCGGGTCTTTCACTCGAAAGTCCACGGCCGCCAATTCCTCAGGTGGAACGCCGGTCTGCCATGACAGGCACTCAGCGAACGCTGCACTTTTCAGGTGGCCGCAGACCAGCCCGACGCGAAAGCGGATTTGCTCCGCCAATCGTGCATCCTGTCTCATCAGCAGGCTGATAGCCTTTACGAAACAGGGCACGCCCACAAATGCGTAGCGCTTCCCGTCGCCCGCAATGCTGGAAAGCGCCTCCGACATTTCGGTTGAATAATAAATGGATTTTCGCCGCGCGCGGAGATCGGCGGCCGAATGGGACACGGCATATCGAAACAGGGAGCCGGAGCCACCATCGGCACTACCCACATGAATCACGCCGTCGATCAGTCCAGCGTCAAGTAATTTTTCTAGAAGCCAGGACGTCATACCTCCCGAGCTGCTGGACGCGATCTCGCTCAAGTCGCTGATCCGGCCCGCCGCCAACATGGAATAATAGCCAAGCCGCCTGTCGTAATGAGCAACTGTTGGGGCGAAGCGTTGCGAAAGGCTGTCTTCATTTTCTGCGGCATCGGAGAAGGGGCATAGGCTGCTGGGGGCATCCAATGCTTCCGGCGACGATTGGCCGATATCCGCCTCGCAAATGCCCAGTTCGTTCCTGTGCATCCGGATGGCATCCTGTGAGGCGAACGAACAAGCGCCGCAGCCAACGCAGAAGCCGCCGTCCACTACCGCTCTTACCGATAGAATGCCCAAAACCGCGTCCCGCTTGATCGGAAGTGCAGCCATGCTGACAGAAAGTCACGGCAGGCGCAACGCCGGTGCCCCACATCCCGAAGAGGTATAGACCTTCTGCCTTCCTCTTCTCTACTGTGTCGCTGGCGGTATCGGCCGAGCGGTGGAAATCAGCGCCCGTTCGGTGAAGCGGTGGCTGCGCACGCAGCATCTGTGCCCTACAGCTCTTTTGTTTGCTGGACTGGATTGATCGGCAATGACCAGAATGACAGCAGCCGAGACAAATGAAATGCAGGGCAGGAAAAAACTGACGGTGCTCGCCTGGCCTTTGCGATCCCCAGCGAACCGCTATCCCGAAACGCTGTATATGCATTTGCCGAATGTCGACGCTCACGATTTTGTCGCTGGCCGGTCCGGGCTCAAAGCCATATTCCGTCGGAAATATGATGTCTTTCACATTCATTGGCTTGAACGGGCATTTTGGCGAGGCGGCCGGATTGCGGTGTTGAAGGCGGTGGCGGCTACCCTCTGCGCCGCTGCGCTGCTCAAGCTCAGGGGCGCCAGCATCATCTGGACGGCGCACGATCCGGTCCCCCATGATATGAAGGGCAATGCAATCTTCCGGCGCGGCGCCTTTTACTGGCTGTGGCACGTCTATTCACACCTGCTGGTTGCGATGACAGATGGTGTCATCCTGCTCAGCGCTACGCATCGTGATATTTTGGCGGCGACCTATCCAGGGCTGATGCGGAAGGCGAGCGCGGTCATTCCCCATCCGCATTTCAAGGGCGTTTATCCTGCGGATGCCGGGCGAGGCCTGGCGCGCTCGCGTCTGGGGATTGAAGAAGACAGTTTCCTGCTCCTTCTACCCGGAAGCATTCGTCCCTATAAAAATGCGGAAGCGTTGATTGCCGCCTTCGCTCGCCTCGCCGCGTCGGACTTGCGCCTGCTGATCGCTGGCAAGGCCGATACGCCGGCCTATGCCAAAAAACTTCGGGCGTTAGGCGGGGAGGATGAGCGCATCCGGTTCAGCTTTGATTTCATCCCAGACGATGCGCTTCAACTCTATCTGAGCGCGGCCGATCTGGTGGTCATTCCTTTTCGCAAGGCCACTAACTCGGGCTCAGTGGCGCTGGCGCTTTCCTTTGCGCGGCCAGTCGCCGTGCCCGACATTCCCGTTTTTCGGGAGGTGCGTGACATCGTCGGTTCCGATTGGCTCTATCTCTTTCGTGGCGAGCTGGATGCCGCCGGACTTGAGCGCATCATTGCATGGGCCAGAACAACCCCGCGCGCGGCTGAACCCGATCTGGGCGAGTTGGATTGGGAACGCATCGCGGAACGCACGATGGATTTCTTTCATGCGGTCAGAGGGGGGTAGATGCACCATATCGCGATCACCAGCATGACGGGCGGCCGTAACCGGGGGTGCGAGGCTCTGGTCACTTCGATCCTGCTGGGTCTGGAATCCGTCATTCCGCGTGGTGACTTGTCGATCGATCTTCATACGCGGGACGTCGATTATGATCGCGATTTCTTCGCCGGAAGAGTCAACAAGGTGCTGCCCGATCGCGCTTCCAGGCGAGTGGACAAATGGTCCCCTGAGTTACAGCGCCGCTGGTATGCCCTGTTGAAACATGGACCGGCCCGGATTGCGGGGCGAAGGATTTCACCAAGCCTTGGGAAGGCCGACCTGATCATTGCCACAGGCGGGGATGTTTTCACATCCGACTATGGCGATGCCATGCGGCATGGTCACATCCTTCAGATCGGCAAGCCGGTCGCGTTGCTCGCCCAGACCATTGGACCCTTCAACGAAGCAACCGAGCATTATTTTCGGCGGTCCATGGAGAATGTCGCGATCTGCACGGTGCGGGAAAGTGAATCGCTGCGTTATCTGCAGAGCCTGATTCCCGATGTTCGGGTCGAGCAGACCGCTGACGTTGCTTTCCTGCTGCCCGTTACTCCGCCTGAAGAGGCCCGGCACATTCTGGAGGTTGAGCATCATTTCCCCATCGCGGGGCGGCGGCTTGTCGCCCTGTCGGTCAGCTCCGGGATATTGTCATTCCGCGCCGATGTGAATGCCTTAGCCTATATCAGTGAGGTTGCAGCCTTTATCGATGGCCTGAACGCTGACGGCTTTTCAGTCATTCTTGTTCCCCATGTGCAGGAACGGAGAGCCAGAAACAACGATGTTTTCGCATGCCGGGCGGTGCTGGGCTCCTGCCATGATCCCAAAGCCAATCTTCTGCTCTCAATGCCGACGCTGAGTGCATCGGATTATAAGGGCATCATTGGTCTTTGTGAGGCTTTGGTAGGCGCGCGCACGCATGCCACCATTGCTTCCATGTCGCAGGGCTTGCCAACTGTTTCCGTCGCTTATTCCCGCAAGGCATGGGGAATAATGCGCGATTATTATGGCGAGAAACTGGGTCAGGCGCTGACCGTGGACGTTGCCGATCTTGATCGGGAACGCTTGAGAGAGGCTTTCGACAAAGCGCTTGGGAACGGACGAACCCCGCATCTGGCGGAGGAAATGAAACGCCGCGCCATGCTGAATTTCAAGCGGGTTAAAGACTATCTGGCCGAGGCCTAGGATCGTTGGGGAAAGCGCCTGCGGATACTGCGGGGAAGCAGCGCGTTCAGTTCGGCAAAATTCGTTTTCATGAAGGGGCGGGCAAATAGCCCCAGCGCTACAACATAGAGCACTGCTCCCGCGATCATGCAGATGAGCAGGCGAATAAAGATGGATTGGTCTTTGAGAAGGTCAATGCGCATGAAAGTTACGGCAGCCGCCATCAGCAATGCGCAAAGATAAGGCGGCAGAATGTTCAATATCGCCCGCCCCGGCGTGACGCCGATCCCTTTGCTCACGAAACGCAGGCTGAACGGAGTGGTGATATGCGCGCGGAGCGTAAATCCCGCAGCGACCGCGATTGCGCCATAGCCGACCGAGATCACTGCCACGATGAGGTTCCCGAGGAAGCCTGTCAGGGTCGCCCAGAAAGCCAGACCTGAGCGGCCCGCCGCGAACAGCGCAGGCCCTTGAAAATAATTGAGGGTCGCGGGACCGGCCACGAGGGCCAGCGCAATCATGATATAGCTTCCCTCTGTCCATTTCGGGCCGAATATGAAGGTCACGAAGTCGGGCGCAATGGCAGCCGCGCCGAAGAATACGGGGCAGGACACAAGCGCGCAGGTGCGTGTTACCCGCAGATAGGCGGGCCCGACTTGCCCCGATTTGTGATGCACCTGCGCGAATGCGGTAAGGGCTGCGGATTGCAGCGGCTTTATGACCATGCTGATCATCATGTCGAGAGCACGCGATCCAATCCGATATTGCGCAATTGCGGCCGGGCCAAGGAAGGCGCCGATGAACAGGGGTGCGACCTGCGCGTTTGCCTGACCCAGCAACTGACTGCCAAGTTGATGCGTGGAGAAACGGCCGATGCTGCGCAGATGTGCGAAGGAGAAGGAGAAGGAGGGACGGAAATCGGTGGCGCGCCACAGGATGACGCTGGCGCTTGCTGCGGTGATCAGGCGGCTGATTACCAGCGCCCACACACCCCAGCCCATGAAGGCGAGGGTTACGCCGATCACGCCGCCAATGACATTGGTGATTATGCGACGCGTAGCAATGGCCCGGTAGCGGAAATCGCGCCGCAGCTTGGCGAGATGGACGGCGGACAGGCCCTCCAGTATCAGCATGAAGGAAAGCGCCGCCAGAACCAATCCAAAGCGGGAATCATAAGCTGCGCCAGCCAGCGGACCCGCGACGGCGATGAGCAAGGCGCAAAGAAGGCCGCCAATCGCCAGATTGGTCCAGAAGGCTGTCGAGGCAAGGCTGTCGTCCCATTCGCTTCGCTGAATCAGCGCATCAGGAATGCCGCCCTGAACCAATGTCCGGCTGAGTTCCACAAACACGGTGGCATAGGC
The DNA here is from genome assembly GCA_036570425.1 of Rhizorhapis sp. Lineage (GTDB taxonomy): Bacteria > Pseudomonadota > Alphaproteobacteria > Sphingomonadales > Sphingomonadaceae > Rhizorhapis. Next base: position 34,691 of record DATCYF010000021.1, on the reverse strand, counting down.
GACGATGCCGAACTGCTCGGGCGTGAGCAGCCGGGCCAGCGCCACGAAAATGATGATGGTCGATAAATTGTTAAAGACGGCTGCGACGATGGACCATGCGCCACTGACGGCCAGCTTTTGCTTTATAGTCATCGAACCCCTTGCTTCCGGTCATGCAGCGCCGGCGCATATTTTGCCGTTCTATTCATATGCTTTGGAAGGAAGCCCGAGAAGCGGCAATTCTTTGCCGTGAACTTAAGGCGAATTCTATGGTAGGGGAAAAGAAATACGGCGGAGATATCTACGCAATGGAACTGGCTCGTCCGGCTGGTATTGGCCAGCAGTTGCGCGTTTATGCAAGACCCGCCTGGCGTGCGCGCAACCCTTATCCCGGGATGTTGGCGGATGCGCTCGTCGCACAGGGTGTGCCTGTTTCCGAACTCAGCTATTCCTGGCACCCCGTACCTGGCGAAAAGAAGGCCATATTGTTTTTCCACTGGCCGGATGAATTCTTTTTCGCCCGCAACCCGCGCCAGCAACTCCGAACGCTCCTGCTTCTCGCCAATCTGTGGTGGGGCAGGGTGGTGCGGCGTCAGAAGATTGTCTGGCTCGCTCATAATGTGCTGCCCCATGAGCGCAATGGCCGGCCATTCGGGTTTGCGCGCCGGGGCTTTTTTGCTGCGCTGGACGGGCTTATATTCCTGTCGGCGCCTTCGCGCGACCTTCTGTTGGCCGCGTATCCAGCACTTGCGGACCAGCCTTGGCTGGTTATCCCGCACGGTCATTATCAGGGGCGCGTAGCGACTCCGCCCAGCCTGCCACGGGTTTATCCCGCAGGGCCGGTTCACTTGGCCTTTATCGGTCGCGTCAAACGGTACAAAGCGCCTGACCTGCTTGCATCGACCGTGCAAGACCTGCCGCCCTCTACCGCCCGGTTGGTGATCGCGGGCTATTGCACGGACGCGGACCTTACGGCCGAACTCCGGCAAGCGGCCGCAAGCGCGGGCAACATCCATCTGCAGCTTGAATATCTGAGTGATGCTGAGATCGAGCGGATCACTGACGAAGCCGATGCGGTCGTCCTGCCTTATCGCGACATTGTGAACAGCGGTTCGGCCTTGCTGGCGCTTTCCCGTTTTCGTCCCGTCATTGCGCCCCGGCTCGGAAGCCTGATCGAGTTGCAGGGCCAGGTCGGCGAGGATTGGCTGTGGCTTTATGATGGCCCATTGACGGGAGAGAGAATGCGGGAGGGGATAGAATGGGTTCGAAACACGCAACGTATCTCGCCGCCCGATCTTTCGGCACAGGATTGGACCCATATCGGTGAGAAGCTGGCCCGTTTTCTCAGGCAAATCGCTCATGAGCCGGGAAGCGGAATACCATAAGGCGGACAATATCTTCAGGCCCGTCGCGCTTCAGCGCCTGACGAGATGCGGAGTATCTCATGCAGGGTCACGGCCCACAACGCCAATGAAAGCGCCCAGACGCCTCCCTTGGCTCCCCAGGAGAGGTGCCTTGCGCGGGAGGCTATCCACAGTCGCCTCATGGTGTCCCTTGAAACCGTTCCTACCCACTCCAATCCGTTCCTGTCGCTCCGTGACGCCATGCGGCCGCCGATGACGCGGCGTGATTTCGCGGCAAGCTCCGAAAAGCTGGAACGGGCAGCATGGAATACCAGTGCATCGGGCGCATACAGGATGGGATAGCCGGCTTTTCTGATGCGGCGGGCAAATTCATGATCTCCGCCTGATTTCAGGTCTCCCCGGAAAGCGCCCAGCTTCCGCACCACTTCGGCGGGGCTGAACCAATTGGCGGTGACAGCCACGCCATTGGAGATATTCTTTGCCTGATTGAACGAGAACGTCCTTTCATAAGCATCGCATAGTCGCGATGCTCCCGCACTTGTCACAAGCTCGATCCGCCCGGCGACAATGCCTGCCTCGGGATGGGCCCGGGCCACTCGCAGTCCGTTTTCGAGCCATCCCGGATCGGCCACGCAGTCGGAATCCATAAAAGCGACATATTCTCCACGCGCAGCGCTTATTCCCAGATTTCGAGCCGCGTAGGAGCCGGGGCGTTTCTCGACAAACAGTCGCACGCCCTTACAGCTTTGCGCGATGGCGAGGCTTTCATCCAGGGAGCCATTATCCACCAGGATTACCTCATATTCGTCCCGCGCTAATGTCTGGCGCAGGAGCGAATCGATGCAGGCTTGCAGGTGGGTGGCACTGTTCCAGACCGGCACGATGACGCTTACGACAGTAGTGCGAATTTCTCCATTGAAGGGTAGCCTGTCCGTGTAGGTGCTGCTGCCGCCATGTTTTGCAAGGCTTTCATCCAGGATAGGTTTAGCCTGCATCTCGGCAATTCCTTCTCCGAGCGATCCAAACTGCGCGGCACAAGTGTGATTACAATATGCCGCAGCCAAGGAAATGAGAAGTCTTTTGCAGGATCAACACAAGTTGTCCGTTCGGGTGGTCCCGGTGTGCGCCCCCGAGTCAGTTCACGAGGACCTTCTCCCCTGGAGAAGTCCTTGTATCTGACGAGCGGCGTCCTCATAGCGCCGTGCGAATTCCAGATGGATTTTCCGGGCGCTCCTATCCTGTGCCCGTTCGGCGGAATTGCGACATTGTTGCGCACGTTTCCAATAATATTCCTCTTGGTTTTGCGTAGACATGACGTTCTTTCAAATTTGCAAGCTCTGGCCGGCATACCGGCACCCTTATGGGAATATATGCGGTACGGGCGCTATTTGCATTGACCCAGGTTATTGCGTCCGAGTCTCCTCTGTGTATCCATCGCATCGCGGTGGAGTCGCGCTCTGGAGGACCCACCAGGCGAGCGCTGCGAATGGCGAGATGCATCGATCATGGGATCGGTCGTTCGACAGCATATAAAGATTCCTTTATATTTGATTTGCTTCTGAAGGCCGGGATTGATACAGAACGCTGCAGTTCGCGCCGCCATCGTTTGGGCGGCTTTCATTTCGGGCTTCAAACTCAGGAGACCATTGTGGCCACTGCACCCGCCGCCGACGTTAAAGATTATGTAATAGCCGACATCGGGCTTGCCGCTTTCGGCCGCAAGGAAATCGAGATTGCCGAAACCGAGATGCCGGGTCTGATGGCTCTGCGCGCGGAATATGGGGTGGCGAAGCCGCTGAAGGGCGCGCGCATTACGGGATCGTTGCACATGACGATCCAGACTGCCGTGCTGATCGAAACGCTTGTGGCATTGGGCGCTGAGGTTCGTTGGGCATCGTGTAATATTTTCTCGACCCAGGACCACGCCGCCGCTGCCATTGCGGCTCAGGGCATTCCCGTTTTCGCCGTAAAGGGTGAGACCCTTGAGGAATATTGGGATTATGTAGAGCGCATCTTCGATTGGGGTTCGGGCGACCAGACCTGCAACATGATCCTGGACGATGGCGGCGACGCCACCATGTTTGCGCTCTGGGGCGCTCGTGTTGAAGCGGGCGAGGCGCTTTTCACGCCGTCGAATGAAGAAGAAGAAATCTTCTGCGCCGTGCTGAAGCGAGTGCTGAAGGAGCGTCCGGGGTTCCTCACCAAGACAGTGCAGGCGATCAAGGGCGTGTCGGAGGAAACGACCACCGGCGTTCATCGCCTTTATGATCTGGCCAAGAAAGGCAAGCTGCCTTTCCCGGCTATCAATGTGAATGACAGCGTCACCAAATCGAAGTTCGACAACCTTTATGGCTGCAAGGAGTCACTCGTTGACGCGATCCGCCGCGCCACGGATGTCATGCTGGCGGGCAAGATCGCTTGTGTTGCGGGCTTTGGCGATGTGGGCAAGGGATCGGCGGCGTCGCTCCGCAACGGCGGCGCGCGTGTTCTGGTGACCGAAGTCGATCCCATTTGCGCGCTGCAGGCGGCTATGGAAGGCTATGAAGTCGTCACGATGGAGGAAGCCGCCAAGCGGGCTGACATCTTCGTGACCGCGACGGGCAATGCCGATGTCATCACGATCGATCATATGCGCGAAATGAAAAATATGGCGATCGTCTGCAACATCGGCCATTTCGACAGCGAGATTCAGATCGCCGCGCTTTCCAACATGAAATGGACCGAGATCAAGCCACAGGTCGATGAAGTTGAATTTGCCGATGGAAAGAAGCTGATCGTGCTGGCCAAGGGCCGCCTGGTCAATCTGGGCTGCGCGACGGGGCACCCCAGTTTCGTCATGTCGTCCAGCTTCACCAATCAGGTGCTGGCGCAGATCGAACTGTGGGCCAATAGTCAGGCCTATAAGAAAGACGTTTATGTGCTGCCCAAGCATCTCGACGAGAAGGTTGCTGCGCTGCATCTTGAAAAGCTCGGCGTGAAGCTGACGAAGCTGACGCAGAAGCAGGCCGAATATATCGGCGTTTCTGCCGAAGGGCCTTTTAAGCCGGATCATTACCGCTACTGAGCTTGCGGACACGGACGAATTCGGGCGCCAGAATGTTGGCGCCCTTATTCTTTGCCTGGTGCGAAGGCGCACATTACAACGGCTTCACCCGCCGCATACTTTCGGCTACTGCCGGACCATGCATAAAACATTCGGCAACCATAACGAACAAAAGGGACGATAGGCCGGATGCATGCCCTGTCCACCACGGCAATGGCTGTTCTGGGCGTCATCATGGCGCTTTGGCTGGTGGGTGCTGCCTGGGCGATTTATAGCGGCTTTGCCATGCGTCGCCGGTCGGCCTTTACCGCGGAGCAGGCGGACCGGCTCACGACATTGCTGGAATCCGCGCCTGCGCTGCCGGTCGTCGTACGCGCCGACGGCCGGATTGATGCCCCCGATCGGCTGGCGGGATGGCTTGGGCTTGAAAAGGTTCCAAAGTTCATTTCGCAGCTTGTTGAAGCCGAAGGTGGATTGAAGCCGAAGGACGGGGAGGCGCTCGCTCGCGATATCAGTGCCGCCCAGAAGGCAGGCAAAAGCTTCACCCGATCAGTGAGCGCTCAGGGCTCTTCGCGTTCTCTCCTCGTGCGTGGCGCACCGGCAGGAACTGGCCTGTCCGGCCCAGGCGGGGTGATTTTGTGGATATTCGACGCGACTGAAAGCCAGTTCGAAATCGCTGCGCTCAGCGAAGAGAAGGATCGGCTTGCCCAGGCGCTCGAATCGCTGGCTGGCGTGATCGAAGCCGCGCCTATGCCTATGTGGCATCGAAATCCTGATTTGCGCCTGTCGCTCGTCAACTCCGCTTATGTGCATTCCGTTGATGCGAAGGATGCGGCAGAGGTAATTTCCAACGGCATGGAACTGGTCGAGCCAATGGACGGTGTGACGCCCATGGCGGCTGCGGCATCTGCCCTCGAATCCGGTGTCCCCAATTCCCGGCTGGTTCCCGCCACGATTGAAGGCGAACGCCGGATGATGCGCGTGGTGGATGTGCCGTTGGGAGACGCGGGCGTGGCGGGCTACGCCATTGACATGCACGAGCTGGAGCAGGCACGCAGCGAATATAAGCGCCTGACCGAAGCACAGCGCGATATGCTCGACCGTCTGTCCGCTGGCGTAGCGCAATTTGCAGCCGATCGCACGTTACGTTTTTCCAACCAGCCCTTCCAACGGCTCTTTGCATTGCGCCCGGAAGACCTGGTAGATGCTCCGGAGTTCGATCGCGTGCTGGATAGCATGCGGGAGGCGGGTCGTCTGCCCGGCAGTCGCGACTTTCCCGCCTGGCGCGCCGAGCGGCGCGACTGGTTCCTCTCGACCCAGGCCGTCGAGGAAAACTGGCTGCTGCCCGGCGGGATGCATTTGCGCATTTTCGCTCAGCCCTTGCCAGACGGCGGATTGCTTCTCATCTTTGAGGACCGCACCGAACAGGTGCAACTATCGAGTGCCCGCGACACGCTGCTGCGTGTGCGGACCGCCACTTTCGACAATCTGTTCGAAGCAGTGGGTGTGTTTGCATCCGACGGACGTCTGCACTTGTGGAACAACCGCTTCCGTAAGATCTGGGGCTTTGAGGAAGAAATGCTTGCGGGCCATCCTCGCGTGGATCAACTCATGGAACGGGCCGCCCACAAGCTCAGCAAACCGCAACAGGTTTCGGCGATACGTGAACTGGTTCGCGCTGCGACGGTCGAACGCAAGCAGCGCGGCGGCCGCGTTGCATTTGCCGATGGACAGAGTTTTGAATTTGCAGCCATTCCGCTGCCTGACGGGAATGCGCTCTTCACCATGTTGGACGTGACCGACAGCCGCCGCATCGAGCAGGCGCTGCGCGAGCGCAATACCGCGCTGGAGGAGGCGGATCAGGTCAAGACGGCTTTCGTTTCCAACATGAGCTATGAATTGCGGACTCCGCTGACATCCATCGCGGGCTTCACTGAAATGCTGCAGGCCGGTTATGCAGGCGAACTTCCCGAGCAGGCGCGCGAATATGTCGGCGCCATCATGGAAAGCGCTGTCCGGCTTTCCAGCCTGATCGAGAACATCCTGGATCTGACGCAGGGAGAGGCAGGCGCTCTGCCACTGCACAAGGAGCCAATCGAATTGGCCGCATTCGTACAAGGACGGGTAGGAAAATTCCGGGAGGAGGCAAAGGCCAAGCGAATCGATCTGGTCGTTCAGATCGAGCCGACGCTGGGCGAAGTTTCGGGCGATAGTCGCCGCTTGTGCGAATCCCTCGATCACCTGCTGTCCAATGCACTGCGCTATACGCCCGAGGGCGGCCGCGTGCTTGTCCACGGAGATGGCACGTCCACTGCGGCACGTATCATTGTATCGGACAACGGGCCAGGCATGGACATCAAGGCGCAGGCGCTTGCATTCGATCGGTTCAAGAGAGCCGAGCAGGCGAAAAAGGGGGAGTCGCTTGGTTTCGGCCTGCCACTTGCCCGCCAGTTGGTGGAGGCGCATGGTGGCACCCTGACGCTGTTGTCTGAACCGGAGCAGGGAACCGCCGCCACCATAGAGTTGCCGCGCGAATGATCGTCCGGGATGAAAATGATATGCTGGCCCTTGGCGCGCGGCTTGCCGAAGTGGTGCAGCCGGGCGACGTCATTGCCCTGAGGGGCGGGTTGGGGGCAGGCAAAACGACGCTGGCGCGGGGCTTGCTTTCTAGCCTGGGTCTGGAGGAAGAAGCACCAAGCCCCAGCTTCGCTATCGTCCAACCCTATGACCCGCCACTGGTCCGCGTTCCCGTCACGCATGTCGATCTTTACCGGCTGGAGAATGCGGCGGAGGCAGAGGAGCTGGGCCTCGACGAATTGCTTTGCGACAGCCTGCTTCTCATCGAATGGCCTGAGCGGCTTGGCGCGGCGCTGTGGCCGCACAGCCTGATTTTGGATATCGCAACGTCGCCCGATGGGACGAGACTCTTGACAGCGACCGTGCCCGCTGCATGGAAGAACAGATGGCCCCTGAAATGACCCAGGCTCAAATGACCCCGCCCGAAGCAGCCCCGGCGTTCCTCCACTCTGCTGGTTGGGGCGACGCGCGCATATTGCCACTGGCGGGCGATGCCTCGTTCCGCCGCTATTTCCGCGTGATCGATAATGACCGGCAGGCGGTTCTGATGGATGCGCCACCGCCGCATGAAGACCCACGCCCCTTCCTCGCGGTCGCCGATCACTTGATTGAAAACGGTTTTGCAGCACCCTCCGTCTATGCGCGCGATCTAGACCACGGCCTCATCCTGCTGGAGGATTTCGGCGACATTCGGGTGCGGGAATATCTGGAAGCTGCCCCGCATGAGGAACATAGCGTTTATGAGCGCGCCGTGTCCCTGCTTGCGGACCTTCACAAGCGGCGGCCTGCCGATCTGCGTCCCTACGATCGCGCGGAATATCAGCGGGAGGCTGGACTGCTTACTGAATGGTACTGCCCGGCTGCGGGGCTGGAGGTGGACTGCGACAGCTATCGTGCCGCCTGGGATGAGGTTCTGCCGCTGGCCGAAGAGGATGACGCGCCGAAGGTGACTGTCCTTCGGGATTATCACGCCGAAAACATCATGCTCATTCCGGATCATGCCAGTTCGCATGGGCTTGGGCTGTTGGATTTTCAGGATGCGCTGGTCGGCCATCCTGCCTATGATCTCGTCTCGCTGCTGCAGGACGCTCGTCGCGATGTGCCGCCTGACATTGAGGCTGAGATGATCGCGCACTACAAGGCGGTTGCGCGACCGAATGGCAATTTTGATGCCGTCTACGCCATTCTGGGCGCGCAGCGGAATGCAAAGATCATTGGCATTTTCACGCGCCTCTGGAAGCGCGATGGCAAGCTGCGTTACCTCTCTTTTCTGCCCCGGATGTGGAACTTGTTGGAGCGGGACCTTGCCCACCCGGCGCTCGGCCCCGTCGCGGCATGGTTTGCTGCCAACATCCCGGCGGACAAGCGCCATCATGCCCTTGCGGAGCATGAACCGGCATGATCAACGGGAAGCCCGTAAAAACGGCCATGCTGATGGCCGCAGGTCTTGGCAAGCGCATGCGGCCCCTGACTGCCACTCGCCCCAAGCCACTGGTGAAAGTCGCCGGAAAGCCGCTGCTCGATCACGCGCTTGATCGATTGGAAGCTGGGGGCATCGAAAAAGTGGTCATCAACGTCCACTACCTGCCCGATACATTGATTGCCCATGTAAAGGCGCGCAAAAGCCCCATGGAAATCCTCATTTCCGACGAGCGGGACAAGCTGCTGGAAACCGGCGGCGGCCTGGTGAAGGCGCTTCCGATGCTGGGGGATCGGCCATTTCTATGCGCCAATAGCGACAATATCTGGATTGACGGACCGCAGGACAGCATCGAGATGCTGGCAAGTCATTGGGATGATGAGAAAATGGACGCGCTTCTGCTTCTCGTTCCTCATGCCCGGGCGCATTGTCATCGGGGACCGGGTGACTTCCACATGGACGATACGGGCCGCATTACGCGCCGCCGCACCGGTCGTCTTGCGCCTTTCGTCTTTACGGGCGTCCAACTCATCTCGCCACGCTTGTTGCGGGATCCGCCGACTGACGCTTTCTCCACCAATGTCTTCTGGGACCGGGCGATAGAGGAGGGACGTCTCTACGGGGTCTCGCATGAGGGGCTGTGGTTTGACGTTGGTTCGCCCCCCGCCATTCCCCGGGCCGAGGCGATTATCGCAGGTGGGTAGCCCCGAACAGCCCACTGTCTTCACCATACCGGCACATCGGGCCTTTGCCGATGCGCTTGCAGCGGGATTGCTCGCGCAGCATGGCGGGGATCGCATGGCGCTTGCGCGGGGCATTATCCTCGTGCCCACCAACAGGGCCGCACGCGCGATCAGCGAAGCCTTTGTCCGTCGCGCTGAAACCGGCTTGCTGCTCCCGCGCCTTGTACCCCTGGGTGATCTGGATCTTGACGAAAAGCTGGGCAGCGCGCTTGATCCCATTGGGGAGGACGTGGATATTCCCCCCGCCATTGCCCCCATGGAGCGGCAGATGATCCTCGCCCGGATGGTGCAGGATGTGCGTGCTGGTTCCGGTCAGCCAGTCGATGCGGGGGAGGCCATGCGTCTTGCCACGGCATTGGGTCAAACGCTTGACCAACTGCTGATCGAAAAGGTCGGCCCCGAGAAACTCCGTGAACTGAATGTTTCAGGCGATCTCTCCGATCACTGGAACAAGTCACTGGAGCTATTCAATATTTTGTTGGAGCGCTGGCCGCGTGAATTGGCCGCACGGGCGCTCATCGACATGGCCGAGAGGCGTAACAGATTGCTCGCCTACATTGCCGAACGGTGGCGCAGTGCGCCGCCATCCGGCTTTGTCGTTGCAGCCGGTATCGCCACGCCTGCTCCGGCTATCGCGGGCCTTCTTCACCGCGTCGCTCGCATGCAGCGTGGAATGGTGGTGCTGCCCGACCTCGATCTCAATCTGTCCCCCGAAGAATGGGACAGCATCGGTCCGTTTGATCCCGATCCCGTCAGTGGTTCTCGCCGGCGCGCCATTGAGACACATCCCCAATTCGCGTTGAAACTCCTCCTCGATCGCATGAGCGTGCACCGCGACGAAGTGGCACAGTGGCGCTGGGGCGGCGGCCATGATGCAAGGGCAGCGCGCAGCCGCAATATCTCCAACGCCATGCTGCCGGCCCGGCTGACGACCAAATGGCGCGATCTGGAGACAGGCGACCGCAATCTGGCGGGCGTTCGGGCGATCGAGGTAGCGACGCCTGCCGAAGAGGCGCAGGCCATTGCGATCGCTCTGCGCGAAGCCTTGGAATCGCCGGAGAAGACCGCCGCGTTGGTTACGCCTGATCGCGCGCTTGCCACCCGCGTTTCGGCGCATCTGAAGCGCTGGGGCATCGAAGCGGACGATAGCGCCGGGCGGCCTCTTTCGGAACTGCCCGCAGGCACGCTGCTCGTCGCTTTGGCAGAGGCAGCCGCTGAACGCTTTGCGCCGGTGGCTCTGCTGGCGCTTCTCAAGCATCCGCTGGTGAAAGCGGGGGATGAGCGTCTGCCCTGGCTCGAACAGGTTCGCCGTTTCGATCTGCTTCTGCGCGGGCCCAGACCGCCCGCGGGGTTGGCGGGAATCGATCAGTTGATTGCACTTCGGCGAAACCCTCTCCCGCAGAAAGAGGGCGGGGGCGGCCTCAGCGTCTGGTGGGCTGAAGTCCGCGTTATTCTGGCGCCGCTTGAAGCTGCCATAGTCCAGGGCATCCCGCTTCCTGGTCAACTCGCTGCCTTGAGAGAGGCGGCCGGCGTCTTGACAGGTGACAAGGTCTGGGCAGGGCATCAGGGGCATCAGGCCGCCGCTACTTTCGCAGAGATGGAGGCTGCCGCTGGTGAGGGGCCCCGCGATACGGACCCGCGTTCGTTCGTGTTCCTGCTGCAGCAAGTCTTGTCGAACACCGCTATCAGGCCACCGCAAGGCGGGCATCCGCGCATTGCGATTCTCGGATTGCTTGAGGCTCGGCTTCAGCAGGCCGATCTCATGATTCTGGGTGGGCTTAATGAAGGGACCTGGCCTGCGCTTCCATCACCCGATCCCTGGCTGGCTCCGAAGATCAGGCATGAACTCGGTCTGCCCAGCCTTGAGCGCCGCATCGGGCTTTCCGCTCATGACCTCGCCAATGCGCTCGGTGCCCCGCAGGTGCTCATTACGCGCGCCCGGCGGGACGCCGCCGCACCTGCCATTGCCTCCCGCTTCTGGCTGCGCCTAAAGGCCATGGCGGGCGCGCAGTGGAAGGAAGCCAATGAATACCACCGGTTAGCGCTCATTGTTGATGAACCGGATGGCTATCATCCCGCCAGCCAGCCAGCGCCGAATCCTCCTGTCGATGCGCGGCCGAAAAATATAGCCGTGACGGACGTGGACCGGCTGAAGGCCGATCCCTACAGCTTTTATGCCCGCAAAATGCTTGGCCTTTCCTCGCTCGATCCGGTGGATGCGGAGCCCAGTGCCGCCTGGCGTGGTACGGCTGTCCATGACGTTCTTGAAAAATGGGCTTTGGAGGACGATTGGAACCCGGCCCGGCTTGCGCCGCGGGCCATGGAGATGCTGGCGGGAACCGATTCCCACCCACTTATACGGGCGCTTTGGCAGCCGCGCCTCATGCAGGCGATAGACTGGGTTGCGCGCGAAGTGGCGGAGGGTTTGGAGGCGGGCCGCAAGCCCCTGCTGGCGGAAAAATGGGGACGCCTGCACATTGCCGATGTCAATCTGTCGGGGAAAGCGGATCGGATTGACGTGCTACCCGATGGCAGCCTTGCAATCATCGACTATAAAACCGGCAAACCACCCAGCGGCAAGCAGGTGGCGGCGGGCTATTCCATGCAATTGGGCCTTCTTGGTCTTATAGCGGAGCAGGGTGAATTCGAAGGGCTTGATGGAAGCGGCGACGTCGCGGCATTCGAATATTGGTCGCTCGGCCGCGATTCCAAAGCCGACAGTTTCGGCTATTGTCAAAGTCCCGTCGACCCGAAGGGTGCACGGGGCAAGATTGCTACGAATGAATTCACCGAAAAGGCAGCGGCGCATTTCATTGATGCGGTGGAAAAGTGGCTCACAGGCCATGAACCCTTCACAGCGAAACTTCATCCCGAAATTCCCACCTATGGCGATTATGACCAGCTTATGCGTCTGGAGGAATGGTATGGGCGGGGCCGGAGCGAGAAGAATGACAATGCGTAAGCGCGCTATATTTCTGGCGGGCTTATGAATTCCCACGCCTGCCTTCAGCCATTAAAGGGCAGTCAAAGCCTCGCCTCCCACCCGGAGGATCATGTCTGGCTCAGCGCTTCGGCTGGCACGGGAAAGACCCATGTGCTCACCGCCCGCGTCTTTCGCCTGCTGCTTCGGCCGGACGTCAGCCCGGAAAATATCCTCTGTCTCACCTTCACGAAAGCGGGCGCCGCGGAAATGGCGGAACGCATCCATAACCGCCTGGCTGCATGGGTGCAGATGGACGGCCCCGCGCTCGCCATGGACCTGATGGCTCTGGGCGAGGATCATGGGCCGGAAACGCAGGAACGCGCCCGCACCCTTTTTGCCAGCGTTCTCGACGCCAGCGGCGGCGGCCTCCGCATCCAGACGATCCATAGTTTCTGCCAGACCTTGCTTTCCGCCTTCCCGATTGAGGCAGATCTTGTCCCCGGCTTTCGTCCGCTCGACCAGCGCGAACAGAAGAGCATGGCCCGCGCGGCGCTCGCGGACCTTCTCGTTCGCGCTGAAGCGGAGGGCGACACAGCCCTGATCGCTGATATGCAGTCGCTCAGTCTTCGCCTTGGTGAAGAGGGGGCGGAAAACTTTCTCATGCGCTGCGCTGCTGCACCGGACGCCATGGCATCACTGCCTCCGGACATTGGGCTCTGGCTGCGCGAAATCCTTGAACTTCCGACAGGAGATGTCGAGAACGAAATCGCAAGCGCCTGCGCTGATACGATGTTCGACGTTGCCGCGCTGTCACGCATTGCAGGGGCCAATGCGGCCTGGGCCACGAAGACGGCACTTGAGCATTGCGACATCATAGCCCGCTGGCGCGCAGCTTCGGGCCAGGGGAGGGCGTCAGCGCTGGCCGACCTTCTTTCGGTCTTTCGGACTGGCAAGGGCGAACCGCGCAAATGCTCGCCCAAGCTGATGGATGCCGAGCCCGATTATGAAGCCCTTTCGGCGCGGTTGGGCGAATGCTGCGACAATCTCCTTAAACTGCGCGCGCGCGTCCTCTGGGCTGACCTTTATGCACAGGCGCTTTCCGCAGGCCGAGCTTATGCGCGGGCCTATGGCGAGGCGAAGCGCCTGGCCGGGGCTGTCGATTTCGACGATCTGATCCGCAAGACGGTCCACCTCCTCAATGAAAACAGGATGGCCGAATGGATCCGTTACAAGCTCGACCAGACCACCGATCATATCCTTGTCGATGAGGCGCAGGATACAAATATCGCGCAATGGCAAATAGTTGCGGCCCTTGCCGCAGACTTTTTCTCAGGCGAAGGCGCAAAGGGGGACAAGGTCCGCACCATCTTCACCGTCGGCGATTTCAAACAGGCGATCTTCGGTTTCCAGGGCACCAGCCCCGACGCGTTCAGAGCGGCCGCAGCCAGCTTTCGGGGCAAGGCCGAGACGGCGAAAAGGCGTTTCCATAGCCTCTCGCTCGTTCAATCCTTCCGCTCCACTCCGCCCGTCCTCGAACTTGTCGATGCGGTCATTGCCGAAGTCGGCAGCGAAGAGATGGGGCTGCTGGAACCGGCTGAGCCGCACGACAGCGCCATCCTTCATCCCGGCGAAGTCATCCTCTGGAATCCCGTTTCTTCCACCACGCTGGCCGATCAGGACAGCGAGGATGAGGGGGAGGAGGATTGGCTGGCGGATGCCGTTCGCGAACATGCTGCCCGGTTGGCGGCGCAAATCCGCGAATGGCTGGACGGCGGCCTGATGCTCCAGAGCAAGGGGTGCGCGCTTCGCCCCGGCGACATCATGATCCTTGTCCGCAAGCGCAGCGATCTTGCCCGGTTGATCGTTGCACGCCTGTATGAGGAGAAGGTGCCGGTCGCGGGCATTGACCGCCTTCGCCTGAACGCGCCGCTTGCCGTGCGTGACCTGCTGGCGGCGCTCCGCTTTGCGTTGCAGCCCCAGGATGACCTTAACCTTGCCAACCTGCTCGTATCCCCGTTGATCGGCTGGACGCAGGACGATTTGCAAAACCGGGCGCCGCGCGAGAAGGGCGTGGGCCTCTGGAGTCATCTCCGCCGCACGCTTGGCCAGACTGATCTGCTCGCGCCGCTTTATGCTTTGTTGGGGCAGGCCGATCTCACCACGCCTTATCGTTATCTGGAGCATATTCTCTCCGGCCCGCTCGATGGACGGCGAAAGCTGCTCAGGCGTCTGGGCGCGGAGGCGCGCGATCCCATTGATGAATTGCTCAACGCCGCGCTGGCATTCGAAAGCGACTCTCATCCCTCGCTCCAGATGTTTATCGACTGGTTTGATCGGGGCGATGTTGAAATTGTCCGCGACGCGGCCGCGCAGGGGGACAGCGTCCGCGTGCTGACTGTGCATGGGGCAAAGGGGCTGCAAGCGCCCCTGGTCATCCTCGCAGATGCGACGGTCGACCCCAAGCGCATGGGCAATATGCGCGGTTTCGATTGGGAGCTTGAGCCGGGCGGGAGCAAACTGCCTGTTCTGCCGCCCCGCCGCGCGGAAAAGTTCGGAGCGATCGAGGAAGCAGCCCGGAAATGCGAGCAGGCTGAGATGGAGGAGCATTGGCGGCTTCTCTATGTCGCTCTCACGCGGGCTGAGGAAAGGCTGGTTATTGGCGGTTCTTTGGGGCCAAAGTTCAGGGGCATGCCGCCCGAACAAAGCTGGTATGCAAAGGTGCATCTTGCCATGGAGCGCCTCGGCATCGCGCCGGAGGACAATCCCCGCTGGGGCGGGCAGCGCGTTTATCGCGGCACAGAGGCACTGCATCCGAAAAAAGCTGAAGCGCGCGCGTCAGCCCCCCTTGCTTCCTTGGCTGAACTCCCCGCGTGGCTCAGGCAACCCGCCCCTGCCGAGGCGCGTCCCCCGCGTCCGCTTGCTCCATCGGCTCAGGAAGAGGACAGCGTTCCCGATCCGCCGCCCTCTCTTGCCGCGCGTGCCGCTGCGGAACGCGGCAAATGGCTGCATGCCCTGTATGAAAGGCTGCCTGCGGTGCCGCCTTCCGACAGACGAGCCGCCGCTGATCGCTGGCTCCTGAAAGCGCAGGGCGTCACGGGTCATGGCATTCGCACCGAAATTATCGAAAGCGCCCTTGCGATCATCGAGGATGCCGCCTTTGCGCCGCTGTTCGCGCCTGACGTGCTCGCCGAAGCGCCCATCGCCGCCATTGTGGGGGAGGAGGTCATCGCGGGTACAGTCGATCGTCTCCGCGTTACCGAAACGCAGGCGCATGTCGTGGATTTCAAGACCGGGCGTTTTGTTCCTGATAACGCCGCAGCGGTCCCGCGGCCTCATCTGCGTCAGATGGCCGCCTATGCCGCCGCGTTGAGGGTCATTTTTCCTGGTCATATGGTGGAGGCATCGCTGCTCTATACCAGTGGCCCAAAGATGATTTGGCTTCCGCAGGATCTTTTGGATGCGCACAGACCCCGTTCGGAAAAGGTGGACTTGCCGGGCGAACAGTAAGAATTTCCCGGTGGGCGGTTGAGCCTGACCGGATCGCGCCCTAGATATTGGATCACATCGAAGGAGAATTCATATGGCGACCAAGGCGATTTCCGACAGCAGCTTCGCAACGGACGTGCTGGGTTCGGACAAGCCCGTGCTCGTGGACTTCTGGGCGGAGTGGTGCGGCCCCTGTAAAATGATCGGCCCGGCTCTGGAGGAAATTTCCGACGAACTCGGTGACAAAATCACGATCGCCAAGTTGAATATTGACGATCATCCTGACGCCCCGGCCAAATATGGCGTTCGCGGTATCCCCACCATGATCCTTTTCAAGAATGGCCAGCCCGCCGCGACGAAGGTCGGCGCTGCGCCCAAGAGCCAGCTCAAGGGATGGCTTGAGGGAGAGCTTTAATCTCAGTCACCAAGCGCAGCGGATGAAGGAAATCCGTCTGTCCTGACTCTCTTATTGAGTGAAGCCGGAATGGCTATCGAAGGACGTGTCGTCATGGACTGCTTCGATAGGGATTTCGGCTTCGCTCAATTTCTGTCTCGCATGTACGAGACAAGCCTTGATAAACACCGGCCTGAAAAGCCCGCTGGCTTTATATCAAAGGTGTGGCGAACGCCTCGGCCAATTGGCTGATCAATTCCTCCAAACCCGCAATATCTTCCGCATCAAAGCGCGAAGGAACCGGGCTGTCGAGGTCAAGCACTCCCAATAGCCGTTGGTCATGGACGACCGGCACCACGATTTCCGAACGGGATGCGGCATCGCAGGCGATATGGCCCGGAAAGGCCCGAACATCCGTAACGCATTGCGTCACGCGCTCCTGAGCTGCTGTGCCGCAGACACCTTTGCCAAGGGGAATGCGAATGCAGGCCGCCTTGCCCTGAAAAGGACCAAGCACCAGTTCATTGCCCACCAGCCGATAGAAGCCCGCCCAGTTGAGATCGGGCAGAAATTGCCAGATCAAAGCGGAGACGTTTGCCATATTGGCGATGGCGTCCCTTTCGCCCGCCGTGACCGCTTTCGCCGCGGCGGTGAGATCAGCGTAAAGCTGGGTCTTTGGGTTGTCGGAATTGATGTCGAATGAGAACATGTTGCTTCCTCCAATACCCTAATCCGGTCGAACTTTGCTCCGCGCTTTCTTGATGGAGCCGCGTGCAACCTTGCTGTCTACCCGCTTGGCCTTGGCGGTGCGGCTCGGTTTTGTCTTTACGCGCCGCGCTTGCCGTTCATGCGCTTTTTCCAGCATGTCCATCAACCGCTCGCGCGCGTCCTGGCGGTTCGCTTCCTGCGTGCGGAAGCGCTGTGCGGTCAGGACCAGCGTACCTTCGTTCGTCAGGCGTGATCCCGCGAGCGTTTTCAGTTGGCGAAAGGCATAAGGTGGCAGGCCAAGGCGGAAGATATTCACCCGCAACTGAACCGCCGTTGCCACCTTGTTCACATTCTGCCCACCCGGCCCGCTTGCAGTAACGAAACGTTCCTCCAGCGCGTCGGGCGGAATTTCAATCATGACCGCCTTCGTTTAGATATTCCGGACCGAAGCCGGCTGCTGCAAAGCGTTCCGGCAAGGGCGCGGTCGCTTCGACCGGGGGCTTGCCTTCGCGTTTCAGTGACAGGAAATGGCTGTGGAGCAGCATCGGCGCGGGCGTTCCGCCGCCATAGACCGGATCGCCCACGATGGCTGCGCCCAGTCCGTAAAGCGCGTGCGCCCGGATCTGATGGGTACGCCCGGTTTCGGGAAAGAAGCGGATCATGCTCCGCCCGTCCTTTTCGGTCAGCTTCTCCCAGGCGGTGCGTGCCGCCTTGCCGCGCTGGTCCACAACCATGCGCCAGCCCTCTTCGGCGCTGCTCACCTTGTAAAGCGGCAGATCGATCATTCCCGATTGTTCAGCCGGAACGCCCTCAAGCACGGCGACATATCCTTTCACCACCTGACGCGCCTCGAAGGCAGCGGCAAAGCGCTTGTGCGCCTTGGGATGGCGTGCCAGCAGCAGGCAACCGCTCGTGTCCCGGTCGAGCCGATGCACGGCCAGAGGCCAGCGCTTGAACCCGAAGGTGAGGCGGGAGAGATGGTTTTCAAGGCTCATTCCGCCATTTTTCGGCGGATCGACCGCAAGCCCGGCAGGCTTGTCGAGTATAATGGCCTCGCCATCGATGAACAGGACATGGTCTTCAATCATGCGATCGCCATGACAGGGATTGGAGAGGGGGGCAATGGGTGAGCTTTGCCCCTGAGCGGAGGACTTATAAACTGTTCTGCTATGATGCCGCCAGTTTCGCTGCAACTTCCGCCACGCGCCGTCCCTGATAGCGGGCGCCGTTCAGTTCCGCCTCGCTGGGCTGGCGGCTACCATCGCCATCAGCGATCGTGGTCGCGCCATAGGGCGCTCCACCCCTTACTTCATCCACGCCGGTCTGGCCTGCATAGCCATAGTCCAGACCGACAATGGTCATGCCGAAATGCAGCAGATTGGTGATGATGGAAAACAGCGTTGTTTCCTGCCCGCCATGTTGCGTCGCGCTGGAACTGAAGGCCGCGCCAACCTTTCCATTCAACGCTCCGCGTGCCCAAAGACCTCCGGTCTGGTCCAGAAAGGAGGCCATCTGCGACGATATCCGGCCATAGCGCGTACCTGTGCCGACGATGATGGCGTCATAGTTCGGAAGTTCCTCGACAGTTGCTATGGGCGCTTCCTGATCCAGCTTGAAATGGGCTTTCTGCGCGACTTCCTGCGGCACAGTTTCGGGGACGCGCCTGATGTCCACCGTCGCCCCTGCCTCCCGTGCGCCTTCCGCCATCGCCTTGGCCATCGTCTCGATGTGACCGTAAGCAGAATAATAAAGCACCAGAACTTTCGCCATTTTCATTTCTCCACTTCTTTAAGACCATCCCGCCCTTGAGCGCGGGGCAGCAAGATATGCTATTCGGCATCCACCAGGACGACTTCGCTGTCTTCCAGGGCAGTAATGACAAGGGGCTCGCCGCCAGTAATGGCCGCGCCATCGCGGGCGTTGAACGTCGTGCCATTCACGTCGATCTTTCCGGTGGCCGGAACAAGATAGGCATGACTTCCCTGAACGGTGTCATAGGTCAGGCTTTCGCCCGCCTTCAGCGTGGCGCCCAGGACGCGGGCGTCAGCACCGATTTTCAGCGCACCTTCATCGGCCTCGTAGCCGCTTGCCAGCACCATGAACTTTCCCGAGCGATCATCCTTGGGAAAAGGTTTCGCGCCCCAGCTTGGCGACCCGCCAGCGGAGCGGGGGATAATCCAGATCTGGAACAGTGTAGTGGTTTCGTTCTCCAGATTATATTCGCTATGACGCACGCCGGTCCCGGCACTCATGACCTGGACATCGCCCGCCTCGGTTCGCCCTGTGTTGCCCAAGCTGTCCTGATGCGTAACGGCGCCCTGACGGACATAAGTGATGATTTCCATGTTTTGGTGGGGATGCCGCGGGAAACCGCTGCCGGGGGCAATCTCGTCATCATTCCAAACCCGGATTGCGCCCCAACCCATGCGCGCCGGATCACGATAATTCGCAAAAGAAAAATGGTGCCGTGCCTTCAGCCAACCATGATCTGCATGACCAAGGGAGGCGAATTCCCGTTTCTCGATCATTTGCCAATCCTTTCATCTCTTGTTGAAAGGCAATGTAGCGATCATTATCGTTTCATGAATAAGCAACATTGAAACGGATTGTTTCCATTATGCGCCTGCCTGATTTCGAAGCCTGGGCCATGTTTGCCGCTGTCGTCGAGCATCGTTCCTTCACCGCCGCAGCCAAGGCGCTTGGTCTTTCCAAGGCCACGGTGTCGAAGGCGATATCCCGTCTTGAAAGCAGCATCGGCGCAACATTGTTCCACCGCACATCCCGTCGACTTTCGCTCACCGAGACGGGGCTTCGTCTCTCGGAACGCGCCGCGCGTATCCTGGCTGAAGCTGTTGCGGCGGAAGAAGCGGCACATGATGAAGCAAGTTCGCCCAAGGGCACGATCCGGCTGGCAGCGCCTATGTCCTTCGGCCTCTTGCATGTCGCGCCGGCAGTTGCCGATTTTCTGGAGCAGTATCCTGCCATCACCATCGACCTGCATCTCAGCGATGAGAAAATCGACATAATCGAACTAGGCTTCGATATTGTGCTGCGAATTGCCTTGCTGCCTGATAGTTCGCTCCGCGTACGGCGATTGGAAGGCATCAAGTCGCATATCCTGGCGTCGCCCTCCTATCTTGCGCAGCGGGGCCGCCCCACGCATCCGGCCCAACTCAGCCAGCATGCCTGCCTTGGTTATGCCTACAATGATGCGCCTGATATTTGGCGTTTCCTGGGGCCGGATCGGGAAGAGGTCGCTATTCGTCCCGCAGGCTCGCTGCGATCCAATAGCGGCGATGCCATGTTGCCGGCTTTGTGTGCGGGTCTCGGCATAGCGATATTGCCGGACTTCATCGTTCGTCCGCATCTGGAGGCGGGCAGATTGGAAACTATTTTGGAAGAATGGTTGCCTCCGCCGATGTCGCTGCATCTGCTGACCCCGCCGGGCGATCCGCGCCCGGTCAGGGTAGAGTTGCTGGCCGATTTTCTTGCCGGGCGGTTCCGCGCCATTTGCAGCGGCCAATGACCTTGCGATACGATCGCAACCGCAACGGCTTTCTTAAAGAAAACAAGCTAGTTAAACTAAAATTAACCTTTTGCGTTCAGAGGTTGTATGGTTAACATATGCGTCCATGATGCACTCGGCATCTGGGGCGTCGCAAATTGAACGAGGGGCTGCGAGATGCGCGTGCTGCTTATCGAAGACGAACCGACGACGGCGAAGGCCATAGAGCTGATGCTGACGACCGAAGGCTTCAATGTCTACACGACCGACCTTGGCGAGGAGGGCTTGGATCTCGGCAAGCTCTATGATTATGACATCATCTGCCTTGATCTGAATCTGCCCGATATGCACGGGTATGACGTGCTCAAGAAATTGCGCAATGCAAAGGTGCAAACGCCGGTCCTGATCCTCTCGGGCATTAGTGAAATGGACAGCAAGGTTCGTTCCTTCGGCTTCGGGGCGGACGATTACGTCACCAAGCCTTTCCATCGCGATGAACTGGTGGCGCGCATTCATGCCGTTGTCCGCCGTTCCAAGGGACACAGCCAATCAGTCATCCGTACGGGCAAGCTTTCCGTCAACCTCGACGCAAAGACTGTCGAAGTGGATGGCAATCGCGTGCACTTGACCGGCAAGGAATATGCGATGCTGGAGCTGCTTTCGCTCCGCAAGGGCACGACGCTGACCAAGGAAATGTTCCTGAATCATCTCTATGGCGGCATGGATGAGCCGGAACTGAAGATCATCGATGTTTTCATCTGCAAGCTCCGCAAGAAACTGGCGCTGGCCTGCGGTGGTGAAAATTATATCGAAACCGTCTGGGGCCGTGGCTATGTGCTGCGCGATCCGGATGAAGATGTGGACGCGCCGTCAGCTCAGGTTGCCTGAACTACGGGTTTTCGTCCACGAAACGGCATCTCGGAATGAAGGCCGGCGATCCCTGGAAGGTTCGCCGGCCTTTGCTGTAAGCGTGCGGCGCTCCCGCTGGCCTGGATAAATATCTTTAGCGATTAAGAGCGTATTCACGAAAATGCGGCATGCAGTTCGTCGCGATCTGCATGTCGTTTGTCGTTTGACATGCCGTTTGCCGACCGGAACGGGGGCTGGTCGAACTCTTCAAGCGCAGCCTGCCGCCACGGTATATTTTTATAACATACGGCGAGATGAGGGGGCTTCAGGCCCTGATCGCCAGAACCTGCGGCTTCCAATCGTTCAATGAGGCCGAGGCGTAAAAAAGGTTTCATGTTGAGGAGATTGGAAATGCCCGCCCAGAAGATATTCGCCGCTGCAGCGCTCGCCGGAGCGTTGGTTCTGTCATCCGTACCCGCTTCGGCCGCCGACCGGTCTGCTGAGGTTCGCTATGGCGACCTTGACCTGACATCTCAGGCGGATGTCGCTTTGCTGAAGCAGCGCGTGGCGCTGGCCGTGAAGCACGTTTGCGGCAACGCAAATATCCGCAATCTCCGGGAGGTGGAGGATATGAAACGCTGCCGCGCTGAAGCGAGCACGCGCAGCCATAATGATGTGGAATTGGCTCTGGAAAATGCCCGTAACGGCACGCGGCTGGCCAGCAATGCGGGTCTGACTGTCAGCAAATAAGCCATTTGCCCTGTGATCCGGGCGAGGCAAATGGCTCGCTTTGGATCAGCGCCTCCGGCTTCCCTTGGCCGGGGGCGTTTTTTATCGTCCCGCGATTGCCTTGGCGGCTGCCAGATAAGTGCGGCCGATGCGGACTTCGCCACCGTCTCGCAGGCGAGCGAACCATATGCCGCTGCCGTCGTGGCGTAGCCCGTCGATATGGTCGCGCCGGACGATATGCGAACGATGGAGCCGGACAAATTGCGCCGGGTTCAGTCTTTGCTCAAGGGAACTGATCGTCTGATGCAGCAAATAGGTGCGTGCGCCGACGAAGAGGCGCATGTAATCGCGTTCCGCTTCGATCCGATCGATTTGGGTAACAGGGATTCGCACCAGTTCGGCCTTGTGCGGCACCCAGAATTCTTCGGCCCATTGAGACTGATGCAAAGCCGGGCGCGGATCGTCCGTGCGCGTCAGCGCCAGCACGCGATCAATGGCACGCACCAGTCGTTCGAAGGAAACCGGCTTCAGCAGATAATCCATTGCGGCCAGATCGAAGGCCTCGACTGCGAAGCCTTCGAAGGCGGTGACAAAAATGACAGCCGGGTTGAAATTGCTTTTTCCCACAGCACGGGCCACCTCCATTCCGTCCAGGCGCGGCATGGCTATGTCGAGCAGCAGCAGATCGGGGGCCACGCCTTCCACCAGCCTTAGCGCGGATTCGCCGTCCGTTGCGGTGCCTACCAAAGCAAGGCGTGGTTCACGCGCGCACAGTATCTGCATGCGCTCGATGGCCAGCGGCTCGTCATCCACGATCATCGTCCGCAATGGACGTGTGAGTGGCCCGATTTCCGATTCAGCAGTCATGGCCGATTATAGGCATTGAAAGCGCGACAACGAAACCATCGCCCTGAACCCTGTGCCAGCGAATCTCGGCTTCCTCTCCAAAGCGTGCGGTCAGGCGGTCGCGCACATTGGCCAGGCCGATGCCATTGCCCTTGTCCCCCTCAAGCGGAACCGTGTCGCCGTCATCGCTGACGCTCAGGTGCAACCGGCCATTTTCCTCATGCGCAGCGATAGTGATCGTGACCGGACGGTTCGTACGGGAAACGCCATATTTTATAGCATTTTCAACAAGCGGTTGAAGGATCAGGCCTGGAACGCAGGCGCTCATCAATTCGGCCGGAATATCTATGCGGGTGATGAGGCGATCCGGAAACCGGATGGCCTCGATATCCAGATAGAGCTGCTGCAGGCGAACCTCGTCCGACAAAGGCACATCGTCCAGCGGATCGCCGGTCAGGCTGGTGCGATAGAAATTGGACAGGCTCATGATCATCGCCTCGGCCTCTTCGCGGCGGTTCATCATGATCAGGCTTGAGAGTGAATTGAGCGTATTGAACAGGAAATGGGGATTAACCTGATAACGCAGGGATCTGAGCTCGGCCTTTTGCGCTGCCTGTTCATAGCGGGCGGCCCGGCGTTCGAAGCGGCGGACTTCACTGGCATAGGAAAAAGCCAGATATAGCGCGGCCCAGGCGGAGAGGAAGAAATAGTTTGAAAGGCCGTATTCAGCGATTTCCTGCAACGCCATGCCTGTAGACTTGGCAGTGGCATTCTGCATGACGGAATGGTTCACCATCAGGCCGGAGGGGTCATAGACATTGAATATATAATAATTCGCGACCGCGATCATCACGGCACAAGGAAAGACGGCCAGAAAAGTCGTGGCGATGCGGGTCATCAGCGGTCTTTGGTCGAATTGCCGCAGCATCAGGTAAAGGCACCAGGTAATGATGATCCCAAGGCCGGTGACGATGGCCCGCCGGTACGCCATCTCGCCCTGCGCCTCCCATCCGATCACAAGCGCGCGCAAAGTGACGACGATCATATAGAACAGCCAGAAGCCCAATATGGAATAAAGCGCGATCAACGGCGCTACGCTGCGCGGTTCCTCGTCATGCTTCAGGATGTCCATATGCCTGATCATAAAACAGAAGCCGGGTCCTGTCTGCCCTTGGCGAGTTGTCTGTCGAACGACCGGTTTCGTTGGTCGACTCGAACTGCCCGGTGGAACAGCCCGGCGGCGTGGATCGTTTAAGAACGACAACGGAAAAGGATTGAGACATGAAGGAAAGGAAAGACACCACCCACCACAAGAAGGCGGGAGAGCTGATGACGCCGGAAGAAGAACTGGAGGAAGGCGTGGTCGATTCGATGGATGCATCCGATCCGCCCAGTCTTGCCAGGAAGGGCGATGATGGCCACGCTGTGCCCTCGTCCGGCTATAAACCGGAAGATTGGGAAGAGCAGGACGAAGGAACCGAAACGGAGGAGAATGCAAAGAAAGATTGAGGTGCGCTGTGCCTAGCTTTTCATGATGCAGATGGCTGGGATCCTATATTTGGTTGCGGCGCATCAGAAAATCTGATCCGATATGAATATCTGCCGAACCGGGCTCTTAAGGATTGTGCAACCATAAAAAGCGCATGTTCGGCGAACGGACATTTTATCCGGAGGCAAGAGCATGGGCACTAGGGCAAGACCGGCGGAAGGTGGTAACACTCTCGCCGAGATGCGGGAATTTGCGGGCTTTTCCGCAAGCACTCAGCGTTACATCAGGCGATCTCTCGATATCAGCCTGCACAGGCGTGACGCATTGGAATTCTGGTCCCGGGACGGGGTTGAAGCGGCGAGCATCCGGACGCAGACGCGAATGTATGATCGCCTGGTATATATCAGGTCGTTGATTCCCGATGACAGCGGATTGGAGCAGATTGAACCGTTCATGGCGCCGCTGGTGGCCATGTCCGCATTCGATCTCGGTCAGGGTCGCCTGTCCACCTTCAGTTCCTATCGCTTTCTATATGAAAGGTTGATCGGGGCGGGAGCGCGGCCCTGGTTGCCCGCCGCTTTCTGCGCCGCCGCCAGCCTGCCGCACCTGCATCCCGACAAGCGTCGTATATTGTTGCGATCCATCAGCGAAGCGGCCGCCACGGCGATCGGCTGGTCGAACCGGGAGCCGAGCTTTTATCCTGAATGGGTGGACAAGGTGGATGTAGCCAAAAGCGCGAGTTGAAGCGGGATGGCGGGACCGCCCTTGAGAAAGGGTGGTCAGACCAAACGCGTCAACTGCTTTGCAAGGGCGCAGTCTGGCTGCCCGCCGCAGCTTCGTTGCGGCGATAGCGAAAATACCAGACCTCATGCCCCTGCCGCCGGGCTTTTGCTTCATAACGGGTTTCGGGCCAGCCACCCGGACGCTTGAGAAAATCGCTGGGGCCTTGGGCCAGCCAATCAAAGTCGTGGCGCTGGTTCATAACCATCATGGCCCAGCGACAATAGATGGGATGGTCGGTGCCGAACCGGAACTCGCCGCCCGGCTTCAGCTTGGCTGCAATCATGTCGATCGGTCCAGGATTCATCATGCGCCGCTTGGCATGACGCGCCTTGGGCCAGGGGTCGGGATGGAGTAGATAGACAAAGCTGAGCGCCCCGTCGGGCACACGGGCCAGGACGTCCAGGGCATTACCCATGTGCAGGCGGATGTTAGGCAGGAATCCATCGCGGATATGTTGCAGCGCGCCGACCACGCCGTTCAGAAACGGCTCGCAGCCGATAAAGCCATGATCCGGCAGCAGGTCGGCACGATAAGCGAGATGCTCGCCGGACCCGAAGCCGATTTCGAAGTGAAGGGGGCGATCATCGCCGAACAGAGTCCGGGACGTGACCGGCCCTTCCTCCGGCACTTCGATCTGCGGGAGCAATTGCTCAAGCAACTGCGCCTGTCCCGTGCGGAGCTTGTGCCCCTGACGGCGGCCATAAAGGCGGTTCAATGTGGTCGGATCGGACATCAGCGGCCTGCTAACCCAAAGCGGACGGAAAGCGCTAGAGGAGAATGGGATTTTCTAGACGATATATCGGACCGCTACGAACCCGCCAACACCCAGCATGCCGACCACCGTCGTGATAAGCCCGAAATTCCTGTCTATGACCCGCTTCATCGGCTCGCCGAATTTCCATAGCAGCGCTGCCTCCATAAAGAAGCGGGCCGCGCGGGAAATGATGCTCGCCACGATCAGGATGTAGAGCGGCATTTTCGTCGTGCCTGCAGCGATGGTGATCACCTTGAAAGGCAGCGGCGTAAAACCTGCCAGCATGACAATGATCCAACCCTGCTCATTGAAACGGCCGGCAAATTCATCGAACTGGTGCAGCAGGCCATAAGCGTTGAGGATCGCTTTCCCCACCGTATCGAACAGGAAAAATCCGATGGCATAGCCAAGCAATGCGCCCAGAACCGACGCCAATGTACATATGAAGGCATAATAAAAGGCGCGCTTCGGTTTGGCCAGGCACATGGGACCCAGCAGCACATCGGGTGGGATGGGGAAAAAGCTGCTTTCCGCAAAGCTGATACCGAAAAGCCAGCGCGGCGCGTGATGGTGGGCCGCCTTTTCAAGCGTCCAGTTGTAAAGGCGTCTCAACATCGCCGATGGCGTTAGCTGCAATTTCAGGGTCACGCCAGCCACTGTTTGGGGCCGTTCAGAATTTTTTTGTCAATTTGCGCGACAGTGCCGTTCCGCGTCGGGAATGTTTACACTCTGTTGTCAGACCGGCTGCTAATACCTGACGGGAGTTGAGGGCCGGAACCGCATGATCAGATTGTTCAAACATTATATTCCTCATGCGGTTTTGCTGCTCGCATTTCTGGATTTCGTGCTGCTGCTGGGCGCGGCTGAGGCCGGATGGATATTTCGGGCGCACCAGATCGGCATGGCTGTGGAGCCGCTGCCGACGCGCTATATTCCGCTGGTCAGCTTTGCCCTCTCACTGCAAGTCGCGATGATCGCGGTTGGCGTGTATGGGACGGAAGCGCTTCAATCGCTCCGCTTCGCCACGGCGCGGCTGCTGGTTGCCATCTCGCTAGGGGTCATTTTTCTTTCATTCATTGCCTTTGTTCGGCCGGGCGCGACATTGTGGCGGTCCAATTCCCTTTACGCGATGACCTTTGCGTTTCTGCTGCTCATCTTTCTACGGATTCTCCTGGGCCATTTTATCGGCGGCGAAGCCTTCAAGCGCCGTCTGATCGTGCTGGGTGCGGGACCACGTGCCGAGCGCATCCGCAAGCTGGCCGACCGCCGGGGCAGCGGCTTTTCCATCGTGGGCTACATTGCAATGAATGATGGGGCGAAGGTCATCCCCGAAGCCATTGACCGTTCGGCAATCTACAACCTCTCGGATTTCGTGGTCCGCCTCGGCGCAAGTGAGGTTGTGCTGGCCCTGGAGGAGCGTCGCAACGCGCTTCCATTATCCGATCTTCTTCGTATCAAGACCACGGGCGTGCATGTCAACGATCTCTCCAGTTTTCTGGAGCGGGAGACAGGGCGCGTCGACCTTGATAGCGTCAATCCAAGCTGGTTCATTTTTTCGGATGGATTTTCTTCCGGGCGGCGGCTCTCGGGCTTCGCCAAGCGTCTGTTCGACATCATCGCGAGTGTCCTGTTGCTGGCGCTTACCGCGCCCATCATCCTGCTTGCAGCAATAATCGTGAAGCTGGACAGCAAGGGTCCGGCTTTCTTCCGCCAGAACCGTGTCGGCCTCTATGGACAGGAGTTTGAGATCATCAAGCTCCGCTCCATGCGGCAGGATGCCGAAATTGCGGGGCAGGCGGTCTGGGCGTCCGAAAATGATCCCCGCGTCACTCGCGTCGGCCATATCTTCCGCAAGCTGCGCATCGACGAACTTCCCCAGGCCTGGAGCGTGCTGAAGGGAGAAATGAGCTTTGTCGGACCGCGTCCCGAGCGACGGCAGTTCGTTGAGGATCTGGAAAAGCACATGCCCTATTATGCTGAGCGGCACATGGTGAAGCCGGGCATTACCGGCTGGGCTCAGATCAATTATCCCTATGGCGCATCGGTTGAGGATGCGCGGCAGAAGCTGGAATACGACCTTTATTATGCCAAGAACTACACGCCTTTCCTTGATATTCTGATCCTGCTGCAGACCCTGCGCGTCGTTTTGTGGCCGGAGGGGGCGCGCTAGCGGTGGGCCCGGTGCTGCTTTTCCTTGCGCAATGGGGCCATGCGCTGGCCGCAGCGCTCTATGCCGCGCTTGCGATATGGACGTCGCGCCGGCGTGAGGCGATATTGCAGCAGCATCTGCTGACCGCCGCACTCGCGCTGACGGCTTTCTGGGCCTTATGCACGGCTGTTGGCGGCAACGCCGACATCTTGCCCGGCATGGCGGAGGGGCTGCGCAATTTCGCCTGGCTGTCTTTCATGTTCGTGATCCTGCATCGCGGCGAGCGGCGGACCAATGAGCATCCTGCCGCCGTGACTGCCATCTACACGGTGCTTGGCATTGTGTTGATGCTGCAATGGCTGGTGGACATTATCGCTGCGGAAAGGGCTGTGCTGGATAGCCTGTTCTTCGTCTCGGTTGCCCTGCGGATGATGGTGGCGGTGGGCGCGCTGGTGTTGGTGCATAATCTCTATACCATGTCCGCGCCTGAAGCGCGTTGGGGCATACGCCTGTCATTGGCGGCGCTGACGGCCATGTGGACTTATGATCTCAATCTCTACACTTTTTCTTACCTGACCAAGGGAGACGTGCCCGAGCTTTATGCCATGCGCGGCTGCGCGATGGCGGTGCTCGTGCCGGTTTTCGCTTTGGGCGCGCACCGCAACGCAAGCTGGAAATTGCGGCTGTCGCGCACCATCACTTTTCAGTCGCTCTCACTTGTCGCGATCGGGGCCTATCTTATCGCCATGGTCGTGATCGCCGTGGCGGCGCAAGCGCTCGGCGGGGATTACGCCCGTGTGGTGCAGATCAGTTTCGTTTTCGTCATGCTGGTGGGGGCATTGGTACTGCTGCCGTCCGGGAAATTTCGTGCCTGGTTCAAGGTGAAGATCGCCAAGCATTTCTTCCAGCATCGCTACGATTATCGCAACGAATGGATTCGCTTTACCAACACCATCGGCCGCCCGGGCGAGGGAGCTGCGCCCTTCTATGAACGGGTGGTCAAGGCCATTGCCGATATCACGGAGTCGCCGGCAGGCGTGCTGTTGCTGCCGGGCGAGAGCGGTGCGCTCAGTGTCCAGGCGCGTTGGAACTGGCGCGATGCCGACATTCCGGCCGTGGCAATGAACGCCAGGCAAATGGTTGCGCTGGAGGAAAGCGGCTGGATCATCGAACTTGATCAGGAACGGGGAAAGCATCAGAACGGAGGGCAACTCGGTCTTCCTTCCTGGATGATCGAAGAGAACCGCGCCTGGGCACTGGTTCCGCTCATTCATTTTGAACGGCTCGCGGGGGCCGTATTGCTGGCGCGGCCGCTCGTCGGGCGGGAGCTTGACTGGGAGGATCTGGACATGCTGCGCGTCGTCGGACGGCAGGTGGCCAGCTACATATCCGAAGCGCAAGGGCAGGAGGCGCTTTCCGAAGCGCAGCGTTTCGAGGAGTTCAACCGCCGCTTCGCCTTCATCATGCACGACATCAAGAATCTGGTGAGCCAGCTTAGCCTGGTCGCCCGCAACGCCCGGCGGCACGCGGACAATCCCGAATTCCGGGCCGACATGATCGCCACCCTGGAGGAATCCGTAGGGAAAATGAACGACATGCTGGCTCGTCTGTCACAGCATAACCGTGCGCGCTATGAAGAGCCCAGAGCGGTTGCACTCCGGTCCCTCGCAGAGAATGTCGTTGCGATCAAAGGCCAACAGCATCCCGTCATTCTTAGCGGGGATGCGGTGGTTCAGGTCATGGCCGATCCTGTGCGGCTGGAACAAATTCTGAACCATCTTGTCCAGAATGCCATAGATGCAAGCACGCCCGCAAATCCGGTGACGATGCGCCTTGGTCAGCAGGGTATGCATGTTTCGGTGGAAGTGATTGACCGGGGCTGCGGCATGAGCGCGGAGTTCATTCGCAGCCAGCTTTTCAAGCCCTTCGTTTCCAACAAGGAAGGCGGTTTTGGCATTGGGGCATTCGAGGCGCGCGCCCTGGCTGCCGCCATGAATGGCCGGATCGACGTGGAAAGCCGCGAGGGCGAAGGCAGCCGCTTCACCTTGATCCTGCCCGTGGCCGTGCCAGCCACGCAGAACATCCACAAAAATACGGAAAGGGCCGCCTGATGAGCGACAACCGCTCTAAATCGTCAACCAAGCTGCTGATCGTTGAGGACGATGTGGGCCTGCAGCGCCAACTGCGCTGGGCCTATGAGGACTATCAGGTTCTGGTCGCGGGCGACAGGGCGCAGGCGGTGGAGATATTGCGCGCCGAGGAGCCTGATGTGGTCACGCTCGACCTTGGCCTTCCGCCCGATCCGGATGGCACCGCCGAAGGGTTCGCGACGCTTGAGGAAATATTGGCATTGAAGCCCGATACCAAGGTGATCGTCGCGTCTGGGCATGGCGCGCGGGAAAGCGCGCTCCGTGCCATTTCCAGCGGCGCCTATGACTTTTACCAGAAGCCGCTCGACATCGATGAGCTCGGCCTGATCGTTTCGCGCGCCTTCCATGTTCATGCGCTGGAGAAGGAGAATCTGCGCCTTGCCAATATGGGGGCGGAGGATAATCGCGTGCTTGGCCGCATGATCACTGGCGCGCCCGAAATGCTGAAGGTTGCGCGCACGATCGAGCGCGTGGCGAACGCCGATGTTTCCGTCATGCTGTTGGGTGCAAGTGGCACAGGCAAGGAATTGCTGGCCCGCGGCGTCCATGACAGCAGCAGCCGAAGAAAGGGTCAGTTTGTCGCGATCAACTGCGCGGCGATCCCTGAAAACCTGCTGGAATCCGAGCTGTTCGGCCATGAAAAAGGGGCCTTCACGGGCGCCGTCAAAACGACCGAGGGCAAGATCGAACAGGCCAATGGGGGCACCCTGTTTCTGGACGAAGTGGGCGACATTCCGCTGCCGCTTCAGGTCAAGTTGCTGCGGTTCCTGCAGGAGCGAGTGATTGAACGAATTGGCGGGCGGAAGGCTATTCCCGTCGATACGCGCGTCGTATGCGCTACCCATCAGAATCTGGAAGCGATGATCAGCGCGGCGAGCTTTCGTGAGGATCTTTATTACCGGCTGGCCGAAATCGTCGTGCGCATCCCCACACTCGCCGAGCGGCCCGG
This sequence comes from Rhizorhapis sp., assembly GCA_036570425.1. Lineage (GTDB taxonomy): Bacteria > Pseudomonadota > Alphaproteobacteria > Sphingomonadales > Sphingomonadaceae > Rhizorhapis. Next base: position 3,851 of record DATCYF010000021.1, on the reverse strand, counting down.
CGACGCAGTGCTGCTCGCCAAGCACTTCCTGACGCGCTTTGCCAAGGATATGAATCCGGCGGTCAGGGGGCTGGCGCCGGACGCGCTGGCCGCGCTTGATGCCTGGACATGGCCGGGCAATGTCCGGGAACTTGAAAATCGCATGAAGCGCGCTGTGATCATGGCTGACGGCAAGCTGGTGACGGCTGCTGATCTCGACCTTGATGGCAAGGATGAGGACTCTGCTGACGTCATCAATCTGAAGGCCGTGCGGGAAATGGCTGACCGGAAGGCGATCCGCCGCGCCATTGCCCGGACTCAGGGCAATATTTCCGGCGCAGCCAAGATGCTGGGGATCAGCCGGCCAACGCTTTACGATCTTCTGAAACAATATGAGATGCAGGCCTGATATGCGACAGCGTGGAAAATATGTGCTGTCTGCCGCCGCGCTCTGCCTGGCCCTTGGTCTGCCTGCCTATGCCGTTGTCGCAGGCAGCGGAGAAGACGCGCATCAGGCCTATAACCGGGGCGTCGCGGCGCTGCGCAAGGGCGATGCACGAACCGCTCGCATTGAATTGCTGAATGCGGTCAAGGCCGATCCGCAATGGGGCAGCGCACGCTTGCTGCAAGCACAGGCTCTGTTGGCGCTGGGTGATGGTCCCGGAGGCGAAGCGGAAATTGGCCGCGCGCGGGAATTGGGAGTCGCGGTGCCGCTCACCCGGCATCTGATGGCGCGGGCGCTGCTGCTTCAGGGGCGCTTCGATGATGCGCTCGACGAAGCCTTGGCTGAAGACGTTGCCCCCCGCTATCGCGGCGAAGCGCAACGCATGGCGGGCAAGGCGTTTCAGGCGCAGGGCAGAATGGATGAGGCCGCCGAAGCATTCGGTCGCATGTTGAAACTCGCACCCAATGACAGTCACGGCTGGACGGACATAGCGCGCTTCCGGCTGGCGCGGGGGGATCAGGGTGGCGCAGGGATCGCGGCGGGTCGGGCGGTTCGGATCAATCCCCGGAACGTCGATGCCATCATTTTTCGCGGCACCCTGATCCGTGACCAATATGGATTGCGCGCAGCGCTTCCCTGGTTCCGGAAGGCACTGGCAATCGACCGCAACAACGTGCCCGCGCTGGGCGAATATGCCGCAACCCTGGGCGAGATAGGCAGGACGCGCCAAATGCTGGCGCTCACTCGCAAGATGATCGCGCTTGATCCGGGCAATCCGCGGGCCTTCTTCATGCAGGCGGCGATGGCGGCACGGGCGCGGAATTACGATCTGGCCCGAAAGCTGTTGCAGCGTACCGGCGGCAGTATGGACGGTGTTCCCGCCGTGATGCTGCTCACCGGCGTGCTGCATTATGAAGGCGGCAACTATACGCTTGCGTCGGAGCGGTTCGACCGGTTGCTGTCCCTTCAGCCGCTCAACATCAAGGGGCGGCGATTGCTGGGCGCTGCGCAATATCAGGCCGGAAATTTCAGCGCTGCGGCGCAGGCACTTCAACCGCTGATCGAAAGAGGGGATGCGGATAGCTACAGCCTGACTCTCGCCGCGCGCGCGCACGAAGCGTTGGGCAAGCCCCAGATCGCAGCGCAACTGCTGGATCGGGCATCGTTGCCGGTGCGGAACGACGCCACTGTGTTTGCAGGTGCCGGAGCCCCTGTCTTGCTGGCGGGCGAAGCGATTGCGGCACCGCATTCCCTTTCCGCTGTGGTGCCCTACGTTCGCGCTCTGCTGGAAGCCGGACAGACTGTCGAGGCCGTGGCGCATGCGCAAACCTTGCAGCAAGCCAACATGGCTGTTCCGGACGCACATGTCCTGTACGGCGATGCGCTGTCTGCGGCCGGGCGCTATGCCGACGCGGCGGAAGCCTACCAAAAGGCGGGAAATCTCGCGTTCACGGAGGGGACAGCGCTGCGGATGGTGGCAGCGTTCGGGCGTGCGGGCAATCCCGCTTCCGCGATGAATGTCCTCCGCCTTTACATCACGCAAAATCCGCTGAGTATTCCGGCCAATCGTCTTGCGGCCAAGGCTTATCTGGAAACGGGGCAGTGGGACCGGGCCGCCGCTACGCTTGAATGGTTGCGCCGCCGCACGGGAGGCGAGGACGCGCTTTTGTTATCGGATCTTGCGTGGGCGCGGTTGGGACAGGGAAACGCGAAGGCTGCGCTGACCCTTGCCCGACGGGCCTATGCTTTGCAGCCATCCAGCCCAGTGACGAGCGATGTTTATGGCTGGGCGTCCTACAAGGCGGGCGGCGCAGGGCGCACGAGTATCGACCTGCTGGAAAAGGCAGTCGCCATATCGCCGCAGCACCCGCTGCTGAACCTGCATCTGGGGGAGGTTTATGCCAAAGCAGGAATGAAAGCGCAGGCCCGCAAAGTGCTGACGGTGGCAGCTTCAACCGATGGCTTTGGAGATGGTGGTAAAGCGAAGGCGTTGCTGTCGAGGTTATAGCGCCTTTATCGCGCCCGTATGCGCTTTCGCGTTGTGAACGTAATGCTCCACGCCTTCCCGCATGCGGGTGACGGCATCGTCATCCAGATCACGCATATATCTGGCGGGACGGCCGCCCCAAAGCTGACGGTGAAGGACGCTCTTACCCGGCGTCAGCATAGCGCCGGCGGCCAGCATGGCGTCACCCTCTATTATGCAGCCATCCATGACGATCGCTCCCAGTCCGACGAACGCGCGGTCCTGCAACGTGCAACCATGCAGCATGGCCATGTGGCCGACCAGCACGTCTTCGCCAATGACAGTGGGAAAGCCCCCCGCGCCGTCCTTGTCGCTATCGCAATGGATGATGGTGCCGTCCTGGATATTGGTGCCAGCGCCGATGCGGATATGATTCACATCCGCGCGGATGACGCAATTATACCAGACGCTCGCATTCGCGCCGATCTCCACATCGCCAATAATCTTGCAACCGGGGGCGATAAAGGCGCTCGGATGGATTTTCGGGCTCTTGCCGCCAAACGGCAGTATCAATGGGTCCATGACTATCCTTCCATCAGTCGCGCCGCGTGCAATGCGTGGTAGGTCAAAACCCCGCTGCAACCCGCCCGTTTAAAAGCAGTCAGCGTTTCCAGCACCAATGCATCGCGCTCTCCCGCGCCCGCTGCGACGGCGGCTTCGATCATGGCATATTCGCCCGACACTTGATAGGCAAAGACCGGCACTTCGAACCGCGTCTTCACCGCGCGAATGATGTCGAGATAGGGCAGGCCCGGCTTTACCATCACGCTGTCCGCTCCCTCGGCCAGGTCCAGTGCCACTTCGCGTAGCGCTTCCTCGCTGTTGGCGGGGTCCATTTGATAGGTTTTCTTGTCGCCCTTCAGCAGTCCGCGCGATCCCACCGCGTCACGAAATGGCCCATAAAATGCGCTCGCATATTTGGCGGCATAGGACATGATCTGCACATTGATATGGCCTGCATCTTCCAGCGCTGACCGAATGATACCGATGCGGCCATCCATCATGTCACTGGGCGCAATAATGTCCGCGCCCGCCGCTGCCTGCGCCAACGCCTGACCGGTCAGCACCTCGGTGGTCGCATCGTTAAGGACATAGCCTTCCGCGTCGATCAGGCCGTCCTGACCGTGACTCGTATAAGGGTCGAGCGCAACATCGGTAAGAATGCCAATATCCGGCACAGCATCCTTGATCGCTTTGGTCGCCCGGCACATGAGGTTATCCGGGTTCAGCGCTTCCTTCCCGTCCGCGCTGCGCTTTTCAGGCGGCGTGTTGGGGAAGAGGGCGAGGCAGGGTATGCCCGCATCACGCGCTTCCCTCGCGCGCGCGACGATCAGGTCGACGGACCAGCGCGACACGCCCGGCAGGCTGGACACGGGTTCCTCAACCTCTTTGCCTTCCGTG
>DATCYF010000020.1:0-13077 GCA_036570425.1 Rhizorhapis sp. | reverse complement strand
TAAGCATCTTTATGATGATCACAGCCGCTCGACGGGCTGACCGTCCAACCGCGAGCTTTATGTTTTTCCGCCTGTTGGCCGTCGTTTTCCTCGCCATTGATCTGGTAAAGGGCGCAACCATGGAGGAATGGGCTGGGTCCGGGTTCTGGCTCTTCGTGCTGATCGCTGAGTACGCCGCCACAATCCGAACGCTACCGCCTGTGGAGACCTCTAAAATCGCAGCAAAGGCTTCTGTAGCAAAGTAGCTTGGCCAGCGGCCTGTGATTGGACGGTTGGCTTTCTGTCCGGTAGCTTTCGGGAACGGGATGCGCGAAAGCTGCCATTAATTTTGCAGGCGTCCATCGCTAGTCATTGCCAACGGGCTGAGCGGAGAGCCGGTCGACTGGCGACTTGCCGTTATCGACTACATAAGGTTTTCTAGCTTAAATGCCAGCAGAACCCAGTTGTTGATGGCTTGAACAATCCAGTCGAACATCAGTCCTCACTCACAGCATATCCTCCGGAGCGTTAGAGCAGGGGAGGAACGCTGACTATGTCAGCCGGTAAGATGTCGTCAGCTCGTTAAGGGGAGGTGCGCGGAACCCGATGCATTGACCAAATGGCCAGCGTTTCGCCGTTCATGGGATTTTCGAGGCGAATATCATCGAACGAAACCGCAACCAGGCAGATCGGCTGCTGCTCGATGCCTGCAGGCTGGATACATTGCACGGCTTTCCCGCCAGGCAACCGCTCAATGCGTCCTGTCACGCGGAGCCGGAAACCTTGTTCGGGCGAGAATTGTTCGGGCGGCATTCGTTGGACGGTCTCATAGGAGCGATCGCTGCGACGCCGCTCTTCAGGCAGCATTTCGGCTAGCGCCAATGTCTGGCCCGGCAGCGTCACGGGCTGGCCGTTGGTAGCGGCAGCCTGTCCACGTGCGTGTGGACAGCGTTCTGCGGATGACCAGGGGCGGCTCATCCAAAAGCCTTGGAATGAGGTCTCAGCATTGTCCGTCGGAGCCATCCCCCACTCACGCAGCTCCCATCGGTTAGAGGCGACATGGACACGCAGGATCTGTTCGTCGGCATCGTAGCGCCAGCGCAGTGGGGCAGTGCTCTCCTCGGGCGCTGGGCCATCGCAGCCGAATGGCAGGATGACGTCGTACCGCCGGCCTGCGGCATTAATCACGTCTGGCGGGAGCGGAACGCCAGAAGTCAGCGCATCCGCAGCGCGGTTCCCGAGTGCGATGATGTCGGCGCGACTGAGAATCCGGGGCGCTTCGATCTTGGGAAGTGATGGGGGCACAACGGGAGCTGGCTGCGCTACGGATGAAGGTTCAGCGTCGGGCAAGGTCATGCGGCCCAGGAAGAAGCCTGTTCCGGCGATTGCAATCGCCGCGCCCAAACCGCCTGCGATTACTAGACGGCTGGTCCTGAGGCTCGGTTCATGCATGGAGACTTGATAACAAATCTGTCCGTTTGCTCCAGCCTTTATTGCAAGGAGCGGCGTTCGAGCATTGACAGCAGCTTCCGCGCGATTGAGTCAAGCCGTTGATGACGATCGATCAAGGCCTGACATTGCTGATTCTCGTTGCCGTGATCGCCATGTTGATCTGGGATCGGCTGCGCGCCGACGTCGTGGCGCTTTCAGGCGCGGCAATACTTTTGATGACGGGCGTAGTGCGCCCGGTCGATGTTCAGGGCGCTTTCGCAAGCCCAGCCATCATCGCACTGGCGTCCCTGTTCGTGATCGCTTATGGGCTTGAGTTGTCAGGTCTGCTCGACCGTGCGATTTCCCTGGGGGTCGACCTCTGCCGGAGAATGGGTACCAGAGGCATCTGGCTGCTGCTCTCGATGATCGGAGGGGTTTCCTGTTTCCTCAATTCGACGCCGATCGTCGTGCTTGGCGCGCCAGTCGTGCGTGACGTCGCACTGGCTCTTAAACAGTCCCCTAAGCGCTATCTGATGCCGCTGTCTTATATCACTGTGCTGACCGGTTGCTGCACACTGATCGGCACTTCGACAAATCTGCTTGTCGATGACATGGCGAGCGTTGCGGGACAGGCCCGATTTGGCATCTTCGAGATCACGCCGGTTGGCTTGCCCATGGCCGTAGCCGGAGGACTTTACCTGTTTTTGGCCGGCAGCCGTTTGCTTAACGCTACTGAACGGGATGACCACGAAGGTGATCCGAGCCCGGTCGATCCCCTACATATCGCCAGCGCCCAAGTCGGCGATGCCAGTCTGTTCACAGAGAAACGGCCGCTTCACCCCGCCAAGGCGGCCACAGCGTTCGCGGTGTTCGTCGGGGCGATTGCTTTAGCAGCGCTCAACGTTGCTCCAATCGCCGCAACGGCGTTGAGTGGAGCAGTGCTACTCATCCTCCTGGGCGTGATCAGCGCTGATGAGGCCTACCGTGGTCTCAAGCCAGAAATCCTGATCTTGATCGCCGGGATGGTGGTGATTGGCATCGCAATGGAAGTGAGTGGGTTGGCCGACGAAGCTTCGCGAATGTTGATCGCGAGCGTTCACGGACTGAGTCCCCTGGTTGCGCTCATCGTCCTCTATCTAATCACCATGGTGTTGACCGAGCTTCTGTCCAACGCCACAGTCGCCGTGCTGATAACGCCGATCGCGGTCGCGCTTGCCGAAAGTCTGGGGGTCAGCCCGCGTCCATTCCTGGTTGCAGTGATGATGGCCGCCAGTGCGGCGTTCGCGACGCCCTTTGGTTACCAGACCAACGTTATTGTCTATCAGATGGCTGGGTATCGCTACATGGACTTCGTTCGCGTCGGCCTGCCGCTTAATCTCATCACAGCCGCAGTGGCCATTGTCGCGATACAGACTTTCTTTCCATTCTGAGTAGAACCCATATGCTGTGAGTAGCGCTATGCTTCACAAATTCGAGTTGCGGCCGTGCTCGAGCGGCCTGAATCTAACCCACAAATGCTGCCTCCCAAGACCTTCAGCAAAGACCGTTCCTCGTCGCCTAACGATTACGCCCGGCTGTTGGCCTGCCATTCCCTTGCGCTCCGGTCTGCCTCACAAAGAGCTCATACATACGAAAATCCGCCGTTTTCGGAACATTCACGAACAACCATAACAATGGATTTCTACCGAAAATTCCTATAATTATTCGAATCCCGAGCTTCAACCTCGTTCACTTCATGGAAATTGAAAGGCGCGGTACAGCGAGGATTCCCGATCTGCCCGTGGTGCTGACCAACGGCTACAGCCATGTGCTTGCGTCGGAAGGGACGCACGGGTTCGACCTGTTGCACAAGCCCCACACCGCCGAAGGGCTAGCGCAGGCGCTTCGGGCGGCGCAATGCTCAACGAAGTAAATCGGCGCGCGGACGCAGAACCTACGCCGGATACTGAAGCGGGTAGCGCCACCGCTGGTTCGACAATGTCAGCGAAGCGGAATTCCAGGGCCGGAATGATGTCGCTACCTCGGCGTTGCAGCGGCAGCTCTCCACTTTTCGTCTTTAAAGCCGTCATTCCGCTAACCGCCGGGGCGCCGAAATGCGGAACATGAATGTACGGTAGCTTACGCGTAGCGAGCAAGCAAACGCCGCGCCCTACTTTGGTCGCCTCCAGAAGCCGGTGCTCCGGCGCTTCGCCATTTGTCTTCGTTGGGCGCCGAGATTGGCTTTCCCCGAACCAGGAATCGGGTTGCAATCTCGCATTTGAAAACCAGATACACGTTGTGTATCTTCTATGATAAGAGCGGCGCAAAGGATCAGAGATATGCCACGTACAACCGCCTCCTCGGAAACGCCGCTCCAGGCCGTCAATCTGCGTGTCCGGATAGACACGCAGTCCCTGATAGATCGGGCCGCCAACATGCTTGGGCGCTCGCGCTCGGATTTCATGATCGATGCATCCAAGAAGGCAGCCGAAAACGCCATCCTCGACCAACGTGTCATCTCGGTATCGCCGGAGATATATAGCGAGTTTCTGGCTATGCTTGATCGTCCCGCGGAAGCGAATGAGCAGCTTCGCAGGACCATGCAGACACCCGCGCCTTGGGAGTCCCAGTGACGCTCATCGCTCCCGTGCCGCTCGATGACAGTCACCTGCTTGACGAATTCACCTCCCGCGCACCCTCGCTCGACGATTGGCTGAGGCGCCGCGCGCGCGCCAATCAGGACAGCGGAGCCAGCAGGACTTTCGTCCTGTGCGATGACGCGCGGATCATCGCTTATTATTCACTGGCTTCCAGTTCGATCGCCTGTGCAGAAGCAGTGGGCCGCTTCCGCCGGAATATGCCGCATCCCATTCCCGTGATAACCCTGGCCCGCTTGGCCATCGACCAGTCGCTCCGAGGCAAAGGCTTCGGGAGGGGGCTCGTCCGGGACGCGGGCAGCCGGGTGATCGCCGCCGCCGACATTATCGGCGTTCGTGGCATGATTGTTCATGCAATCAGCGAGGACGCAAAGCAGTTCTACCTTCGATGCGGTTTCCTGCAATCGCCCACCCATGAGATGACGGTGATGATACCGCTCGCCGATTTGAAGGCAGCAGTGTGAAGGGATCTTGGATGCTTCGAAGAGCATAGACACCCGATCCAATATCAAACGGACTCTTAATGATCTAAGGAAATGGGCTGTTTTGATTAGCGCTATTGGTTTATGCATGACCTGCGACCCGAGAGATACTATTATGGTATCCTTGAAACTCGGCCCGGCAGTTTACCTGCTGGGTCTTTTCTCCTTTTTGAGTCGCGCCCCGACAGCTAACTTTATAGGGAAGGGCGAGCCGATGGCTCGCCTTGGGCGGTTATAGAGCCGGGCTGAAAGTCATGACTATTTAACATAAGATATATTATCGGCCATTATCCCACATTTTGACATATGGCTGCCGGCGTGGGATAAACGGCCCATGCTTACGGTACGTCCCTTCTCCGACGAGCAGGCGCGCCTGCTCGTCAATCTGCGCCAGCGCTACGAAGTCTGGATGGCTGCCGAACGCACGCGCGCAGACCTCCCATATGATCTCCGCCGCAAGCATATTTCGGGTCGCGATTATCTGTATCGCATTTTTGACCGCGGCGGAAACGGCCAGAGCCTCGGCCCAATGACGCCCGAGCGAGAGGTTGAGTTCGAGCACTATCACGCGCGCAAGCAGGCCCTGAAGGAACAGATCGGCCACCTCCGCGGTGCCCTGGCTGAAAGCGCCGCCCTGTATCGAGCGCTCCGCCTGCCCCTCCTTTCCACCGATGCTGGACCGATCCTGCGAGAATGCGACAAACGTCAGCTTCTGGGCTCACACTTGCTGGTTGTGGGGACAAATGCGATTGCGGCGTACATGGTCGAGGCGAACGGTTCCATCCCGCTCCCGGATGAGACCGAAGATTTTGATCTGGCCTGGGTGGCAGAAAAGCCCGATGTGAGGAGTCGCCAAGTCTGGGACATGTTGAAAGCTGTCGATCCAACCTTCACCATCAACAGTGAACGAGATTTCCAGGCGCGCAATGCCAAGGCGTATGAGGTCGAGTTGCTTGTCGCCCCGTCCCGTATCACCACTCTTGGCAGCAAGGACCAACCTAAGCCGGTTCCCCTGCCCGAGCAGGAATGGCTCCTGCTCGGCCGGCCCGTAGACCAGGTCGTAGGTTGCCGTGACGGCTCCCCTGCCCGTATTGTCGCGCCTGACCCGCGCTGGTTCGCATTGCACAAACTTTGGATGTCGCAGCAGCTCAAGCGCAATCCCCAAAAGCGGCCGAAAGACCGGGCACAAGGGCTGGCACTGCTCGACGCTGTGGCCGTGAGCATGCCGCATTATCCGCTCGACGACTGTTTTGAGGCCGCACTACCGCCAGAGTTGCGTGCAATTTATAATGAATGGACAAGTCGGCGGCCCGAAACGGATGGACTGAACTGGTAGGTGCTACTTCGGTCTTGACCAATTGCAGCTCATTCGCAGATACAGTGATTATGCGTGCATGGTAAGGTTGATCGGGCCGCTAATTGGACAGCGAATTGTTCGACGAGTGACCGACACTGGCGAATATTGTTGAAGAACTCGGTTTTGACGGAAGCGGCTGCTGGGTCGGAGGCGGCTGAGTTGTGGCTACCCTGTCATATTGGGAGGAGTTGGCCGTGCATCGGGAACATCTTGGCCATCTTACGAAGGTTCTGGGCTGCGGCAGCGAGGAGGAACTCGTCTGTTGCGCCGTTGGGTCCGCGAAGGCGCAGTCGGTCAAGCTTCAGGATGCGCTTGAGGTGCGCGAACAGCATTTGGACCTTCTTTCGCTCGCGGCGCGAGGTGACGTAAGCATCGGTGAGGGAGAGATCGCGCGCCATGTCACGTGCACCTTCGTGAATTGAGCGCGGGATCTTGCGGGCGGGCTGGCCTGGACAGCAGTTCTGCTTGAGTGCGCAAGCATCACAGTCGCGCTTGGATGCCCGGTATCGAAGGAAGCCGTCCTGATCGACGCCAGACCGCGCCGTGGCGAAGTTACGATTATACCGCTGCAGGTCTTTGCCCCCAGGGCAGACATAGGCGTCGCATTTGTGATCGAAGCGGAACGCGGGCCGCGTGAAGCTTATCAAGGGTGATGCCCTTGAACAAGGCTTTCAAAAAAGTTATCCATCATCGTACCAATACCAACGAGCCACGACGCGCTGTCCCTAAGCGTGGACGCTTGAGCGCGTCAGGAAAGGGAGTCGCGCGCCCTGCCCTTGCTTTGTCACCAGTTCGACCGCCTTTTGTCGAATGAAACGAAGGTTTCGCCGCCAAGCCAATTGCCCTCATAGGCAATGATGCCGTCCGCAAAATCGCCGCCAGCTTCCAGAACTGCAAGCCCAGCCTCTACAGCGGAACGGTTCATGACGACATTTCCAGCGTTTAATTCTAACTGTTAAGGCTGCTAAGCCGCCATCAAGCCTCAATCATAGAGGGAACGGCCGATCACGCGCTTTGGTCCCAAGGACAATTGAGAATTTCAATCTGCCAGAATAGGAATGTGTTAGGAACAAAACAGGTCCTTGATGAGGATTCGCCCGCGACGAGGAAAAGCGAGCTGCCATGCCTAACCCGAATATGGACATCATTCCGGAAAACGAAACCAAGCGCATTGCCGCAGTACGGCGCTATGAGATTCTCGATACGCCTCCGGACGGTGCCTTTGATCGCATCACCGCGATAGCAGCACGACGCTTCGGCGTTCCCATTGCGATCGTTAGCATCGTCGACACTGACCGAATCTGGTTCAAATCGCACCATGGTTTGCCGGTTCAGCAGATCGATCGTGAGCCCGGCTTGTGCGCGTCCGCGATCCTGACGGCCGATCCACACATACTGGAGGATGCAACGATCGATCCACGCGCCCTTGCCAATCCGCTTGTTGCCGGTGAATTCGGCCTGCGCTTCTATGCGGGCGTTCCGCTGACCACCAGCGACGGGTTCAGATTGGGAACTCTGTGCGTGATCGATAAGGAGGCGCACACCGTTAGCCAGGATCAGATCGACGATCTTGAAGACCTGGCCTCCCTTGTCATGGACCAGATGGAGCTTCGCATTGCCGCGCGGCATGCCGCCATGCGGGCCGAGCTCATGAAAAAGGAGATCGACCACCGCGTCATGAACAGCCTGCAGTTCATCTCGGGCCTGCTCAGCATGCAAAGCCATTCTCTCGATCTCACGGATGCGGCGGGTGCGTTGCAGATGGCTGCTAACAGGGTTGCAGCGGTCGCCCAGGTTCACCGCAATTTCTACGCGGATGAGGCGGAAGAGGTCACTGTTGTGGGTTTTCTTCGCCGCCTCTGCGCGGACCTGTCACGGATTCTTGATCGCGAGATTGAGGTTCGGGGCGACGAGGGTGCCGTGCCGACCATTCTGGTGCAGCCCATTGGGCTTATCACCAATGAATTCGTCACCAATGCCGCTAAGCATGCTGCAGGACGGATCGAGATTATTTACACGATCAAGGATGGGCTGCACGAACTGATGGTCTGTGATGAGGGGCCTGGCCTTCCGCCGGACTTTGACCCTGCGATGCAGAAAAAGAGCCTCGGTATGCGCGTGTTGACGAACCTTGCAAAGCAGCTAAACGGCACATTTGCGATGAAGGCTGCCGAGAGTGGCAAAGGGGCGTGTTTCGCGATTACCTTTCCAGTTGAGCACCAGGAAAGGCGGAAGCTACGCAGCGTGCAATGATTTGGTTTGCCAGCAAAGGATTTCGATTAAAAGCTAAATCGTTTCACTACTGATATAAGAAAAAGCTATTCTTGTTATCGTGATATGCACGACCCGCGACCCGAGATACTTTTATAGTATCCTTTAACTAGACCCAGCGTTTACCGCTGGGTCTTTTCTTATTTTTGGACTCGCACCCAGACAGCTTCCACAGAGCGATCAGTTTTGTCACATCGAGGGGGTAGAAAAAGTTTGCTGTCTTTCTGTGACTTTGAGCACAAAATGGCGCTTTCTGGAGCAGTGATTTGGATGGAAGCTGACCAGTCTGCTTAGATGCCAAGTTAATAGCTGCTTCGACGGCGATCAACGAGCGCATGCTCCTTCGCGCTCGATCAGCGGCGTGGCAAGATTGGCAGCATGCGGTGGAGCACCTCGTCACGATCGAATAGGTGGTGCTTGAGCGCCCCGAGCACATGTAGGGCCAAGATCAGATAGATCGACTTGACCATGAGCTTGTGAATGTTCCCTAGTGTCTCCGAAAGGCCGTGCGATAGGGGCACCGGCAAGTTCGGTGCCGGCACAACGCCATAGAGGGGAACTGGTGGCGCCTCGCCGGCAGATGCCGCCGCCCAACCCAGCAGGGGCACACCAATCATCAGCACATAAAACAGAATATGCGTGCCGCGCGCGAGGACTCGCTCCCAGCGTGGCATGGCTGCCGGGAAGGGTGGCCAGGCATGGCCGAGCCGCCAACCCAACCGGATCAAACTGAGCGCCAGTACCGTGATGCCGACCGATTTATGAAGCTGAAAATAGTCCAGCTTATCAAGACCTCTGGCATCCTCCATCCACCCACCGAAGGTGGCGTTAGCAAAGATCAGAACGAAAATCGTCCAGTGCAGGAAAATCGATACTGTGGAATAACGACTGCTGTTTTCGCGCATGGTGCCCCCTCGCCTCTTTGTGTGATCAGCATCACGCGCTCTGCTCCACTACGCAAGGGAAAGCGATCTTCACCCTAGTTTCTTCCTGCGAGCCGGCCCAACCCTGGAGTTCATTTCATAAAAGCCCTGCTCACGTCCACTGCCGTGGTTGCGCTCGCCGAGGTCGGCGACAAGACTCAGTTGCTGGCGATTGTTCTCGCGACCCGCTTCAAGCGGCCGTGGCCCATCATCGGCGGCATTTTCGCCGCCACTATCGCTAACCATTTCCTGGCCGCGCTCCTTGGTGCTGAGGTGTCCTCGTTCCTGGACGGCCGTTGGTTCCGTTATGTGGTCGCGGTTTCATTCATCGCCATGGCGGTCTGGACACTGATACCCGACAAGCTCGACGATATTGAGGACAAGCCCCCGCGCTTTGGCGCTTTCCTGACCACGACCATCGCTTTCTTCTTCGTCGAAATGGGCGACAAGACGCAGATCGCCACAATCGCGCTGGGTGCCCATGTGCCAATGGCTTGCACGTACTGTGCGCCCGTCATCACCGCCGTGCCGGGCGTTGATGGCGGCCATGACCTTCAGGTCTGGTCGGCGGCTCCGACATAATTGCACGCGCACGTTATCCTCGTCGAGAACGCGGATCCCAATGCGGAGAGGAAAGCAGTCACGGAGACGCTGAGTGATCGGTTCGAGATTTAGCATTGCACGATCCAGACCGAAGCAGCGGTCACACCGAGATAAGAGCTTCGGCGATGAGGTAGAACATGGCCGAGCTACCGGCACTCGACAGTGAGGTGCGCCAACTCGTGGACCGGCGCAAGCCGGGCGTGGATCGTGTCAACATCAACTTCCCGTTCGCTCACGACGCTGACGATCGCTGCATGTGCCTCCGGGCCGACCCGCCAGACGTGCAGGTCCGCAATCCTCGCATCGCCTGGCTTCTCGACCAATTCGCGCACTTCGTCCGCGACATGCTTATCGGTCGCATCAAGCAGGACCGACGCCGTGTCGCGCATCAGCGTCCATGACCATCGGGCGATGACCACCGCGCCGACGATCCCCATCACCGGGTCCATCCATGTCCACCCAAGATAGCGTCCCGCCAGCAGCGCCGCGATGGCGAGAACGGAGGTAAGTGCGTCGGCGAGGACATGCACATAGGCCGAGTGCAGGTTGTTGTCCTTAGCGTGCGGCGCATGGTCGTGCCCATGGTGATGGTCATGGCCATGACCCCCGGAGAGCAGGAAGGCGCTGGCGATGTTCACGCCCAAGCCAATGACGGCAATAATCGCTGCCTCACCGAATGCGACGGTGATCGGTTGAAATAGGCGAAACACGGACTCGATCCCTATCGCCAAGGCGACCAGGCCCAACACCATGGCCGAGGCAAACCCGGCCAGGTCGCCGACCTTCCCTGTGCCGAAGCTATACGCCCTGTTTGAAGCGTGCCGTTTGGCATAAGCATAGGCGACAGCAGCGACTCCGAGCGCGCCGGCGTGCGTCGCCATGTGGAACCCATCGGCGAGCAGCGCCATCGAACCGGTGAGGTATCCGGCGATGATTTCGCCGACCATCATCACGGCGGTGAGCGCGACCACCCACAGGGTGCGGCGGGCGTTCTCGTCATGCGACGATCCCAGATAGACATGATCGTGGCTGAAGCTCTCGATTTCAGAAAGCGGGGCCATCGGAATATTCCTATTTGGAGTAGCGGCGGATCGCCGCAATGAGCTCGTTCGCTCCCGCCGTGCGATCGTCCGTAGAGAGTTCGGGGTGGGCGACATGTTCGCGAATGTGCGCCTCTATTATTACGTCCATTAGTCCGTTCATTGCGCCCTTGGTTGCGGCCACCAAGTGCAGCGTGGTCGCGCAGTCCTTGCCCGAAAGAAGTGCTCGCTCGATCGCGGCCACTTGCCCAGCGATGCGTCGCGCGCGCTTTAGCAGAGCATCGTTGTTTTCGAGGTGTGCCATAACGTACCCCCCTATTCTATACTTGAGCCTTAATCAACGCGTTGAGAAAACGGTCGGAGCTGTTGAAAAATGGCGCGTCGAACGGCAGGCGTGGGTGGTGAGCCGACAGGCAGCTATCAGGCTACCTCATGGGTGAACCGGAGATCGTTCTAGCATGATCGCGGTGTGCTTCTTGTAGCTCGCCTCGCCGAAGGCGGTGTATCCCAGCTTGCCCGCAAGCGTGAGCGAGGGCAGATTGTCGGGATTAATCAAACAGACAGTGCGCGGATCACCCATCCGCTCCGCGAACGAATCGTGTGCAGCTTGCGCGGCTTCGAAGGCGTAGCCGCTTCCATGTATGTCGGCGCAAAATACTTAAGCCGCCTCACCAGCTTGATCGAAATCGTCGCCGAGACCCCGATGAAAATCAGCTATGCCTGTCTCGCCGATAAATCGGCCGGACGCCTTCTCGACCACCGCAAAGATGCCGTAGCCCAACAGCGTCCAGTGTCCGGCATACCGTAGAAGGCGATTCCAGGCATCCTCCGGCGATAACGGTTGCCGCCGATGTAACGCACAACCTCCGGGTCCAAACACATGGCGGAATACGGGGTGTAGTCAGCGAGGGTGTATGGGCGAAGGCTTAATCTTTCGGTCTCGATCATTGGCGTTGGCTTAAAGCGCTAAATCTAGTGCGACAATATCCCGACCCTGTGATCGGAATCGGGTCGAGCTACCCTCACCGCGAACGTCTTATTCGGGTCGGATGAAGCCCTAGGTGCACGTGCGTCTGGAAGCGCCAGACTAAACTCTTGTCTTAGGCCAATGTGTGGTGACCAGGGCGTTTGCACGGCCATGACCTATGCCATGATCCTCCTTGAGCATGGCAACGAATTCCATTGCTTATCTTAGATAACGCTGTCGCACAATCATTTTCCACTTGGCGATGGTGCGGCCGTACTTCGTTTCGGTGGAAGGAAAATACGAAGCGGGGCCTTTGACGGTTTTCATCTACCATGCGAGGGATCAAAGCTGTTCGGTGTCGCTTGATCAAGTCGAGTCCGCGTGTCACGCGAGGGCCATTTCGTCGCCTGCGCTGAGCCGCTATGAGGAGGTTATGCCGCAACGCCCCATCCTTTACAGTTTTCGCCGCTGCCCCTATGCGATCCGGGCCCGCCTTGCTCTACTAGTGAGCCGACAGACAGTCGAACTGCGTGAAGTCGTGCTAAGCGACAAGCCGGACGCCTTGCGCGAGGCCTCCCCCAAAGCAACGGTCCCGGTACTTATACTGTCCGATGGGCAGGTTGTGGACCAAAGCTTGGACATCATGCACTGGGCGCTAGGTCGCTCGGACCCGGAAAGTTGGATGACGCCGCAGGACGCAGCGTTAATCGCGGCCAACGACGGGCCATTCAAGCATCATCTCGACCGTACTAAATATCCCGAACGCTATGGCTGCGATCCTGCCCCACACCGTGCTGCCGCGCTCCACCTGCTCCATGCGTTGGATGCGCGGCTGCGTCGGAGCGCCCAGCTTTGCGGCGCAACACGAGGGCTGACGGACATGGCCATCTTCCCCTTTGTTCGCCAGTTCGCGGCAATCGATCCCGATTGGTTCGCTGCGCAATCACTGTCCCATTTGCGCCGCTGGCTCAACGAGCATCTGGCCAGCCGCCTGTTTGCGGACGCCATGTTGCGCGTTGCGCCGTGGCGGGACGGTAATAGACCTTTGATATTCTGCAATGATGAGGATCGGCGTGGATGGGAAGGCATGGCTAGCTGACGGACCGCAATTGGGATCTGAAAATTTGCGGCTGAACGGCCACTTTGGGTCTTTCTGCCGGTTCTGGATTTCTATGTTGAACTCAAGCAGGGTGTAAAGCGGGCATTACGCTTCCGGGTTTATGGGTGGCGCCAACCTGTTCCTGTCCTTATGCAGCTTTGATGTCCTTCGCGAAAATCGATCAATGGATTGGTAAGACGCTATTCGTCCCGCCGATCATCAAGCTGTGTCAGCTTACGCGCCAGAGCCAGTTCGCAGTTTCGCGGCTGTTCTGGTTCATCGCGGCTCT
>DATCYF010000019.1:0-1532 GCA_036570425.1 Rhizorhapis sp. | reverse complement strand
TGTTCGTCGTCAGAACATTCGGCACAACTCGCGGCGTAGATTAGCGGAGTGCGGGCCTCGTCTGGGGGTTGATGTTAGGCGGCGAGCTTGCGGTGCTGCAAGCGCCGATATTCGATGGTCTGTCGCTTGATCCTTTCTCGTCGTTCGATGATGGCCGGGGCCCTGCCGAAGTAGGCGTCGGCGGGCGTCACGTTATTTAGGCTCTCGTGATAGCGCTGGTGATTGTAATGTTCGACGAAGGCCTCGATCTGGGCTTCGAGGTCGCCGGGCAGGAAGTAGTTCTCCAGCAGGATGCGGTTTTTCAGGGTCTGGTGCCAGCGCTCGATCTTGCCCTGGGTTTGCGGGTGCATGGGAGCGCCGCGGACATGGCTCATTTTGTTGGCCTCGATATATTCGGCCAGTTCGCCGGCGATGTAGCTGGGGCCGTTATCGCTGAGCAGCCGGGGCTTGTGCAGCACCGTGGCGCTGTCACAGCCGGAAGCCGCCAAGGCGAGGTCCAGCGTTTCGGTTACATCCTCGGCACGCATGTTGGTGCACAACTTCCAGGCAATGATATAGCGCGAGAAGTCGTCGAGCACGGTCGAGAGGTACATCCAGCCCCACCCGATGATCTTGAAGTAGGTGAAGTCGGTCTGCCACATCTCGTTCGGGCGGGTAGTCTTGGTGTGGAACTGATCGGCGGCCTTTATCACGACATAGGCCGGACTGGTGATCAGATCGTGCGCCTTGAGCAGGCGGTAAACCGTGGATTCCGATACGAAGTAGCGCTTCTCGTCGGTGAAGCGCACCGCCAGTTCGCGGGGGCTGAGATTGGTCGCGTCGGCTTCCAGCGCCATTTCGATGATCTGGTTCTGGATGTCGTCACCGATGCGGTTCCACACGCGGCTCGGCGCCGATGGCCGATCCTGTAACGCTTCCGGCCCGCCCCCAAGATAACGGTCATACCAACGGTAGAACGTCCGGCGGGCGATGCCGAGCTTGTCCAGCGTGCGTTTGGCGGGCAGGTGCGACTGCTCGACGATCCGGATGATCTCGAGCTTTTCGGATGCGGGATACCTCATTCGTCGTCGCCCCCATCCGCGATCATGCTTTTTTTCAGCAGACGGTTTTCGAGTGTCAGGTCGGCCACGCATTCCTTCAGGGCACGCGCTTCGCGGCGCAGATCCTGCACCTCGCCGGTGGTCGCGGCACGGGCAGTGTCGCCCGCCAGGCGGCGCTTGCCCGCTTCCATGAACTCCTTCGACCAGGTGTAGTACAGGCTTTGCGCGATGCCTTCCTTGCGGCACAGCTCGGCAATGCTGTCCTCGCCGCGAAGGCCTTCAAGCACGATGCGGATCTTGTCCTCGGCAGAGAAGTGCCGCCGGGTCTGCCGCCGGATATCCTTCACCACCTGCTCCGCAGGGGCCTTCGACGGCGATTTTGAATAGGAGGATTTGGGCTTCATCTTCGTTCCTTCGTCACTACGACGAAGCCCAAATCCTCCTTAAATCACAACCTCAAATCTGTGCCATTGGTGCTGACGGCGGACACGC